>CAMDKD010000005.1 GCA_945901125.1 Bordetella parapertussis
TTCAAACTGTCTCCCTTTTGGGAGGCAAGAATGCGTCAAGGCAAACTCGTGTTCGCTCAACTTAGCGAGCATCTCCCTAGATCCGTTTTCCTCACCCTTGCTGCTCGCCACGCAGGTCGCTATCCCACGCTTTCGTTTTCTCATTGGGATCAGTTTCTGTGCATGATGTTCGCGCAATTAACCGCGCGCTCAAGCCTGCGCGACATCGTGACTTGTTTACACGGGCAGCGATCTAAGCTTTATCACGCAGGCTTTCGGGGCAACATCGCGCGCTCAACACTTGCTGATGCAAACGAGAAACGCAGCAGTCAAATCTTCGAAGACTTTGCATTGCATTTGATTGGAATCGCCAGGCCACATTACGCCTCGCAATCTCTTGGCTCGGACCTGTCTCAAACGGTCTACGCCATCGACTCCACCACCATTGATTTGTGCCTGAGTTTATTCGAATGGGCTCCTGCAACAAAGGGCCGTGCAGGTGTCAAATTGCATACACAACTTGATTTGCGCGGCAATATTCCATCCTTCGCTTTGATCACAACGTCAAGGGTCAGCGATGTCTCATTTTTGGACGTTCTCCCTCTGGAAGCGGGCAGTTTTTATGTGATGGATAGAGCCTACGTACACTTTGAACGCTTGCTTCGCTTCACACATGCCGGTGCCTTCTTTGTCACTCGCGCAAAGAGCAAAATGAGGTACCAAGTCACTGGTGCAATGACTGCATCTGAGGATGCCAACATCCTCACAGATGACTGCATTTTGCTAACCGGTCAATTTACCCACAAGACCTATCAGCATGTACTGCGCAGGATCGAATTTTTTGATCAAACTCAGCAGCGTGAATTTGTATTTGTCACGAACAACTTTGAATTAGCTGCCACTCAAGTAGCAGCTCTGTACAAGAGTCGATGGCAGGTTGAGTTGTTCTTCAAATGGATCAAACAACACCTGCGAATCAAATCATTCGTAGGCAACAGCGTGAACGCCGTGAAGACGCAAATTTGGATCGCCATATGCGCTTACGTCTTGATTGCCATCATCAAAAAGAGGCTTCAAATCGAAGCTTCTTTGCATTCAATGCTCCAAGTTTTGAGCCTGACATTGTTTGAGACCACGCCACTCACCGACTTGCTGCAAGCGATTGAACCAGAGCCTGACGATGCTGAAAACCTTCAAATGAGCTTATTTGAGGAAATCTCCGGACACTAGTGGGCCTACTGACAATTAATCCTCTTCAAAAAAGTCAGTGTCCAGTCGTTTGAGTGCAAAGGTATGTTCGGTGGAAACGCCCAGGTTGTGTTCGATCATCAAGGCAGCCCAAGGCTTGGTTGGCCTGGGCTTGGATAGCGGACATGCGCACCTCGGGGGGCTTGGGCGTCCATTTGTCGAGCGCGACGGTGGACTCGATGGCTTGCAAGATTTGGTCTTTGCTCAACTGCCCATGGGGCGACGCGGCCAGCGCGGTGAGCGCGGCGTGGTGCATAGCGACAATGAGGCGGGAGGAGCGGGAGGGGTGCTTGTTCATGATAGGGTTTTCTGTCATATACTTATCAACGGAGATTCTGTCGCCGGGCGGCTTCGCAAGAGGTGGTTTGGCAGGCTTTATCTCCTTTTTTACGCCTACTGCGCGCCTGCTCCGTAAGGGTTGCGAACATAGCAAATGCCCCACTGGTTGAACACACGGCCATCGCGATACCCCTGTCCCCGATGCTGTAACTCATCAATCCTGAGCGCGAACTCGGAAGCCACGTCTTCTCTGGTGGGCTCTAACAAGCCCATCGTCTCGTTTCGGTAGCCCCAATTGATACAGTAAATCACCAAGTCGGCCGTCTGCACCGGCAAGCTCATATCCGACGCCACGAACATGGGCACCGGAACGATGCGTGAAGTCCGGTGACGCCCCGTTGCAGTCTGCGAAAAGTATTTATCCATCTGCCGTACAAAACGACGGTCCGACACCTTTTCAACTTCATCCATCACCAGCAAGCCGTGCTGATTTTGTTTTTCGAGGAAGTAAAAGTAGCGTTCCAACAAAAATACATGGTCCTTGCGCAAAAAATCTTGAGCCACATACTTTGCAGGCTTGATCACACTGGCGGGAATGACGCAAGCAAAAACGCGGGCATCCATTGCCTTGAGCGCATCAAACACCAAGCGAGCCATCAGGAGTGACGCTTGCCCGTAGGCTGTGAACTCGAATTTTGTCGGTGGCTTTTTTTCCAACCCTTTGGTCAAAAACCCCCGGCAGTTGCGCTGCCTGACCTCTGGACTGAGTTCCGAGTCCTGGGCCGCCCACTTGAAGCGGTCTTTGTCCAACAATTTGCTGCCCTTGAGTTCTTTTTTGTAATCGTGTAAACGCGCACCAAATGCCTCCAATTCAGCTTGTTTGACACGTTGAACAAAGGGCCATAGCTTGCTCGCATGCAGGGCCACTCCACCCCGCACTTCGTATGGGCAGTGCTTGTGGTCATGCCCCGATTCGTCCAGAAAAAGCAGCCAGCTCATGCCTCAAAACACCACCAAGTCATCACCCAACTGGTGATGCAGATTCCATTTCGCTGTCGTGTCCAGCGCGGCTTCAAGGACGATGACGCGGTGGCCTTTTTGTTGGCGCAGCCATTCCAGGGTGGAGGTGTCTAGGCTGGTGTCGAAGCAGACAATGGCTTGGCGGGGTGGGGTTTGTTGGTCGGTGGCTCGGTACAGCTGGTTGGCGGTGACTTCTGTCACCGGCGTTAGCTGCACGTCGAGCTGAAAACCGCGCTTGAGCAGCACTTCGTCGCGCACGGCTGGCGCGTTTGGCTGGCTGAACAGGTTGGTCTCTTTTTGTGCGATGAATGCTTTGAGGGCTTTCAGGTTTTGCTCGGCGCTGGCGTCTGGGTCAGGCGCGAAGTCGGCACGCGGGAAGGCGCTTTTCTCTAGGGTGAATACTTTGAAACCCGCTTCAATGGGTTGCGGGTTGTCGCCATAACCTTGGATGACGCGCTTAACGCGTTCAATGGTGATGTCGCTGATTTTTTTGAAGCCGTTCTTGTACGCAATGCTCTTTGCTTCAGTAGCTTCAGGAATTTGAACCAGCACAAACTTCCTATTGCCCTTGTCCGCTTTGTTCATCTCAAGCACGGCATGTGCGGTTGATCCAGAGCCTCCAAAGAAGTCGAGGACGATGCCTGCTTGATCGTCGGCCATCACATAGCGGATGTATTGAGATAGGATTTCATGATCTTTTGGGTTGTTGAATGCCTTATCTCCCAAAATTTTTTTCAATAACTTGACCGAGACTTGGGCTTGTCTGTACAGATATGTGCCAAGCACTTGAATGGCTGTCTGCTCTTCGTCACCCTGATCTCCCGAATCCGCATCAAGCTCTTCAGGGCGAGTGATTAAATGTGATTTACGAAAAGGCGGTTGAGTGTGATCTGATCGAAATTTAATTAGTCCAGCTTTAACCCGGCGGTCCATTTCATCTCCGTCATATCGCCATCCGCCTTCAGGAATTTTGCAAGGTAGCTTTGTCACAGGATGAATAACATCCTGAAAGTTCTCTCCATCTTCACCTGGCCAAGATAAATCACCATCACGCCAAGGCCCCCATTTGTCAACAGATTTATATCGGCTTAATTTTTTCGATGGGTGTGTTTTCGCAAGCTGCTGGTACCAACTACGCAACTCTTCCTGTTGCGCGTCAAAGTTGGTTTCGCCCACTCTGGCCTTGATGGATCGCCACTCGGCAATGATTTCAGGCGCTCCGGGTTTTACATCACGCCAAAGCACGCCCAGTTCTTTCAAGTGCTCAAGGTTCTTGGCATAAAGAAGCATGTACTCGTGGCCAGTTGAAAAAAACCGTGCATCGTTCTTTCGCGTCTTTTCCCAAACAATGCAAGCAACAAAATTCGCCTCCCCAAAAACCTCATCCATCACCTTCCGCAAGTGCGTCACTTCGTTGTCGTCGATGGACACAAATATCACGCCGTCTTCCCGCAGCAGTTGACGCGCCACCAAGAGGCGCGGGTAAATCATGTTCAGCCAGTTGCTGTGAAACCGCCCGTCGGCGCGGGTGTTGGTGCTCATCTGTTGAATGGCATCCAAATCTGAGCCACTTTGAAGAGAATTTGCATCCAATTTTGAGCCACCCCAATCGCCTATCCTGCTTAATTTTTGAGCAAGGATGGGCAAGGAGTGATCAACGTGGGAACTTTGAGCAAATTACGCAGACTTGTCCTTCGCGACAAGGTCTCCATGCGGCAAGCTAGCCGCCAGCTTGGCATCTCTCGCAACACCGCAACTCGGTGGCTGCAAGAGCCTGAGATGACCGAGCCAAGATATCCAAAGCGCCAGGGACCGCCTGGCGTGCTGGATGCATTCAAGGATCAATTGCTTACGTGGCTTAAGGCCGACAGTTATCGAAATAAACGCGAGCGCCGTGGTGTCAAGGCTTTGTTTGAAGCATTGCAGGCTATGGGGTACTCGGGCAGCAGCACAACCGTCTACCGCTTTGCCAAGGCTTGGCGCGAGCAGCAAAGCCAGCCCCGGAGTACAGGCTTTGTGCCCATGCACTTTGAGCTGGGCGAAGCGTTCCAATTTGATTGGAGCTGTGAGTACTTGGTCATTGGCGGTTTGAGAAGGCGCCTTGACGTGGCCCACATCAAACTGGCCGCCAGCCGAGCGTTCTTGCTGGTGGCCTACTTCACCCAAACCCACGAGATGCTGTTCGATGCACACGCCAAAGGCTTTGCTGTTTTTGGTGGTGTGCCAAGGCGCGGCATCTACGACAACATGAGAACGGCGGTCGACAAAGTGGGGCACGGCAAAGAGCGCACCGTCAACGCCCGCTTTGAATCGATGACGGGCCACTACTTGTTTGAGCACGAGTTCTGCAACCGAGCAGCGGGCTGGGAGAAAGGCATCGTAGAGAAGAACGTGCAAGACAGGCGACGCGGCGTTATGCGCGAAGCGAGCGAGCGGCACTGGGCCAGCTTGGCAGAGCTCAATGATTGGCTTCAAATCGCATGCAAAGTCTCTTGGAACGTGTTGACCCATCCCCAGTGGCCAGAGCTTTCGATTGCCGATGTGTGGCAAGACGAGGCCACACGTTTGATGCCATGCCCCCGTCCCTTTGACGGCTATGTGGAGCATTCTGTGCGGGTCACGTCTACATCGTTGATTACCTACCAGCGCAATCGCTACAGCGTACCGTGTGAGTGGGTCAATCAGATGGTGAGCTTGCGTGTATACCCAGATACTTTGTTGGTGGTAGCTCAAGACGGTAGCCTCGTGAGACTGGCCCGCAGCTTTGAGCGTGATCAGACCATTTACGACTGGCAGCACTACATTGAGCTGATCCAGCGCAAGCCCGGTGCACTGCGCAACGGCGCACCATTCAAAGAGATGCCCGCTCCCTTGCAAGAGCTACAGCGCCAACTCCTCAAACACCCCGGTGGTGACCGGGTGATGGCACAAGTATTGGGGGCCGTGAATTTGCACGGACTTGAGGCGGTTTTGGTGGCAACCGAGTTGGCATTGCAGGCCGGGCGCGTGAGCGCCCAGCACATTCTGAATGTGCTGGGCAGACTCAAGGAGCCAACACTGGAGCGTCTTCAAATTCAAACAACACTGCACTTGAATACACCGGCCCAGGCCAACCTTGAGCGCTACGACGCGCTCAGACGCGAGCAGGAGATCGACTCATGAGCGATGTGATTGATGGACTCAAGTCTTTGGGCCTTCACGGCATGGCCAGCGCTTGGCCAGAGGTTGTGGGCACCGCCAGAATGAAGACGCTGGACCATGAGATGGTGCTGCACCAGTTGATCAAGTCTGAGACTGCGCATCGGGAAGTTCGCTCCATGGCCTATCAAATGAAAGCTGCACGGTTCCCCGCGCACCGCGACCTTGTGGGCTTTGAGTTTGAGCAAGCGCACGTGGATGAAGCGCTGGTCAAGCAGTTGCATGAGTTGCAGTTCATGGACACTGCGCAAAACGTGGTGTTTGTAGGCGGCCCCGGCACTGGCAAAACACATCTTGCCACCAGCCTTGGCATTCAAGCTGTCAAGGCCAAGGGCAAGCGGGTTCGCTTCTTCTCAACAGTGGAGTTGGTCATTGCGCTGGAGCTTGAGAAAGCACAAAACAAACACGGCCAAATGGCACACCGCTTGATGTACGCGGACTTGGTTGTTCTAGACGAAATGGGGTACTTGCCATTTACGCAGTCTGGGGGCGCACTGCTGTTTCATTTGTTGTCCAAGCTTTATGAGCGTACCAGTGTGGTGATTACGACCAACCTGAACTTCTCTGAATGGGCCAATGTGTTTGGAGATGCCAAGATGACCACGGCACTGTTGGACCGCCTGACGCATCGCTGTCACATCGTTGAAACTGGCAATGCGAGTTGGCGATTTAAACAATCTCAGACAAGCTCTCAGCAGTTGAAGAAATCAAAAATGAAAGGAGTAAAAAACATAGAACAGCTAAACTTATCCACAACCGAGTAGACCAAATTTTTTAAAACTAGCGGCTCAATTTTGGTTGCAAATAGTGGCTCACTTTGCGGTGCAATTCAACAATGGGCCTACGACACCGAAACCGAGTCGCCCCTCATGCAGGGGCGTGGATTGAAACTAATTTATCGGCAAATATTTGATGCGGAAATAAAAGTCGCCCCTTATGCAGGGGCGTGGATTGAAACCATCAACCAAAAAACCCCACATGGGCTCCAGCGCCCGGCTCTGCCACTCCTGTGCCTCGGCCATGAGCTCATCGGTGATGGTCGATATCAGCGCGGGTGAGACCTCGTGTCCATAGATTTGAAGCAGATGCGCCTGTATCTCACGCTTTCATTGGCACGTTGACTAAATTTAATTCTTCACCAACCCCAACCACTCCCGCAACCGCAAATCAAGTTTCGGGCATTTAATTCGCTTGTTTCATTTATTGCACTTGTCGTATGATTGACGAACGTACTAAAAAGCGAACAGACATTGCTTGACTATGACAACAAGAGAGGACACACCATGCGTACCGTCGATAGGATTCATGAGGTATCACCGTTACCCTTAAATGCCAAAGACAAGGAGATGGCCCGTGTTGCACAGCGTTGCATCATGGCTTCGCTTGACCACTCCACGGCAGCAGTCATGACGCTGACCACAGATACGGGTGAGTATCCAGAGGTTGAGTTGCCGCCGTCAGCATTGAAACTGATTGGTCAAATATTGGGGGCAATGAGTGACGGGCGACCTATCGTGTTGATGCCGACAGAGCAGGAATTCACCACTGTTGAAGCAGCCCATTTTTTAAATGTGTCGCGACCGTTTGTCATCAAAGAAATGGATGCCGGTCGATTGCCTCATAGAAAAGTTGGCTCACACCGACGCATCACATTTGAGGATTTACTGGCTTACGCTCAAAAAATGCGCGCTACTCAATCAGGAGCATTGGATCGCATGGCTCAAAACGCACACGAGTTGGGATTAGATTATTGATGGACGGTTACGCCAGATATACGGCTTTGCTAGACGCATGTGTTCTCTATCCGATTGCCATGGCCGATGCATTATTGAGTTTGGCTACAGCTGGTTTTTTTGCTGCCAAATGGACTACAAAGATCGAAACAGAGTGGATGCAGTCTTTGGAGCATAAGCGGCCAGATCTAGTGGGCAAACTTAGTGTTCGCAGAGACAGCATGCGTGAGGCCATTCCAGATTGGGAGGTAGATGAATCTGCTTGGAGGGAGTTGGTATCAGGCTTGTTATTGCCTGATTCAAATGATTGCCATGTTTTGGCGGCTGCAATTGCAGGCCATGCAGAATGCATAGTGACTTCCAACCTGAAGGATTTTCCCGCTCCCGTCTTGCGCAAATACGGCATCGAAGCGGTTGACCCGGACACTTTCATCAGCAACCGTTGGGATTTAGACCCCATGAATGCCATTACCGCTTTCAAACATATGCGATTGCGTCGCAGAAAACCTCATTCAAGTCCTGAAGAATTTGCACAGGCACTAGAGGTCGCAGGATTGCCGTCAACATCTCAAAGGCTCAGAACTGCTTTGGAGTTTATATAAACGCTAGCCATTAAGTCATCACCAAGCCCAACCACTCCCGCAGCACCCAATAGCTGTGCCTCAGTCCGTTGGCCGTCGGCAGGTAGTCGATAGGTATGTTCACCGGCGGCTGTAAATAGCCCATGGGCGCGGGCGTCACCTCAAACCCCGCTTGCTGAAAATTGCGCAAGCTGCGCTGCATGTGCCAGTCGTGGGTCACCAGCAAGATGCGCTTTTTGCCAAGTGGCGACAAAACCTCGAAGGCGCGCAAAGCGTTCTCGCGGGTGTCGCGCGAATCTTTGTCCTGCCATTGAATCTGCAAACCGAAATCCCGCTGCATGGTGTGGGCTGCAACCTCGGCCTCGCTGTGCAACTGCGCGTCTGCGGCAGCCCAACCTTTGCCGCCCGCATACATCACGGGCAACTGTGACCGTTTTGCCAGATATGCGGCATAGGCCAGCCGTTTGTAAGCCGCATCGGCCAGTTCTTCGCCGCCGTCGCCGTACTCGGGCGCAAACTGATCCACGCCGCCGCCCAGCACCACGATGGCTTGCGCCTTGGCTTCTTGTTCCGCGCTGACTGGCGCATAAGTGCTCAGCAGCAGCCAGTTCAAACCGAAGGCCGTGGCATCGCAGGCCAGCAGCCACATTGCCAGGCTGCTGACCAACACCACCGCCCGGGCCGTCCGCAGAAACCTGCGCGCCAACAGACCGGCCAGAAAAATCAGCAGCAAAGGACCACCTGGCGGCAAAAGCAGGGCTGTGAGTACAGGTTTGAGCGGGCCTATGGAGAACATGGCCCTGAGTGTCCCATAGCCGTCAACACCGCTGGCAGAGGGGATTCACGCCACATTCACATGAATTCAGCGCTGTATCGCTAAGATCCTTGCATGAATAATGTCAATATCACATTGGGCGGCGGCTGTTTCTGGTGTACCGAGGCGGTATTTCAGCGCCTGCGCGGCGTCATCAGCGTCGAGTCCGGCTATTGCAACGGTTTAAAGCCCGCGCGTCCTACTTACGAGCAAGTTTGCCGGGGCGACACCGGCTTTAACGAAGTGGTGCAAATCAGCTACGACCGGGATGTCATCTCACTGCGCCAACTGCTGGAAGTATTTTTTGACATGCACGACCCGACCAGCTTGAACCGCCAAGGCAACGACACGGGCACGCAATACCGCAGCGGCATTTACTACACCGACAAGGCCGACCAGGTGACGGCCACGCAGTTCATTGCCGAAGTCACCAGCAACGGCGACTATCAACGCAATATCGTCACCGAGGTGTTTCCGCTGGCGCACTATTGGCCAGCTGAGGACTACCACCAGAATTACTTTGTGAACAACCCCGATCAAGGCTATTGCACCTTTGTGGTCGCGCCCAAGGTGCGTAAATCAGCCCAGCATTACAGCGAATGGCTTAAGCCCTGAACGGCTGCTCAAGGGGCTAAGCGCTTCATCACCCATTGGTCTTGTTGCTTGCGGTATTGCAAGCGGTCGTGCAGGCGTGCGCCGCCGCCTTGCCAGAATTCCCAATCGTCAGGCACCAGCCTGTAACCGCCCCAGTGCGGCGGGCGCGGCGGTTCTTGTTGAAACTTATCCGCATAGTTTTTCAACTCATCTTGCAACCATTCGCGTGAACCAATGGTTTGGCTTTGCGGACTGGCCCAAGCGCCTATGCGCGACGCCAGCGGGCGTGAGTGGTAGTAAGTGTCGCTGTCAGCCTCGCTGATTTTTTCCACACGGCCTTCAATGCGCACCACGCGTTCCAACTCGACCCAATGAAATTGCAGCGCGGCAAACGGGTTACCCGCCAGTTCACGGCCTTTGCGGCTGTCGTAGTTGGTGAACCAGACAATGCCTTGCTCGTCATAGCCTTTGATCAGCACAATGCGCGTGCTCGGGCGCAGGTCCGAGGCCACGGTGGCCAGCGTCATGGCGTTGGGCTCAGGAATTTCTGCTTCCAGCGCCTGGTTCAGCCAGAGCGTGAATTGTTCTAAGGGGTGTTTGGCTGCGTTGGATTCCAGCAGTTCAGCCTGCTGGTAGTTCTTGCGCATATCGGCAAGTGACGGTGTGTTCATAAAGCCTTTTGGGAGATAAACAGGCTTTGATCTTATTCCTTGACCGCGCCGGTCATGCCGGAGACGTAATGTTCGACGAAAAACGAATACAGCACCGCCACGGGCAGCGAGCCCAGCAAGGCACCGGCCATGAGCGAGCCCCAGTGGTAGACATCGCCTTCGACCAGTTCGGTGACCACGCCCACGGGCACGGTTTTCACCTCGGAAGACGAGATGAAAGTGAGGGCGTAAATGAACTCGTTCCACGACAAGGTGAACGCAAAAATACCTGCGGATATCAAGCCCGGCACCGACAGCGGCAGGATGATTTTCCAGAGGATTTCAAACCGGGTGGCGCCGTCGATCAACGCGCATTCTTCCAGCTCAAACGGAATAGAGCGGAAATAGCCCATGAGCAGCCAGGTGCAAAACGGAATCAGGAATGTCGGGTAGGTGAGTATCAGCGCCCAGCGTGTGTCAAACAAACCCAACTTGAACACAATGGTAGACAAGGGGATGAATAAAATAGACGGCGGCACCAAATAGGCCAGAAAAATCCCTAAGCCCACTTGGCGCGAGCCTTTGAAGCGCAAGCGTTCGATGGCGTAGGCCGCCAGTACCGAGCACATCAACGACACCACGGTGGCAATGACTGAGATAAACACCGTGTTCCACAACCATTCCGGGTAAGCGGTTTTGAACAGCAGTTTGTGGAAATGCTCGAGCGTGGGTTGGATCACCCAAAACGGATTGCCGTCACGCGACAACAATTCGTTGTTCGGTTTCACCGAAGTGATGACCATCCAGTAAAACGGAAACAGCAGCACGAACACAAAAATGCCCAGCGGTATGTACACCGTGACCCAACGGCTGCGCACCGTGTCCAGGTAGGACATGCCTTGGCTGTCGTCTTCTTCTGTGGCGCTCATGCGTCGCTGCCCCCTTGTTGCCAGGCGCGGCGTTGCAACCCGAAGTAACTGAACAAAATGGCGGCCAGCAAAAACGGCACCATGGCAATGGCAATCGCCGCGCCTTCGCCGAGTGCGCCGCCGGAAATAGCGCGCTGGAACGACAGCGTGGCCATCAAATGCGTGGCGTTCAACGGGCCGCCGCGCGTGATGACGTAAATCAGTTGAAAGTCGGTGAACGTGAACAGCACCGAGAAGGTCATGACCACGGCAATCATGGGCGTCAGCAAGGGTAGCGTGATGTGTTTGAAGCGCTGCCAGGCCGTGGCGCCGTCAATCGCGGCGGCTTCGTAAAGCGAAGGTGAAATAGTTTGCAAACCGGCGAGCAAGGTGATGGCAACAAACGGCACGCCGCGCCAGACGTTGGCGGCCAG
Source organism: Bordetella parapertussis (assembly GCA_945901125.1). Classification (GTDB taxonomy): domain Bacteria; phylum Pseudomonadota; class Gammaproteobacteria; order Burkholderiales; family Burkholderiaceae_C; genus Limnohabitans. Next base: position 11,439 of record CAMDKD010000005.1, read on the forward strand.
CACCGAGAAGCGTGCGTTCCACGGGTCGCCCAGAAAATCGATGTAGTGGTCAATCCAGCCCAGCTTCATCAATATCCAACTGATGATGGAGAACTGCGCGTCGTACAGCCACCAAAAGGCCAGCGCCGACAACGCCGTGGGCACGATGTAAGGCAGCAAAATGACCGAGCGGAAAAAAGTTTTGTAAGGCAGTTTTTCATTCAGCAACACCGCCAGCCACAGGCCTAAGAAAAACTTCAACACACTGGCGATGAAGGTATAGAAAAGGGTATTGAACAAGGCCAACCTGGTGACTGAGTCTTCCCATAAAAACTCGTAGTTTTCCAGGCCGACAAATTCGCCGCCGCGCCCGATTTTGGTGTCGGTGAATCCCAGCCAAATACCCAAAACCAGCGGGTAGGTCAGGAAAAGAATCAGCAACAGCGTGGCCGGCGCCATGAACACCAGGCCCAGGCCGTTGCGGCTGTTTTGGAGTTTGCTCAGCATCAGGATTTGTAGTAACGCTCGGCGCGTTTTTGTGCACGTTGGGCGGATTCAGCCGGGGTTTTAGAACCGGAGCCGGCTTCGGCCACCATGTTGCTGACAATGAAGTCAGCCATGGCACCAGCCGAGGCGTAGCCCAAGTGACCGGCGTAGCCCGAGGGGCGCATGTTTTTGGCCGAGTCGCGGTAAGGCGTTGTTTTCGGGTCGGCGGTCCAGACCGGGTTTTTCGCATAGGCCGCCAGCGGGTGCGACACATAGCCGCCGCCGCCTTTCAGCCAAGCGTCGTATTGCTCGGCTTCCATCATGAAGCGTAAAAATTCTTTGGCCGCGTTCGGGTACTTGGTGTACTTGAAAATCATTTGGTTAAAGAACAAATGGTATTCAGTCGGAATGCCGACCGGCCCGACGGGGAAGGGCGCGTGTTGAATGTCTGCGGCAATGGCTTTGACGGCAGGGTTGTCCGAATTTTTGGCGGCGTAGTAAATGGAAATACCGTTGTTGGTGACGCTGAGTTGGCTGTCTAAAAACGCTTTGTTGTTGTTCGGGTCCAGCCAAGACAAGGTGCCGGGAATGAAGGTTTTGTAGAGCTCGCGGGCGTACTCCAGCGCTTTGACGGTTTCGGGGCTGTTGATGATGACCTTGTTGTTTTTGTCGACGATGGAGCCACCGAAAGCCCAAATAAGCCAATGCGTCCAACCGCTGTCGCCGGTGGCGTTGCCCAGTGACATGCCGCCTGGCGTGCCCTTGGCATGCAGTGCTTGGAACATTTTCAAAAAGCCGGCCACGTCTTTGGGAAAGCTGGTGAAGCCTGCTGCTTTCAACATGCTTTGGCGGTAGACCATGATGGCGCCGCTGGCGCCCAGCGGCACGCCTATCCACTTTTTGCCGTCGGGGCGCAAATAGGTTTCGCACGAGGGATACCAGCCGCCGTATTTGTTGCCCAGGTAGGTGCACAAGTCGGTCACATCGACCAGCTTGTCCGGGTAGAGATTGGCATCGTCATTGGTCGACAAAATAATGTCAGCGCCTGCACCGGTGTTGGCGGCCACCGCAGCTTTGGGCCGTATGTCTTCCCAGCCCTCGGTGTCTACCCGCACTTCGATGCCGGTTTTTTCAGTGAACTTTTTCACGTTCACCATGTACGCGTCGAACTCGCCTTGCACAAAACGACTCCATCGCAACACGCGAAGCTTGGCGTCTTTTTCGGGCACATTGGTCCATTGCGCCTGCGCATTGGAGCTCCACAACATGGGAGCAACCGCGGCAGCACCGGTGGCAATACCGGTGGATTGGATGAATTGGCGACGGTTGGTATCGGTCATGGTGTCTCCAGGCTTGAGGGGTTTCAGGCTGACAGTGCTTGACCGCTGGCGGCGTCAAACAAATGGGCGCGGCCGGCATCGGGCTGTAAACGGATGGTGCTGCCGGGGGTGAATGCATGGCGTTCACGAAACACCGAGGTGACTTCAACGCCGGCGATTTTGGTGAACACTTGCGTGTCGGCACCGGTGGGTTCAACCACCACCACTTCGGTGGCCAAGCCTTTGCCTTCAGCTGCAATGTCTAAATGCTCGGGACGAATGCCGTAAACCACGCTGTGGCCCTCGGCGGCGCGCGCATGCACAGGCATTGGCAGCAAACTGCCGTCACTCAATGCGACCTGGTCGCCGCGCACCACGCCGGGCAGGAAATTCATGGAAGGCGAACCTATGAAACCGGCGACAAACTGGTTGGCCGGGTGGTCGTACAAGTCCAGCGGGCTGCCGGTTTGCTCGACCACGCCGTCGCGCATGACGACGATTTTGTCGGCCATGGTCATGGCTTCGATCTGGTCGTGCGTGACGTAAATGGACGTGGTTTTCAAACGCTGGTGCAGTTCTTTGATTTCGGTGCGCATGGACACGCGCAGCTTGGCGTCCAGGTTGGACAAGGGCTCGTCAAACAAAAACACCTGCGGATCGCGCACGATGGCGCGGCCCATGGCGACGCGCTGGCGCTGACCGCCTGAGAGCTGGCGCGGAAAACGGTCGAGCAAAGCGTGCAAACCCAGAATACCGGCGGCGATGTCCACACGCTCGGCGATTTTGGCGGCTGGTTGTTTGGCCAGCAGCAAAGAAAAAGCCATGTTGTCGCGCACCGTCATGTGCGGGTAAAGCGCGTAGTTTTGGAACACCATGGCGATGTCGCGCTCTTTGGGCGGCATTTGGTTGACGAGTTTGTCGCCGATGTGAATGTCGCCGCCGGAGATTTCCTCCAGACCGGCAATCATGCGCAATAAAGTGGATTTGCCGCAACCCGAGGGGCCGACGAGTACACAAAACTCACCATCGGCAATGTCTACGCTGACACCTTTGATGATGTGGGTCCGGCCAAAGTACTTGTGTACTTGACCGATGTTGACGCTCGCCATGTAAAACTCCGCAATGTGGATCTGCGCAATAGCGCTGCAACGCATTAGCATAGGCCCTGGCCTGTGCGCAAGTCATAAGGTCTTACCCGTTACAGCTCGCAGGATAATGGCTGACATTTAAGGCTATGCTTTTGCCATTCAACCAACTAGGGAACTCACATGAAGCTATTGATCACAGGTGGAGCAGGATTTTTAGGTGCCAGACTGGCGCGCGAACTGCTGGCAAAGGGCGAACTCTGCGGCGGCAAACTGACGCAACTGGTGCTGGCCGACCAGTTTACCGCGCCTGCCGATCTGGCTGCCGACCCGCGCGTCGAAGTGTTGACCGGTCCTTTGCTGGACCAGTGCGCCGGTTTTGTGGCGCGAAAATTTGACGGCGTGTTTCACTTGGCTTCAGCGGTTTCCGGCGAATGCGAAGCCGATTTCGATCTGGGCATGCGTTCCAATTTGGACAGCACCCGCGCTTTGCTGGACGCACTGCGCGCCGCAGGCAACAAGCCACGTGTGTTGTTCAGCAGCTCGGTAGCGGTCTACGGTCCTGACCCTGCGCATCCTCTCCCTGATGTGGTCACCGACGACACCTTCACCACGCCGCAAACCTCTTACGGTTCACAAAAACTGATGTGCGAATACATGGTGGCCGACTTCAGTCGCAAGGGTTTCATCGATGGCCGCAGCGCGCGCCTGATGTCGGTCAGCGTGCGACCCGGCAAACCCAATGGCGCAGCGTCTTCATTTTTCAGCGGCATTCTGCGCGAACCGCTGGCCGGCGAAGAATCGATTTGCCCGGTGGATGCGAATGTGTCGCACCCGGTGTGCTCGCCCGGTTTGACCGTAAAAAGTTTGATTGCAATTTATGAAGCCAGCGCAGAAGAGTTCCAAGGGCGTAGCGCGATGAACCTACCAGCCTTGAACGTGACCGTGCAAGAGATGCTGGATGCCTTGGAAGCCGTGGCCGGTCCGGCAGTGCGGGCCCGTGTGAAATTTCAGCGGGATGAGCGGATTGCCAACATCGTGGCCAACTGGCCCAAGGGTGCCAAGGCTTTGCGCGCGCCGCGTTTGGGTTTGCAGCCGGATGCGAATTTTCAGGACGTGATTCGTCAGTACATAGACGATTGCCGGAAAGCGGGGTTGGAGAAGACGGCGCTTAAGGGGATGTGAGCTTTATAGCCACTTGCGTTTTCTAGGACGGCGGGCGCAATAGTTCTGCGAATGTTTTGGTTTGGCGAGCGCCACATTTCTGCGAATGTTTTGGTTTGGCGAGCGCCACATTTCAGCGAATGTTTTGGTTTGGCGAGCGCCACAGCCCGGCCTCGCCTCCATGCTTGCACAACGTCGGCTATGGCCGGGCTATAGCGCTCGCCGTGCAAATAATGCTTCATCTGACATGCGCAAGGTGCACAAAGACACAGGCTTGACGATGCCCGCCAACAGTGCCACCACCACGGCCTGACCAAAGAAAAAAAGAACCTAATAGACGTAATATTTATCTGTATTGAGGCTATAGTGCCTACAACGCAAGCACTCCCGCAATTGATCCAGCAAGCGGGCGGACTGCAAAACAGGACTGGAGGGTTTCATGACAAATTTATACCTGTACGTTCAAACAACATATTCGCGAGAAAGCCAGTGTGTAAGCTGTTTGCAGCCATTTCATTCAAAAGATGTATCGACTGTGCCCAGATGTATCCACCGAGTTTTGCGGTCTACATCACGTTAGACCTTTTTTCAACCTACCTTACCTTTTGAGGAAAACACAATGCTTGATCACATGACCTTTCGCGTTAGTGACATTGCGCGCACCAAAGCGTTCTACACCGCAACCTTGGCTCCATTGGGCTATAGCCTGAATTTAGAAGGAAGTCACGATGGAATGAATATGCTTGGCTTCTCTCACCCAGATGCAACAGAGCCTGATGGAAAAAAAGTTGATGTTTGGTTTGTGGATGGCACATCACCTTACGGAGGGGCTCGTGCCACAACGAGTTGCCATCTTTGCTGGAGGGCCGAGAATCGAGGGCAGGTTGATGCGTTTTATCATGCCGCTATCGCCGCAGGTGGCAAGGATTATGGTGCCCCAGGTTTGCGGCCTCAATACCATCCCAATTACTACGGCGCGTTCGTTATCGACCCTGAGGGAAACAGCATTGAGGCGGTGTGCCATCTACCCGAATAAGATTCGCTTCGTTGCAAGGCAATGTCTAACAATTCATTACAGCGGACCGCCTTCGGCAGCCGCTGAATTCAAACGTTAGGCGTCACAATCCCCACCCATGGACCGCATCATCGAATACGTCTATCGCGCAAAGATTCTTCGGCAGATCATGTCGAACCGCGCGCAGAATTTTCGACGCATCAATAGTGCGCAGAGCGTCTTAACCGTGGTTCTGACATCATTCTTGGGATTTGTCGCCTTCTCCGGTAGCGACAAGATAAAGACCTACATCAATTGGTTCTTATCTGCGGACGCCACTCAGGTAGAGTTTTGCATGAATCTTCTCGTCTTCGTACTTTTCGTGCTGGCGACTTTGCATATGGTGTTCCACTTAGGCAAAGAACAAAACGACGCGGAGAGAGCCATTGTTGACTTGACTGCCTTCATTAATCGAGCCGAGGATTTACTCAGCCGAGAAGAAACTGGACAGACGATTCTTACCCAGGACGACATGTCCCGCGTCCGACTTGACTACGAGTCAATCACGCGTATTCTCCCAGCCAACTCCGATCGGGACTATGTCAAGGCGAAGGGAGACATCCAGGCCAAAGAAAAGAGAGCGTCTCATCTGACTTTGACACCGCAATCGCTCTTCGATGAAGCACAGCGCGAACAAACCATGCTGGCTTTGATACATCGGTCTGCGGACACGATGCGAATACTTCAGACCCTTCGCCAAACCGACAATCGCTTGTACCTTGGTGGAGGCGTAGTTCGTAACTTGATTTGGGACTACCTCCACGGCTTCCGCAATGCGACTCCAGTTGATGACGTTGACGTTGTCTACTTCGATCAATTGTCGGCAATCAAGGACCACGACCTTCAGATTGAGGCACGTTTGCGGGCCGCATCGCAGAACACTGCTTGGTCGGTTAAGAATCAGGCTCGTATGCACGTCGGCAATGGCGACCAGCCATACCTTGATCTCAAAGATGCCGTTGGAAAGTGGCCTGAGACCGCGACAGCCATTGCCGCTCGCTTATCCCAAGCCGGAAAAATTGAAATCATCGTACCCCACGGCTCGTCAGACTTGTTCAGACTGCTAGTTCGTCCGACTCCACACTTTCGGGCAAGTCCGCAACGAATCCTGGATCGAGCTGCTAGTAAACGATGGAAGGCGACGTGGCCGCGTATAGAAGTTCTCGTTGATCCACCGGCAGCAGGCGGGGCGCCCGCGCCGTGAGGCCTAACCCCTCGCATCACCTCGAACGTTAGGTTCCTTTTACTTTTAATAGGAGGACAGAAATGCGTTATTTTCTTATCACAGTCTGCATGTTAGTTGCTTGCACATCAGCAAGCGCTCAGTGCGTCGATCCAAGAGGGATTCCAGTCGCCGAAATTGCGAACTATAAGATAAACGATATCGCACAAGCGAGCCTGCTGCCGAATGGTGCACCTGTAATTTTTTTCAACCCGCATGTTCTTGCGAATACTTCACCTCCGACGCGGCTTTTCTTTCAAATGCACGAATGCGCGCATCATGTTTTGGGGCACACACTTGGCAGAATGGTTTTGAATATGGAGCAGGAGGCTGACTGTTTGGCGATTCAAACTATCGTCTCTCGCAGAATGATATCGAATCAGCAATTTCAAATGATTCAAGCTGATTTATATCGCTTCGGTCGAGGAGACTGGTCGCATTTACCTGGACCACAGCGCGCGATCAATCTTCAAGCATGCTTACAGTAACCTATCCCTTCATTCAACTCGGACTGGCGCAATCAAACCGCTCCAACCGGTTAATTCCACGCTAGCCATCAACGGAAACTCTATGCCGCCTACTCCAACACCGCTGTACCTCGACTGGCAGTTCTGGGCTGCGGTGGTTGCGGGCCTCGCACTCTTTCTGTCCCAACTACCCCCTGTAGTTCTTTGGTTCCGTCCCCGTCGCCTTGAAGTCGAAGTCCATAGTCGAATTCAAGTAACTCACAAAGTCGGCAACCCAAATGTAGGCATGTTCGTTAGCGTTCGCAATACTGGCGGTAGAGAACTGCGCATTCGCTCTCTTAGGATTGTTCTCGCTCGTGACAACAGCCCTTTAGCTAATCTTGCCGCACAGAACTACTTTGAGAGTCCATCCTCGCAATCCTCTGTTCTCTTTGTACCATTCACACTGAAACCCGGCGACACTTGGGCTCACGGAACGAATTTCCTCAACCTTTTCGACCGCGCGACAGAGAAGCTTTATCGAGAGGCCGAATTCAAGCTCGGTGCAGACATTCGTCGAAAGCTCGACGCTAAAGCCGAAGATGATAAAAATGCAGTTGTTGCTGAGCCAGATCTGGTTACTCCGTTTATGAATCTGTTTGACAAGCTATTCATATGGCAACCGGGTGAGTACGTCGCCGAATTGATAGTGGAAGAGGAACCCGGATCGGCATCATTTAGCAGGAAGTACCGATTCACGCTCTACGAATCAGATTCCTCCGAACTCCGAGCACACATCGAAGATTACAAATTCGGCGGCGGTGTCTCCTACAACATCGATAAACATGCTGGCGTATTTGTTCCTCTGTCCCAGCACAATGGCTAACCACTCATTCCACCGAACCTGCCCGAAAAGCCGCGTAGGCTGTTGAATTCAAACGTTAGGCCGCATACATGCACACTATCCTTGCCCAGCGCGTTGCAAGTACGAACGTCGACAGACTCGGTGAGCGTCTCTCCAAGGCGTTCCTAGATAAGTACGCCAGTGCGCTGAAGGGTAGCAGGCAGCCTCTTCACGACAACCACGACATGTCTCGTCCCACGGTTGGGTACGTAGAGAACTACAGGGTCGAGCCTGACTACAAGAACCCAGGAGAATGGGTTCTTGTTGCTGATGTCCACATTGAAGATGGAATTCCGCTGGGGGACTACGGCGGGTTCAGCATCTCTGGCGTCGAGATGATTCACGAGCCGGAAGAGGCCGATGCTCGGCTACTAATCGCATACCCTTACTACACAGACGAGAAAATTATTCGCGAACTCTCCGCGATACCCGCCCTTGGTGTTGGAAAGTGGATTCGCAAGGGTGCAGAAGAATTCCAGTGGGGTGTTATCTTTGGAAGTCTTCTCACTTTTGTCATCTCACCCATCTGGGACGACGCGTACAAGCGGAAGATTGCACCACGCATAGATCAACTTCTCGATCTATACCTATCCAAGCTACAACCAAAAGGTGTTGGAGCTGAAATTGTTCAGCAGGTGATCTTTCGAGATGCAACAATTGAAATCAGGTTCCTTCCTGAACGTGGTTCAGAAGCGAAGTGCCTGAGCAGCGAGGCTATTGCCACGGGCCTACAAGTAGTTGTCGATTTCTTAGGCCAGGATAGAAAGAGCAGCGAGATTGGGGTTCGCCGAATGGTTGTCTTCTATGACAAAGGCAAGTCTGCATATGCGCTTCATCGAATTGAATATGCAGACGGCACGGTCGAACATGCGGCCTAACACATCGCTCAAGCGGAGCGCCATCGGCAGGCTAGCAGGCCCGGTCTGGCGGTACGCGGTATATTTTCGCCAGCCTGGGCTTGGCGTCCTGCCGTCGTCGCCCACTCACCTCGAATGTTGAGTGTTATGAAACCCACCGCCAAATCTGAGGTTCCCTTGAATTTCACGGCGTTAATCGACCGCTATTGCGAAGCGTGGAGCGAGCAAGACGAGAGCCGCAGGGCAGATCTGCTTGACACCGTCTGGGCTGAAGGCGCTAGCTACACCGATCCCACAGTCCATGCGATCGGCGCAACTGAGCTCCTGGCTCACATCGCCAAAGTCCAGGCTAGGCGGCCAGGTTCAAAGGTGGTGCGTACCAGTGAGCTCGATGAACATCATGGTGTAGGCAGGTTTGCTTGGCAAGCCATCGAGGCCAGCGGCAACGTTCTGACCGAGGGCATTGATCTTACTTTTCTGTCTGCTGACGGCTGTAAGCTTGAGCGCATCATCGGCTTCTTCGGACCAACCAAGCTGCGCAGCCAATGACGCCCAACACTTCCATCGAGCGGGCGTCTTCCGGCAAGCTATGCCTGCCTCCAGCCGCTGCTCATGTCAAATGTTAGGCCGCAAGATGGATCAATCTCACGCTCAACACATCATCGATCACTTTTCGAAGAATACTGGTTGGGCATTGGAGCGAAATCATTTCTTTGAGACGCTATGCGCAGCGGAATTCCACTGGTTCTTCGTGCAAGGCTTGGATGCGATCCGTAACGAGTACTACGTTCCCGGCGTGTCCTCTTTGCTGAATGGCATCGAAGCCAGTATCCGTGTCACGATCGCCCAAGTGTCTAGCGCACCGAAAGGGAAGCCGCTTGACGAGCTATCGCCGTATCGCGTGCTGAGCAATAACCTAATTCTCAACGCCCAGGAGGTCGGCATGCCCGTGGAAGCGCTGGCATTTCCCTGCGAAGCCGATTTCCTAGAAAAACTCAAGACAGCGAAGCCCAATCGCGTCGATGTGGAAATAGTTCGGCAGCGAAACAACATATGCCATGGTGATATTTTCGAGTTCATCAACAGAGACCTTGGACCTGAGAACACATTTTTCACACCCGAATGCGTTCGCCCGCTCGCATTCACTCTCGTCGAAGTGAGTCATGTTTGGGCCGAAGAGCTCGGCAAATATCGTAGGTCGAAAGGTTTGCTCCACCATGACTAAGCTGCCTAACCCATCATTCAAGCAGGACGCCTGACGGCGCTGCTTAAGTCAAACGTTAGGCGAACACTGGCGAACCTTACTTGACACTATGAACGCGCCTCGTTAATATTCGGCAATGGCGATCAAGAGCTTCAAATGCAAGGACACCAAGGCACTTTTTGAAGGCCGTCGGGTAAGGCGCTGGGTCAATATCGAGCGTCCGGCCCTTCGCAAGCTTGCCCAGTTGGACTGGTCCATGGTTCTGGATGACCTCAAGGTACCGCCAGGAAATGGTCTGGAGGCACTTAAAGATGATCGCAAGGGCCAGCACAGCATTCGAATCAATAGCCAGTGGCGCTTGTGCTTTGTCTGGACCCAGGACGGCGCTACTGACGTTGAAATCGTGGACTATCACTAAAGGAATATTGAAATGCGTACCGTCCTCCCCGTCTCGCCTGGCGAGATGCTCGAAGAAGAGTTTTTGAAGCCATTGGGCCTGACCAAATACCGGCTGGCAAAAGACATTGGCGTTCCGCCGCAACGCATCGGCGACATCGTGGCTGGCAAAAGGTCTGTCACGGCGGATACCGACCTCCGGTTGTGCCGTTACTTTGGCCTGAGCGATGGTTGGTGGCTTCGCGGCCAAGCCAGCTACGACACCGCCCTGGCCAGGGAATCCATGCAAGAGGAACTGGCGCTTATTCCTCGCTGTTCCTTGCTTGCGGCGTCAATGCCTTAGGGCTTGCTCAGTCCATACTGATGGCCCTCTTCCCGATCAATCTCCAAACTGCAAGACTGCACCTTCGACAGTTCAAGCACGACGACTGGGTGTCTCTGCATGAGCACTACAGCGATCCCGAATGCACCAAGTTCACATTCCGACGTGCGCTGACTGAAGGTGAGAGCTGGAGAGCCATGTGCAGCATGGTGGGCCACTGGACAATCCGAGGGTATGGGCCGTTCGCTGCCGTTGAAGCAAACACCGGCAAAGTCATTGGCGCGGTTGGTCTCTGGTACCCGAACGACTGGCCTGAACCGGAAATCAAATGGGCCTTGTCCCGGCAGTTTTGGGGCAAAGGGTACGCATCTGAAGCGGTGCGAGCCATTCAGTCGCCCGCTTACAGACACCTTGGCAACAAAGCGCCTATCAGCTTTATCAATGCCGAGAACGAGCCCTCCATCCGCTTAGCCGTTGCAGTGGGCGCAAACCATGAGAAGACCATGGAGTTTCGAGGTTCACCTTGGCATGTCTACCGTCACCCAAGTGAAGCCTAACCCGAGCACCACAGCCCGTCCGTAGCCGACATTGCGATGGCGTGAATGTAATTGCCGGAGATAGTTAATTCCACTTTAGGCGAATGTCACAGCCCGTCCGAAGCCGACATTGCGATGGCGTGAATGTAATTGCCGGAGATAGTCAATTCGACTTTAGGCGAATGTCACAGCCCGGCCGTAGCCGACGTTGTGCAAGCATGGAGGCGAGGCCGGGGTGTGACGTGAGCTTTCAGTGATTGTCCTTAGGCACAAAAGACCCACGCTTACCGCGCAAAAAGTCCAAATCTGCGCCTTCGTCTGCCTGCGTGACGTGGTCTATGTACAGCTTCCAATACCCTGAGTCCAATGCCGGTGCAGGCGCCGTCCATCCAGCGCGTCGCTTGGCCAGTTCTGCATCGCTGACCAGCAGTTGAATTCTGCGTTCAGGCACATTCAGTTCGATCATGTCGCCGTTATGCACCAGCGCCAATGTGCCGCCTGCTGCCGCCTCCGGCACAGCATGCAAAACGACTGTGCCGTAAGCCGTGCCACTCATGCGCGCGTCGCTGATACGCACCATGTCGGTGATGCCTTTGCGCAGCACCTTGGGTGGCAGCGGCATATTGCCGACCTCGGCCATACCGGGGTAGCCTTTGGGGCCGCAGTTCTTTAAAACCAGCACGCAGTTCTCGTCCACGTCTAGGTTTTCGTCGTCTATGCGGGCGTGGAAATCGTCTATGTTTTCAAACACCACGGCGCGTCCGGTGTGCACCATCAAATGGGGCGACGCCGCGCTGGGTTTGATCACCGCGCCGCGCTCGGCCAAGTTGCCGCGCAAAATAGCAATGCCTGCTTTGTCCTTGAACGGTTTCTCAAACGGTTTGATGACTCGCTCGTCGTAGTTCACCGCATCTGCCATGTTGTCTGCCACCGTGTGGCCGCTGGTGGTGACGATGCTGGTGTGCAGCAAATGAGCGATTTCTTTCATCACCACTTGCAAGCCGCCGGCGTAGCAAAAATCTTCCATCAAATGGTCGCCCGAAGGTTGCAGGTTCAGCAGGCAAGGCAACTCGGAAGCCAGGCGGTCAAAGTCGTCCACGCTCAAAGGCACTCCCAAACGTCCGGCAATCGCTATCAAGTGCACCACGGCGTTGGTCGATCCACCAATGGCGGCCAATGTTTTGATGGCGTTTTCAAACGCTTCGCGTGTCAGCACGCTGGACAGCTTTTGATCGGTGTGCACCATCTCGACGATGCGGCGACCAGCGTTGCGCGCCAGCACATTGCGACGCCCGTCGACAGCCGGGTAGGCCGCGTTGCCTGGCAAGCCCACGCCCAAGGCTTCGACCATGCAAGCCATGGTCGAGGCCGTGCCCATGGTCATGCAGTGGCCGTGGCTGCGGTGCATGCAGCTTTCGGCTTCAAAGAAATCGGCCAGCTTTAAAGTGCCTGCGCGCACTTGTTCGCTCATGCTCCACATGCCGGTGCCTGAACCCAGCTCTTGGCCGCGCCATTTGCCGTTGAGCATGGGGCCGCCGCTGACACCAATGGTGGGTAAGTCCACGCTGGCCGCGCCCATGATGAGCGAAGGGGTGGTTTTGTCGCAACCCATGAGCAGCACCACGCCGTCTAAGGGGTTGCCGCGAATGCTTTCCTCGACGTCCATGCTGGCCAGGTTGCGGTAAAGCATGGCGGTCGGGCGCAGCAGTGTTTCGCCCAGCGACATCACCGGAAATTCGAGGGGAAAACCGCCGGCTTCGTAAACGCCGATCTTGACCTGTTCGGCCAGCGTGCGGAAATGTGAATTGCAAGGCGTCAATTCGCTGAAGGTGTTGCAAATGCCGATGACAGGGCGGCCGTCGAACTGGTCGTGCGGCACGCCCTTGCCCTTGACCCAACTGCGGTAGGCAAAGCCGTCGCGGTCTTGGCGGCCAAACCATTGCTGGCTGCGGAGTTCTTCGGGTTTTTTGCGTGGGGGAGTGGATGACATGTGTAAAGCCTGAAAGTTGTGGGGTTAAGTATGCCTATACTACCTTTGCTTCAGTCAGGGTTTGTGTGGTGTTTCCACGGGGACTGGCCTCAACAAGGAGTAGAAATGATAGAAATACTGCGGGTCACCAATCTGGCCGCCACATTGATGGCTGATTTGCAAGCCAATTACCTGGTGCATGACCGTGAGCACATCACCGACCCGAACGCCTTGCAGCGCATACGCGCCATGGTCGGCGGTGGCGACGCGGTGATAGACAAAAAATTCATGGCGCTGTTTCCGGCCCTTGAATTCATTTCTATTTGCGGCGTCGGCTACGACGGCGTCGATGTGGCGGCTGCCAAAGAGCGCGGCATCAAAGTGGCGCACACACCCGGCGTGTTGAACGACGATGTGGCCGATCTGGCTTTGGGTTTGATGTTGTCGATTGCGCGTCGTCTGCCGCAAGCCGACAAATTTGTGCGCAACAGCGACTGGGTCGAAGGCCCGTTTCCCCTCAGCAGCAAAATGAGCTGCGCGCGCCTGGGTTTGATTGGCATGGGCCGCATCGGCCAGGCCATTGCCAAACGCGCCGCAGCGTTTGACATGTCTATCGCCTACACCTCGCGCAACAAAGCGCCCGGCGTGTCGTACAACTATTTCCCCTCGGCCAAAGAACTGGCCGCGAACGTGGATTACCTGGTGGTCATCACCCCCGGCGGCGCGGCCACCAAACACCTGGTGAATGCCGAGGTGTTGGCTGCTTTAGGCCCTAAAGGTTATTTGATCAACGTGGCGCGCGGTTCCGTGGTGGACCAGGCCGCATTGATAGAAGCTGTTCAAAAGAAAACCATTGCAGGTGCGGCGCTGGATGTGTTTGCCGATGAACCGCGTGTGCCCGGCGAACTGCGCTTGGCGCAAAACACGGTGTTGACACCGCACATAGGCAGCGCCACCCAGCAAACCCGCAAGGCCATGGCCGATTTGTGCATGGCCAATATGGCAGCTTACTTTGACGGCAAGCCTATTCCGGCGCTGGTGCCGGAATGCGCCTGATTTTTTAAATATGGGTTAACGAGGGCAGCTTAAAAGCCCTCGTTGTTTGACTACGGCAAGTCGCTTGAAGTAAATCAGCGACCGTAACCGCCGCCACCGCTGCGCTTGGCTCCACCGCCACCACCACCGAAGCCGCCGGGTTTACCGCCGCCGCCTCCGCCGCCGCCGCTGCGGCGTTTGGCACCACCGCCACCACCGCCACGGTTATTGCGGCTGAGCAAATCTACCGAGGTCATGGTCGGGTCAGGTTGACGCGCTGCGCCGCCGCCGGACTTGTGACCGAATGCGTTGACGCCGCTTTGCGTGCCCAGGTGGGCATTGGCACGCGGCTGGAAATCTTCTTCAAAGTGACGCGGCGGTTGACCGTCGTGGTCGTCGTGTCCTTGCGCATGCACCGGCGCAGGTGCGCGCGGGCCACGGTCGTTGCGATCGCGCCTAGGAGGTGGCGGACGCGAACCGGGATGCGCGCCTGCCGGTTTGGCGGCTTGCGGCGGACGCGCCGGGCGGTCGCCACGCGGTTCAGCGCGCGGGCCGTCGTTGCGGTTTTCGTTGCGGTTGTCGTTACGCGGGGCACTGCCTTTTTTCTCGCGTATGCGTTCCATCATTTCCTGGCGAGCTGCGCGTGCGGCAGAAGCCATCACGTCGCGGCTAGGCGGTTTGCCGACGCCGCCCCACAAAGTCTGGCGACCCATGGCAATGGGTTCGGCGCGTTCGTCAGGTGCCGGACCGAAGCCCTCGACCTTTTCAACCGCGATGGTCTGACGTGTGAATTTTTCAATTTCTTCCATAAAACCTTCCTCGTCCAAGGACACCAAACTGACTGCTTCCCCACTGGCACCGGCGCGACCGGTGCGGCCGATACGGTGCACATAGTCTTCGCTGATATTCGGAATTTCGTAATTCACCACATGCGGCAAATCGTCAATGTCGATGCCGCGCGCCGCGATATCGGTGGCGACCAGCACACGGATGTCGCCGCTTTTGAAACCGGCCAGCGCCTGGGTGCGTGCGGTCTGGCTTTTGTTGCCGTGCAGCGCCATGGCGGTGATGCCTTGCTTGTTCAAAAAATCGGCCACATGGTTGGCGCCGAACTTGGTGCGGCAAAACACCAGCACCTGGCTCCATTGCTTGCGCTCAATGATGTGGGCGAGCAAGGCTTTTTTCTGGCTGCGACCGACCGGGTGAATCACTTGCGTGATCAATTGCACCGTGGTGTTTTCCGGGGTGACTTGAATGCTTTGCGGGCTGTGCAGCAGTTGCGCGGCCAGGTCACGGATCTCTTGACTGAAGGTAGCCGAGAACAACAGACTTTGTTTGTCCTTGGGCACCAGCGCCAGCACTTTTTTCACGTCATGGATGAAGCCCATGTCGAGCATGCGGTCGGCTTCGTCAAGCACCAGGATTTGCACCGTGGATAAATCCAGAAAACCTTGTTGCTGCAAATCCAGCAAGCGACCGGGTGTGGCCACCAGAATATCCACGCCTTTTTTCAAGGCCTTGATTTGCGCGGCCATGCCGACACCGCCGAAGATGACGGCGGATTGCAGTTGCAGGTATTTGCCGTAGGTGCGCACCGACTCTTCGACTTGCGCGGCGAGCTCGCGGGTGGGTGTGAGCACCAGCGCGCGGATGCCAAACACGCCGAAGCGGTTGGGCGCGCTGCGTGACATGCTGAGTTTGTGCAGCATGGGCAGGGTGAAGGCCGCTGTTTTGCCAGTGCCGGTCTGGGCGCCTGCCAGCAAGTCTTGTCCGGCCAGAACGGCGGGAATGGCTTGTGCCTGAATAGGGGTGGGGGTGTCGTAGCCTTGCTCGCGCACAGCTTTCAGAATGGCCGGAGCCAGGTTCAATTCATCAAAATTCATAAAGGAGCGCGCGGTTGGGCGACGCTTTGGGGTTTCGATCTGTTCTGCCAAAAAAAGCGGCAGCCAGCTAAAGACCGAGGAAACACATTTGGGCAGGTAGGTAACAAACGCAGGGTTTGATCCGGCCCCAGCAGAAGCGCTGATGTTGAAGCAACTGGTGGCGTCAACTAATCGCTATTGTGGCATGAAAGCGGGGCGGGGCTTTTCGAGTGCTTTGTGATTCATTGGGCGGAACTACAATGGTTCACGAAAAAATTATTTATAGTTATTTAATTAATGCAAAGTGATTCCAAAGATCAAATTCAAGCGGATCTGCTTTTTCAGGTGGGTCGGGGTAAATTACGTCAAATGTCTGGTGTGCTGGCGGCGCAGGGGATGGATCTAAGGAATCGGGTGCTGGAGGCATGATGAAAAAGCAGCGCGTATTCATCAGCTCTGTGCAAAAAGAATTGGCAGATGATAGGCGGGTTGTTGAGCAATTTCTACATTCAGATGTTTTGCTGTCTAGGTTTTTTGAAGCGTTTTTGTTTGAAGACCTGCCTGCTGCTGATGTCCGTGCCGATGCGGTGTATCTGTCTGAAGTGGATAAATGCGATGTTTACCTGGCTTTGCTGGGGCAAAGTTATGGTTTTGAAGATACCGTTGGAGTTTCACCCACTGAACGCGAATTTGACCGCGCCACTGCCATCGGCAAACCCCGCTTGATCTATGTGCTGGGCCAAGACGCAAACCGGCACCCCAAAATGCAGGAGCTCGTGCAAAAGGCTGGCGAACAACTTATTCGCCGCCGAGTGGCTAATGTGGATGAACTGAAACAAGCGGTGTATGCCAGTTTGGTGGAGCAGCTTGCACGTACCGGCGCTCTGCGAACAGGATCGTTTGATGAATGGCTCTGTATGGGTGCCACTCAGGGTGACCTGTCATCTCAAAAGCTCAACCGATTTTTAGCGCGAGCTCAAAGTAGCCGCAACTACTCCCTAGACCCTTCCATATCGATGCAGGATGCGTTGACGCATCTAAACCTTTTGCCAGATGGACAAAGCCCCAGCAACGCGGCTGTGTTGTTGTTTGCACACGAGCC
The DNA here is from genome assembly GCA_945901125.1 of Bordetella parapertussis. Classification (GTDB taxonomy): domain Bacteria; phylum Pseudomonadota; class Gammaproteobacteria; order Burkholderiales; family Burkholderiaceae_C; genus Limnohabitans. The sequence goes on from CAMDKD010000005.1 coordinate 28,381, forward strand.
TCAGCGGCTTTTACCCAGCTCTGAAGTCAAGTGCATGCATTTCCATGGCAATCGGGTGCACAAGCCCATTCCTTCTTACCAAATCTACAAAGGGACGGTGTTTGAGTTGGTCGATCAGGCTCTCGACTTTGTTCTGTCCAAAATTGACCGTACTGTGGGAACACGTGACCAAGGCCCCCAGGCACCTGTGAACTATGAACTGCCTCGACAAGCTGTGGCTGAAGCTATCGTCAATGCCGTGGCCCACCGAGACTATGCCTCATTTGCATCGGTACAAGTCATGCTCTTTGCTGACCGGCTTGAAATTTGGAATCCTGGCGAATTGCCTGCGCCGCTGACCATTGACAATCTTCGCCGCCCGCATGCGTCTGTGCCACGAAATCCACGCATCGCCGAGCCGCTGTTTTTGGCGCGATACATTGAAAAAGCAGGCACTGGCACGCTGGACATGATTGACTTGTGTGATCAAGCAGGCTTGCCAGCCCCCGAATTTCGACAAGACGGTGGGCAGTTTGTGCAGACATTGTGTCGGCCAAGTCCTGCTGTCAAGCAGGTTGCAGATGGCGTGCAAGACACCAAGCTAGGGACCAAGCTGGGACCAAGTAGGGACCAACTAAAAATTCTGGAAAAAGCCAGTAGTGGTGCGGCTTTGGCCGATTTGATGGCGGTTGCCAAGAGAAGCAATAGGACCAAGTTCAGGGACCAAGTAATTAACCCACTGGTGGAAGAAGGGTGGCTGGAAATGACCGACCCAGATTCGCCCCGTAGCCCGCAACAAAAATACCGACTGACAGAGCAAGGCAAAGCGCTGTTGGAAGAAATGGGGAAAAGCAAAAAATGATTCGAGACCGCATCGTCAACTGCCTTGATACCGAGCACATCGGAAGTCAAATTGGCCATGAATGGTCCAGTGGGGCAGCCGCTGGACTATGAAGGCGCGTTTTTGATGCGTGCCGGCGAAGACCTGGTGCCGATGACCTCAGACTATTTGCGCCGCACCTTTGCAGAAGGCCAGCCAGACTGGTTTGTGCAGACAGCCAAAGCCGATGCCAGCGCTGACTAAGTGATTGCACTGCTGGACACGCAGACTTATTTTGAGCTATTGACACTGCCGTATCCGACCACCGGTGATGCAGTGCTGGCGCGGTTGCAGTCCGAAGGGCTTATTGCGTCCAGCGGTTCAGGTTGGGCTATTTCCAACATGGCGGCCATTTTGCTTGCCAAGCGGCTGGATACTTTTTCACCTGCATTGGCTCGCAAGGCTGCGCGCGTCGTTGTCTATGAAGGCACCAACAAGCTCATCACGAAAGACGACAAGCCGGACCTTCGCGGGTATGCCGTTGGCTTTGGCAGCTTGGTGGATTTTGTGCACTCTGCAGCGCCGCAAAATCGCTTTGTGGAGCAGGCCGTTCGCGAAGAGGTCAAGATGTTTCCAAAGCAGGCGCTGAGGGAGTTGATTGCAAACGCATTGGTGCATCAGGATTTTTTGGCCTCGGGTGCGTCGGTGATGATTGAGCTGTACGCCGACAGGGTTGAAATTTCCAACCCTGGCCTACCGCCGATCAAGGTGGAACGCTTCATTGATGAGTACCGCTCCCGCAATGAGCGATTGGCCGACCTGATGCGGCGCTTGCGACCGGGTTCGGGCCTGTTACCAGCACTGTTGCTTGATGTATGTGACGAACCAACGCATGTCAAACCAGTCGCTTCGGTTGCGGTTCGGCCTAGGGGAGGACAAAACCGTGTTGATGTCGCAGGTCATCAGTGCCGCCAAGGAGGCCGGGATGATCAAAGCGGATGAATCTGAAACAACGTCTACGCGGTACGCCAGATACCTGCCGTTTTGGGCTTAGCGAGACTTCAAAAAAGTGCTTAAACGCAAACCGGAATTCACTCGAATTTGGCTCATTAATCGTCTTAAATCAAAGAGTTATCTGCTTAAATTCAATTCTCAGGCGCGTAACTGATAACCCCTTTCTCTCTCCGCATTTTCGTCGCCGATGGCGACCCCGATGGTCTGCGCATCGTCGAGCGGTCCAACTGGGTGGGCCGCAGCCCCAATGGGCGGCTGGAGTGGAAGGATGCGCAGGGGCGGGCGTTGAAGGTGTTGCAAAACATTAATTGATTTGTATGCTGTTATTTATTACAGTATTCAATCAGCTTCGTGTTGAAAAATTACCACCATGGTAAATTCTATGGTCATTTCAGAGTACAGTGGAGGCCCTGTTCCCGGAGACAGGGTCAAGATCGGTGTCGTCCCGCTGTATCCGTTGGACAGAGTCAGGGCTTTGGCAAAAGATCCTCACCAATACATTGACTCGGAGTGGTGTACGAATGGTTTTGGTGTGTGGGCTGCCTGTGATGCCTATGAGGTCCAGCGCCGTGAGTGGGTGAAGACGGCCAACAAAGAAATGAACATGGTGTATTTCGTTAAGTTTGCAATTGGCAAAACCGGTGCCTTGGTGCTGGTTGTTTCTTGCCATGTCTAATCAAGACGGGAGTTACTTATGAATGAAAAAGAAGTTTGTCCAATTTGCGGTGAAGGCCGCGTAACTGATCATATGGATCAGGTAGAGGCTGAATACAACGGTCAGAAGGGCAATGTGCCTTTGTATTACCAACTGTGCGATGCATGCATGTCTGACTCTGCTGGCGCCGTGCAGATGCGCGCTAATAAGCGCGGAATGGTCGCATTTCGCAAACAAGTTGATCGGCTGCTTTCTGGTGCTGAAATTTTGGCTTTGCGTAAGCGATATGCACTGAATCAACAGCAGGCCGCTCGGCTGTTTGGCGGCGGTCCAGTGGCCTTCAGTAAATACGAAAACGACGATGTGGCCCATTCAGAAGCCATGGACAAGCTACTGCGTCTGGTGCTTCGCAGCGAATCAGTATTCTGGGAATTGGTTGAACAGGAGGGCATGACCGATGAGCTGCACCTGAATAAGTTGTCAGAAGTGCCGCGCTTCTCGTCTACGAATGTGATTCAGGCAAGCTCTGCTCCCCCATGACAGCGGCATATCGCGTGAAGATCTGGCACGCAGACTTGGCTGGAGTGACGATATCCTGTCGCAGTTTCTGTCAGGTAAGGACAACATGAGTATTCAAGCCATTGCCTGTGTTGCCCGTGCTTTGGGGTATACGTTTGATTTAGTGTTTCGCAAGACCGACGCCCCAGCCAATTTGGCTGCAAGTGATGAAGTGCGAGCCAAACTGGCCGAGCGCCAAATCACACAAGCAGATGTGGCCACCGCCGTCCATTGGGCGAGGGCGAAAACGCCAAGCGCTTGAGTTCATTCGCTATTCGCGAATAGCGAATGAACTGCTAAACTAGCTCCATGAGTAAAACAATTTCCAACCCGCAAATGGTGCTGCGCCCGCAAGACGTGGTGGTGCTGCTGCGTTTGTCTTTGTGCACAGACAGTGTGCCAACCTATGCCGCTCTGGCTGAGGAGCTCAAACTTACGGCCTCCGAAATTCACGCAGGTATTGATCGTGCTGTGACCGCGCAGTTGGCCCGCAAAGACGAATCGGGCAAGCCTGTGCTGCTGCTGGAGGCTTTGCGATTGTTCGTTCAGCATGGCGTTCGTTATTGCTTTCCTGCCACGCATGGCCCCATGGGGCGAGGTATGCCCACGGCGCAAGCGGCTGCGCCACTGAACAAGTTGGTGGTGCAAAGCACCGATCCTGCGCCCGTGTGGCCGCACAAAGACGGCACGGTGCGCGGTGTGGCGTTTTTCCCGCTGTACCCCACAGTGCCCGATGCAGCCAAAAACAACGCTGCTTTGTATGAGCTGCTGGCTTTGGTGGATGCCGTGCGGGGGGGGAGCATGCGCGAGCGTGCTTTGGCCATTGCCGAGCTAGACAAGCGCTGGGCCAGCTGATGCAGGTGTTTAACGCCAACGACCCTAACGTGGTCATGCTTGAGCAGGTGGCCCGCAGTTTGGGGCCAGAGCTTTGTAGACAATTTGTCTTTGTAGGCGGTGCAGCAGCGGGTTTGCTGATCACCGATGTGGCAATGCCTGCCATTCGCCGCACTGACGATGTGGACATCGTCACCAGCGCCCAAGACTTGGCCGACTATTACCGCTTTGAAGACCAGTTGCGCGGTTTGGGTTTTGTGCAAGACCAAAGCCCCAATGCGCCCGTGTGCCGCTGGCGGGTGGATGGTGTGGCCATAGATCTGTTGCCAACCCAAGAAGAAATTTTGGGCTTCACTAATCAGTGGTACCGCATGGGCGTGGCGACAGCCCAAACGCTGATGCTGCCCAGTGGCGTGCCCATCCGTGTTTTGCGTGCGCCTGAATTCATTACCACCAAGCTGGAGGCGTTTTACGGCCGAGGCGGTGGTGACTATTTGTTTAGCCACGACATGGGTGACATCATCAGCGTGATAGATGGTCGAGCCTCTTTGCTGAATGAATGCCATGAAAGCCTTGCACCTTTGCGTGCGTATTTGGCTGCTCAGTTTCAACACCTGTTGACTTACCGAAGCTTTGTCGATGCCTTGTCGGGTCACCTGCCACCCGATGGTGCAAGTCAGGCGCGTTTGCCGGACCTGCTGATCAAGATTCAACGCATTTCAGATCTACCTGTCACATAAGCAGAGATAATCCCCAGTTACCCGCCGCCACGCTGTGTGGCGCAAGTCCAGAGAGTCATTCCATGTCCCAATACGTTTTCACCATGAACCGGGTCGGCAAAATCGTGCCGCCCAAGCGCCATATCCTGAAAGACATTTCGCTCAGCTTTTTCCCCGGCGCCAAGATCGGCGTGCTCGGCTTGAACGGTTCCGGCAAATCCACGCTGCTCAAAATCATGGCCGGTATCGACACTGAGATTGAGGGCGAAGCCCAGCCCATGCCCGGCTTGCGCATTGGTTATTTGCCGCAAGAGCCGAAGTTACGCCCCGAACAAACCGTGCGCGAAGCGGTCGAAGGCGGCATGGAAGAAGTGATTCACGCCAAGCAACGCCTGGAAGAGGTGTACGCGGCTTACGCCGAAGAAGACGCCGACTTTGACGCGCTCGCCGCCGAGCAAGGCCAGTTGGAGGCCATCATCGCTGCGGCAGGCAGCGACAACAGCGAGCACCAGTTGGAAATCGCCGCCGATGCGCTGCGCCTGCCGCCCTGGGACGCGGTGATCGAGCATTTGTCCGGTGGTGAAAAACGCCGTGTGGCGCTGTGCCAGTTGCTGCTGTCCAAACCCGACATGCTGCTGCTTGACGAGCCGACCAACCACTTGGACGCCGAGTCTGTCGATTGGCTGGAACAGTTTTTGTCGCGTTTCTCAGGCACCGTGGTGGCCATCACCCACGACCGCTATTTCCTGGACAACGCCGCCGAATGGATTTTGGAGCTAGACCGCGGCCACGGCATTCCTTATAAGGGCAACTACACCACCTGGCTGGAGCAAAAGCAGGATCGTTTGGAGAAAGAGCAAAAAGGCGAAGACGCCCGCGCCAAGGCCTTGAAGAAAGAACTTGACTGGGTGCGCCAAAACCCCAAAGGCCGTCAGGCCAAGAGCAAGGCGCGTATCGCCCGTTTTGAAGAACTGTCAGATTTTGAATACCAAAAGCGCAACGAGACGCAGGAAATTTTCATTCCCGTGGCCGAGCGTTTGGGCCATGAAGTCATCGAATTTACCAATGTCAGCAAATCTTTCGGCGACCGTGTGTTGATCGACAACCTGAGTTTCAAAGTACCGGCTGGTGCCATCGTCGGCATCATTGGCCCCAACGGTGCCGGTAAATCCACGTTGTTCCGCATGATTGCAGGCAAAGAGCAACCCGACAGCGGCGAGATCAAACTCGGCCAAACCGTGAAGATGGCGTTTGTTGACCAAAACCGCGACGATCTGGCGAATGAAAAAACCGTCTGGGAAGACGTGTCCGGCGGTTTGGACATTCTGACCGTGGGCAAATTCGAGATGGCCAGCCGCGCGTATTGCGGCCGCTTTAACTTCAACGGCGGCGACCAGCAAAAACGCGTGGGCACGCTCTCCGGCGGTGAACGCGGACGTTTGCACCTGGCCAAAACTTTGATCGCCGGCGGCAATGTGCTCATGCTAGACGAACCGTCCAACGACTTGGACGTGGAAACTTTGCGCGCTTTGGAAGACGCTTTGCTTGAGTTCGCTGGCAGCATCATGGTGATCAGCCACGATCGCTGGTTCCTTGACCGCATCGCCACCCATATCCTGGCTTGCGAAGGCGATTCGCAGTGGACGTTTTTTGACGGCAATTACCAGGAATATGAATCCGACAAGAAAAAACGTCTGGGCGAGGAGGGCGCCAAGCCCAAGCGCATGCGCTACAAGGCGCTGAAGTAACTTTGGTGTGTGGCTTTTTGGAACTCAAAACAAATAAATCGTTTATTAATCCTAAAAAATTAATAAATTAAGCTTGTCTGCTTATTTGTTACATTTAAAATACGCATATTGCTATTTTAATTTGAGTCGTCGAAAGATGTGACTCATCGGAGAAACCATGAGCCACAAAGCCATTCCCGATGCTGCTGATGAATACTGTGGAACCAGTTATGCCGCCAAATTGTTAAATTTGTCGGTAGGTTCCATACAGTCGCTGGTGGAAAAAAACGAATTGAGAGCCTGGAAAACCCAAGGCGGGCACCGCCGCATCTCCATTCAGTCCATACACCAGTACCAGAACCGCGCCAATTTGGCACCCAAAGCCCCGGCGCAAGCCGGCGGTAAATACCTCAAGGTCATGGTGGTCGAAGACGACCCTAGCACGCGCGCCGTTTACCAGGCCCATTTTGACCAATGGGACATTCCTATTGATGCCACGGTACTCGAATCTGCCATCGAAGCCTTGCTCGACTTGCCGGCGGTCAAGCCGCATGTGCTGATCACCGATTTGCGCATGCCCAACATTGACGGCTTCGAGATGTTGCGCCAACTCAGTACTCACCCGCAGTTCAACAATGTCGCCGTCATCGCCATCACCGGCTTGAGCCCCGAGGAAATCGAAGAACACGGCGAGCTGCCCGAAGGCACACACGTCATGCACAAACCGGCCGACATGGGCTGGCTGCGCGGCTATTTGCAAGCCATGCTCAGCATGCGCGCCAGCCAGAAACGCCAAGCCCCGGCCATCGACGTGGTTTGACCTTGTTTATTTTTGTGGACTTCCACCCCGGCTTCGGCCGGGTTTTTTTTGGGTCCAACTGAACGATAAGCGACACGCCTGGCGGCGGCTACTCTTGTTCGCCTCTTGCTGTGCCGCTAAGCTTCGCCACCATGACACCTCATTACGCCCATTGGCCGCTGCGCGTGCCGCATGCTTTTATCCCTGCGCAAACCACCTTGTGGGACAACCTGGCCATCAGCGCCAAACGCTTTCCCGACAAAGACGCGCTGGTGTTTTTGGGTCGCACCCTCAGCTACCGCGAACTCTTGCAGCAATCCGAGCGCATAGCCGCCTGGCTGACTGCCAACGGCGTCAAACAAGGCGACCGTGTGTTGCTTTACATGCAAAACTGCCCACAGTGGGTAGCCGCTCACTTTGGTATTTTGCGGGCCAATGCCGTGGTGGTGCCGGTCAACCCCATGAACCGCGCCAAAGAGTTGGAGCACTACATCACGGACGCGGGCGCGGCCGTGGCCATCACCAGCGCCGATCTGGCCGCTGAAATGGGTGCAGCCTCGCAAGCCTTGCCGCCGGGCCAGGGCTTGCAACACATCTTGGCCACCCGCTTCACTGATGCATTCGATGAAAGCGCGTTGACCGACCCGTTGTTGCCAGCGTCCTGGCATGGCTGGCTGACAAGCCCTCACGCACCGGCGTCAGCCACCGGCCCGCAGCTTCACCATTGGACAGATGTTTTGCAAAACAGCTTGCCTGTGCCCGACTATGCGGTGAAGCCGGACGACCTGGCGGTGCTGCCTTACACCAGCGGCACCACCGGTTTGCCCAAGGGCTGCATGCACCCGCACCGCAGCATCATGCACAACGCCATGGCCAGCTGCATGTGGAACCACGCCACCCACGAAAACATTGCTTTGTGCGTGGTGCCGCTGTTTCACATCACCGGCATGGTGGCGGTGATGCACGCCTGCATTTATGCGGGTTCGACCATTGTGTTGATGCCGCGCTGGGACCGGGAATACGCCGGGCAATTGATTTCCCAATGGCGGGTCAGCCATTGGACCAATATTCCCACCATGGTCATCGATTTGTTGGGCAGCCCGAAATTTGACAGCTACGACTTGAGTTCGCTCACCACCATCGGCGGCGGCGGGGCAGCCATGCCGCAAGCGGTGGCGCAGCGTTTGTGGGAGTTGTACGGTTTGCGTTATGTCGAAGGCTATGGCTTGACCGAAACCGCCGCCCCGTCGCACACCAACCCGCCCGAGCGACCCAAGCAACAGTGCCTGGGTATTCCTTTCATCGGTGTCGATTCGCGCGTCATCAACCCGGACACTTTGCAGGAAGTCGGCGTCGGCGAGCAAGGCGAAATCATCATGCGCGGGCCGCAAATATTTGACGGTTACTGGCAGCGTTCAGATGCGACCGATGCGGCTTTCATGGTATTAGAAGGACAACGTTATTTCCGTTCAGGCGATTTAGGCCATGTCGACGAGGAAGGTTATTTCTTCATCACCGATCGCTTGAAACGCATGATCAACGCCTCGGGCTTCAAGGTCTGGCCGGCCGAAGTCGAAGCCTTGATGTTCCGCCACCCGGCCATACAAGAAGCCTGTATCGTTTCTGCGCGCGACAGTTACCGGGGCGAAACCGTCAAGGCCTTTGTGGTGCTGCGCCAAGGCCAACAGGGCCAAGTGAGCGAAGCCGACATCATGGCCTGGTGCCGCGAGAACATGGCGGTGTACAAAGCGCCGCGCCTGGTGGAGTTCATGGATGCATTGCCTAAAAGCGGCAGCGGCAAGGTGATGTGGCGCAGTTTGCAGGAAGCCGAAATGGCCAAGCCGGTTTGAGCCGGTTCAGTTTGACGGGCTTTGAATCGGCTTGCCGGTGGCAATCCAATCGTCAATTTGCTCAGCCAGGAATGCGCCGGTGGCTGAGTAGGGGTCGAATTCCGGGTGTTGCAGGACGACCATGGGGTCGGTGTCTGACAGGTTGATCAAGGCCATGGACCATTGCTTGAATTTTCTGTCGGTGATTTCTTCAAAGCTGACGATTTCCACATCCTTGTGACGCGAGTCGCGGATGATGCGCGAATACAGCTGGTTAATGATGCTGCGATCGCCCTCCAGCATTTGTATGAAAAACCCGGTGCCTTGGCAAAGCACGCCGGTGATCTGGTTCACCTTATTGAAACTAAGGGCGGTTTTCAAAATCGAGCCGGTCATAGTGCTGGTTTGAGGACCGGCACTGCGGCTGATGTAAAGGGTACGAACCAACATGAACAATTCCTTAGTTGAGCAATAGGGAAAACGAAGTTCGCACTGCGTGATGCATCCTAAACCGGTTTTGTTTCAAGCTCAGGAAATCCCCATGGGGCAAACCCTTGAATCCCTGTTTTTATGCTTGAAATCGGCACAAAGCGGTTGCGTATGATGAATTCATGTTGAAACTCTCTGTGCTTGATCAATCGGTGGTGTCTTACGGCCAACCGCAGGATGCCTCTATTCGCCACACGCTGGCGCTGGCGCAATCTTGCGAAGCTTGGGGCTATGACCGTTTCTGGGTCAGCGAACACCACAATTTGCCCAGCATCGCGGGCTCCGCGCCCGAAGTTTTATTGGCGGCGATTGCCGCGCGCACCACGCGCATACGCCTGGGCAGCGCCGGTGTCATGCTGCCGCATTACGCGCCTTTCAAAGTGGCCGAACAATTTCGTGTGTTGGACGCGCTCGCGCCCGGGCGAATAGACCTGGGCCTGGGTCGCGCACCCGGCAGCGATGGCCGCACATCTCAGTTGTTGAATCCGGACCGTTATGCGTCCGAGCGTTTCCCGCAGCAGGTGATGGAATTGCAGGCTTGGGTGACGGGTCAGGATTTTCCTTCGGGCCACCCGGGTCACGGCGTGATCGCTCAACCTACAGGCGTGACCTCGCCGTCCTTGTGGATTTTGGGCAGCTCGAACTACGGCGCACAACTCGCCGCGCATTTGGGTTTGCCGTATGCGTTCGCGTATTTCTTCAGCGACGGTGTCGGCTGCGAACAGGCCTTAGACATTTACCGCAGCCATTTCAAACCCAGTGCGTATTTGGACAAACCGCAGGCCACGATTTGCGTGTCTGCGTTGGCGGCTGACACCGAAGAACAAGCCTGGTTTCAATTTCAAAGCCGGGCGCGCTGGCGCCTGGAGCGCAACCGGGGCAAGGTGACTGCTTTGTTGCCGCCGGAGATGGCCGTCGCCGATTTAAGCCCGCAAGATGCAGCCGCGATTGAAGCCATGCGCGACGACGCGCTGGTCGGCGCGCCCGCGCAAGCCGCCGCCAAAATGCGCGCGCTGGCCGCGCACTTGGAACTCGATGAACTTGTGGTCTGCACTTGGACGCACGACCCGGTCGTGCAACTGCGCTCGTTTGAGTTGCTGTCGCAGGCTTTCTCTCTCAACGCACGGACGCAGCAAGCGCCACAGGCCGCCTTGGTCTGATATTTTTTCAACGGAGTACCCACATGTTTGCAACTTCAATCGCGGGCAGCCTGCCCAAACCCGAGTGGCTGGCCGAGACACAAAAACTCTGGCCGCAATGGAAGGCCGAAGGCGACGCGCTGCGCCAAGCCAAAGCCGACGCCACGCTGCTGTGGATCAAAGCGCAGGAAGACGCAGGCCTGGACATCATCGGCGACGGCGAGCAAGCGCGTCAGCATTTTGTGCACGGCTTCCTTGAGCAGGTCGAAGGCATAGATTTCGACAACAAAGTGAAGATGGGCATACGCAATAACCGCTATGACGCCATGGTGCCGCAAGTGGTGTCGGCCTTGAAACTCAAGGGCAGGGTACACGCCATGGAAGCGCAGTTGCTGCGTGCGCACACCAAGAAAAAAATCAAATTCACCTTGCCCGGCCCGATGACGATTGTCGACACCGTCGCCGACCGTTTTTACGGCGAGGGCGTTGATGGTCGCATCAAAATGGCGATGGCGTTTGCAGAACTTTTAAACCAGGAAGCGCTGGCTTTGCAAGCCGATGGCGTGGACATCATTCAGTTTGATGAACCGGCTTTCAATGTGTACATGGAAGAAGCCGCCGACTGGGGCGTGAAAGCCTTGGAGCGCGCGGCTCAGGGGTTGACTTGTACAACCGCAGTGCATATTTGCTATGGCTACGGCATCAAGGCTAACGTGGATTGGAAAAACACGCTCGGTCACGAATGGCGACAGTACGAAAAAATATTCCCGGCGCTGGCCAAAAGCAGCATTGACCAAGTGAGCTTGGAATGTTTCCATTCGCACGTGCCCATGGATTTGATCGCGCTGCTGGAAGGCAAAGACGTGATGGTCGGCGTCATCGATGTGGCGTCCGACACGATTGAAACGCCCGAAGAAGTGGCCGACACCATTGGCAAAGCGCTGAAGTTTGTCAACAAGGACAGATTGTTTCCTTGCACCAACTGCGGCTTGGCGCCTATGAGCCGCGAGGTCGCGCTGAAAAAGCTGGAGGCGTTGGCTAAGGGAGCGGCGTTGGCCAAGACGCGTTTATGATGTTTGGACAGCAGAAAACGCCTTAGCGGTGGGCAAACAACCTGTTGTAGCTCCCCCTCTCACCCTTAGTTTTGATAGTTCCAAGCTGCTTGTTGTCTATTTCAGTTTTTGATTTAACTGAGTTGATGTTAAGTTGCACCTTCGCCAGTTGCGCAAGATAGGGCACAACTTCAGGAAAGCGGGAGGCTACCTGAATCAACAACGCAGCAGGAGTACTTAACTTAGTTTGTGACGACTCCCACTTGGCAAAAGAGCTTGGACCTGCACCAAAAAGTTTGGAAGCTTCACTTTGTGTCAAGTCCCAGTTTTCGCGCAATGTACGTAACAGCCCAGGTGACACGCCGCCTTGTGTACCTTCTTCAGCAGCGATAAACAGCGCCAGATTGTGATCATGTAAATCCCCTGACACAGTTTCGCTGTGGCAGTGGTTGCAAACCAGCTTCAACAGGCCTTCTACGTTGACGGTTTTGCGCCCGAACTTCTCTGTTGAGGTGTAGCTGACCACCTCTGTCGTTCCGTTTTCACAAAAAGGGCAGGCAAGACTCATTTTTTTATTTGAATAAGATTTTTAGGCGAATTTAATTTTCTTAATAATACCTTTAAGGTATTTTTATGTAAACACATAATTACGTAAATTGAACTTCTATGAGCGTCTGTAAACGGAAGTTTTACCCAAAGGAACCCACCATGGACCGCCGCACCGCATTCATCTCTTCAGCTCTCGCCTTGGCCGCTGTTGGAACAGCCACGACCGCCTCGGCCGGCAACTAAGGCGGCTTTAAGCGCACCGTTTTGTACGGCACGCCGAAGAACCCGCAAGAGTTCGATAAATACTATTGGACGAAGTGCTGGGTTCAGCCGCTTGGAAAGCCGTGCGAGAAGACGTGAAAAACTTCGCTACCGGCGGCGTCACAGCCTTGCTGTCGAAAATAGAAATGTAGAAAAGTATGTTCACGCATCACAGCATTGATGGGGGTTTATTCACCCAACAAAGGTAAAGAAGGTCGTAAAGTTTTACTTTGCTTATTGGGTCGAACGGTTATAAAGTATTGATATTAATATTTGATTCTTCGATATGAGTACTCAACTTCTTATCCACCTGCCCACCGAAGTCGCTCGGCGCTTTCGTGAGGCCATCCCTTCAAGGCAGCGAAGTGGCTTCATTTGCAAGCTTTTGGAGGAAAACCTACCCAACACAGATCAGCAAATGTATGAACTCGGTCTGAAAGCGGAGGCGTTTGATCGCGCTCACCCAGAGGAGTTGACGGACCTAGACTCAACGCTGATGGACGGTCTGGACCCGAGTGAGTCATTTGATGCGAAGAAGCTTGCCGCCCTGTGCCAAAAATGACTGTGGACATTTCACGCGGAGTTGTGTTTTGGGCTCGGCTTGATCCGACTGTAGGTTCTGAAATCCAAAAGACACGTCCCGTCGCTGTGCTTTCAATCAATCCGCTAAATAGGGCTAGAAAAACAGTTGTTGTTGTCCCCCTTTCCACTTCGGCGCCTGCCATCGATTATTTGAATGTCGAATTGAAGGGTGGCTCGGTGGCAAGATGTGAGCATATTCGATCGATTGACAAATCCCGTCTTGCAGAAAAGATCGGATCTATTTCCGCTGCTGATATTGGGAAAATCGAAGATGGGATTTGCCGTGCTCTTGGAATGAACAGCTGATGTGATGCCTTTGCTGCCATCTATGCCTCTGCTGCTGCCTTGCAAAGGGTAGGTGCGATTGACCAAGCCATGAAAAAAGGGCCCGCAGGCCCTTTTTATTTAAGCGCTTAAACCTCAAACCTGCGGAGCGGCCTCATCCAGCGGCACACCGCATTCACCGGCAGCCACGCCCTCGGGCAGCACCTGGGGTTTGTGCACGATACGCGTCAGCGGGTCGTATTCCACTTCTTTCAAAAACATGGCCAGCACCGCGTCCATGTTTTTGGCGTGGCCGTCAAACCAGACGGCCAATTTATCAAAGTTTGGAGTTGTTTCATTGCTATTGGCTCGGGCCTAGAAAAAAATGATCACTGGTTAAAAGCAATAAAGGGTGAATGCTTTTCGTCAAAGGCATAGCCCAGCAACTGCATGGCATCTTGAACATCTGTTTGAGGAAAATCCAAGCCCTCAAAGAAAAGCGGTAAATTCTTTTGCTTAGCGATCGCATATGAAAAAAGATCGCCCATGTTCAGGCTGGCTGGGCTATGGCCTTTCCCGTAATTGGCGCAGCCTTGTCGCCCTAACTTGACCATGTTGACATCCAAAGCGACTATGTGGATTTTCAATTCTTGAAGTAACTCATCAAGCGGTTGTGTACCAGATGCGCTTTTTTGCCGATGAAAATGACAGACAACTCCATCCAAGTTCCTGCGCTCATAAAAAGCTGCACTGTTTTTTTCAGTGCTTGCCGAAACGCTGTTGCAGAAGGCCGTCCTTCAAATATGCTCATGATGGCTGAGGAATCAACAACGGCAGCTTCAAGCACAGCATTGTTCATTTTGGGAGCCCGAGTTCATCGTATTCAACCATGTCATGCATGGGACCTTGGTCTTTGGTTGGAAGCTTGTGGTAGCGGTCCAAGATATCGTCGATTTCATCCCGCGTTTGACGCGTTGACAAAGCCCTGGCCAATACTGCTTCTTCCAAAAGAACGATGGCCTCTTGCGTGAGGGTTCGGCGGTGCCCGTCTGCTTCGCGCTGAATCAATGACTTGAGCCGAACGGGGACACCTTTTAATTGCAACAACGCTGTTTCCATGCTCTCGCTCCTACTAAATAATGCTCCTAATCATAATGCTATGTGCATTCATTTGGAATTCAAAAAGAAGGCGTTAATCGAAAAAAAAGGGCCCGCAGGCCCTTTTTATTTAAGCGCTTAAACCTCAAGCCTGCGAACTGGCCTCATCCAGCGGCACACCGCATTCACCGGCGGCCACGCCCTCGGGCAGCACCTGGGGTTTGTGCACGATGCGCGTCAGCGGGTCGTATTCCACTTCTTTCAAAAACATGGCGAGCACCGCGTCCATGCTTTTGGCGTGGCCGTCAAACCAGACCGCCAATTCGCCGGTGAGTTGACGCACCAGTTTCAGGTTGCCGTCTTCCTGGCCGCGTCGCAGGGCTTCGCGCATGACTTTCAAAATCATGTCGTGTTCATCGGTGTGGCAGCCGCCGGGGCCGAAGCTCACATCTTGCATCCACTGGTTTTCGCCGCTGAAGTGTTCTTCGGTGTGGGCGATCAAATGCACAAAACTGTCAATCAATTTGTCTTCGGGCGCAAGCTCGGTGGCGGCCAGCAAGTCAACAAACTCGCGGTGCGTCTGGTCCATTTTGTCCATGTTGGTCACCAGGTCGTCGGACCAAGTGAGCGTGGCTTGTTCTTCTGTGCTTGTTGTCGTGGTCATGGTGTGTCAGTGGGTTGCTTATAGTGAAAGGTCATCATAAACGCTGGAAGATCTCGCCGTCGGGCTGAACGCTATTGTCCCGTACAGCGGCGCGAGGCTTTTCCTTGTGGTGCGCTGCAAACATCCGTATTCATATTGGCCAAGGCGGCGTGCACTGCCAATGCACCGATTCTTTCGTGAACGGATGCACAAAGCCGAGTTCACTGGCGTGCAACATCAATCCGTGTTCGCTCTTTAGTGCCGGTGCATACAAAGCGTCCCCGATGATAGGGTGGTTGATGGCTTGCAAATGCACCCGCAACTGGTGGCTGCGCCCGGTCAAGGGTTGCAGTGTGAGCAATGAGGCATTCAGTTTCAAATCGTGTTTTAAGCAGCGCCATTGCGTCACACTGGGTTTGCCGTTGGCATCGACTTTTTGCAAGGGCCGGTTCGGCCAGTCAGCCAAGAGGGGCAGGTTGATGGTTTGCCAATCATCGGATAACGGCATGAAACCGTCCACCCATGCCATGTACTGTTTGTGTACCTGACGCGCTTCAAACAACATGCTCAAAGCGCGCTGGCTGTCGCTATGTAAGCCGAACACCATCAAGCCGGAGGTCGCCATGTCCAAGCGGTGCACCACCATAGCGGTCGGGTGCGTGGTTTGTAAACGCGTCAGCACGCAATCCTGTTTGTCCTCGCCGCGACCGGGCACGCTGAGCACACCGGCGGGCTTGTTCACTACCAAGAAATGGCTGTCTTCGAAAAGTATTTGCATTTCAGCACACCAACAAACGCTGCAACAAAGCTTGCCATTGCGTTTGTAAATCAGACTGATCGCAGACCAGTACATGGCGCTGCGGCATGCTGCGCAACCAGGTCAACTGACGCTTAGCTAATTGGCGACTGGCGGCCACACCTGTGTCGCGCAAACGGCGCATGGCCCGCGCGTCGGGTGCTGCGTCTTGCAGGGCATCCAGCATGTCCCAGCATTGGCGGTAACCGACGCAACGCATGGAAGGCATGTCGGCATGCAAGTCGCCGCGCGCGCGCAATGCCCGCACTTCATCCAGCAGACCGTGTTGCAACATATCGTCAAAGCGTTGCTCAATGCGCTGGTGCAGCCAGTTGCGTTGCTCAGGCTCCAGCGAAACCAAGGCAATGTCCGGACCGGCGACGCGTGTAGCTCCGAAAAACGATGACAAAGGTTTGCCGCTGACCCGCCAGACTTCCAGCGCACGTGAAATACGTTGCGCATCGTTGGGCGGTAAACGCTGTGCAGTTACCTGATCTACCTTGGCGAGTTCAGCATGCAGTGCAGGCCAGCCTTCAGCCGCCGCCTGCTCTTCTATGTCGGCGCGAACCGTTGGCGAGGCCAAGGGCAAATCATCCAAGCCTTCGACCAGCGCTTTCAAATACAACATGGTGCCACCGACCAGCAAAGGCAGTTTGCCGCGCTCGCGTATGTCTGCGATCAAGCGCGTGGCGTCACGCGCAAACTCGGCTGCGCTATAGCTTTGCGAAGGATCGCGTATGTCAATCAAATGGTGCGGCACGGCTTGCAATTCTTCCCGCGACGGTTTGGCCGTGCCTATGTCCATGCCTTTATAAACCAAGGCTGAATCTAGGCTGATGATCTCCAGTGGAACCTGCTGCGCCAAGGCCAGTGCCAAGGCGGTTTTGCCGCTGGCGGTAGGTCCCACCAGCGCCAGCGCCGCGTGCGCGGGCTTAGTCTGCTTTGACGGGCTCACCATGCCATTGCACCAAAGTCCAGGCGGTGGTCGCCAGAATCACTGCCCAGAAGGCGACGCCATGCACCAGTGGAAACAGCGTGCCGTCAATGCTGTGACTCAGCCAGGCACCGGTGGCAAAGGCCGCCAGCATCATCAAAAATCCATTCAAAGCTGAAGCCGCACCGGCAGACAGTGGGAACGGTCCGACCGCACCGCTTTGACCGATAGGCTGGTGGATACCGTGCGCGATCACCATCGGGTACATGCCCAGCACCAGACTGGTCGCGCTGGCCCAACCGCCGTAAACCATCCAGCACAGCAATGCGCCGCTGCTGGCGCTGAGCGTACCGGCCAGCGCGATGGCGCGGCGCATGCCTATTTTGCGAAGCAGGTAACGGCAAATGATGGTGCCGGTGATGTACATGATGGACATGGACGACAGTATCCAGCCCAGTTGCAGACTCGATAAATGCAAGACCTGTATAAACACAAACGATGAAGTGGCGAGGTACACAAACAAAACGCCATAGCCTGCCAGCGACAAGAGCGCAAACGCTCTGAACGTAGGGTGGCACAGCACCTGCCACCAGATGCCCAGCATGGTGGGCAAATGCAAGGCGCGCGGATTCGGCTGTTGCAGCGTTTCTTCAAACTGCCAGGCCACCAACAACAGTGTGGCCAGCGCATACAAGACCACCGACATCAAAGCCACTTGCCAGCCCCAGTGCTGACTGAGAAAACCGCCCACCGGCGGGCTGGTGCAGGCCATCAAACCCAAACCGGTCATGGACTTGGACATGACACGCGCACCTTTGGCCGGTTCGTACAAATCGCGCACCACAGCGCGCGCGCTGGTGATGACCGCGCCCATGGACACACCTTGCAGAATGCGCCAGCCGACCAGCATTTCAATGTTGGTGCTCACCACACAGCCGATGGCCGCGATCAGGTACAAGCCCAAACCCAGCAGCATGATGGGGCGTCTGCCCACTTTGTCAGAAAACGGGCCCCACAGCAATTGCGAGGTACCGAAAGCCAGCAGCAAACCGGTCAAGGTGTACTGCACCATGCCGACGCTGGCTTTCAAATCTGCCGCCAGTCCGGGCAGGGCGGGTAAATACAAATCGGTGGACACCGGTTGCAGGCCGATGGACAAGGCCAGCAGCAAAATCACCAGGTTAGCGTGCATCAACGGCCCCGTAAAAACAAGGCGTCGAGTTCGCGCATGCTGAGTTGACACCAGGTCGGGCGGCCATGGTTGCACTGGTCAGCGCGTTCTGTGGTTTCCATTTGTCTGAGCAAAGCGTTCATCTCTTCTATCGTCAGTTGACGGTTGGCGCGCACAGCAGCGTGACAAGCCATGGCGGCCAGCACATCGTCGCGCGCGCGTTGCAGCACATGGTGTGCATCGTGTTGCGCCAGTTCGCCCAGCACACTGCGTGCGAGTGCGACCGCGTCGCCTTGCGCCAGCGAGGCCGGCACGCGGCGCACCGCCAATGAATTCGCCGACAAAATGGAAATATCCAACCCGAGCGCCGATAAGACCTCGGCGTGGCTTTCGCTGGTGGCGATTTCTTCGGCAGTGGCCGGAAACGATGCGGGTATCAACAGGTTTTGGCTTTGCAAGGAATGTTCTGCGAGCTGGGTTTTGAGTCGCTCGTAGACGATGCGCTCATGCGCCGCATGCATATCCACCAGCACCAGGCCTTGGGCGTTTTCTGCCAGTATGTAAACGCCTTGCAATTGCGCCAAGGCTTTGCCCAGCGGCCATTCGCCCGACGGTAAAGGCGCAGCGCTGACAGGAGTGAATGGCGCTGGCTGCGGCTGCTCAAACGCATTGACCACCGAAGGCTGCCACAACTGACCTAAGTCTTTCAGCGGTTGCCCGGCCTGGGTTTGCCAAGGCAGACTGCTTTGTTGTTCAGTGCGCGGCGCGGCTTGTCCGAAGTTTTGCAAGCTGGAAATAGCCTGCTGTCTGTCTTGCACAAATGCAGTTCTGGATAAAGGGTCGCTGTCTGCCATGCCGCTCACAGGCTGACCTGCGCGCGACACCGACAATGCGCCAGACAAAGCGTGTTGCACCGCTTGGTGCACTTCGCGACTGTCTCTGAAGCGCACTTCGATTTTGGTCGGGTGCACATTCACGTCGACGCGTTGAGGATCGAGTTCCAGGTACAGCGCATACACCGGCTGGCGTTGACCGTGCAACACATCTTCGTAGGCGCTACGCGCCGCGTGCGACAACACCTTGTCGCGCACATAGCGGCCGTTCACATACGCGTATTGGTGGTCGGCGCGGGCGCGCGCCGCATCCGGCACACCGGCGCGACCGCGCACACGCACTGCGCCGTGTTGGTGGTCTATCAACAACGATGTAGCCAGAAACTCCTGGCCCAGTACATCGGCCAGTCGCAAATCCAAGCCTTGTGCATGAGGTTGGGCGCGCCATTGCGCGATGATTTTTCCGTCGTGCCACAAAGCAAAGCCCACATCGGGGCGGGCCAGCGCATGGCGTTTGAGTGATTCGAGGCAATGCGCGAGTTCGGTGGCGGTGGACTTTAAAAATTTGCGCCGCGCCGGCGTGCTGAAAAACAATTCTTTGACTTCCACCGTCGTGCCTGTGCTGCGTGCCACCGGGCGCAATTCGCCGCTGCGCGCATCGAGTTGCATGGCGTGGTCTTGCTCAGCGGTGCGCGACATCAGGCTGAGTTCGGACACAGCCGCGATAGCGGCCAAAGCTTCGCCGCGAAAACCCATGGTGGCGACAGATTCCAAGTCGTGCAGGCTGGCGATCTTGCTGGTGGCATGGCGCTTGAGTGCCAGCGGCATCTCTGAAGGCAGCAAGCCGCTGCCGTCGTCTTCCACGCTGATCAGTCGCACGCCACCTTCTACCAAGCGCACCACCACGTTGGCGGCACCGGCGTCCAGTGCGTTATCCACCAGTTCGCGCACCACAGATGCCGGGCGTTCGACCACTTCGCCTGCGGCAATCTGGCTGATGAGTTCGTCGGGGAGTTCGCGGATACGGCGCGGCGGGGTAGAGGTGGAATTCACTGTCTGATTCTAGGTGACTGAGTGGCAACTTGATGGCCAAGTGCAGCGGTGTGCTTACGGCACCAGAGACATGCTGTTTCCTTCACGGCTGAGTTATATCGCTCGTGGATAATGAAAGGTATGGACATACTCATCAGCTTGTTTGATTTCATTCTTCATATAGACCGTTATTTGGCCTTGCTGGTGCAAGAGCACGGGGCCTGGGTGTATCTGGTGCTGTTTCTGATTGTGTTTGTCGAAACCGGCGTGGTCGTCATGCCGCTGCTGCCGGGTGACTCGCTGTTGTTTGTGGTCGGCGCCATGGGCGGTTCGGGTTTGTTGAACCTGCCGCTGGCCATGGTTTTGCTGGTGATAGCTGCCATCGCCGGCGACCAATGCAATTATTTAATAGGCCGCTATTTCGGCCAGCGGCTGCTGGACAGCAACTCGCGTTGGTTCAACCGCAAGTCGTACGACCAGGCGCATGCGTTTTATGAGAAATACGGTGGCCTGACCATCATTGCTGCGCGCTTTCTGCCTTTCGTTCGTACCTTCGCGCCTTTTGTCGCTGGTGTGTCGCACATGGACCGTGGCCGTTTCACGTTCTTCAATGTATCGGGTGCTCTTTTGTGGGTGGTCGGTGTCGCTGGCTTGGGGTATGTGTTCGGCAACATACCTTGGGTGCAACAGCATTTTGAAAAATTCATCTGGGCATTGATTGTGTTGCCCGGACTGGTTGCTGTCCGGGGTGCCATCAAGTCCCGCACGCAATCAGCCGGCTGAAAAGCCAGACTTCGCCTATTCACATAGACCGGTTGCGCGCCATCGGCGGGTTGCGTAAAAAATAATTTTCTATACCGGCCAGCAGCGCATCGGCCAACTGGTTTTGGTAAGTCTCGCTGAGCAGCAAAGCCTCTTCCTGCGGATTGCTGATGAACGCGGTTTCCACCAGCAGGCTGGGAATATCCGGCGCTTTCAATACCGCAAACCCGGCTTGTTCTACCTGCGGCTTGTGCAGTTTGCCGACACGCCTTATCTGGCTGAGCATTTCCACACCGAGCTTTAAGCTGTCATTGATTTGCGCCGTGGTGCTCATGTCGAACAAAGCGCGTTGCACATGCTGGTCTTGCACTTTGATGTTCAGACCGCCTATAGCGTCAGCACCGTTCTCTTTGTTGGCCATCCAGCGCGCGGCGGCACTGGATGCCGCACCCTGACTCAGCGCAAACACGCTGGCCCCGCTGGCCTGCGGGGTGAAAAATGCATCTGCATGCAAGCTGATGAACAAATCGGCTTGCACTTGCTGCGCTTTTTGCACCCGCACGTGCAGTGGCAGAAAAAAATCTGCGTCGCGCGTCATGAAGGCGCGCAGCGGTAAATCGCCGCGCCGGGTTTTCAACACGGTTTTGTTGATGCGTTCGCGCAAGCGGTTGGCGATTTGCAGCACCACGTCTTTTTCGCGCGTGCCGTTCGGGCCTATGGCACCCGGGTCTTCGCCGCCGTGGCCGGGGTCGAGTGCCACCACCGCAAACCGGTCAAACACCTGCTCGTTGTCCGACTTGCTTGCCACCGGGCGCGGCGTGTTGGTTGGCGTATTGACAGGAGCGGGCGCTGGTGTGCTGATAGCCGCTGTGTTGGCGGGCGGGTTGTTGCTGGTGACTGGTGAACTCGGCGAAGACGCAGGTTTGTTATTTGGCTGTGTTCCAACGACAGAAGGTGGTGCGGAAACCGGTGCAGCAGGTGAAGGCGGTGCAGGCTTGGCTGTAGCGGTCTGCGGCGGATTGACAGATGGCAGGGCAGACGTCAGTGCGCTGCTGCTTTGCACAGGTTTGGTCGTGACATCGGTGGTGTGGCTGGCGATCAGTTCATCCAAGGCATCACGCGCCGCCGGGAGTTTGTGTTCGTCCTTGAGTTTTTCTGCAATCAAAGCTTCCAGCGGGTCCATGGCGTTCAAGGGGTACAAGTCCAGCACCAGTCGGTGTTGAAAGCTGGCCTGTGCCGCTTGTACAGGCTCCAGGTTGAACACCTGCGGTTTCACCGGTTGGCGCAAATCCATCACCAGGCGCACGGTGGTCGGTGTGAATTGACCGATGCGCACACCGCTGATGAACGGGTCGTCGCTGCGCACTTTGCCGACGAGTTCGCGCAGTTCGGCATTCAATTCAATGCCTTCAATGTCAACCGCCAGGCGCGGCGGCTGGCCGACTATGGTGTAGCGGGTGACCAGGGCGGTGTCGGACTCAATGGTGACGCGGGTGTAGTCATTGGCCGGCCAGACCCGCACGCCCAGTATGGAGGCACCACGGGCCAACTGAGCGCGACCCAGCAACAGCACCAGTGTGCCGGCTTGTAACAGCGTGCGTCTGTGCATGTTCATGCTGTACATCGGCGGGAAAAAGCAGCGACGGTGTGTTTCATGCCAGCAGGCTCCGGCCGGTGTCGCTGTGCGCGGTCAGTGTCACTGTGCGGCTTTCGTCGTCATTCACCTGCAACAACACATCCAGGTCAGCTTGCGGCAGAAAACCGGCGGCCTTGTCCGGCCATTCGCAAATCTTCAAACCGGGCGCAGCAAACATGTCTCTGAAACCCGCGTCTTCCCATTCCTGCGGGTCTTTGAAGCGGTAAAAATCAAAATGCCAGATCGACAAAGGTTTGTCATCCCGTTCTAGTTCATACGACTCGACCACCGCATAAGTCGGGCTTTTGATGCGCCCGCTCACCCCCAGGGCTTGCAACAAATGGCGGGTGAAACTGGTCTTGCCGCTGCCCAGATCACCGTGCAGACACAGTTGCGCATGGCGCAGGTGTACATTGGCCGACAGGCTGAGCGCATAGGCCTGACAGGCTTGTTCATCAGGCCAGTGCAAGCTTTTTACAATCGACGTTTGGTTCAAAGGAATGATGTGTCCATTCAACAGCAGGGGTTGCCAGAGCAGTTACAGCTTTGGGGGCGGCAACTGGGATTCTCCCAAATTGGCGTGGCCCCTGTCGATCTGTCGCAGGCCGAGCCCGGATTGTTGGCTTGGCTGGCGGCCGGCCACCACGGCAGCATGGACTATATGCAACGCCACGGCCTGATGCGCGCACGGCCCGCCGAGTTGATGCCCGGCACTTTGAGCGTCATCACCGCGCGCATGAACTATTTGCCATCCGGCTCCTCTGTTGACTTGATAAGCCGCGAACTCGCGCGCTTGCAGCAACCCAGCGAAGCCGTCATTTCTGTGTACGCCAGAGGGCGTGACTACCACAAGGTGATGCGCCAAAGACTGCAACAACTGGCGCATAAGTTGCAAGAAGTCACCGGGCCGCTGGGACACCGTGTGTTCACCGATTCGGCACCGGTGCTCGAAGCCGAGTTGGCGGTCAAAAGCGGTCTGGGCTGGCGCGGCAAACACACGCTGGTGTTGCAGCGCGAGGCCGGTTCGTTTTTCTTTCTGGGTGAAATTTTTGTCGACATGGCGCTCACACCCGGTGAACCTGTCAGCGATCATTGCGGCAGTTGCAGCGCTTGCATCAGCGCTTGCCCGACGCAGGCCATCGTCGCGCCTTACCAGTTGGATGCGCGTCGCTGCATTTCCTACCTGACCATAGAGCACGACGGGCCTATACCGCTGGAGCTGCGTGCTTTGATGGGCAACCGCATTTACGGCTGCGACGACTGTCAACTGGTCTGCCCGTGGAACAAGTTCGCGCAACGCAGCGCCTTGCCTGACTTTGACGAGCGCCACGGTCTGGGCGCGGCGCAACTGGTGCATTTGATGCAATGGGACGAGGCCACGTTTTTGCGCATGACCGAAGGCAGCGCGATTCGCCGCATCGGCCATGTGCGCTGGTTGCGTAATGTGGCGATTGCCATCGGCAATGCTTTGCGTTCTGAAGTCGCTTTGCCCGAGCAGGAACAGCTAGCATTGCGCCGCAGTTTGCAGCACTGGTCGGCGCACGCCAACGTGGTGGTCAGTGAAAGCGTGGCCTGGGCGCTGGCCGCTGACGCCGGGGCGACAAGCGATGTCGACTGAGGCAGGTTTATCAATCCGCTTGCCAGTCAACTTGTAGTTGATTGATCTACATCAGAATTAGATTTCCCTGGGTCTATAGCATCCTGCTGATGTTGACTGCTTTCTCTTATATGGGCCAAAACCGCCAAGGTGGCCGACGGTGAATTTCCAGCATTCCGCCAAAGCCATAGGCTTGACCCGCCGCTTACAGGCTTTCATGGACAGTTATGTGTTGCCGCACAACGCCGCTTGGCACCAGTCGGTGCAGGACGGCGTTTTCCCGCCGGTATTCATGGAAGATTTGAAAACCCTGGCGCAGGAAGCCGGTTTGTGGAATCTGTGTCTGCCCGCGCTTGCAGACACAAGCGCTGACATGGCTTTGTCCAACCTGGACTATGCGCCCTTGGCCGAAGCCATGGGACGCATTCCTTGGTCGGCTGAGGTGTTCAATTGCAACGCGCCGGATTCGGGCAATATGGCTTTGCTGCAGCAATACGCCAGCGCCGCGCAACGCGAACAATGGCTGACGCCTTTGCTCAACGGCAGTATGCGCTCCGCATTTGCCATGAGCGAACCTGATGTGGCCTCGTCGGATCCGACCAATTTACAAACCTCGGTCACGCAACAAGGCGAACGATTGGAAATCAATGGCCGCAAATGGTTCATCACCGGGGCGGCGCATCCGCAATGCCAACTGTTGCTGGTGATCTGCCGCGATGATGCTGCGCACTGCAGCGCCGAGCCTGTGAACCCGCACCGTCAGCACAGCATTGTGTTGGTGCCCAGACACCAGGCAGGCGTGGAGTTGGTGCGCAATATTCCGGTGGTACACAAGACCTCACCCGAAGGGCATGGAGAAATTGTGTTTCGCCATGTGTCTGTTCCCCTGGACCACGTACTGGGCAGTCGCGGCGATGGTTTTGCCATGGCGCAGTTCAGGCTGGGGCCGGGGCGTATTCACCATTGCATGCGCACCATCGGTCAATGCGAACTCGCACTTGAGCTGGCAACCGCACGCGCACTTGAGCGCAAATCCTTTAACCACTACCTGGCCGGTTACGCCAATGTGCAACAGTGGATTGCCGAGTCACGCATGGAGATTGACCAGGCGCGTTTGCTGGTCTTGCGCACGGCCTGGCTGATGGACCAGCCGGACACAGACTCGGCTTATTTGCGCGCGCAGATTTCAGGCATCAAAGTGGTGGCGGCGAATTTGCAAAGCAGGGTGGTCGAGCGGGCCATGCAAATATTCGGGGCCATGGGTTTGTCGCCTGACACACCGCAGCAAATGCGCGAGCCTGTGCGTATCCGTTAACTGATGGCGTGAATATTTAAAAACGGTAATTGCCCGCCAACAGCACAGAATGGTTGTCATTCTTTGTACCACTGGTGATGAAATTCAGGTAAGCGGCGTACAAAGACAAGCGCGGCGTGAACGCGTAGCCGCCCGCCAGCATGGACGTATTACCGATGGTGGCCTTGTCCTCACCCTGGTTGCGGGTCAGTTGCAACTGGGCGTAACCTGCCGGTACCGGGTAGTACTTGAGCGACACGTCTGCTTCATTGTTGTGATTGGTGTTGCTGTCTTCGTGACGGATATTCCTCAAAGAAAGTTCAAAGCACAGCGACTCCTGTTGGCCTATGTGCCACAAGGTCTTGGAGGTAAGGCTGGTTTTAGTGGTGACGTCATCGGCCAGCGTCGTTAACAACAAGCTGTTAGCGGTAAAACTGAGTCGGGTTTTGTCAACGCCTACCGAGATTTGACTCAGCGGAAAAAGGTAATAGCCCGCGGCATAGGAGTTGGATTGGTATTGCAAATCGTATTGAACCGAAGGGAGGGCTTTGAACTTGCTATCACCGCTGCCCTTGACATAACCGAGTTTGGCAAACATATCGCCCTGGTAATACGTGACAGACACACTGGTGTTGGACAAATAGGTGTTGTATGTTGTGGTATCTATGTCTGTGGGGGCTACCGCCAGGTACAGATTGCTGGCACGTTGAATGAACTCGTGCTGGTCAAAGGCCTGCTCCGGGTCGTTGTTGACCGGTTTGAAAAATACTTGCAAGCCGGCCACCGGACTGCGGGTGGTTTCGGTGTCTTCGGTGTTCTTTGTCACTGCGCCTATGGTTGAAAGATTGGCCCGGTAGGTATCAGCTTCAGCAGAGGCGATAAAGCTTTGAAAGAGGGCTGTCGCAGCCAGCACACACCGTGTCACAGCGGATGTCATAATTTTTCTTCTTTCTTGTTAATTAATCAAAAGTAATCGGTTATTTGTATTATTAATAATTAATTAGAACTATTATTTTTTTCTCGCGTTGATAAAGGCAACAAGTATGTGTAATTTGCCTAAAACAGCAACTCAGGCTTGTTTTTGCCCATCTAAAGCTTCTTTCACCTGTCTCAGTGACCGGCAATTGCTGCGCGATTGACGCAGGTCAACGCCCGCCTTCATGGCCAGTTCTAAGCTTGCTGACATGCTCACCTCATGTCAGAAAAAACCGCAGTGAACCCTCAAGCTCAAACCATCAGCCTGGATGTGCTGCAAGAAAAATATTTAAAACAAGGCGAAACCGGCGAGACCGATATCTTCCGCCGCGTAGCCCGTGCCCTGGCCAGCATGGAGTCGCCTTCATTGCAAAAAAAGTACGAACTGATTTTCTACAACAACATGTTGTCAGGCGCCATCGGTGCCGGGCGCATCATGAGTTCGGCGGGTACGGATTTGCAAGCGACTTTGATCAATTGCTTTGTACAACCGGTGGGCGATTGCATACAAGGTTTTGACCCGCAAGGTCTGCCTGGCATTTACGAGGCCTTGCGCGAGGCCGCAGAGACCATGCGCCGCGGCGGCGGCGTCGGTTACGACTTTTCACCCATACGCCCGCGTGGAGCCTTGGTGCGCGCGACAGCGTCTATTGCTTCGGGCCCGTGCAGTTACATCAATGTGTTTGACCAGTCTTGTTCTACGGTCGAGAGCGCAGGCGCAAGACGCGGCGCGCAAATGGGCGTGTTGCGCATAGACCACCCGGATATTTTGGAATTCATAGAAGCCAAGCGAACGCCCGGTCGCTGGAACAACTTCAATGTGTCGGTGGCCGTGTCTGACCGGTTCATGCAAACGCTGGCACAGGGCGGCGACTGGGCCTTGGTACACAGGGCTGAACCCGGAGCTGATTGCAAGCCTACTGGTGCTTCACACGACGAACACGGCAACTGGATTTACCGGACCATATCGGCGCAAGCTTTGTGGGACAAACTGACGCAGTCGGCCTACGACTATGCCGAACCCGGCGTGCTGTTCATGGACCCTATCAACAGCGACAACAACCTGTCTTACTGTGAAGCCATAGCCACCACCAATCCTTGCGGTGAACAGCCTTTGCCGGCTTATGGCTGCTGCAATTTGGGGCCGGTCATATTGCCGCGATTTGTGAAGAATGCTTTTGATAAAAGCCTATTGGCCGAATTTGACTTTGCCGCTTTTGAAAAAGCGGTGACGGTGCAAGTGCGTGCGCTTGACAATGTGTTGGACTTGAGCCTGTGGCCTTTGCCGCAGCAACGCGACGAAGCCATGGCCAAGCGCCGCATAGGTGTGGGCTTTACCGGCTTGGGCGATGCCTTGGTGATGTTGGGTCTGAGGTATGACCAGTCCGAGGGGCGCGACATGGCAGTGCGCATTGCTGCTTGCATGCGCGACGCGGCTTATACAGCTTCGGTCAAGCTGGCGCAGGAAAAAGGTGTGTTTCCTGCATTTGAAGCAGAGGCTTATCTGGCAAGCGGGCACGCTGCCAGTCGCTTGCCTGTGGCTATTCAAGACGAGATCCGCAAGCACGGCATACGCAACAGCCACCTGCTGTCGATTGCGCCGACCGGCACTGTCAGTCTGGCATTTGCAGACAACACATCCAACGGCATAGAACCGGCGTTTTCATGGGTGTACCGGCGCAAGAAAAGAACCGGCGACGGCAAGACGCTGGACTACGAAGTGCAAGACCACGCCTGGCGGCTTTACCGTCAAGCAGGTGGCGATGTGAATGCCTTGCCTGACTGTTTTGTGTCTGCAATGCAGATGAGCGCCTCTGCCCATATCGCCATGATGCAAGCGGTTCAGCCTTACATAGACACTGCTATTTCAAAAACAGTGAATGTGCCTGTCGATTTTCCTTATGAGGATTTCAAAGATTTGTACCTGAGCGCCTGGCAAGCCGGACTCAAGGGATTGGCGACTTACCGGCCGAGTTTGTTGTCATTGGCCGCGCGAGGCGGATTTTTATCCCGCGCCTTGAGTGATATGCGCAAGGTGATTTGGGAGCGCGGACCGGTTCGTTTGGGCACTTATTGCAAACCCGATGGCACGCAGGTGCCTATGTGGCACGACTCGGAAGCCGCGGCGATTGCCTACGCCCTACAAATGATTATTCAAAACAGAAACCCGGATGAACAAACGCCCTCAGGTTTGAATGACAACCCTGTGTTGCACCATCCGGCATCACACGCCATGTCAGGAAAGAAATGCATGGAATGCGGCGCGCATGCGGTGATCAAAAAAGACGGCTGCGAGTTTTGTACCCAATGCGGTCACACCGGCAGTTGCGGATAAGCCATGCCGCGCCCGCTCAGCTGATCGCTGGCTGCGTCAAAGGCGTTAATAAATAGCGCATCAAGTCGGCGACTGAGCGTATACGGTCGCCGAAGGGCAGGTGACCGGCACCGCGAAAAAACAGCCCTTGATTGACATCGCCTTGCATGGCGTGGCCGAGTTGCTGGTCAATGCAAAACTGGCCTATGCTTGCGACACCGTCGCGCAAGCCGCAGTGTTGCAGGCAATCAAACGACATATTGCATTTGGACTTGACGTGCGCGCGTTCTTGCAGAACGGGAAGAATGCGTAAATATTTGTCCAACCCATCAAATCCTTGTGCCTGCAACGCAGATCGACAGACGAGATGGTGCCCATGCCGCCGAGACTGGCGACAGCAGATGCCAGCGATGACGCGGAAACCCCGACGCCCATGCCACCTTGCACCACGGGCAGCAGTGTCTTGTTTTTGATCTTCAAAGCACGCAAGCCGCCGGCTTGCATCACATCGAACCACTCGCTTGTCTTAATGGGCATCAAATTGGCGCTGACGAAGCGTGGAGCCCAGACCGATAGGCTCAGGGGTATGCATGCCTCTTTCTGAGAACTGCCCACAATGACCTCCGGTTGATTCATGGCTTTATTATTCTGTGAGCCATGTGCCGGACATTGACATAGGTCAAGTGAAAAGCGCGGGAGCAATTTTTTTCGCTTTGCATTTGGCAACTCGCTAGGTTTTTGTGCCTCTATTGACGTAAGTCAAGCTCTGTTGAGGCGCTCAACTCTAAGCTTCATGCCATGAGCTCAAACTACGCCTTACTCGACGAACCGGCCAACTGGACAGCTTTCAGCACGCCCTCGCCGCAGAACAAGACCTCGGACAAAGAACACGGCCTGTGGCAGTCGCAAGTGGTGGTCGAAGGCATGCATTGCGGGTCCTGCGCGTTGAATGTGGAAAAAGCTTTGCGTTCGGTGCCGGGTGTGAAGCAGGCCACAGTCAACGGTGCGACGCATCGCGCCGAGGTGGTCTGGGAGGTGGATGCCGTCAAGCCTTCGCAATGGCTGAATGCTTTGCACGACGCGGGCTACGAGGCTGTGCCGGCCAACGACCATGTGGCGCGCAGCGAAGGCAAGCTGGAAGTACGCAGACAGCTATGGCGCTGGGCGGTGGCCGGTTTTTGCATGATGCAAGTCATGATGTACGCCTTACCCCCTTATTTTTCGCCCGACATCACGGCGGAGATGTTGACGCTGCTGCGCTGGGCCGCCTGGGTATTGACTTTGCCGGTCATGTTCTTCTCTGCCGATGTCTTCACTGCTGCCGCCTGGCGCGATTTAAAGCGCGGCAACATCAGCATGGATTTGCCGGTCGCCATCGGCATATGGGTCAGCTTCATGGTCAGCAGCGCGGCTATGTTCAGTCCTGATGGATTTTTCGGCAACGAGGTGTATTTCGATTCGATCACCATGTTTGTGTTTTTCCTGCTCACCGGTCGCTGGCTGGAAGCGCGTTTGCGCGAGCGCACAGCCGGTTCGCTGGAAGCTTTGATCAACCGTTTGCCGCAGTCGGTATACCGCAAGAGAGCCGATGGTGAGTTCGATAACGTAGGTTTGGCCATGGTCAAACCCGGCGATGTGTTGCAAGTGCATCCCGGTGAAGTGTTTGCCGCTGACGGTAGGTTGCTCAGCGGTCATACCTGGGTGGAAGAAGCTTTGCTCAGCGGCGAGTCTGAACCGCTGGAGCGCCGTCCGGGCGAAGCGGTGTTGGCGGGTTCGCACAATTTGCGCGAAACCGTCACCATGCAAGTGACGGCGCTGGGCGAGTCCACGCGTTATGCAGCGATTGTGAATTTGATGCAAACCGCTTCATTGCATAAACCTCGGCTGGCGGCGTTAGCCGATCGCATAGCCAAGCCGTTTTTGCTGGCGGTGCTGGTGGTGGCCGCGCTGGCGGCCGTCTGGGCCTGGGGCGAGTCGCCCGGCAAGGCCATGATGGTGGCGGTGTCGGTGTTGATCGTCACTTGTCCTTGTGCTTTGTCATTGGCCACGCCTGCAGCCATGCTGGCGGCGGCGGGTAATCTGGCGCGCCAAGGTGTGTTGCTGCGGGATGTGCAATCTTTGGAATCACTGGCGCGGGTCGATGCCGTGGTGTTCGACAAGACCGGCACGCTGACCAGTGACCGCATGGAATTGCAACACTTGTTCACGCCTGAGTTTCCCAAGGGCATGACGCAATTGCAAACCCCGTCATTGCAAAACCTGCTGGCGCTCACCGCTTCGTTGGCCGAACATTCCTGGCACCCGTATGCGCGTGCCGTGCTTCAAATAGAAAAATCCAGTTCGCCGCAACCGGTGTTACAGCAAGTGCAGGAGCACGTCGGACAAGGTGTGTCGGCCACTTGGATGAGCCCGCAAGGTGCGCGCGAATTGCGCATGGGTTCACTGGCGTTTTGCCGCGCCGCCACGCAGTCGCAAGAGATTCCGTTTGCTGCTCAAGCCGCGCAAGTGCATGTGTTTGACCAGCAAGGCTGGCTGGCCTCGTATGTGTTTCGTGAAGTCTTGCGACCCGATGCGGTAGACACCATGGCGCGTTTGCGCAGGTTAGGCGTCGGCATATACCTGATGTCTGGCGACAAGCCTGCGGCGGTAGATGCCATCGCCAGCCGTTTGCAACTCGATCCTGTGCATGTGTACGGCGGCTGTAGCCCGGCAGACAAGCTGGGCTATTTGAAAGACTTGCAGGCATCAGGTAAACGCGTGGCCATGGTCGGTGATGGGTTTAACGACATGCCGGTGATGGCCGGAGCCCATGTGTCGTTTGCTTTCGGTCAGGCCGTGCCCTTGGCACAAGCGCGTTCAGATGTGGTGGTGCTGGGCCAGCAGTTGATGGCAGTGGCAGACACCATGGCGCTGGCGCGGCGCAGCATGCGCGTGGTCAGCCACAACCTGATCTGGGCAGCTGCTTACAACGCGGTGTGCGTGCCGCTGGCTGTCATGGGCTATTTGCCTGCATGGCTGGCTGGACTTGGCATGGCCGTCAGCTCGTTGGTGGTGGTGTTGTATTCATTGCAACTGGCCATGCCGACAAAGAAACGTATATCAACTTCACTTGCGGCAAGCTGACATGGATATTTTGTATTTACTGATCCCGCTGTCCGTGGTGCTGGTGCTGCTGATACTCATAGGCTTGTGGTGGGCCATACACAGCGGGCAATTCGACCGCATAGAGGGCGAAGCCGAGCGGATTTTGCGACAGGATTGATTTACATCAAGACATTGTGTCTTTGTCAATCTGATACTTGAACCAGATCTGTGAAAGGCTTTACATGAGTGCGTTAGACAACAATTACAGCGACACGGTCGTGCGCCAGTTCTCCATCATGACGGTGGTCTGGGGCGTGGTCGGTATGCTGGTCGGTCTGGTGATTGCATCCCAGCTGGCATGGCCCGAATTGAATTTCGGCATCCCCTGGCTAAGCTACGGACGCTTGCGTCCGCTGCACACGAACGCGGTGATTTTTGCGTTCGGCGGTTGCGCGCTGTTTGCCACCAGTTATTACGTGGTGCAGCGCACCGGGCAAACGCGTTTGTTTGCGCCGCGCCTCGCTGCATTCACTTTTTGGGGCTGGCAAGCGGTGATTCTGGCGGCGGCCATCAGCCTGCCCATGGGCTATACCAGCGGCAAAGAATACGCAGAGTTAGAGTGGCCGATTGATATTTTGATCACCTTGGTCTGGGTGTCTTACGCGGTGGTTTTTTTCGGCACCATCGTCAAGCGCAAGGTGTCGCATATTTACGTGGCCAATTGGTTTTATGCCGCCTTCATATTGACAGTCGCCGTGCTGCATTTGGTCAACAGTGCAGCAGTGCCTGCCGGTTGGATGAAATCCTATTCAGCCTATGCAGGCGTGCAGGACGCCATGGTGCAATGGTGGTACGGACACAATGCGGTCGGCTTTTTTCTGACCGCCGGTTTTCTGGGGATGATGTATTACTTTGTCCCCAAGCAGGCTGGGCGACCGGTGTATTCCTACCGTTTGTCTATTGTTCACTTCTGGGCGCTGATCTTCACTTATATGTGGGCCGGCCCTCACCATTTGCACTACACCGCATTGCCTGACTGGACGCAATCCTTAGGCATGGTGTTCTCTCTCATTCTGTTGGCACCGAGCTGGGGCGGCATGATCAACGGCATCATGACCTTGTCCGGCGCCTGGCACAAGCTGCGCGACGACCCGGTGTTGCGCTTCATGATTGTGTCGCTGTCCTTCTACGGCATGAGCACGTTTGAAGGCCCGATGATGGCTGTCAAAACCGTGAACGCACTCAGCCATTACACCGACTGGACTGTCGGCCATGTGCACTCAGGCGCTTTAGGCTGGGTCGGACTGGTTTCCATGGGTGCCATGTATTTTCTGATTCCGCGTTTGTTCGGACAGAAAAAAATGCACAGCGTTCCCGCCATCGAGTTGCATTTCTGGTTGGCCACCATAGGCATCGTTCTCTATATCGCCGCCATGTGGATTGCCGGTGTGATGCAAGGCCTGATGTGGCGCGCTATCAACGAAGACGGTACGCTGACCTATACCTTTGTCGAAAGCGTGAAAGCCACTTACCCGTATTACGTGGTGCGCGTCATAGGCGGTGCTTTGTACCTGGGCGGCATGCTCATCATGCTGTGGAACGTGTTGATGACTGCCTTCAAAGGCAATGTACAGCCTGTGCCTATCCCTGCTGTTGTGGCGCATGCCTGAGGAGAAAAACATGTCAGACAAAAACAGTTTTAGCCACGAAAAAATCGAAACCCATAGCTTTTTGATGGTGGTGTTGATCGTGCTGGTGATCGCCATCGGCGGCTTGGTGGAAATCGTTCCGCTGTTCTTTCAAAAGTCCACCACCCAGCCCTTGGAAGGAGTGGTGCCTTTAAACGCTTTGCAATTGGCCGGGCGCGACATTTATGTGCGTGAAGGTTGCTACAACTGCCATTCGCAAATGATTCGACCGTTTCGCTCGGAAACCTTGCGCTACGGTCATTACTCGGTGGCCGGTGAGTTTGTCTACGACCACCCGTTTCAGTGGGGCAGCAAACGGACGGGGCCGGACTTGCACCGCGTCGGCGGCAAGTACAGCGATGACTGGCACCAAGCGCATTTGACCAATCCGCGCGACCTGGTGCCCGAGTCGAATATGCCGGCTTACCCGTGGCTGGAAAAAGACCTGGTGGATGCAGACGCTTTGCCGCGCCACTTGTCGGCTTTGCGGACAGTAGGGGTGCCGTACACAGATGACGAGATTGCCGGTGCAGCAGACGCGGTGCGCGGTAAATCGGAGTTGACTGCGCTGATCGCTTATCTGCAATCTTTGGGCCGCGCGCTCAAGTAAAGGAGACAGCCATGGATGACATCAACGCATTGCGCGTCGCTGCGACTGTGCTGAGTTTTTTGTGTTTCATCGGCATCATGCTGTGGACCCTTGACCGGCGCAAGACACGCCGGTTTGAAGAAGCCTCCCGCCTGCCGTTTTTGGATGAGTAAGGATTGCCATGAGTGATTTCACAAGTTCGTATTGGTCGGTATTCATTACCGTCGTCAGTTTGCTGGGTATCGCGGCTTGTTTGTTGCTGCTGTGGGTAACGGCAAATAAAAAATCCGTCGGTAACGCGGATAACACCACCGGGCATATCTGGGACGAGGATTTGCGCGAGATGAACAACCCTTTGCCGCTGTGGTGGGTCGGTATGTTTGTGTTGAGCATCATCTTCGGACTCGCTTACTTATGGATTTACCCGGGCCTGGGAAGTTTCAAAGGCAGCCAGTCCTGGACCTCGCAAGCCGAGTACGAAGCGGAGATGACCGAAGCCGACATGGCACTGGCTCCCTTGTACGCTGCTTTTGATGCCATGCCTGTCGAGCAACTCGCCAAAGACAAAAAGGCCATGGCCATCGGTGAACGCTTGTTCATGAACAACTGCTCGCAATGTCATGGGTCCGACGCCCAAGGCACCAAGGGCTATCCGAACCTGACCGATAGCGACTGGTTGCACGGCGGCGCACCGGAGAACATCAAAGCCTCCATCACCAACGGTAGACAAGGTCTGATGCCGCCGATAGCGCAAGCAGTGGGAAGCCCTAAGGAAGTGTCAGAAGTGGCCAACTATGTGTTGAGTTTGTCCGGCAGTCCGCATGATTCGCTCAAAGCAGCGGCCGGAAAAAGCAAATTCACGGTGTGTGCATCCTGTCACGGCATTGATGGCAAAGGTAATCAGACGATAGGTGCGCCAAACCTCACAGACAAAATCTGGTTGCACGGCTGGGGCGAGCAAGCCATTGCCAATATGGTGAACAACGGCAAGGTGAACATCATGCCGGCTCAGAAAGACCGCCTCACTGCCTCACAAATTCACGTGTTGACCTCTTATGTCTGGTCACTTTCTCATTCAACGACAGCGACAGCCAAGCCTTGAACACTGAAGACAAGCGTAAAAAAATAATTCCTATTCACAACGCAGAGGAAGGGCATTCCGCCGCCTTTTTGTATGCGTCCATGCCCAAGATTTACCCGCGCACGGTGCAAGGTGTGTTTGCCCGCTGGCGCTGGTTTGGCGTGTTCATTACCCAACTGGTGTTTTACGGCTTACCCTGGCTGGAATGGGGGCAGCGCCAGGCGGTGTTGTTCGATCTGGGTGCACGCCGTTTTTATATCTTCGGCATGGTGCTGTACCCGCAGGACTTTATTTACCTGACCGGCTTGCTGGTGATCAGCGCGTTGTCGCTGTTTTTGTTCACAGCTGTGGCCGGACGTTTGTGGTGCGGCTATGCGTGTCCGCAAACCGTGTACAGCGAATTGTTCATGTGGATAGAGCGCAAGGTCGAAGGAGACCGCAGCGCGCGCATGCGCCTAGACGACGGTGCGTTATCACTGGAAAAGCTGGTCAAGAAAACCTATAAACACATACTCTGGCTGGGCTTGTCTATATGGACGGGCTTTACCTTTGTTGGTTATTTCACGCCGATTCATGAATTGGGCATGGAGTTTTTCCAGACCCGCATGGGCTCCTGGGAAGTATTCTGGGTGTTCTTTTACGGTTTTGCCACGTACGGTAACGCAGGCTTTATGCGTGAGCAGGTGTGCAAATACATGTGTCCGTATGCACGCTTTCAAAGCGCCATGTTTGACCGGGATACTTTGATCGTCACTTATGACGAGCAACGCGGTGAACCGCGCGGCGGGCGTTCGCGCCATGTGGCTTTAGCCGACACCGGTTTGGGCGCTTGCGTGGATTGCGATTTGTGTGTGCATGTATGTCCGACCGGGATTGATATACGCAATGGTTTGCAATACGAGTGCATAGGCTGCGCCGCTTGTGTGGATGTGTGCGACGGTGTGATGGACAAAATGGGCTACGACAGGGGTTTAATCCGCTACGCCACCCAAAATGCCATGCAAAACGGCTGGACCCCTGCTGCCATGTGGAAACGTATTTTCCGCCCGCGTGTGCTGATGTACACCGGTGTTTTGTGGACTTTGATATTGCTGCTGGCCTTCAGTTTGTTTTTACGCATGCCTATGAAAGTGGATGTGATCCGGGATAGGGGCTTGCCGCGCCTGACCCAGCAAGGCGAGGTGGAAAACGTGTACCGCTTGCAAGTCATGAACGCCACCGAAGAGCCGCAAGGATTGCATATTCAAGTGCGTGGTTTGGAAGGTATGGAGATTTATACCAATGATGAATTGCGGGTCGGCGCTGCCGCGTCGCGCTGGGTGCCGGTGCGCATAGGCGTGCCGTTTGAGAACCTGAAGCCGGGCTCTTACCCTATCTGGTTTGATGTTTCCAACGATGACGGTAGCTTGAATGCGACCGAAAAAGCGGTGTTTTTGGTGCCGCGCTGACAATACTTTGATAAAGGATTAAGCATGTCTTCTGCAAAAATTATTTCTCAGCCCTGGTGGCAGTACGGCCATGTCTGGCTGGTCGTGTCCGGCCCCTTGCTGGTGGTGATTGCCAGTTTTGTATCCGGGTGGATTGCGTTTCAGGGCAATGACACCGATTTCAAAAAAGACGACGACGTGGTGAAAAGCAATTTACAACACGCCAGTCCTGCTCAGCGTCAAGCGCTGACACCGGCGATACAGGGACGCAACCACGCTGCGACTGACAAGTGAATTAAAAGAACCGCTGATACGTATCAGCAGGCAGGAGCGTTCACCAGATCTCTGAGCGCTTCGGGTTTGAGTATGCGCAGATTTTTCTGCTTGACTTCAAGCACCCCGTCTTCGACCAGTTTGGTGAAGGTTCTGCTGACGGTTTCTATTTTCAAACCCAGGTAGCTGCCGATTTCTTCGCGGGTCATGCGCAAGACCAGCTCGGAGCGGGAAAAACCGCGTGCGTGCAAACGCGTGGTCAAGTTCAATAAAAAAGCCGCCAGCCTTTCCTCGGCGCGCATGCTGCCCAGCATCATCATGACGCCGTGCTCGCGCACGATTTCGCGGCTCATGATTTTGTGCACATGGTGTTGAAGTGCGTTGACTTCGCGGGACAGCTCTTCGATTTTGTCAAACGGCATGACACAGACTTCAGCAGTTTCCAGTGCGACTGCATCGCAAGTGTGTTTGTCGCTGACGATGCCGTCTAAGCCCATGATTTCACCGGCCATTTGAAAACCGGTGACTTGTTCGCGACCGTCTTCCAAGGTCACGCTGGTTTTGAAAAAGCCGGTGCGTATGGCGTAGAGTGAGTTGAAATCTGCACCGTTGTGGTACAGCGAGTCGCCGCGAGCCACTTTGCGGCGGTTGCCGACCAAGGTATCTATGCGCTCTATATCTGCTGCGCTCAGGTCCACCGGCATGCACAGTTCACGCAAATTGCAGTTAGAGCAGGCTACTTTGAATGTCTGAGGGTTCACGGTAGTCATAGAACCTTTGAGAAGCGCAAAAAAACTTTTGTTTGACTTAGCTCAACGCATGAAGTGTTGATCACAGGCACATTATGAATGCTAAACACGACCAAGATGATCATTTCAACAGATATTCTTCAAAAGTTTGATGTGCCCGGTCCCAGGTACACCTCGTACCCGACGGCTGACAGGTTTGTCGAAGCCTATGGCGAGGCTCAGTACCTGCAAGCCTTGCAGGAACGCAGACTGAGTCCGCGCGCGGTTTCTTCTCCGCTTTCGTTGTATGTGCACCTGCCATTTTGTGCATCTTTGTGTTACTACTGCGCCTGCAACAAAATCATCACAGGCAATTACCAGCGTGCTTTGGATTACCTGGAAGACTTGCAGCGAGAGCTGGATTTGCTGTTGCCTCACCTGGGCGAGGGACAGACGGTGTCGCAAGTACACCTGGGCGGCGGTACACCTACTTTTTATAAAGATAAGGAATTGCACGCGCTGGTGCGCATGTTGCAGACTGCGTTTCACTGGCAGGACGGTGGCGAGTATGCGATTGAAGTCGATCCGCGCACCGTGGACGATGAGCGCTTGGACACCTTGTGGTCTATGGGTTTTAACCGTTTAAGTATGGGTGTACAGGATTTAGACCCGCATGTACAACTGGCGGTTAACCGCGTGCAAACCATAGAAGAAATCAGCCGGCTGATGCAGTCCGCCAGACGCATAGGTTTTGGTTCTATCAATCTGGATTTGATTTACGGCTTGCCTTTGCAGTCGCTGGCCAGCTGGGAGCGCACCTTGCACAGTGTGCTGGCGCTGCGACCCGACAGGCTGGCCATGTACGGTTATGCGCATTTACCGGCTCGCTTCAAACCGCAAAGACATATCGCCATAGAAACCCTGCCCATGGGCGCAGATAAAACGCGCATGCTGGCCATGGCCTTGCAGATGTTGCAAGATGCCGGCTATGTATATATAGGCATGGACCATTTCGCTTTGCCTGAGGACGGGCTGGCCGTGGCCAAGCGGCAAGGGCGTTTGCACCGCAATTTCCAGGGCTACAGCACACGGCCTGACGGCGACTTGATCGCACTCGGTGTGTCTGCCATCGGCAGCATGGGAACAAGTTATGTGCAAAACGCCAGGTCATTGGACGAGTACAGCGACTTGCTGAATCAGGGACGTTTGCCGGTGGTCAAAGGTTTGTCGTTGACGCGAGATGATTTGGCGCGGCGCAGCATCATCATGGCGCTGATGTGCCAGGGCAGGGTGGAACTGGCGGATATAGAGCAATCGCATCTGCTGGAGTTTCAACATTACTTTGCACGCGAGTTGCTGCAATTGCAGGATTTTGTGAACCAAGGCATGGTCAAGCTGGACGCGCATGTGATTGAAGTCACGGCTGCCGGCTGGTATGTGGTGCGCGCCATTGCCATGGTGTTTGACAAGTATGCGCAAGCCGACGGGCAGCGGGCGCATTTCTCCAAAATCCTCTGATGCTGGGCGGTTTGTTGTTCAGCGCTTTGCTGATGGGACTGGCCGGCGGACCGCATTGTCTGGCCATGTGCGGCACGGCTTGCATGGGTGTGTCGCGCTGGCCCGGGCAATCTGCGGCACGCAGCCTGCTGCTGTTTCAAACCGGGCGGGTCGTTGGTTACTCAACTTTGGGTGCGCTTGCCGCCGTGTCCATGAATGCGCTGGGTTGGCTGGCCGAAGAAACCTCGGTGTTTCATCCGCTGTGGAGCATGTTGCATATTGCGGCTGTGTTGTGGGGTGTGTGGTTGATGTGGCGTGCAGAGCAGCCGCTTTGGGTCAACCGGACTGCGCAGCGCGTCTGGCAAGCCATGTCGGGTAAGACGCGTGCTGTGTCAAAGCAAATGTTCGCGCCCCTCTGGCTGGGCATGGCCTGGGCTTTGTTGCCATGCGGCTTGTTGTACTCCGCATTGCTGGTCGCTATGTTCACGGCAGGCGCGTTGCAAGGTGCCCTGGTGATGGCCGCGTTTGCGTTAGGCGGCGGCTTGATGCTGACCGTGTTTCCCTGGCTGTGGTCGTACATCTCTCATTGGTCTAATTGTGGAAATTGGGGTCAGGTTCCAATTAATAACCAAAGAAAACTATCAAGAATTAATTGGAACCTGACTCCAATTAAATCAATGACCTCCATAGGTACGCGTATTTCAGGTTTGGTGTTGGCGTTGACTGCGGCCTGGGGTTTGTACAGCGGTCTGACGCACAGCGTCTCGCCCTGGTGCTTGCCGGGTTTGAACGCCTGATTAACAGCTGTTCTTTTGATACGGATCAATACCGCATTCCGACTTGCGTTCTAAGCTGTGATTCATGTTTTTCACCACCCTGGTGAGAGGCGACACAGGAGTGCATTCAACATGTATAAACGTATTTTTCTGGCCACTGACGGCTCACATCTTTCACACAAAGCCGAGCACAGCGCGATTGCCATGGCAGCTGCATTTCATGCAGAGTTGTTGGTGGTCAAGGTGGTGCCCCATTACATACAAACTTATTTCGAAGGTTCGTTTGCAGTATCCGATGTAGACAGTAAAAAAATCGAAGACCAATGGACGCAGACTGCGCAAAAAGTGCTGGACAAGGTGCAGACCGAAGCCGCCGCTTTGGGAGTGAATGCCAATACGCTGGTGATCAAGTCAGATGACATCGCCCAGGGTTTGATTGACCAGGCGGAGCAGTTCAAAGCCGAATTGATAGTCATGGCCTCACACGGACGCAAAGGCATCAAGCGTTTGCTGCTGGGCAGCGAAACCATGGCGGTGTTAACGCACGTGAAGATACCTGTGCTGGTGTTGCGCTGATATTTGAATTAATCACTCAAGCCTTTTTTTTGGTAGATCCAGGGTTTATGCTTGATGGATGTTTCAAGTATTTTCATCATCGGGCAGAACCGGGTAACCGGCTTCCCGCTGATGCCGTATTGCAAGAATCAGGCAGGCATCGTGCGCTTGTTCAAAACTGTAAAGAGCCACATAGCCAGAACTGCCGCGCGAAATCAGCAACTCGCGCAAGCCATCTTCCACCGGGCGGCCTATCTGGGGGTGACGCCTCAAAATATGAACTGCTTCCTCGATCAAATCAATGGTCTGTAGTGCGGCTTGTGGATCGATTGGCAGCAGAAAGTCGGTCAGGCGTACCAAGTCTTGCAGGGCACGAGGCGAATAGCTCAGCTTTGCCAAGGGCGGGCTTTCGGGGCAGTGGCAGATTTTCCGGCGACACGTTGGCGCAAATAGGCGTGGACTTCATCGGTGTCCAGACCGGTACCGGTTTTGAGCATGGATTTACGCGCGGCTTTGGCTTCAACAACAAACTGCTCGCGTTGTTTGGCTGCTGTCGCTGCCTGACGGATGGCCTCGACCATGAAAGCATGCGGGGAGATGCCCAAGCCTTTGGCGGCTGACACAGCTTGGGATTTGATGTCATCGGGTAATTTCAGTGAGGTGGTGGCCACTGTGTTCTCCTGGCAGATGAAAGTGTCACTATAGTAACACCGCAGTTTTTCTCCGGCAATGTTTCTACGGTTCGTTGTTAAGTGAGGTGTTCACGCCACGCCGGGACGGTCGCTTTTATGTTTCATCGAAGTCAGGTGTTCACGCCACGCCGGGACGGTCGCCTCTCACTGCCGCTTCGCGCCAATGTTCGCGTCGGCCCGCCCGCCATGGCGTCATCCTCTCGCAGTTTTTCTCCGACTGCATTTCTGCGGTTATAGAAATACAGCTTCAACCAAATACATCACGGAGGCCGAATCGGAGGGGGCGTTTTTTTCGAGCGAAAGCGCAGAAAAAAATCGCACCGGATGGTTCGGCTAAAGCGTGTCTTCAATGAACCGCACGAAAGCCAATACATCCGGATGGTTCGGCCAAAGCGTGTCTTCAAAATTCATACTGCAGTCAAACCCCGATACAGCATCGTGCAAGCCAGCGCGTAAAGCAAATAAGCGAAGCCGCGTTTGAGCTTGGCCACAGGTAAACGCTGCGCATAACGTGCCCCCATGGGCGCGGTGAAAACGGTACAAATACAAATAATGAAAAAACCCGGCAACCAGACAAACCCGAAACTGTGCGGCGGCGTGTTGCTCACCGACCAGCCGCTGACCACATAACCGATAGCGTTAGCCAATGCAATCGGGAAACCCAAAGCCGCACTCGTGCCCACTGCTTGGCGCAAAGGCACGTTGCACCAAGTCATGAACGGCACACTGATGAATGCACCGCCGGCGCCGACCAGACCAGACACCATGCCTATCAGACTGCCGACCAGCGATTGCCCCACCGGCCCGGGCATGTGCCGTGAGGGTTTAGGTTTTTTGTCTAGCAGCATTTGCGTGGCTGAAAACGCCGTGAAAAAACTGAAAAGCAAAGCCAGTATCGAACCCTTGATGACCGCGAACAACCACAGGCTGGACAGGGCGCTGCCCAGCACCAACCCGGGTGCAATGCCTTTGAACAAATCCCAGCGCACTGCACCTGCTTTGTGGTGAGCCCGCGTGCTGGCCAGCGAGGTGATGACGATGGTTGACATGCCGGTGGCAATCGCCATCTTCACCGACATGTCTGTGGGTATATCAAGCTGGTGCAGTAAAAAGGTGAGGAAAGGAATCATCACCAGCGCGCCACCTACACCCAGCAGTCCCGCCAAAAAACCGGCGAACGCCCCCAACGCAGCCAGCGCTAGCAGCATTAACGGCCAGTTAGTCATTGGCTTTAAGCCAGACCGAGTTTTTGCGCCATGCCTATGCGTTGCAATTTACCTGTGGCACCTTTGGGAATTTCCTCTAAAAGCAGAATTTTGCGCGGCACTTTGAAGTCCGCGACACGGGTGGCGACGTAATCACGCAATTCTTTTTCAGTCGCTGTCACGCCTTCGCGCAAAACGACAGCGGCACCGACTTCTTCGCCGAGTTTGTCGTGCGGAATGCCAAAGCAAACCACTTGGCCGACGGCCGGGTGGTCCATCAATATTTCATCTATTTCACGCGGGCTGATTTTTTCGCCACCCCGGTTGATGATTTCTTTCAAGCGCCCCGTGATGCTGATGTAACCGTCCGCATCCATGTTCCCCTGGTCTCCGGTTCGAAACCAGCCGTGGGTGAAAGCTTCTGCGTTCGCCTTGTCGTTGTTTTCATAACCGGGTGTGACGTTGGGTCCGCGAATCACGATCTCGCCGGTATCACCTGCTTTAAGCAAGTTTCCGTCTATATCCATGATGCCTACTTCCGGTCCCGCAGCGATACCGACGGTGCCTGGCTTGCGTTGCGCCGGCGGCAAGGGGTTGCACGCCATTTGGTGCGCGGCTTCGGTCATGCCATAGGCTTCAATCACGGGCGAGTGGAAGGTGGCTTCGAGTTCGGCCAGCACTTGCGGCGGCAGTGAAGAAGACGATGAACGTATGAAGCGCAAGGGCACGCGCGCAATCACTTCCTTGTTGTTCGCAGCGCGCGACAAAATGGCCTGGTGCATGGTGGGCACAGCGGTGTACCAAGTCGGTTTGACTTCGTCCATTTGCGCAAAAAATTTCAGTGCATTGAAACCACCTGTGCAATGCACTTCGCCGCCTTGAGACAGTGGCGCCAATATGCCGGCTATCAAACCGTGGATGTGAAACAAGGGCATGACGTTCAAGCCCCGGTCCTGCGCGGTAAAGCGTGTGCTAGCTGCGATATGTTTTGCAGACGCGCATACATTGCGCTGCGTCAATGGCACGATCTTCGGGCGCGAAGTGGTGCCGGATGTGTGCAGCACCAACGCCACGTCGTCCGGCAATGCCAGGCCGGGATGCGCCGGGGCAGCTGGCGCGCGTGCCGAGGTGTCCAAGGTGAATGAACCCGCGCCAAGGGTCGGCGTGGGATGCAACACCAGAATAGACACGCCGAGTTTGCGTGCGACTTCAATCGCCGGTGATTTCGACCCTGCTTCCACAACCAGCGCTTTGGCATGCAAGTCGTTCAAATAAAACTCGAACTCATCGGCGCGGTAAGCCGGGTTCAAAGGTGCTGAGGTACTGCAGGCCGCCACGGTGACGAAAGACGCTGCCATTTCTGCGCTGTTGGGCAAGACCAGTGCGACACGGTCGTTGCGGCCAACGCCTACGGCATTCAGCGATTGCTGCACATAAATAGAGAGTTGACGCAAACCGGCATAAGTCAAAGGGCTGGCACCTGCGGCGCTCAGGCAAATGTCTGCGTCACGGCCTGCGGCCATCCATTCGGTCAAAGTAATCATGTCATTCCTGTGGTGTCAATGAAAGTCCGTGCCCGCTGCGCAGCACCGATTGCTGCAACAACAAACACAGTTGATGTACGGTTTGTAATGTGGGCACGGGCAGTCCTACGATTTGCCCGAGTTCGATGACGCTGCCCAGCAGCGCGTCGAGTTCAAGTGCTTTGCCTTGTTCGATGTCTTGCAACATGGATGTTTTGTGCGGGCCTACGGCCTGGGCACCGGCAATGCGCTTGTCTATGCTGATTTTGAATTGGATGCCGGTGCGCTCGGCGACTGCCTGCGCCTCTTGCATCATTTGCGTCACCAGTTCGCGCGAAGGCGCAAAGCCTGCGATGTCTTCCAGCGTGGCGTGTGTCAGGGCAGACACCGGGTTGAAGCTGAGATTGCCCCACAACTTCACCCAGAGCTCGCTGCGTATGTCGTTGGATACCGGTGTTTTAAAACCGGCACCAATCATGGCTTGTGCGAGTTGCTTCACGCGTTCGGTTTTTTCGCCGCTGGGCTCACCTAAGGTGAAGCGATTGCCTTCAATCAAACGCACCACACCGGGTGCAATCAATTCGGCTGCCGGATAAACCGCAGCGCCGATGATGCGCTCGGGTTTAAGCAAGCTCCACAGCTGGCCTTGCGGATCCAGTGTTTTGAGTTGGTGTCCGTTGTATTCGCCGGGCAGTTGATGGAAATACCACCAGGGCAAACCGTTTTGCATGGTGACTATGCAACTGGTGTCATGACACAGCGCGGCAATATCGGCAG
The DNA here is from genome assembly GCA_945901125.1 of Bordetella parapertussis. Taxonomy (GTDB): domain Bacteria; phylum Pseudomonadota; class Gammaproteobacteria; order Burkholderiales; family Burkholderiaceae_C; genus Limnohabitans. The sequence goes on from CAMDKD010000005.1 coordinate 72,631, forward strand.
CGACAGCAGCCACTTGGTGAGACTTCAACGTGATCAGCACATAGTCGTAAGTAGATGCGCTGGCGATGTCACAGGCTTTGACATCGCGCGCGTGCAGTTCGCCGTCGTCTGTCAGCAATTTCATGCCGTGTTGAGTGATCGCCTGCAAATTTGCACCGCGAGCAATGAAAGTGATGTCGTGACCGGCGAGCGCCAGTTTGACGCCGAGGTAGCCGCCTATGGCACCAGCTCCGACGATGGCGATGCGCAGACTCATAAGGGGGAGGGAGGAAGTAAGAGGTTAAGCATGAAAGAAAGGTGTCTGCAAGACTCCACCGGATTGTCATCCTGAACAAAAGGTTCAGGTGGGCGAGGTCAGTAAGGTGTTGGGTTCATCTACGCGAGATGATCACGCTCACCAAACGATGTTCCAAGCCCGGGGCTCCATAGAGCATTGGTTCAAGAAATATAAACCCGGCAGACTTGCAGACCTTTGCATTGTAGGAGCATGCGTCATAAAAGATGTCCGTCCTGGCCTAAAGCCGAGTCCAGGCGGTGCAACAGGTTGTTTAAGTTGTGGCTGGAGCTGCCGGGTTCCGTGGGGGCAGCAGAAAAATCAGACAACTCAAACGCCAGATTGAGAGCCGCCAGCACTGCAATGCGGTCACGCGCCTTGATTTTGCCGGCGTCGCGGATGCTGCACATGGCGGCGTCAACCTTGCGAACGGCAGTATGAAACCGCTCTTCAGCGCCGGGCGGGCAGGCCAGCAAATAGCTTTGGCCCATGATTTGCACTTCGACCTGGCTCATGCGCCGTCCTTGATGTCAAGCGGCAGACGGTCCAGCAAACCGTCGATGCGGCTGCGCGCCGCCTGCAAACGTGATTTGAGCGAGTCGCGTTCCTGGGTCAGCGTGTCGACCTGGTTCACCAGCAATTCATTGGTGCGTTTGAGTTCTTCGTAACGTACGAGCAAATGTTCAACGCGTTCGAGTACGGCATCAAGTGGGTTGTTTTCAGACATGTCTCGCATTTTACGGGTGTGCTTGCCGCTTGTGGCTAGAATGATCCGGTTGGTGCTCGCGATGTGGTTCACACACCGCAGTTCAACGGGAAGCAGAAGTATTCTTCCGGCCAAGTACATCTTTTCGGTACATGCGCCCGGTGGAACACCAGCCTGCGCTGCCCCCGCAACGGTCAAGCGAACGAAACACTTCACAGTGTTTCCGCCCTGTCCCACACAGCCACTGGAAGCCTTGAACAAGCATCCGGGAAGGCGGACAGAGTAGTTTTCGCCAGCCCGGATACCGGCCAACACAGTGGAGCCGCGCCTGGCGCGACTTCGTAACGTCCATGCACTGTCGGGGAAGGCGGTGAGGGCTTTTGGCTGGTTCTTCTCATGAAATCTTCTACTCTCAATGCAGCTGCTGTGTGGCTGCTGTTGTCATTCCAAGCAGATGTTTATTGCCAAGATCAACTTATCGACCCGGTAGTGGTGACGGCATCTTTGAACGAACAGCATTTGTCTGACGCCTTGGCCTCGGTTACTTTGATTGATAGAGCGCACATAGAAAAATCCCAATCTTCCACTTTGGCAGATTTGCTGCAAGGCGAGGCCGGCATAGAGTTTGGGCGCAACGGCGGCATAGGTGCCACCACATCTTTCTTTTTGCGCGGCCAGGACAGCAAAAATGTGGCGGTTTATATAGATGGTGTCAGAACCCCGGTTGACCAAATCGGCGCATTACAAATCACTGATTTTCCGTTATCGCAAATTGAAAAAATTGAAATACTCAGGGGCAATGCTTCAGCCTTGTACGGGGACTCGGCCATAGGCGGCGTGATCAATATATTTACCCGCCAGGGGAGCGGCAAACCTGCGCCATATGGAAGTGTGGCCATCGGCGGATACGGTTTGAGTGACATCAACACAGGCTACGGCGGTGCCGTTAACGATTTCAAATTCAATTTTCAAGCTGGCAATTTGAGCTCAACTGGTTTTTCAGCCATGAACACTACCCAAAAAACGCTGGCCAATGCTGACAAGGACGGGTATGTATCCAATTACTTTTCTATGCATTTAGAAAAAACCATCGCACCGGATTCTGCTCTTGGATTCAGAGCAAATCACAGGTATTCAGATAACTCATACGATTACGCAACCTCCTATAACAGTCCTTTGACAACAGATACGCACAATCAAACCAAGACCAGCGATATGTATGCTTTGTATTTTCATTCGACCATCAGTCAGGATTGGAAATCCAGGGTAGACGTATCAAGCACAAAGATTGAATACGAGGATTTTCTCAATGGTGATCGAAACACCAGTTACTACGGATTTGGTTTGAATGAAGGACGGCAAAAAAGTCTCAGATGGTTCAATACTTACGCGATCAATGACAAGACATTATTGAATTTCGGAGTGGATTACAGTGAGGTCGATCAAGTATTCACCGGCACAACCACCAACTTAGATTCTTATTCAATGAAGCGGTTTTCACGTGGCTATTTTGCAGGCTTTAACCGTTCCATGGGGAAATGGTCGCTACAAACCAATTTGCGCAGGGATGTCATGGACATTACAAACACGGATGCAAGTTCAGTCTTGACCAGTATCGGGACTGCATCGACATCCGGATTGATTGGCATAGGTTATGAAATCAATCCAAATTGGAGGCTTACGAGTTCTATTTCTAACGGTTTCAGTGCGCCCACTGCGTACGATGTGTCGCAAAACACCAAATTGTCACCTGAGAAATTTCTGTCCAAAGAGGCAGGTCTGACATATGTAAGCGGCAGTCAGATGCTCAGAATGGTGTATTTTGAAATGATTACGCAAAACTCTATTGTTTATGACGACAGCAATGTGGCTTCAAACACTTACTCATCAGACAACAAGGGAATTGAAACTACCGTTCAATCTGAATGGGCAGGCTATCGCCTCAAGGGGTCTTTGGTATTCCAAAACCCTAGGAGTGTGACTTACGATGAAGCATTGGCCCGCCGCGCCAAGCGTTATGGAAGTTTGGATGTGAGCAAATCGGCTGGTGAATACGAGTTTGGCAGCCGAATTTATGCCGCAAGTGAGCGCAAGGACAGCCATTGGAGTGAAGATATGTTGAGTGGCTATGCTTTGCTTTCAGTTTATGCGTCAAAAAAGATTGACAAAGACTGGGCGGCCAGGTTCAAGCTAGATAACCTGTTTGACAAAGACTACCAACTCGCTTACGGCTACAACACGCCCGGAAGAGCGGTGAGTGCCACTTTGATTTACCAGCCTCATTAACAATTTCCATGTCTATGACTCCCCAACGCATCATCTGCATGACCGAGGAAACCACCGAGTGGTTGTACCTGCTCGGCCAGTCGGATCGCATTGCGGGTATCTCGGGCTATACGGTCAGGCCGAAAATCGCCCGGGCTGAAAAGCCGCGCGTCAGCGCTTTCACCAGCGCCAAGATCGACAAAATCCTAGCGCTGCAACCCGATTGCGTGTTCGGCTTTTCCGATTTGCAGGCGGACATCGCAGCCACCCTGATACGCCACGGCGTACAAGTGACAGTGTTCAACCAGCGCAGCGTTGATGAGATTTTCAGCATGTTGTACCAGGTGGCGGCCATGGTCGGCGAGGCAGAGCAGGGCTTGCGTCGAATCAGTGAAATGCAGTTGCATCTCCAAGCCATACAGAAAGCGGCCAAAGCATTGCCGCGCCGACCGCGTGTGTATTTTGAAGAATGGGACGAGCCGCCAATCAGCGCCATACGCTGGGTGTCTGAGTTGACAGGCATCGCAGGCGGTGATGATTGTTTCCCTGAATTAGCTCAACAATCGCTGGGCAAAAACCGCATCATTGCCGACCCATTGGAGATTGTGCGCAGACAACCCGACATCATCATCGGTTCCTGGTGCGGCAAGAAATTTCGCCCGCAAACGGTCGCTGCGCGCCCCGGTTGGCAGGATGTGCCAGCGGTGAAAAACGGGCAATTGTTTGAAATCAAATCCGCCGACATATTGCAACCCGGCCCGGCTGCTTTAACCGATGGCGTTGATCAATTGCATCGCATCATTTCGCAATGGGCTTTGCACCATGCCTAAGTTGTTAATGCTTTTATTGCTTCTGTGGCAAAGCGCAGCAGCGGTGACTGTCATTGACGACAGGCAAAAGCATGTCACATTGAATGCAGTGCCGCAGCGCATCATCACTTTGCTGCCATCGTTGGCTGAAACTGTCTGCGAACTGGGCGCTTGCAGCCGACTGGTGGGTACCGACAACTATGCTGACTGGCCCGCATCTGTCAAAGCCTTGCCCAAACTTGGCGGCTTGTACGACGCTTCCGTGGAAGCCATCGTCAGACTCAAACCTGATGTGGTGTTGGCCGGTAAATCCACCCGCATCATCGGGCGGCTGGAGTCACTTGGCATCAAAGTGGTCGCGCTTGAACCTCAATCACTGGCCGATGTCGAGCGCAGCATGCACACCATTGCACAGGTATTGCAATTGCCGCAGTCGGATGCAGCCGCTGACCGCTTATGGCAGCAGGCCATGCAGGCCGTAGATCAAGCCGCCAAAAAAATCCCTGTTGCATCGCAAGGTGCAAGTTTTTATTTCGAAGCCAGCACAGGCGGTTATGCGGCCGGTGAAGCTTCTTTCATAGGCGGGGTGATACACAGACTCGGTTTGCGCAATGTTGTCAGCGCCGGCATGGGCGCGTTTCCGCAGATCAACCCGGAGTTTGTGGTGCGCGCATCGCCGCAATGGTTGTTTCTCGCCGAGCCCTCGGCGGTGGCTTTGCACAAACGCCCGGGCTGGTCCGCCATGCCGACTGTGAAGGCCGGTCGCGTCTGTGCTTTCAGCTCGGCGCAAGGACATATGCTGGTGCGTCCCGGGCCGCGCATAGGCGAAGCCGCAGATGTGCTGGTGGCGTGTTTACAAAAAGCGGCGACGCCATGAACACACCGCAGCAACACACACGCACATGGGTAGTCGTGTTGTGCGCAGTCACGCTGGGATTGTGGCTGCTCGGTCTAGCTGCGGGCAGCCGGGGCTTTGAATTTGACTTGGCTTGGACCGATCCTATTGTTCAAGACATCAGACTGCCGCGCACCTTGGGCGCTTGGCTGGCCGGTGCATTGCTGGGTCTGGCCGGTGCCCTGGCCCAAGGTTTGTTTCGCAATCCGCTGGCCGATCCTTATTTGTTGGGCAGTGCATCCGGCGCAGCGCTGGGCCTGGCATTGACCCTGGCCTTGGGCGCATGGGGCGGGGCGCAATTGCCGGTGGATATTCAATGGGTTGGTCCCTGGGCTTGGCGTCTGGGTTTGACCGGCGCGGCCTTTGCCGGGGCTTGGGGTGCGGTGTTGCTCACCTTGCTGTTGGCGCGCGGTGTGCAACATACCTTGCGTTTGTTGTTGGCCGGTGTGGTGGTCGGCGTGGTGCTGGGGGCGTTCACCTCGTTGCTGAGCGCCACGCAGCCGCAGTTATTACCCGCCATGCAATCTTTTTTATTGGGCAATACCGGCATGGTCAACGGCGCTTCTTGTGTATTGATGGCTTGTGTGTTGTTGCTCTGCTGGTTGCCTTCGTGGCGGCTCAGCGCTTTGCTGGACGGCTTAAGCCTAGGCGAAGACACGGCCAAAAGCCTGGGGCTGCGGGTGACGCCCTTGCGCATGTTGCTGCTCGCGGTGATGGCCTTGTGCACCGCTACTGCGGTTTCGCAAACCGGTTTGATTGCCTTCGTCGGTCTGGTGGCGCCGCATCTGGTGCGCTCGCGCGTGCGTGCGCGATTTGCCATGTCTTCGCTGTTGTCGGCTTTGACGGGCGGGGTGTTGCTGTGTCTGGCCGATATGCTGGCGCGCACGGTGATGGCACCGCAGGAACTGCCGGTCGGGGTGTTGACCGCCGTCATGGGCGGGGCTTATTTGATGTGGCGTTTGCGTTCGCACAGTTCGCATGAAAGCGAGCAAACATGAGTCAGCCCTTGGCATTGCAGGCAAAAGCAGTCAGCGCCTGGCATGGCCGGCACCAGGTGTTGCATTCGGTGAATGCAGACTTTGAAGCAGGACGCTGGACTTGCATAGTCGGGCCTAACGGTGCGGGCAAAACCAGTTTGCTCAAAGTGCTGGCCGGTTTGATGGACAGCGAAGGCGAGGTTTTGCTAATGACCAAGCCCATGCTGTCTTACAGCCCGCGTGAGCGCGCGCAGCAACTCGCCTGGCTGGGTCAGCACGACACGGCAGGCGACGATTTGTCGGTGTACGACGTGGTCATGCTTGGGCGTTTGCCGCATCAACATTGGTGGAACGGTGCTAGCGCGCAAGACCGTCAAGTGGTTGAACAGTGTTTGCAAGAGCGGCAACTCAGCGAATGGCGTCACCGCAGTCTGGGCAGTTTGTCCGGCGGCGAACGCCAACGTGTGTTGCTGGCGCGTGCGCTGGCAGTACAGGCCACTGTGCTGCTGATGGACGAACCGGTGGCAAACGCGGATGCGCCGCATCAATCGGATTGGTTGAACACGGTCAAAGCGGCTACCCGCCAAGGCGGCACGGTAGTCAGCGTGTTGCACGATTTGAATATGGCTTTGCGGGCTGAGCGTTTGGTGGTCATGCAGCGGGGCAGGGTGGTCATGCAGGCCGCTGCACATGAACCGGCTTTACACGAATGTTTACAAGAAGTGTTTGAACACCGCCTGGTGTTTCATCAGGTGCAGGGCCGGTGGCTTGCGCTGCCTGAATAAATAAGCTTGGGGTTGCAGGTTCGTTGGATAGGCTGGACAGCGTTTGTTAAGCTAGCAATCAATCAGCGGGACACACCATGAAGCAACTCAACACCCAGGCCAACTTCCACCACAGCGGCTCGCCGGTGCGCGGCGACTTTGAGCCGGGGGACGCGTTTTACGAAGCACTGATGCAGGCGCACGAGGGCTTGGATGAATCACAAAGCCAGTTGCTGAATGCGCGCTTGATACTGGTGTTGGCCAACCACATCGGCGATTTGACGGTGTTAAAGCAAGCGATTGAAACCGCGCGTTTGCCCGAAGACTGAATGAATAAGCCGTTCAAGGACGTGGTGTTTTAGGTTTGAAGTCACACCACTGCGACACCTGACATTGCCAGCATTGCGGTTTGCGCGCCTGACACACATAGCGACCCAGCAATATCAACCAATGGTGCGCATCCACCAGATACGCGGCAGGTATGCGTTTGAGCAAACCCATTTCGACTTCATAGGGGTTGGCACCGGGTGCCAAACCGGTGCGGTTGCCAACCCGGAAAATATGCGTGTCCACCGCCATGGTGGCTTCGCCGAAGGCCACGTTCAACACCACGTTGGCGGTCTTGCGTCCTACACCGGGTAAGGCCTCCAGGGCTTCGCGGGTGCGCGGCACTTCACCACCGTGTTGCTCGACCAGAATCTGGCAGGTTTGCATCAAGTGCTTGGCTTTGCTGCGAAATAAACCTATGGTTTGAATATAGGACTCCAAGGCGGGTAGGCCTAAATTCAAAATCGCTTGCGGTGTGTTGGCCACTGGAAACAAACGCCTTGTCGCCTTGTTCACGCCGACATCAGTGGCCTGAGCGCTGAGCAGCACAGCCGCCAGCAACTCAAACACGCTGGTATATTCCAACTCAGTATTCGGCTGCGGATTGGCCGCTTTCAGCGTCGCAAAAAACGGTTCGATGTGCTCTTTTTTCATCATTCACTTGATAGGGGTTTGGCCCCGATTATCCTCACATGCAATTTGCCCAACGCTTAGACAAGGTCGAAACCTCGGCCATACGCGAACTCTTTAAGTTGCTGGGCAAACCCGGCATCATCAGTTTTGCCGGTGGTTTTCCTGACAGCGCCATGTTCGACGTGCAAGGCATACGCGAAGCCAGCGAACGCGCGTTACGCGATGAACCCGGCGCTGCTTTGCAATACGGTGCCACCGAAGGCTACAACCCTTTGCGCGAGCAACTCGCGGCTTTCATGCAGTCCAAAGGCGTGGCCGGTTTGCGTGCTGATGAATTGATTGTTACCACCGGCAGCCAGCAGGCGCTGGACTTGGTCGGTAAAACCTTGCTCGACCCGCAAGACACGGTGCTGGTGGAGTCGCCGACATTTTTGGCCACCATCCAATGTTTCCGTTTGTACGGCCCGACCGTCATGGGCGTGCCGATTGATGAAGACGGCGTGGATGTGGATGCGCTAGAGCAAATGATTCAACAGCACCGGCCTAAGCTGGTTTACTTGGTTCCTACATTTGGCAACCCCAGCGGTGCGATGACCAGTTTGCAGCGGCGCTTGCGTGTGCTTGAGTTGGCGGTGAAATACCAAACCGTGGTGGTTGAAGACGACCCGTATGGTGATTTGTATTTTGCCGATGCGCCGCCGCCATCACTGTTGGCGCTGAGCGCGCAAGTGCCCAGCAGCCGCGATTGGCTGGTGCATTGCGGTTCACTCAGTAAAGTGTTGTCGCCGGGTTTGCGCATAGGCTGGATGGTGGCACCGCCCGAATTGCTGGCGCGCGCCACCATGTGCAAACAGTTCAGCGACGCACATACTTCTACATTTTCTCAAGCCACAGCCGCACAGTATTTGCAAGCCGGACGCATGCCGGCCACTTTGCAGAATGTTCGCAAGGTTTACGCAGGGCGTGCCCGCGCCATGTGCGAGGCTTTGCGTGTGCATTTGGGCGACGGTTTGTCGTTTCACGCGCCGCAAGGCGGCTTGTTTGTCTGGGCCAAACTCACCGGCAAAACAGGCTTCACCACCGACGGCAATTTGCTGGCCAAACGCGCGATTGAAAAAGGCGTGGCTTTTGTGCCGGGCGCACCGTTTTTTGCCAATGACCCGGACAACTCCACCATTCGCTTGAGTTTTGCGACTGCCGATGAAAGCAAAATTGCCGAGGGTATTGAGCGCTTGGGGCAGGCTTTGCGTGAAACTGCTGATTAACCTGTCAAAGCCTGATAAGCCGCCGCATCCATCAAACCATCTAACTCCGCCGGGTTGCTGAGTTTGACCTGGTAAAACCATCCCGCACCTTCGGGGTCGCTGTTGGCCAGCGATGGGTCGGCGCGCAACTCTTCGTTGACTTCCAGCACAGTTGCCGATACCGGCATGTGCACATCAGCAGCGGCTTTGACCGACTCGACCACGCCGGCGACAGCGGCCTGCTCGAACGATTTGCCCATTTCTGCCAACTCGACAAACACAATATCGCCTAAGTTGTTTTGCGCGTGCACGGTGATGCCGACAAACACGATGTCGCCTTCAATCCGTACCCAAGTGTGTTCAGCGTGGTATTTGGTCATGCTCACATTCCCGCGTAATTCGGGCCGCCTCCGCCCTCTGGCGTGACCCATACGATGTTTTGCGTGGGGTCTTTGATGTCACAGGTTTTGCAATGCACGCAGTTTTGCGCATTGATTTGCAAACGGTCTGCGCCTGCGTCTGTTTTCACGTATTCATACACGCCTGCCGGGCAATAGCGGCCTTCGGGTCCGTCGTACAAACTCAGGTTGATAGCCACAGGAACGCTGTCGTCTTTCAGCGTCAAGTGGGCAGGCTGGTTTTCTTCGTGGTTGGTGTTGCTGATGAACACGCTAGATAGTTTGTCAAACGACAACACGCCGTCGGGTTTGGGGTAGGCAATTCGCTCACTTTGTGAAGCCTGCGCCAAAGACTGGTGATCTGCTTTGTGGTTATGCACTGTCCATGGCGGCGTGCTGATGCCGATTTTCGGTAAGAACCAATGCTCAATGCCAGTCATCAAGGTGCCTATGAGCTTGCCTTTTTTGAACCAGTTTTTGAAATTGCGGGTCTGGTGCAGTTCGGTGTAGAGCCAGCTTTTCTCAAACGCTTGGGGGTAGGCGCTTAACTTGTCGTGCGCGCGACCGGCCTGCAAAGCATCGAACGCGGCGTTTGCGGCCAGCATGCCGGACTTGATGGCGGCATGGCTGCCTTTGATGCGCGCGGCATTCATAAAGCCTGCGTCGCAACCCAGCAAGGCACCGCCGTCAAACACCAGATCGGGCAGAGCTTGCAAGGTGCCGTTGTTGATGGCGCGCGCGCCGTAGCCTATGCGCTTGCCGCCTTTGAGGTGTTTGGCAATGGTGGGATGTGTTTTCCAACGCTGCATTTCATCGAACGGGCTCATGTAGGGGTTGCGGTAATCCAGCCCCAGCACAAAACCCAACGTGACTTTGTTGTCTTCCAAGTGATAAAGAAAGCCGCCACCGAAACTGTTGTCAGCGATAGGCCAACCCGAGGTGTGCACCACCAAACCGGGTTTTGCAAGTGCCGGGTCAATTTCCCACAATTCTTTGATACCGATGGCAAAGGTTTGTGTGTCTTTGTTTTTTGTTAACCCGAAGCGCTCAATCAGTTGTTTGCCCAGATGGCCGCGCGCGCCTTCGGCAAACAAGGTGTATTTGGCGTTCAGCTCCATGCCGAGTTGAAAGTTATCAGTCGGCGCGCCGTCTTTGCCAAGACCTACATGGCCGGTGGCCACACCTCGCACTGCGCCGCTGTCGGCGTACAAAATCTCTGCAGCCGTGAAGCCCGGGAAAATATCGACACCCAGATTTTCGGCTTGCTGCGCCATCCACTTGACCACGTTGCTCAGCGACACCACATAACAGCCGTCGTTGTGGAAATTGCGCGGCATCAGCCAGCCTGGCGTGGCGGTCTGCCCGGTTTCCGATAAGACCAGCAGTTCATCGCCGGTCACAGGTTGCAGCAAGGGCGCGCCGAGGTCTTTCCAATCGGGAAACAATTCGTCCATGGCGCGCGGGTCCATCACGGCCCCAGAAAGAATATGCGCGCCGGGCTCAGAGCCTTTTTCAATCACCACCACCGACACGTCTTTGGATTGCGCGGCGGCCTGTTGTTTGATGCGGATGGCGGCAGCCAGACCGGCGGGACCGCCGCCGACAATGACCACGTCGTAATCCATGGCCTCGCGCGGACCGTATTGTTCAAGCCATTGAGTTGCTGTCATATATCTTTAAAGTCATTGTCAATGTAGCGACAGATTCTATGCCCAGCGTGTTTTTGCTTATCGTCATAATGCGACTGGGCATCAAGGGCGACACCGCCCGTCTACACATACCGCATCACACATTCAATCACAGGAGTTCAGTATGGCCTACAGCCTCGATTTATCCGGTCGCGTTGCATTGATCACGGGAGCCTCCAGCGGCCTGGGCGCGCAGTTTGCACGTACGCTGGCATCTGCCGGTGCCGCCGTTGTATTGGCCAGCCGCCGGGTTGAAATGCTCAAGTCACTGCGCGCTGAAATTGAAGCCGAGGGCGGCGACGCACACGTGGTCAGCCTGGATGTGACCAACCGGGGCAGCATTGAATCTGCCATCAAGCAGGCTGAAAAAGATGTGGGCGCCATCGATATTTTGGTGAACAACTCCGGTGTCAGCACCACCCAGCGTCTGGTCGATGTGCGCGAAGAAGACTTTGACTTTATTTTCGACACCAATGTGCGCGGCGCTTTTTTTGTGGCGCAGGCCGTGGGCAGTCGCATGCTGGCGCGCGCCAAAGGCTTGGAGCCGGGCACGTTTGCAGGCGGTCGCATCATCAATATCGCGTCCATGGCCGCCATGCGCGTGCTGCCGCAAATCGGCGTTTACTGCATGAGCAAATCAGCCGTGGTGCAAATGACCAAGGCCATGGCGCTGGAGTGGGGCAAGCACGGCATCAATGTGAACGCCATTTGCCCGGGTTACATAGACACGGAAATCAACCATCACCACTGGCAGACCGAGCAAGGCCAGAAACTGGTGAACATGCTGCCGCGCAAACGCGTCGGCCATCCCAAGGACTTGGACGCTTTGCTGGTCATGCTGGCGAGCCCGCAAAGCGATTTCATCAATGGCGCGGTGATTTCCGCAGACGACGGTTTCGGCGTATGAAGTTGGAGTTGCCGCAGAACAAAAAATGGGTGTACGAACAAGTCATGCCCATTCGCTGGGGTGACATGGATGCCATGGGCCATTTGAACAACACCAGCTATTTCCGTTACCTGGAGACTGTTCGCATTGACTGGTTTTCCTCGCTGGGTTGTCCGCCTTTGCCGGATGGCGAAGGGCCGGTCATCGTCAATGCGTTTTGTAATTTTTATAAGCAGCTTGAGTACCCGGGCGAGGTGTTGATCAAGATGTATGTCAGCGAACCCGGGCGCAGCAGCTTTGAGTCCTGGGCCACCATAGAGCGCACCGACATGCCCGGTGTCATACACGCCGCCGGTGGTGCGACCACGGTGTGGGTGAATTTTCCGGCGCAAAAATCCTCGCCTATGCCTGATTGGTTGCTTGCGGTAGTGAAGTAAATCCAGACTTACTGCTTGCGTTTTGCCCGGGGCTTGCATGACGTTTCATGCCTGGCTCATAGCCTATTTATTGGTTTGATGCATAAGTCGAAAAATATTCATATTTAATTAATTAATGGTAAGAATTCTATTTTTATTAGTATAAATTGATAATATGGTGACGTTCTACACATTCATCAGAAAACAAGAGATAAGTTACCCGCTACCGCTGGCTTTGAAAATCACATGCGCAAGCAACCTACCCAAAAAAGAGCACAACTCACCATAGAAGCTGTTTACCAGGCGACGGCTGAATTAGTAGACAAAGAGGGCATGACCGGCTTGACCACCAACAAGATCGCCCATAAAGCCGGTTTTTCAGTGGGCACCATCTACCAGTATTTCTCCAGCAAAGAGGAACTGTTTCGCGCCATAGTCAGGCATTCCAGAAGGAATGCGCTCGGTGAAATCAATGCCTATTTGTACAGCCGCGAATCCTTGGAGGACCCGGGCGCGCTAGACCTGGAAATCTTTATCCGCGGTTACATCGCTCTACTGATTGACGGGTTTGCCTTCGGCCCGCCTTTGAAGCGCAGCGTCACACGATTGTGCTGGATGGTTGAAAGCCCCGAAGAAACGGCTGAAACCATGCAAGCCTTGGTGGTGCGTCTGGTTCAATTCGTTAACTACGTTCAACACCCGCAACTCAGATTGCTGACTGAAACACGTTGTTTTGTGCTGAGTCGCACCATCATCGGTTGTTTGCGCAGCGCGTCGCTGGAGCGTTTAGAGCCGCCATCCGTCACAGAGTTGACCAACGCCTTGGTAGAGATGGTGCTGAGTCAGCTGGACTTGAGCCGTCAACCCGCCTGAGTTGCTTTAGCTTTTGCTTTTGGGTATGCGGCCCATGGCATAAAACTCCGGGTTGGGCATCATGCCGGAAAAGCTGGCCATGCGGTTGGACAAACCAAAAAAAGCGGTGATGCCTGCAATGTCCCAGATGTCTTCATCGTTGAAACCGTGGGCGTGCAAGGTGTCGAAATCAGACTCTTCAATTTCATCACTGTGCAAACAGACTTTCATGGCGAAGTCCAGCATGGCGCGCTGGCGCTGGCTGATGTCAGCCTTGCGGTAGTTCACAGCCACCTGATCGGCGACCAGCGGTTTTTTCTCGTAGATGCGCAAAATCGCACCGTGCGCCACCACGCAATACAAACAGTTGTTGGCAGCGCTGGTGGTGGTGACAATCATTTCGCGGTCGCCTTTGCTCAGGCCCGAGTCCTCGCGCAGCATCAATGCGTCGTGGTAAGCGAAAAAAGCCCGCCATTCAGCCGGGCGTCTGGCAAAGGTCAGAAAAACTTGGGGCACGAACCCGGCTTTTTCCTGCACTTCCAGGATTTTGGCGCGTATGTCTTCGGGCAGGTCTTTGATTTCCGGGGCAGGGTAGCGTGACATGAGGTCTCCTTAGGCAAGGCATTATGCCCAGCCGCTTTAATTCTGCGAAAGCACCGCGCTTTAGAATCATCGGCTTGTCTACGGGAGAATCGATTGAAAAAAGTGTTTCCAAGTGCGGTTGCCGCACTCAAAGACGTGGTGCACGACAAGCAGTTGTTGGCTGTCGGCGGTTTCGGTTTATGCGGTATCCCGGAAGCTTTGATTGCCGCTTTGCGCGACAGCGGCGTGAAAGACCTGACGGTGATCTCTAACAACGCCGGTGTCGATGATTTCGGTCTGGGTTTGCTGTTACAGACCCGGCAGATCAAAAAAATGATTTCCTCTTATGTGGGCGAAAACAAAGAGTTTGAGCGCCAGTACCTTGCCGGTGAGCTTGAGCTTGAATTCACACCGCAAGGCACGCTGGCAGAAAAACTGCGCGCCGGTGGCGCCGGCATTCCCGCCTTCTTCACCAAAACCGGTGTTGGCACCGTGGTGGCCGACGGCAAGGAACTGCGTGAATTCGACGGCGACACCTATGTCATGGAGCGCTCGCTGATACCGGACGTGTCATTGGTCAAAGCCCATACCGCTGACAAGGCGGGAAATCTGCAATTCAGACTGACCGCGCGCAATTTCAACCCGGCCGTGGCCATGGCCGGTAAGTTGTGCATCGTCGAAGTCGAACACATCGTCGAGGTCGGCGAGTTACAGCCTGACGAGATTCATTTGCCGGGTATTTATGTGCACCGCATTGTGCATAACCCGCATCCCGAAAAACGCATTGAAAAACGCACTGTCACAGAAAAAGCAGGAGTCTGACCATGGCCTGGACCCAAGACCAGATGGCGGCGCGTGCCGCCCATGAATTACAAGACGGTTTTTACGTCAACCTCGGCATAGGTATTCCCACGCTGGTGGCCAATCATGTGCCTTCAAACATCGAAGTCTGGCTGCAATCGGAAAACGGCATGATGGGCATTGGGCCTTATCCCACTGAAGAGCATGTGGATGCGGATCTGGTGAATGCCGGCAAGCAAACCGTGACCACCATCGCCGGCACATCCATCTTCGGCAGCCACGACAGTTTTGCCATGATTCGCGGTGGCAAAATCAATTTGTCTATTTTGGGGGCCATGCAAGTCAGCGCCTCAGGCGATCTGGCGAATTGGATGATTCCCGGCAAGATGGTCAAAGGCATGGGCGGCGCCATGGACCTGGTGGCAGGCGTCAAGCGGGTCATCATTTTGATGGAACACGTGGCGCGCAAAAAGGACGGCAGCGAGGACATGAAAATCCTGCCGGCCTGTACCTTGCCGCTCACTGGCGTGGGTGTGGTGGACCGCATAATCACTGACCTGGGCGTGATGGATGTCACACCCGCGGGCTTGAAACTGGTTGAACTGGCCGACGGCGTGACCCGGGAATTCATTCAAAGCAAAACCGGCGTTCCGCTGATCTGAGCAGAGCTGCCCTAAGGCAAAGCGCACAGGTATGAAAAAAAGCACCCTCGGGTGCTTTTTCTTTGTTCAGTTAAAAGCGTTCAAACTCAACCGACCGCCTGTTGTATGAGCGAGCCGACCGTGCTGAAGTAAAGCTGAGCCTTATCGGTGATCTTCAGGTACTTGGTGCGGCGGTTCGTGCCTTCAAAATGCGTTTCAATCATGCCTAATTCGCGCAACTGGTCGAGCTTGCGGTGTATGGTCGCGGGTGAGGCGATTTGCACCATGGCCATGGCATCTGTCACGGTGATGGTCTGCCCGTGGCTTTGTTTGACGGCAATGACTTCCAGTAAGCGCTTGGCGTCCAGATCCAGCGGCGGTAACTCGCCTTTGCCCTCGATGGCATGCATCAAACTGAGAAACCTTAAATAAATTTCCTGATTTTTCATGGCGTTTAAAGTGAAAAAAATTTTGATTTTTCAGATTAAAACAAATATAGCACCAAAGCAGCAAAAAATCTAAATTTGAAGAATGTTTTCTTTTAAGCGTATTATTTCAATACATCACCAATACAAAGGTATTTCATTTCCAGGTATTCGGTCATGCCGTGGCGCGATCCTTCGCGACCCAAGCCTGACTGTTTCATGCCGCCAAAAGGCACATGTTCTGTTGCCAAAATGCCTACATTGACGCCGACCATGCCGTATTCCAACGCCTCGCCGACGCGGTAAATCCGGCCTATGTCGCGGGTGTAAAAGTAACTGGCCAAGCCGAATTCGGTGTTGTTGGCGGCCGCAATGGCTTCTTGCTCGGTCTCAAATTTGAACACCGGCGCAAACGGGCCGAAGGTTTCCTCGGTAGCGCACAACATGTCGGCGCTGGCATCAGCCACCAATGTGGGCTCGAAAAACTGTCCATCTAAGGCCTTGCCGCCGGTCAGCACACGGCCACCTTTGGCGAGTGCGTCTGCCACGTGTGCTTTGACTTTGAGCAAGGCGGCGTCTTCAATCAGCGGGCCTTGCGACACGCCATCTTCGAAGCCGTTTCCGACTTTCAGGGTTTTGACTTTGGCGGTGAATTTCTGCACAAACTCTTCATACACGCCCGACTGCACATAAAAACGGTTAGAGCAGACACAGGTTTGACCGGCATTGCGGTATTTGCTGAGCATGGCACCTTCAACCGCAGAGTCTATGTCGGCATCGTTGAAGACGATGAAGGGCGCATTGCCGCCGAGTTCGAGCGCGAGTTTTTTGATGCTGGCCGCAGATTGCGCCATCAAAATACGACCGACTTCGGTAGAACCAGTGAAGCTGATGTGGCGCACCGTGTCGCTGGCGCAAAACACTTTGCCTATGGCGATACTGTTGTCGCTGTCAGCGCTCAGCATGTTCAACACACCCGCCGGAATGCCAGCGCGTATCGCCAGTTCAGCCGCAGCCAGCGCGGTCAAGGGCGTGAGTTCAGCCGGTTTGATGACCACCGGGCAACCGGCGGCCAATGCAGGCGCGACTTTGCGCGTGATCATGGCCAGCGGGAAATTCCAGGGCGTGATGGCGGCGCACACACCAATAGCTTGGTTGAGCACCAGCAAACGGCGGTTGTTGTCAAACTGCGGCAGCGTCTCGCCATTCACCCGTTTGGCTTCCTCGGCATACCACTCGACAAAACTCGCGCCGTAAGCGATTTCACCTTTGGCTTCGGGGTAGGGCTTGCCTTGTTCGGCGGTGAGTATGCGGGCCAGATCGTCGGCGTTGGCCATGAGCAAATCAAACCATTTGCGCAAAATCTGGCTGCGTTCCTTGGCGGTTTTGGTGCGCCAGGCAGGCCAAGCGGCGTTGGCGGCGGCAACGGCTTTTTCTGCGTCAGCAGGACCGAGGTTGGCCACATCTGCCAGCTTCAAGCCGGTGCTAGGGTCGCAGACATCAAAACGGCTGGCACCTTTGACCCATTCACCGTTGATCAACGCATCGGTTTTCAGCAGTGTCGGGTCTTTGAGCAAGGCAAGCGGTGAGGTTTTCATGTCCATGGGGTTCTTTCGGGGGTCGGGGCCGGAGGCGGCCAAGCGGAAATTATGCCCTTTGCCTTGTTGCGTCTGAAAGCCGGCTTGAATATCAAGACAGTGAAGCGCATATCGGTAATGTAAAATTGCATTATTGATCCACGCTCAAAGGATGACACATGGCAGCGTTAACGGTTACCGCCAAAGGCCAAATCACTTTGCGCCGCGAGTTATTGCAATATTTGGGTATCACGCCAGGGCAACAAATTGAAGTGGACAAGCTCGCGCACGGTGTGCTGGCC
This sequence comes from Bordetella parapertussis, assembly GCA_945901125.1. Taxonomy (GTDB): domain Bacteria; phylum Pseudomonadota; class Gammaproteobacteria; order Burkholderiales; family Burkholderiaceae_C; genus Limnohabitans. Next base: position 90,093 of record CAMDKD010000005.1, read on the forward strand.
CTGCACGCGAAGACACCGCATGGGCTGGATGCATTTGTGGGTTGCCTGCCGCCACCTGCCAAAACGCTGAGCGTTGAAGACATGAACGCATTAATCGCTGACGCATGGGCGGGAAAAGCGTGAAGCTCACGTTAGACACCAATGTATTGGTTCGGCTAGCCACACAAGACAACCCCCAACAGGCCGCAGCGGCTTTGAAAGTATTGCAAACGGCCAGTCTGATAGCTGTGCCGTCCACAGCACTGTGCGAAATGGTGTGGGTACTTATACGGGGTTACCGCTATACCCCGGAACAAGTCGCCCATGCTATACGCACCTTGCTGCAAGTCAGCCAAGTGGTTTGCAATACACCGGCAGTGTTGGCAGGCTTGGCTTTGCTGCAAAGTGGCGGCGACTTTGCAGATGGCGTGATTGCCTTTGAAGGCGAACTGATGGGCGGTCAGGAATTTCTCACCTTTGACAAAGCAGCTGCCAAACTGCTGAAACAGCAGAAACGCAAAGTAAGGCTGCTAAAGGCTGGCTGAACGCTGCATCAGCGCACAGCGTTGCGCTTCCTTGGTGCCCACCAGCACGTCCTTGCCCATGTCCTGCCTGCCCCAGTGAACATAAAGGTGACATTTCTACTTTGGGCAAAGGTTGCATTGGCGGTTTGTGCACCAATCACCTTTATGTTTGCTGGCAATGTCATAGAATGACCTGTCCAAAATTCTGCACAGGTTAGCCATGAAAATAATTTCCTACACAGATGCCCGTAACGGCTTGAAGGCGGTGATTGATGGCGTGGTCAACGATGCAGACATCGCCGTGATCACGCGCCGTGAGGGCGGTAACGCAGTCGTCATGTCTCAGGCCCACTATGAAAGCATGGCCGAGACTCTGTACCTGTTGTCTAACCCGGCCAATGCGGCGCACTTGGCCACTTCTATTGCACAACACAAGGCGGGCAAAGCCAAACGCCGTGAGCTTCTTGACGCATGAGCCGGGCCGTGTTGTTCACGGCTGTGGCCTGGGAAGATTACACCTATTGGCAAGGGCAAGACAAAAAAACGCTGCGCCGTATCAATCTGCTGATCGAGTCAGCCCGCCGAGACCCCTTCAACGGTATTGGCAAGCCCGAGCCGCTGGTGGGCAATTTGTCGGGCTACTGGTCAAGACGTATAGATGACGTTCATCGACTGGTTTATGCCGCCGACGATGACGAACTGGCCGTGATTGCCTGTCGTGGGCATTACCAATAATTAATTTGCAAAGCCTATTCGGCCTTGATTCCGAAAATTTCCATGTCAAGCTGGGGCGTTAACAGAAACCAGTTTCATTTTTGGAGAAAACATGAACGACTTGCGCATCAAAGAGTTTGAATTGAAATTGAGAGCGGCCTTTAAGCCAAATTGTGAGATCAGTGTCTGGCCAATAGATTGGGGGCACTTCTTAAGTTATGAAATACGGTGTGGGCGTGACCGGTATTGGCAAGATGATTTTTTGGTAAACAGTTTGACTACAACGTATGACATTGAGGTCAACGTGCAAGCGATTGCAAATGCCTTGCCCCGTAAATTAGTGCGCTTCGCCCACTCACAAACCGTAGAGCGAAGGTGAAAACCTATAATTCGAGCTTGCTCGCCGAAGCTATGGCGCCTGCGGTCAGCAACTCGCTGATCGCCCTGAATTACCGCTTAATCCAAGACCCCATCACCATGAACGCAAGCACTTCCTCACTGCCCAAACTGTCGGTGGCCGACATCCGCAAAACCTTTTTGGATTTTTTCGCCGCGAAAGGACATACCGTGGTGGCCTCCAGCCCGCTGGTGCCGGGCAACGACCCGACGCTGATGTTCACCAACTCGGGCATGGTGCAGTTCAAGGACGTGTTTCTGGGTGAGGACAAACGCTCGTATGTGCGCGCGGCCTCGGTGCAAGCCTGTTTGCGCGCCGGTGGCAAACACAATGACTTGGAAAACGTGGGCTATACCGCACGTCATCACACTTTTTTCGAGATGCTGGGTAACTGGAGTTTCGGCGACTACTTCAAGCGAGACAGCCTGAAATGGGGTTGGGAGTTGTTGACTCAGGTGTACAAATTGCCGCCCGAGCGCCTGATGGTGACCGTGTACATAGATGACGACGAGGCTTACGACATTTGGCACAAAGAAATCGGCCTGCCTGCCGACCGCATTGTGCGCATCGGCGACAACAAGGGCAAAAAATACGCCTCAGACAATTTCTGGATGATGGCCGACACCGGCCCTTGCGGCCCGTGCTCCGAGATTTTTTACGACCACGGCGCGCACATTCCCGGCGGCCCGCCCGGCAGTCCGGACGAAGACGGCGACCGCTTCATCGAAATCTGGAACCACGTGTTCATGCAGTTCGATATGCAGCCTGACGGCAGTTTGAACAAACTGCCAGCGCCTTGCGTCGACACCGGCATGGGCTTGGAGCGCTTGGCCGCCATCTTGCAACATGTGCACAGCAACTACGAGATCGATATTTTTGACGAGCTGATCAAAGCCGCCGCGCGCGAAACCGGCTGTGCCGATGTGCACAACAATTCGCTGCGCGTGATCGCCGACCACATTCGCGCCACCGCATTTTTGGTCAGCGACGGCGTGATTCCCGGCAGCGAAGGACGAGGCTATGTGCAGCGGCGCATCATTCGTCGCGCGATTCGCCACGGCTACAAGCTGGGACAGAAGAAACCGTTTTTCCACAAACTCGTTGCCGACTTGGTCGCGCTGATGGGCGAGGCTTATCCGAACTTGGCAGCGCAGGCTGATCGCATCACGGCAGTGTTGAAGACCGAGGAAGAGCGGTTTTATGAGACCTTGGCAACCGGCATGTCAATTTTAGGAAGCGCCACATCAGAAAAGCATTTTGCAATGAAGTGGCTTGAGGCAAACTCAGATAACACCTATGCAGGCTTTCATTTGCAGAGTTCAGATGGCTTTGTAGTGGATGGAACCTTCAAAAAGGGGAATATAGAGGTTCCCGTGGAGGTATTGGTTGAAGGTATTTCAGATAGTTACCTTGGAAATCTTTATGACAAACTTGTTAAGTTTAAAGCTGACCCCTTTGGGTATAGAGAAATATTTTTTATTAGTATAGGAAATACCGATTCCAGATTACGGCAGAAGTTGTTGGCAGCAGAGTTCCCCGCAACGTTCTACGAAGTGACCATAAAGGACTTGGCGAAGCATCGACTTCTTTCAGGCATTGTGGCTTTTAAGCTTCACGACACTTACGGTTTCCCTCTCGACCTGACTCAGGACGTTTGTCGCGAACTCGGCATTGAAGTGGACGTTGAAGCTTTTCACACCGCCATGGAAAAACAAAAATCCCAAGCTCGCGCTGCCGGCAAATTCAAAATGGACAGGGCGCTGGAATACACCGGTGTCAGCAACGAATTCGTCGGCTACGAACACTTGAGCGCGGAAGCCAAAGTGACGGCCTTGTATGTGGACGGCGTGGCCGTGCAGCAAATGCAAGCCGGACAAACCGGTGTGGTGGTGTTGGACCACACGCCGTTTTACGCCGAGAGCGGCGGCCAGGTCGGCGACCAAGGGCATATCAGCGGCGGCGCTGCGGTGTTTGCGGTGGAAGACACATTGAAAATCAAAGCCGATGTGTTCGGTCACCACGGCCATCTCGCCAAGGGCAGTTTGAAAGTCGGCGACAGCGTGGAAGCGCTGGTGGACACCGCGCTGCGCGCTGCAACTGTACGCAACCACTCGGCCACGCATTTGATGCACAAGGCTTTGCGCGAAGTGCTGGGCTCGCATGTGCAGCAAAAAGGCAGTCTGGTGAATGACGAGCGCACCCGCTTTGACTTTGCCCACACCGGCCCGATCAGCGATGAACACATCCGCGAGATTGAACTCAAGGTGAACGCCGAAATATTGGCCAACGCCGACACGCAAGCGCGAGTCATGGAAATCGAAGCCGCGCAAAAAACCGGCGCCATGATGTTGTTCGGCGAAAAATACGGCGACACGGTGCGCGTGCTCGACATCGGCAGCAGCCGCGAGTTGTGCGGCGGCACGCATGTGCACAGCACTGGCGACATTGGTTTGTTCAAAGTGGTGGCGCAAAGCGGTGTGGCCGCAGGCGTGCGCCGCATAGAAGCCGTGACCGGCGAACACGCGCTGGCCTATGTGCAAACGCTGGAAGACACGGTGAATCAGGCATGCGCGGCGCTCAAAGCCACGCCTGCCGAACTCAACCAGCGGCTGGCGCAATTGCTCGATCAAGTGCGTGGTCTGGAAAAAGACATGGGCGCGTTGAAAGGCAAACTGGCTTCATCCCAAGGCGACGATTTGCTGGCCAAAGCGGTGGATGTCAAAGGCGTGAAACTGCTGGCGGCTTTGCTGCCTGGCGCAGACGCCAAGGCTTTGCGCGACACGCTGGATCAGTTGAAAAACAAACTCAAAACTGCTGTTGTGGTTCTGGCCAGTGTGGACGGCGACAAAGTGCAACTCGCCGCCGGTGTGACCGCTGACACGCTGACCAAAGTCAAGGCCGGTGAACTGGTGAATTTTGTCGCCCAGCAAGTCGGCGGCAAAGGCGGCGGTAAGCCCGACATGGCCATGGCAGGCGGCACCCAGCCCGCCGGTTTGGACAAAGCCTTGGCCAGCGTGCAGGCCTGGGTCAATGAGCGTTTGTAACCAGACGTGAACCGCTCAGCATGGCGGGTATGTGTCAATCAGCGTGGCTAATTTGCAAGGAACGCTGACTTTGCCAGTCGCGTTCTTCGCTGGTGACTGGGTCTGTGAACGCAATGCGTTGCGCCAGCAATTGCATGGGTTGACTGAAATCATCTGCTTGATGGGGGCCGCGTAGCAGGTGCGGGTACAACTGATCGCCTGCAATCGGCACGCCCAAACTCACCATGTGTATGCGCAATTGATGGCGGTGGCCAGTGACGGGTTGCAGTTGGTACAGCGCCTCTTCGCCCACACGTTTTAACAGCGACACACGCGTTTCGCTGTTGGGTTCGCCCGGTACTTCTTGCGAGAGAAAAAACTTATCGCCTTCAACCAATCGGCTGCGATGCACCAGCGGCAAATTCAGTTCCGGTTTGAAAGCCGACACAGCCAAGTACCACTTGCGCACCTGGTGATGGCGAAACAAAGCGTGGTAAGCGTCCCGGTCTTGGGCACGTTTGCAAAACACCACCAAGCCTGCAGTCTCGCGGTCTATGCGGTGAATCGGTGTGAGTGATTCGCAAGCGGTCAAGCGCTTGAGTTGCACCAGCAAACAGCTTTGCAGATAGCGCCCGCCCGGCGTGACCGGCATGAAATGCGGTTTGTCGGCCACCAGCAAGTGCTCGTCTTCAAACAGCACTTGTGCTTCTTCCGGTAGGGTGGATTCATGCGGCACGTCCCGGTAATAAAAAATAAATTGGTGCGGCGCATACGGTTCATCTAGCGTGACAGTGTTGCCGTCCTCGTGCAGCACATGGCCTTGGACGATGCGCTCGGTCCATTCGTGGTTAGAAATCGCTGGAAACCGTTCGCACAAAAAAGCCAGCAGCGTGGCCCAGTCCCCGGCCGGCAAACGCACGCGCGAGGCACCGACGCCGTCGCGCATGGGAAAAATTTCAGACAAGCCCATGTTCAATCAAAAAAGCCGGGTTGATTGGTGTCGGGCAACTGCATTCACGCCCGCCGGAACACCAGATCCCAGACGCCGTGTCCCAGCTTCAAGCCCCGGTTCTCAAACTTGGTCAAGGGACGGTAGGCGGGTTGGTCGCTGTAGCCGTCTTCGCGCTGGCTGGCGTTGACCAGAGCCGGTTCGGCTTGCATGACTTTGAGTATGTGTTCTGCATAAGGCTGCCAGTCGGTTGCGCAATGGATGTAGCCGCCGGGTTTGAGCCGTTTGACCAGTTCATTCACAAAAGGCGTTTGAATCAAGCGGCGTTTGTTGTGCCGCAGTTTGTGCCAAGGGTCAGGAAAAAAGATGTGCACGCCGTCCAGGCTGTCTGCTGACAGCATGTGTTCCATCACTTCGACCGCGTCGTGTTGCAGTATGCGGATGTTCTCAATGCCCAGTTCACCCATGCGTTTGAGCAAGGCGCCGACGCCGGGTTCGTGCACTTCGCAACACAGGAAATTGTCTTGTGGTCTGAGTTTGGCGATTTGTGCCGTGGCATCCCCCATGCCAAAACCAATTTCCAAAATCAAAGCTGCGCTGCGCCCGAAAGCTTCGTCTGCGTTGAAAGCATGGCGATCAAACGGCAACACAAAACGTGGCCCCAGATCCGCCAGTGCCTTGGACTGACCGCTGGTGGTGCGACCGGCGCGGGTGACAAAACTTTTGATGGTTTTGGGATGTTCAATATGCGCTGGGGCTTGGTTGTTCATGGCTTGATGTCGAAAAGATGTAGCGATTGTGCCTGTGGCTTTATAGCGGCCATGCATTGACCCAGTGCTGCAAAGCCGAGGCGCAGTTGTCACTGTCAATCTCTGGCAAGCCCAGAACCAGAGCGGCAGCCTGCAAGGCCTGCAAGGCTTTTTCCGGTGTGGCGGTGTCCAGGCTTTGTGCGCCATTCTGTTTGGACAGTTTTTCGCCGTCAGCAGCCAGCACCAGCGGCGTGTGCATATAAACAGGCTGGGGCAGACCCAGGGCTTGTTGCAACAGGATTTGGCGCGCCGTGTTGTCGGCCAGATCTTCGCCGCGCACAACATGCGTGATGCCTTGGTCAGTATCGTCAACCACCACGGCCAGCTGGTAAGCCCACAGGCCATCGCTGCGCTTGAGCACAAAGTCACCGACGGTGACGGCCACGTTCTGCTGTTGATTGCCCAAGCGGCGATCCTGCCAATGCACTTCGCCTTCAGGTACACGTAAACGCAGCGACATGCCCGCTTCGAATGACAGATTCAAGGCACGGCAAGTGCCGGGGTAAGGCGTGTCCCGGTGGCGCTCAGCGGCAATGCCTTGCGCCGCCAGGGTTCTGGCGATGTCCGCGCGCGAGCAGCGGCAGGCATACACAGCGTTTGTTTGTGTCAGCGCGTCCAGCGCCGTCTGGTAGGCGGATGAGCGCTGTGATTGCAGCATTACCGGCTCGTCGCTGACCATGCCGCAGGCAGCCAATTGCGACAGTATGGTTTGTGTTGCAGCTTCATGACAACGAGGTGTATCCACGTCCTCGATACGAACCAGCCACACGCCTGAATGGGCCCGTGCGTCCAGCCAACTGGCCAATGCTGCGACCAGCGAACCGGCGTGTAAAGGGCCGGTGGGAGAGGGCGCGAAGCGACCTGTGTAATTTTGTCTGTCAGGTTTCAAAATTAAAAGTCAATGAATTCAACAAGTTGCAGCGTGCCTGACTTTAACTCAAGCATTTTGAGAGCTAGGTGTAAATATATGTTGACATATTCAAGTGTCAACCTAAAATAACTTTCAATCCGTAAGGAATTAAAGGATTTGTGGCCATGGGGGCCATAAATAACCCTCGTGCGGGTTTTGCACGGACGTGAAAATCTTTCAAGGAGATAACACCATGTCAGATAAAGTAGGCCCAACAGGCCTGACAGAAGCCGAGTCAGAAGAAATTCATCGGCACCTCATCCAAGGGACTCAAATCTTTGGAATGATTGCAGCGTTAGCACACCTGCTGGCGTACATTTATTCCCCTTGGCTGAAATAAAAGGAGCACCACATGATCTACGGAAAAATCTGGACAGTGGTCAAACCTTCTGTCGGCATTCCCATCTTCCTCGCAGCAGTAGCCATTGGATCGTTTTCGGTTCACCTGGCATTGACCCTGAACACCACATGGGTCAAGAAATTTTTGAATGGAAGCGCAGCTACGGCGGCAGTCATACAGACTGTCAAAACGCCAACTGCCTGACAAACCAAAAATTTCTTTTTTTAATGGGCCGGGATTCAACGATTCCGGTCCATTTTTCAAATGAACACCTCTGTCGCCAAGCCATCTAAAAATTGGATCAAATTTGGAGCGAAATTTCTGCCGTTTGCAGATGCCGCATCCGATGTATTGCCTTTAAGCAGGCTACTGCGTCTATCTTTATTTCAAATTTCTGTAGGCATGGCGCTCGCCTTGCTGATCGGCACCCTCAACCGCGTGATGATTGTGGAATTACATGTTCCGGCAGCGCTGGTTGCGGTGATGGTGTCTTTGCCTTTGCTGTTCGCGCCGTTTCGCGCCATCATCGGTTTTCGCTCTGACCACCACCGCTCACACCTGGGCTGGCGTCGCGTCCCTTACATCTGGATGGGCACTTTGTTGCAATTTGGCGGTTTTGCCATCATGCCTTTTGCACTGCTTGTGCTGGGAGGACTCGGTCAGGCATCGAATACACCGGGCTGGGTCGGTGACCTCGGTGCTGGTCTGGCGTTTTTGCTGGTCGGCGCTGGGTTGCACACCACGCAGACTGTAGGGCTGGCACTGGCCACAGACCTGGCCCCGCCTGAGGACAGGCCCAAGGTGGTTGGTTTGATGTACGTCATGTTGTTGCTGGGCATCATCATGAGTTCCGTGGTGTTTGGTTATGTGTTGGAAGATTTTTCACCCGGCACGCTGATTCGCACCGTGCAAGGTGCCGCCGTCATCACCATATGTTTGAATGTGATTGCCTTGTGGAAACAAGAGGGCAGAACCCGTGACCGCAGTCCGGACACCTTCGAAGAAGACCCGGACTTCATGGCATCTTTCAAGCTGTTTTGCAATGGCGAAAATGCCATGCGCAGATTGATATCCATAGGTTTGGGCACCATGGCTTTCAGCATGGAAGATATTTTGCTCGAGCCTTTCGGCGGCGAAATACTCGGACTGAGCGTGGCCCAAACCACTTACCTGACAGCGATTCTGGCCATGGGCGGGCTCATAGGTTTTGCCTGGGCGTCGCAAATTCTCAGTCGTGGCGGCGACCCGTTCAAAATGGCAAGCTGGGGTGCCATGATCGGCATACCCGCTTTCATCGCCGTGATTTTTTCCGCGCCGCATGCCTCTGCTTCATTGTTCACTCTGGGGGTGGTCTTCATAGGATTCGGCGCCGGTTTATTTGGCCACGGCACCTTGACCGCTACCATGAACAGTGCTCCGCCCGGACAGGCCGGACTGGCACTCGGCGCCTGGGGCGCGGTTCAGGCTTCTACCGCTGGCGTGGGTATGGCCCTTGGTGGCATTCTTCGCGACCTTGCCGCACAATTCACTGATTCAGCCATGGCTTATTCCACTGTGTATAGTATCGAAGTGGTGTTGCTGTTGCTGACGGTCCTCATCATGAATCCCTTGGTGAAAACCAAGCCTTGAGCGCCTGTAAAGGCAAAAATTGTCAGATCAACACACTAGGAGAAAGCACCATGAAAGTTCAAACACTTTTATTTATCGGATGGATTATCGTCATGCTATTTATTCTGGCCAATTGGTTGAACAAGCCTAAGCGCTGATTCAGCAGGTTCAGCTTTTGTCAGCCACGCTCAGTGCCAAGCTGAGTCCGCTGACAAAAGCATCTTCCACCCGGTGACCCAGCAGCCAGTCACCGCAGACACCTAGTTTCAATTTCGCATCCCAATGATGCTTTTTGCCCATGGGCTGCGTGGTTTTGGCATAACGCCACAAATGGGTTTGGGTGAATCCCGGCTCGGCCCGTATGCCGGTCAATTCGGCGAATGCCTTTAACAACTTCGCTGTCACTCTGTCCTCATCGTCGTCCAAGTGTTCCTGCGACCATTCCGCGCTGGCTTGCACTGTCCAGCGCTCAGTAGAACTGCGTCCGGGTTTGGACGACTCCCTGGAAATCCAGGCGATTCTGTGGTGCGTGCTACGCGCCGCATTCCATTGCGGACCCAAGTGGCTCAAGCCGGGTTGATTGGCCAGTGGGTAAGCCAACATCAAAGTCCAGCAGGGCGCAACCTCTACTTTGGACATCATGTCCAGGCCGCTGAAACCGGCCGCAGGTGAGCCGGATTGGCGCAGCAAAAAGTCCGCCTGCACATGCGGCATGGCCAGTACCACTGCGTCAAAGCCGCCGTATTCATTGCCGTTGCTGCAGACCAGTTGCCACTTATCGGTTGAACCGGGATTGCGCAGCAAAAACTGCACTTGTGATTGCAGATGCAACATACCGGCCTCTTGCAGCGGTTCTGACCAGTGGCGTATCAAGCTGTTCATGCCTGGGGCTGCGACAAAGTGCGGTTCGCGCATGGGCAGTGGCGCTTCAATCACTCGTCCCAGCGGATCAAGTACCCTGACCGCATTCGCGCTCCAGGCGCGGCAAATGGCTTGCGTGCCCGGGACTTCGGTGATGGCTTGCATGAATTGGGGATCGCGCACGGTGAAGTACTGCACACCATGGTCGAAGCTGCCGTAGGCGCTTGAACGCGTCGCCATGCGTCCGCCTGCTCCATGACTTTTTTCAAAAACGCTGACCTGGTGGCCTGCTTGTACGAGCGTGCGGGCGGCGGTGATACCGGCCATGCCGGCACCAATAACAGCAATTGTTTTCATGCCTCGACTCTACACGTTTGTGATGCGGTCTGCTCACATGGCTTGCCCCAATAAAGCCAGGCGCGTCTGGGGCTGGCTTAAGCGGGTCAGCCACCATTGCAATGCGCGCGCGCCGGTCGTGCCGGATTGGCCTTCAGGGCTTTGTCGCCAGGCGTAGCCAATATGACCGCTGCGCTGCGGGCGCAGCACCTGGCATGCCACCAGTTCGCCGCGTTCAATGTAAGGGCGGGCCATGGGTTCCGGCAAAAAGCCAGCGCCCATGCCACGCAATTGCGCATCAAGTTTGGCCGACATGCTAGGGACGGTAAACACGTCTTGACCGGCCAGCAGACCGATGGTGATGCCGTTGCCTTGCGGTATGGAGTCGGCCACGGCGACCGCGCGGTGCGCACGAACATCTGCATCGCTCAAGGGCTGGCTGGCAGTGGCAAGCGCATGGCCCGGTGCCACGGCGAACACAAATTGCATCACCGGGCCAATTTCCTCAAACCGCAACCCAGAGGGAAGGTCCTCTTGGAGGACAACACCGATGGCTAAATCTGCCTGTCCTGATGTCAACGCATAAAGGGTTCCGTTGAGCGTTTCATCCCGCAAACGCAAGCGGGTTGGCGGGTTGGCTTCAAAAAAATGCTGGCTTAAATCCATCACCACACGCTCTTGAATGATCGTGTCGACAACCACTGTGAACTGGCTTTCCCAGCCCGTAGCCACGCGTTTGATACGGTGGGCGATGCTGTCCATGTCGTTGAGCAGGCGCATGCCTTCGCTGATCAATTCCTGACCGGCGGCGGTCAGCCGGGCCTGGCGCGAGGAACGGTCGAACAACAACACGTCCAGCGTGTCCTCCATCTGTCTGACGCGGTAGCTGAGGGCGCTGGGCACCAGGCCCATGTCGCGCGCGGCGGCGGCGAAACTGCCCAGCCTTGAAATGGTTTGCAGCATAGTTAGGGCGTCAGGGGTGAGGACATCGCGGGCAAAGTTCATTAAAGGCCTTATTCATCAAATTATTTGAATGATGCCATCAATTCCGGCCGCCTTGATTTCCGTCCGGGCGCACTAAAGTAGGAAACATGACAAAAGGAGCAGGCCATGTTGACATTGCGTAAATCCGGCGAACGGGGTTTTGCCGACCACGGCTGGCTGAAATCCTTTCACAGCTTTTCTTTTGCCGGTTACCACGACCCGGCGCATATGGGCTGGGGCAATTTGCGCGTCATCAACGAAGACCGCATCGCGTCCGGCACCGGTTTCGGCACCCACGGTCACCAGGACATGGAAATCATCAGCTATGTGTTGAGCGGTGAACTGGCGCACCAAGACAGCATGGGCAATGTCAAAGGCATTCCCCCCGGCGATGTGCAACGCATGAGCGCGGGCACCGGTGTGCGCCACAGCGAGTTCAACCACGCGCCTGAGCAAGAAACCCATTTTTTGCAAATCTGGATACTGCCGCAGCAGCGCGGCATTGCCCCAGGCTACGAACAAAAAACCATTCCCAACGGCGCCAAACGCGGCGCACTGGCACTGGTGGCCAGCCCGGAACCTTCCACGCAGGCAGTGAAGTTGCATGCGGATGCGCACATGTACGCCGGTTTGTTCGACGCTGATGAAGAAACACGCTTGGTGCTGCACCCTGAGCGCAAAGCTTATGTGTTTTTGATTCGCGGTAGTTTGAGCGTCAACGGCCTGGCGCTTGCCGCAGGCGATGCTCTCATGCTTGAGCAAGAGAGCGAATTGCATTTAAGCCGGGGCAAGGATGCCGAAGTGCTGGTCTTTGACCTCGCACCGTGATTTATTTTTTAACAGGAGCAGTAAATGAGCAAAACAGTGGTTGTCTACCATTCCGGCTACGGCCATACCCAGCGTATCGCCCAGACCGTGGCCGAAGGCGCTGACGCGCATCTGGTGGCCATAGACGCAGAGGGCAATGTCAGCGAAGCTGACTGGGCCGTCATCAATGCGGCTGATGCCATCATCTTCGGTTCACCCACTTACATGGGTATGGTGTCATGGCAATTCAAAAAATTCGCCGATGCCACCTCCAAGCAATGGATGAGCGGTGCCTGGAAAGACAAGGTCGCCGGCGGCTTCACGATTTCTGCCAACCTGAGCGGCGACAAGCTGTCCACCATCCAGTACTTCATCACCTTGTCCATGCAATTAGGCATGGTCTGGGTGGGTCAGTCTGAAGCGAATAACGGCACGCTGAACCGCTTGGGATCTTCCTCTGGCTTGATGGCGCAAGTCGGCCCCACCAGCCCTGCCTCAGACATTCCTCAGGGCGATTTGGACACGGCACGGGTCTACGGCGAGCGAGTTGCTGCAATTGCAAAAAAATTACACGGCTGACCCAGCTTCAGCTGAACATATGCAGCAGGTTGCTGCGGTTGAAGCCGTCAGCGTGCTGCATGGCTTAGCTTGTGTGTCACGTCCATGCGTTAGCATGAAGCCATGAAAATTCTGAGCTTATTGCCCTGGCTGGATTGGATGGTTTTGTGCTTTTTCCTGGCCGTGTGGGTGGGTTATGCATGGTTTGCGCGCAGACTGGCGGTGCACAAGCACTCGATTCTGGCGGCCAGCAACCGATTTCGCTTGCGTTGGGTCAAAGTCTCGCTGGTGCGCGACCCTCGCGTGCTAGACGGCATCATCACGCAAACGCTGTCCCACACGCCATCGTTTTTTTCTTCCACCACCATCATCATCATTGGTGGACTGCTGGCGCTCCTGGGCACGACCGACAAGGCGGCAGAATTGGTGCGGGAAATTCCTTTCTCGCAAGCCACCCCGATACTGGTGTTTGAATTCAAGATACTCATATTGATTGCGATATTTGTTTATGCTTTTTTCCGTTTTTCCTGGTCTATGCGGCAATACACCTTTGTGGCGTTGATGATTGGCGCGCTGCCTTCCCCGCAGTTTTTTCATTACAACCCGGACAAGCAGGACGATTACGCCCAACGGGTGGCGGCCATGACAGGGCTGGCAGCTGAAACATTTAACGACGGGCTGCGTGCGTACTACTTTTCGTTTGCCGCCATGGGCTGGTTTTTCTCGCCGCTGTTTTTTGTCTTGACCACTCTATTGATCGTGGCGATTTTGTATAACCGCGAATTCCACTCTGACGTGCTGAAAGTTTTTGATGATGGCAACTGAGATAAACTCGTTTATTGCTTGATATGTGTCAAGTCAATGCTCGGCAGGTTCAAGAAAAATAGCTTCCATGCCCGGATTCCGATGATCCGCAATGGTCAGTTCCCCAAAAAATTTCGACACACACATGAATTTATCTACATCAGTTCGAATTCTTTTCAGTTTGCTGCTGATCAGCGTTTTGCCGGTTCAAGCGCAAACTGCGCCGGAACCTGAAGATGTATCTAGCTATTCGATCCTCCCTTTCAAGTTCAGCCGGGATATTTCAAAAAAGGGTTTTTTCACCAAAGACGCAGAATGGTATTTCTCACTTGGCGTCGGCAAAACTTTTTATGCCAATTCCGATATCAGCGTCAAGCAGTCGTCACTGGGTTATGACTTTACCGTGCATGATGTCAAAGGCCATGATGAGTGGGGTGACGTCAACATTCTCATGCCTGACATTCTGCGCATCGGCCGCTTTATTGACGACGACAAAATGTGGGCTGTTGAACTTGGTTTGGACCATGTCAAATACTCCAGCACCTTGGGTCAAACTGCCACAGTCAGTGGTACTTCCCCCTACACTACGAATCCCGTCACCCTTTCTTCTGATAATTTCTCCTACATGCTGCACAACGGTTTGAACCACTTGATGGTCGACCTGGTGTACCGTCGTCCCATCACGGCAGCCCCCGTGAACGATACTTCCAGCCTGGCATTCATCGGTAAAGTCGGTGCAGGAATCGCCTATATCCACCCGTACATCAATATCAAGGGGTCATCCAGTGATGTGGGAAGCAAGTCGCTTAATAATCTGATTGGTTTTAACAGCGGTTGGTGGCGTATTGTTGGCGTGTCTACCAGCGTGGAAGCCGGACTCCGTTACGTCATCAGCAAACCGGTGTATTTGGAGCTTACCGACAAGGTTATTTTCACTAGCATGAGCAATATTCCGGTTCCAAGTGGAACTGCCAGTCAGAATCTCTGGTCTAACGAGATACTTTTGAGCATAGGTTATACCTTCGACAACAAATAATGCCGGCAAGCCTGCTGCACCCGGCGTATTACTTTGAATCCACACAGCCTCAAGCGCAGTAGCGCATAGATCAGTAAATATGGTCAAACGGCAATGCCCTGATCTTGAGCAAGCTGTCTTCCACAAACACACTGTGTTCATAGGCACTTGCATCTGCAGAGCCGGTTTTGGTATCCGAGCCCAAAGCAACCGCCGACCCGCCAAACATGAGTTCCAGAGCATCTGCTGATTCCATGATGCTTTGCACAATGTCTCGCGCATGCTGACCCGCCTTAGCTGAGGACAGTATGGCTGCCTGCGCCGCGACCAAGGGCGCCGCCACCGAGGTGCCTGACCATGACCAGAGTTGTTCATCGGTGCCGAAACCTGTGATGTCCACGCCCGGCGCGGTGACAAAGTTATAGCCTTGTGTCGTGCCTGCCTTATTTGAAAACGAGGCTAAGCTTCCCGGCGCGCTTGAGGTTTGTGTCGCGCCAACGGCAATCACATTGGGCATGACCATGGCGTAAGCCGCCGGGTAGCAGGGCAGGCTGCCGGCGCTGTTACCTGCGGCAGCAACCACCACCACGTCGTGTGCTTGGGCATAGCTGAGCGCGTTCAGTACCAAGCTGTCAGGCTTGTCTTGTCCCAATGACAAATTGATCACATTGGCGCCGTGGTCGACCGCAAAATAAATCGCTGAACTTACCTTGGTGCTGTTGCCGTGTCCGTTGGCATCCAGGGCTTTGAGCACCATCAGTTCAGCACCGTACGCGCCGCCCGTGATACCGAAACCGGTGCCGGGACCGGCGCACATTTCGCTGCCAGTCATGGTGCCGTGGCCGTTGTCGTCCTGCACATCGGCCGAATCATTGACAAAGTTCCAGCAATAGCTGCTGAAGCGAATATTGCTGGTGAGGTAGCTGTTCTTCAAATCAAAACCGGTGTCTATGCATGCAATCACTGCGCCTTGACCGGTATAGCCTTGCGACCAGGCGGTCGTAAAGCCCAGGTCATCCAGGTAACTGTGGGTGTTGGCCTGGCTGATAAAAGGTATGTAGTCGGCCCCTTTGAGCAGTGCCAGGGCATGCGCCACATTGGCCTGTCCCCAGCCGCTTTTCGCGCTCCAGCCGGGAGTGGCAGTCATGGCCGGAGCGTTGGAAACAGAAGACCCCGAACCGGATGAAGCACCCGATGCGCCGGCGGCTACACCGCACAGCAAACCCGGTATCAGCCAGGTTTGGTTGGCCGTGGGCGCGTCTGAATATGATTTACCGAGCCAGGGCAGGGAATTGAAATTAGCCCGATTTGTCGAACCGGCCTCAGGCACTGCGTCAGGCGCGTACAAGGCTGCGACAACATCGCTGCCGTTCGTCCATGTCAGTTGTGCATCAGCTGAATCTTCAGTCGCCGGGTTGAGCGCTGACTGCTGTTCGATATCTGTGTCTTCTTGCGGTGTTTTGTGCCAGGCGTCAAACACCATGGCAAGCGTGTTGTCAATCTCTTTATCGGTAAGTGCCGAGGCATTCAAAGGGGGGAACTTGCGCGCCAGTCTAGTGGCGCCTTGCAGGCGGGTGGCGGCTTGAACCGGCTGGCTGTTGGACAACATGGCATTCCTTGACGCAAAGACTGTGTGGTGTGACAACAGTCATTCAGCAAGAAATGCACCATTCGAAAATGGTTTATTTTTGGTTTAAAAAACGCTGTAAATGAAGCGTTAAAAATACAGGTAAACGGATATTTGACACCTGTGATACGGGAAGTCGGGTGCGGGTATGAGGGAAAGTTGACGAGCATAAACAAATCAGCACATCTGCTACGAACAGCAACATATCCAGCTTGGCTTGTACTTTTTGCAACTTCAAATCTGCTTACAACACTTTCACATCCGCGAGAATTTTGACTTCCTCATCTCTCGCTCTTGAAGAAATGGAAGTCTTTATTTTCAACTTATTCAGCATTGGGGGGAGCTTACGCATTCACTCGCCGCGCGACAGTCTCTGGGCGAGATTCCAAACCGTAACTTGAAGGCGCGGCTGAAGTGCGACATGTCGCTAAAACCCCAGCGAAGCGCGATGTCCAGAACTCGATGTGGCCCCGGACCCAATCGCGTGAGCTCTTCTCGGCACCGATCAAGGCGGAGATTCCACACATAGCGCATCAGCGATGTCTGCTCCGAATTAAATAGCCTGTTCAGGTAGCGTGCGGAGAGACCAAGACGTCGAGCGATGCGAGTCGCGTCCAGGCAGGGATCCCCGAGGTTGGCATCAATCAGCATTTTTGCCCTCAGTAATGCAATATCCCGTGCGCTGATTGAGGCTTCATCCAACTGTTGATCGAGCGTGAGCGTAGAGCCAATCATGTTAAGTGCGTGAAACGATAAAGCAGCCAATTCTTTTTCACTCAAACGGGGAAGGTTGATCGCTACTGAATGAAGAAAATTTCGCAGCACTTCACCTGAGGATGAATCGGACGCCAACTGGCACGATGTGAGATTGCTCATGTTGGGTACTAAGCGGTTGAGCGTTGGACGGGGAATACTCAGGATCAGTTCACTCCAATCATTATTGAAATCAAGTCGATGGGGTCTCGCGCCATCGTAAATGGCAAAGTCTCCTGCATGAATTTCTATCTGGCGGTTGTCTTGTTGCATGCGCTGTTTGCCTGACAGCATGAGTACCGCAAAGTAGCAGTCCTCGTAACTTTCGCGCGCGTCACGATGCAGACGCTGCACGGACTGCGGCGTCGCGGCGACATGGGTGAGTCGCATCACGTCAGTCAGGCTAGAGTGCATTGAGCCATGAAAATTTGGCTCCGTGGGCGCCGCTATCTGTACATCGGCGAATAATCGAAGCACCATCTCCCGCCAGTAGTCCACTCGCTCGTTATCCCGCACTGCTTGCGTATCGAGCATGAGTGCTTGCCGGGATGAAGACAGGCTCTGGGGCAGTCTTTGAAGCATAGGCATTTGGTTTACCATTCAAAAGAATTTAGCGCAGTGTTAGATGCAAGTCAACAGTAGCTATTAGCGATCAAATGCACAGGGGTGTTGCAGTCAAACCCAAGTTCCGTTGCAATCAACCGCTTAAGGGTTGCTGTCCAGGTAAGTGTTCTATATTAGGCTTAGCCGGATGCTACGTTGTTACTGTAGGCCGTTTGCAGTCCGTGAGCGATCATGAAAACCATATCTATTTCCAATCCTGATTCTGAAAATCTGCTTGCGAGGCTCGCAAATCGTCACTCGGTGGGGTCCAAATACCTGACCTATCCTGCGCCAGACCTAGCGCTGTTGGCGCCGATTGAATTTTGACCACCTGTGCCGATTGAATCTTGACCAGGGGCTTTTGCTGGTTTGATTACTGCCAGCTGTGTATAACTATACCGATATGTTTGCTTCCTTTCTTTTTTGATCTGCATTTACAGCGCGCAGGGCAT
>CAMDKD010000006.1 GCA_945901125.1 Bordetella parapertussis
ATTCTTTGTACGAAATTTTGCGAGTGCTGGATCTGAATATGTTTGAAACCACGCCAATATCCGCCCTACTGGGAAAACTACAAGATGGGCCTGAAATCGGCCAAGATCCTATTCAACAAACCCTCTTCCCAACGTTGGGACGCTAGTGAAAATAGATCACAACTCTGGTCTGCTAAAGATGGTCGTAAATTAATTTTTTCAGATTTTGATGAGAAATTATGGGCAGGAAAATTTGCCCCGGAAAACTCTGTTTGGTACAGCAATCACTTATTAGCTGAAGATACGCTTTCAACTATATTGCAAGCAGCTCAGTTGCCAGTATTTCAACCTTGAAAGTCTTTATGGATACAGATCTAATATTAAATGATTTAAAAATATTTATAGTAAATAAAATGAATATTTCTAATTCAAATATTTCAGTTGATGCAAACTTTTCAAATTTGCAAATTGATTCAATGTCACGTCTAGAAATCCTTTTACATGCAGACGATACTTTTGGTTCATTCGTGCTTGATTATCTTGAGGAAGGTCTGCTTATCGATAAAGAGCCTAATACATTAAGAGAATTGGCGGAACTAATTCCTCTGTGTATGACGGCTGTAAATCAATTGGCTGTTAAAACTAAATCTATTTAATTTTAAATCATTAATCATGTCAGTTAACACTAATAACTCTAGAGTTTATATATCTGAAATAGGTATGTATTCATGTTTAGGTGTTAATTTAAGTGAATCAGTATTGAAACTTCGCAATGGTTTTTCAGGGCTTGTTTTTGCAGATATCCAAGGTTACCCGACTGCGCTTGGTCGCGTCAAATTTAATGAAGAAAATCAAAGCAATGTATTAAAAGATAGAGGATTAAAATTGGCTTTAAATGTAGTATCACAAACAAATGCTGCAAGTGATATTGATCCCAATCGAGTTGCTGTTTTTTGGGGTGTAGGTTTAGCAGGCGCACATTGCATAGAAAACTCATTTACGCAATATATCAACTCAAAAGGACAAGCCTGCTTATCACCTTGGACAGTAGTTGACATCATGCCCAACGCAGTTGCAGCTCATATTGCAAAAACCTTAGGAATCACAGGTGGATGTTGGACTTTGGCAAATGCCTGCGCATCATCTGCCATGGCCATTGGACAGGCTTATCATGCTATACGCCAGGGACATATAGATGCGGCCATAGTTGGGGGCAGCGACGCCATGTTAATTCCAACTATTCTTTACGCTTGGTCCCGTATGCGGGTATTGACCAGAACTACACCAGATCTTGCGCATCAGTCCTGCCGACCTTTGGATAGAAAAAGAAAAGGATTGGCTTTAGCAGAAGGTGCTGCTTGTCTGATTTTGAAATCTGAGCGTTTAAATCCCAATCTGAAGGCAAATTCTTTGGCTGAAATCAGCGGTTTTGGTCACAGTTGTGATGCTTCAGGAATTACTTCACCTCAGTCTCAAGGTCAATTGAACGCTATGCGAAATGCTTTGCTTGATTCGAGTCTAACGGTAGATCAGATAGATTATGTTTGCGCACACGCCACTGGAACCTTGGCAGGAGATCCTGTGGAAATGCAGGCATTGAAATCTCTTTGGAATGAAAAAGTCCCGCATTGTCCGGTTTCATCCTTGAAGTCTGCCATGGGTCATTCCATGGCGGCATGTGGCGCATTGCAAGCCGCAGTATGTGTTTCTATGTTGCGTGAGCAATGGATTGCGCCAACCTTACATCTTGATGTGGCAGATGAATTGTGGAGTGATTGGATTCTTCCCTCTTCTAAAGGAATAGACAATTTCCCTGTGAACTATATATTAAGTAATTCGTTCGGGTTTGGAGGGCTTAATGCGAGTCTGATTTTTTCCAAAATAGATCAAAAAACTGTTTTACTGTGAGAGGATTTTTTCATGGAAATACGACTTGCAAATCTTAAAGATAAAGAAGCATTGATTGAACTCGCATTAGAAAATAAAAATGAACTTCAGTATTTGAATATCCCTGTCAGTTCATCAAAAATTGAAAAAACAATAGAAAATTTATTTATTTTAAATAGAGGATCTCATGTGGTTTTTGTAGCTGAAACTGCTTCAGGAGAATTGGCAGGCGGTTTACTGGCCAGTTTAGAGCGTTATTTTTACAGCGATGAATTACAAGCTCAATTAATTCAATGGTATGTGAAAAAAAGATTTCGAGGAACCACCATTGCCCCTAGACTTCTTAAAGCGTATGTTGAATGGGCGAAATCTAGCAATGCTGTCGAATTGTTTTTAGGCATCACTTCTGATATTGATACTTCTTTGTCGCATCGCATGCTTAAGAAAATGGGTTTTAGGTATGTCGGTGGGAATTACACAATAAACCTGAATAAATCTTCTTTGCCCGCGATTAACCCTGTGAGTTCAACTCATGGATGAAGCCAAAGATAATACTCAATTATCTAATCGCACCGGGCTTGACTGTGTGCGCGCAATTTTCTTGTATTTTGATAAGCAATTAGATGCAGATTGGTTATGGCAAGAATTTGCGCATGAGTATGCAGGTTTTAATCGGCAATCTGTCATTCAAAGCTTGCAGCAACATGGGTTTTCTGTGAGTATGGAAAATTCCAATAAAAAAAACTTTCAAAAAGCAGCATTTCCTTCTCTTGTTGAATTTAAAAATGGAAAATTTGCTTTAATTGGAAAAACTTCAGGCGATAAATTGATCCTACAAGTCCCTGACGAACCTAAACCTTTGAATTTATCAGTTCATGAGTTAATTGAAATAAGTCAACCTCAATGGATGCGGGTTTCAAAAGTTACAGATATTTCAACGGGTAATAAATTTGGATTGGCTTGGTTTTTCAAATCTTTTTTGCGTTACAAAAGCTTGCTTGGTGAAACTTTGCTTGCCAGTTTTGCACTTCAGCTATTTGCATTGGTTTCTCCCCTTGCGTTTCAAGTAGTTATTGACAAGGTACTTGTCCATCAAGGTTTAACTACTTTAGACGTTGTCGTACTTGGGCTTGCGCTCAGTAGCCTTTTTGAAATTATTCTTACCGGTTTACGCACTTATATATTGAATCACACCACAAATCGCGTCGATGCTGAATTAGGTTCAAAAATGTATCAGCATTTATTGGCTCTACCTATCGGTTTTTATTCCAGCCGTAAAGTCGGCGAAGTGGTTTCCAGAGTTAGGGAAATGGAGTCGGTTCGTGCATTTTTCACTGGCAGTGGTTTAAGCAGTTTTGTTGATATTTTTTTTACACTATTCTTTTTGCTTGTCATGGCGTATTACAGTCCGCTTTTGACCTTGGTTGTATTGATCAGCTTACCTCTTTTTTTAGCTGTCTCTATGTTTTTTATACCGCTTCTAAATCGGCATATGGAAGATCGTTTTGTCAAAGCAGCGGAGAACCATTCATTTCTGGTTGAGTCTATTTCAGGTATTGAAACAATAAAATTTATGACTGCTGAGTCGCGATTTAAAAGGCAATGGGATGAAAAACTTTCTGATTATGTCAGAGCTAATTTTAAAACCAGTCATCTTGCAAATATTACCCAGCAAGGCGTTCAATTTATCAATAAATTTTTAAGTTTAATACTGCTTTGGATGGGTGCCAAACTGGTGTTATCGGGAGATTTATCAATTGGCCAATTAATTGCATTTAATATGCTTTCTGCTAGAGTTAATGCCCCCATACTTCGCTTATCCAGCCTGTGGCAGGAATTCCAGCAAATGCGTGTTTCACTGCGACGCATGGGCGATATCCTGGATACACCAGGTGAGATTATTTCGGGCTCATCTCTCTCATTAGAAACTGTTCAAGGAAGAGTTTCTTTCGAAAATGTAGCTTTCAGATACGGCACCGAAGGACGGGATGTTCTGAGAAATTTATCTTTAGTAATTCAATCAGGTGAATTAATCGGGATAGTCGGATCATCAGGTTCAGGAAAGAGCACGCTCGCTAAATTGTTAATGCGCATGTACTTTCCATCTCAAGGTCGCGTGTTGTTAGATGGTACTGATATATCGGGAATTAATCCTTTGTTATTGCGACGACATGTCTCTGTTGTCACGCAAGACGTGATTTTGTTTTCACGTACTGTTCGTGAAAATATCAGTATGGGTCAAATGGATGTCACTTTCGAGCAGTTAGTCAATGCTTCAAAGATAGCAGGTGCTGATGATTTTATTAAAAAATTACCGTACGGATACGACACTGTTTTAGCTGAAAGAGGTTCAAATTTATCAGGCGGGCAGCGTCAACGTATCGCCATTGCCCGCGCTTTGGTTATGCAGCCCCGCGTACTGATTCTTGACGAAGCTACCAGCATGTTGGATGCCGACACTGAGATGCAATTTTGGCAGCATATTCGCCGTATTGCTTTTCAAAGAACTGTGATTGCCATTACCCATAGGCTGTCTACTGTGTTGGAAATGGATCGTGTCATAGTCATGGAAGATGGCCAAGTTGTTGAACAAGGTCAACCTAGACAATTAATTTCTGCCAATGGCCGCTTCAGTTATTTGTATTCCTTGCAAATGGGCGTACACAAAAATGAATTGGAGCCGGTTTTATGATTTCTATCAAGAAAAAATTACTTTTCTTTTACCAAGCCCTTTTTCGCTCTTTACTGAATTGCTTTGAAGGCGGTGATCAACATGTTTTTTCTCCCAGCATGTTGCAAGTTCAGCAATCATCACCTTCGCCATTAGCTCGTGCTATCACCTGGGTAGTTTGCTTTGGATTGTTTGTTTTTGTTGTTTGGAGTTTGTGGGCTGAGTTTGATATAAGCGTCTCTGCCAGTGGCACTGCCATGGCTTCAACCAGAACCAAAGTAATTCAAGCCCTGGAAGTCTCTAGAGTGGCTTCTATTTCAGTGAACGATGGTGATCGTGTTTTTCAAGGCCAAGAACTTATTTCTCTTGATCCGACTGTGGCTGAAGCTGATCATGAAAAAACCCGTCTGGATACTCTTGATGCATCTCTTGATATACAGCGCTTGAAGGCTCAGCTTGATGGTCGTCTTCAATTAGCCGCGGATAAGACCACTCCAAAATCCTCTGCATTTGAGACACAAAACCATTTACTGCGCAGCCGTACTTTAGAGCAACAACAAAAACTGGCCATACTCGCCCAAGAAGTCGCCAGAAAACGCGCTGAACTCAACACCACAAAAGCCAGTCTGCTCAAAGTGCAAGCTGCATTGCCAATGCTGCAACAACGCCTTGCCATGCGCGAGCGCTTGCTGCTCGATGGCTATGTCGCTGAAATGGCGGTCATCGACAACCGGCTCGAAGTCTCCAGCCAGCAGCACGAAGCAGCGGTGTTACAAGAAAAGCTCATCGAAACTGAAGCCGCTTTGCGCTCCGCAGAACTGGCTCATTCCCAAGCCCGTGCCGAATACGTGGCGCGCACCTCGCTGGAAATGACCGAAGCCCGCCGCCGCTGGCAAACCGGCACCCAGGAATTCATCAAAGCCGCCTACCGGCGCTCCTACCAGGTGCTGACCTCGCCCATAGACGGCGTGGTGCAGCAACTTGCCATCAACACGGTCGGCGGTGTCGTCAACGCTGCCCAAGGCCTCATGGTCGTGGTGCCCCACGAAGGCGGCATAGAAGTGCTGGCCCAAGTGCCCAGCCGCGACATAGGCTTTCTGCGCCCCGGCCTGCCGGTGGCGGTCAAGCTCGATGCCTTCGACTTCACCAAATACGGCACGCTCGACGGCGAAGTGCAATGGACCGGCGCTGATGCCATCAAAGACGACAAAGCCGGTCAGGTGTTTCCGGTACGCATCATCCTGCGCAACACCCGCCTGCCGGTCGCGGTCAACGGCGAACACCCGGCGCTGCGCATAGGCATGTCAGTCACCGCCGACATCGCCATCGGCAAGCGCAAGGCCTACGAATACTTCCTCGGCCCCTTGCTGAAATACAAAAACGAAAGCCTGCGCGAGCCCTGAATTAAATGCTTCAGCCACATGCCAGGCCTTCATGCGGAGTCACGCATTTTTAAATTGCTCTTGATCGCAGCTCGGGTGTCTGCATCACTCAGCCTTTGGCGTCCATGCGTCAAAAGTCAGCGGTAGATTGCTAAATGGACAGTTATCGGAAATCGAAATTCTTCTTCGCTCAATCTGAAGCACAAAAAAAGACCCGCCTAAGCGGGTCTTCCTCAAAGCTAAAAGCTAATTCAGCTTACTTCTTCTCTTCAGCAGCAGGCGCTGTAGGCGCAGCAGCAGCAGGAGCCGCTGTGGTGTCAGCAGGTGCGCTGATAGCCGCTGGTGTTTCCGCTGCCACTGGTGCAGCAATGCTGCCGCCGTGGAAATGCATCATCACGGGCACGATCAGCAGCGCCACGATGTTGATGATCTTGATCAAGGGGTTGACCGCAGGACCAGCCGTGTCTTTGTAAGGGTCGCCCACGGTGTCGCCGGTCACAGCCGCTTTATGGGTGTCAGAACCTTTGCCGCCGTGGTGTCCGTCTTCGATGTATTTCTTGGCGTTGTCCCATGCACCGCCGCCGGTACACATGGAGATAGCCACGAACAAACCGGTGACGATGGTACCCATCAGCAAGCCGCCCAAAGCCGCAGGGCCGAGGACCAGGCCGACCACGATGGGTGCGACGACTGGCAACAAGCTGGGGATCATCATTTCTTTGATGGCCGCTGTGGTCAACATGTCCACCGCAGTGTCGTACTCGGGCTTGCCGGTACCGTCCATGATGCCTTTGATTTCCTTGAACTGGCGGCGCACTTCAACCACCACGGCACCGGCGGCGCGGCCCACGGCCTCCATCGCCATCGCACCGAACAAGTAAGGGATCAAACCGCCGATGAATAAGCCGATGATGACTTTGGGGTCGCTCAAGTCAAACTTGATATGCGCGCCCAGGCCTTCGAGCTTGTGGGTGTAGTCAGCAAACAGCACCAGCGCGGCCAGACCGGCAGAGCCGATGGCATAGCCTTTGGTCACTGCTTTGGTGGTGTTACCCACCGCGTCTAACGGGTCGGTGATGTCACGCACGCTGGCAGGCAACTCAGCCATTTCGGCAATGCCACCGGCGTTGTCGGTGATGGGGCCGTAAGCGTCCAAGGCAACCACGATACCGGCCATGCTCAGCATGGAGGTAGCCGCGATAGCGATGCCGTACAAGCCGCCCAGGTCAAAGGCACTGTAAATAGCAGCACAGACAAACAATACAGGCCATGCAGTAGAGCGCATGGAAACGCCCAGGCCAGCAATGATGTTGGTACCGTGGCCGGTGGTGGATGCTTGTGCGATGTGTTGCACAGGCGGGTATTGGGTGCCGGTGTAGTACTCGGTGATCCAGACCAGCGCGCCGGTCAAAATCAAACCGATGGCGCAGGTGCCGAACAATTTACCTGCGGTCAAGACGGTGCCGTCAGGCAAAGCCACTGATGCCGGGAAAAACGACTGGGTCACAAAGTAAAAAGCGATCAGCGACAAGATGCCGGAGACAGCCAAGCCTTTGTACAACGCGGGCATGACATTGGTCATGCCGGGGCTGGCTTTGACGAAGAAGCAACCGATGATGGACGCCACGATGGACACGCCGCCGAGTACCAGCGGGTAAAGCACCATGTTCGGTCCGGCGGTACCGGCCAGCAGCGCACCCAACACCATGGTGGCGATCAAGGTCACTGCATAAGTTTCGAACAAGTCAGCGGCCATACCGGCGCAGTCGCCCACGTTGTCACCGACGTTGTCGGCGATCACAGCAGGGTTGCGCGGGTCATCTTCCGGAATACCGGCTTCGACTTTGCCCACCAGGTCGGCGCCGACGTCAGCGCCTTTGGTGAAAATGCCGCCGCCCAGTCGGGCGAAGATGGAAATCAGCGAGGAACCGAAGGCAAAACCTATCAGCGGATTGAGCATGCCAGCCAGCGCTTTGCCGTCAGCGGGCACGCCGCCAGCGGTCAGGTACCAGTAAAAACCAGTGACGCCGAGCAAACCCAAACCAACCACCAGCATGCCGGTGATGGCACCGCCGCGAAACGCGACATCCAGCGCCGGGCCGATACCTTTGGTGGCCGCTTGAGCGGTGCGCACGTTGGCGCGAACTGAAATGTTCATGCCGATAAAGCCGCATGCGCCTGAAAGCACTGAACCGAGTACAAAGCCGACGGCACTTAACGGGTCTAAGACCACCGCAATAAGCACCGCCAGAACCGCTCCAACCATGGCAATGGTTTTGTATTGCCGTGCCAGATAAGCCGCAGCGCCGGTTTGAATGGCAGCAGCAATTTCTTGCATGCGGGCATTGCCTGCGTCTTGGGAAAGAATCCAGCTGCGGGTCCAGAACCCGTAAATCACGGCGATGAGGCCGCACGCTAGCGCAAATAAAAGCGCTGTAGAACCAGTCATAAGATCTCCTTGAGTTGTTTCGCGAAGAGGGGGGGCAACGTTCAAAGGTTGTTTGCCCCACCTTTGCGTTGCTTCCTCACGCGCTCGACAGAGCGTGATTGGCCAACCTAGGGAATGTACGTCATTCGCTTTACCGTTCTGTGAATTTGCGGGCTTTTGACGAAGTAAAACTAGGGTTAGTACTTACAAAACATGCGATAATTTTTGATTCATTCACCAAATCCAAAATAAACATGGCCTTAGACAACGTCACCGCCGGCAAAAACACACCGCATGAATTCAATGTCATCATTGAAATTCCCATGAACGCCGACCCGATCAAATACGAAGTCGACAAGGAAACCGGCGCGATCTTTGTGGACCGCTTCATGAGCACGTCCATGCATTACCCGACCAATTACGGTTATGTGCCCAAAACCATCAGCGGCGACGGCGACCCGGTCGACGTGTTGGTGATCACACCGGTGCCGCTGATTCCCGGCGTGGTCGTGACTTGCCGTCCCATCGGCATTTTGAAAATGGAAGACGAAGCCGGCATGGACGGCAAAGTGCTGGCCGTGCCCACCGACAAAATTTTGTCCATCTACACCCAATGGCAAAAGCCCGAAGACATGAACCCCATGCGCTTAAAAACCATTGCCCATTTCTTTGAACACTACAAAGACCTGGAGCAGGGCAAGTGGGTGAAGATCATCGGCTGGGAAGGACCGCAATCGGCCATGCAGGAAATTGAAGAAGGCATTGCGAATTACCTCAAGCAACACGCTTAAGTCATGCGCTGCGTTTGAACGGGTTGCGTTCGTCGAGGTGTTCGAGGTAGTTATCCACGCCTCGTCCTTCGCGGTTTAAAAATTCTTCGACAGCCTTTGAAAAACGCGGGTCCGCCAGCCAGTGCGCGCTGTGCGTGCTGACAGGCATCAAGGCGCGCGCCATTTTGTGTTCGCCTTGGGCACCGCCTTCAAAACGTTGCACGCCGTTGGCAATACACCATTGCAAAGGCTGGTAATAGCAGGCCTCAAAATGCAGGCAATCCACCCGCTCTAAAGCGCCCCAGTAGCGACCGTAAGCCACCGTATTTGAACCACCCTCAGTCTGCACGCCGATCAAGCTGCTGGCCATAGGCTTACCCTCACGCTCGGCGATAAACAACAACCAGTTCTGCGCCATGTCAGTGCGCATGCGCTTGAAAAAATCCGGCGTCAGGTAGGGCGCGTTACCGTGTTCAAGGTAAGTGCGCTCATAACACTGGTAGAAAAAATCCCAATCAGCCTCGCTGATGGCTGCGCCTTGCGCGTGTCTGAACACCACGCCGGCCTCGGTCACTTTGCGTCTTTCCTGGCGGATTTTTTTGCGCTTTTCCTGGTTCAAGCTGCCCAAAAACGCGTCAAAGTCTGCCCAGCCCAGGTTTTGCCAATGGAATTGCACGGTCTGGCGGTGCAGCAATTCAGCCCGCGTGGTGGCTGCGATATCGGCTGCACTGCCGAACAGCAAATGCAGCGAAGACAGTTTTTCGTCTGCGCACCATGAAACCAGCGCTTGCAACAACATGTCGCGGTGCTCATCGCTGTCGGCCAGCAGGCGCGAACCCGGCACCGGCGTGAACGGCACCGCAATCAGCGCTTTGGGGTAATAGTCCAGACCGTGCTGGTTGTAGGCATTCGCCCAAGCCCAGTCGAACACATATTCGCCGTAAGAATGGGTTTTTAAATAAAGCGGGCAGGCCGCCACCATGTTGTCGCCGTGCCAGAGGCTGAAAAACCTCGCAGTCCAGCCGCTGCCAGGCGTCGCGCTGCGACTCTCGTGCATGGCCAGCAGATAGGCATGTTGCATGAAAGGCGTTGGGCAATCCTGCGTTGCCAGCAGTGCATCCCAGTCGGTGGCCGGTATTTCCCCGGGGTGTTCATGCACCCGAATGCCATAATCGTTCAGCTTAATTTGCATTTCATCCATGACGCTTCAACTCAGTGTAGCCCAGCTCAATTTCACCGTCGGCGACATGCCGGGCAACGCCCGCAAAATCATCGACGCCGCCCGCACGGCTTACCAGCGCGGCGTTCGCTTGTTGATCACGCCCGAACTCGCGATTTGCGGTTACGCCGCCGAAGACTTGTTTTTGCGTCCTTCATTCATAGCCGCATGCCAACAGGCGGTGGCGCTGGTGCAAACCGAACTGGCTGGTTTACAAGGCCTGCATGTGGTGGTCGGACACCCCAGCGGCGACGACAAGCGCACGCGCTCGGTGGCGGTGCAGCAACGCTTCAACATGGCATCTGTATTTTGCGAAGGCCGTCTGATCGCGAGTTATGCCAAACGCGAATTGCCCAATTACCAGGTGTTCGACGAACGCCGTTATTTCGTTCCGGGGCGCGATGCTTGTGTATTTGAAGTGCAAGGCGTGCAGATCGGCTTGCTGATTTGCGAAGACGCCTGGTTCGAGCAACCCGCCTTCGATGCACGCGAAGCTGGCGCGCAATTGCTGGTGGTGATGAACGCATCGCCGTTTCACCGGGGCAAAAGCCTGGAGCGTGAAGACGCCATGCGGGTGCGTGCTCTCGCCACCGGCTTGCCCTTGGTATATGCGCATTTGGTCGGCGCGCAAGATGAAGTGGTGTTTGAAGGCCGTTCTTTTGCTTTGCAGTCGGACGGAGAGTTGGCCGGTCGTTCGCCTGGTTTTGTGGAAGACGCTTTTGAAGTCAGTTGCTTTAAGCAATTCGCCAAACTGACTTTGAGCGCAGAGCAAGCGCCAATGGCCGATGATTTGTCTGACGTTTGGCAGGCGCTGGTGCTGGGCGTGCGCGATTACATAGGCAAAAACAGATTCCCGTCAGTGTTGCTGGGTTTGTCCGGCGGCATTGATTCTGCGCTGGTGATGGCGATTGCCGTGGATGCGCTGGGCGCAGACCGGGTGCGCGCTGTCATGATGCCTTCGCCCTACACCGCCGGTATCAGCTTGACCGATGCCCGCGAGATGGCGCTACGCATGCAGGTGCGCTACGACGAGTTGTCCATCGTCCCCATGTTCAATGAATTTTTGCAAACGCTGGCACCCGATTTCCAGGGCAAACCGGTGGACACCGCCGAAGAAAACATACAAGCCCGCATACGCGGTACTTTGCTCATGGCTATGTCCAACAAGCACGGCTCTATCGTGCTGACCACCGGCAACAAAAGCGAGATGGCCACCGGTTATTGCACCTTGTACGGTGACATGGCCGGCGGTTTTGCGGTCATCAAAGACGTGTCCAAAACCCTGGTCTACCAACTGGCCAACTGGCGCAATCTGCACGACCCTTTCAACACCTGCGCTGGGCCTATTCCTGAGCGCATCATCACCCGACCGCCCAGCGCCGAATTGCGCGAAGACCAGATCGACCAGGACAGCCTGCCGGCCTACGATGTGCTCGACGCCATCGTTGAGCGCTACATGGAGCAGGACCAGAGCCAGCAACAAATAGAAGCGGCCGGTTACCAGAAGGCCGACGTGGATCAAGTCATACGCTTGATACGCATTAATGAATACAAACGTCGTCAGGCGCCCATAGGGGTACGGATTACCCACCGTGGCTTCGGCAAAGATTGGCGTTATCCTATAACCAGTCTTTTTCGCGCCTGAACAGGCTTTTTGTCAGTCTCAAAGGGAAGAAACACCATGAAACAAATCACTGCCATCATCAAACCCTTCAAACTCGAAGAAGTGCGCGAAGCGCTTGCCGAATGCGGCGTCACCGGCCTGACCGTCACCGAGGTCAAAGGTTTTGGTCGTCAAAAAGGCCATACCGAGTTGTACCGCGGCGCTGAGTACGTGGTGGATTTTCTGCCCAAGGTCAAGGTCGAAGTCGTGGTCAACACGGTCGATGTCGATCGTTGTGTCGACGCCATCGTGACGGCGGCGCGCACCGGCAAAATCGGCGACGGAAAAATATTCGTGACTGCGGTGGAAAAAGTGGTGCGCATACGCACAGGTGAAACCGACGAAGCAGCGGTTTAAGCGGTCGACTATGCGAGAGCACCTCCCGGCTTTTGCAAAGGCCGGGGGAAAGAGTTTTAAATACCCTTTAAGCCATCTGAGGCCGACAGTCCGGCGGCTTCTATCAGGCGCGGCAGCAAGCTCTCTACAGAGTTGGACTGCAAAACAAAATCTATTTGCCAGTCCGATACAAAGCCTTTGTCTACTGTGTTTTGCATGAAGTGTTGCAAGCTGTCGTAATAACCGTCGACGTTTAACAGCCCAATGGGCTTGTTGTGAAAACCCAGCTGCTTCCAAGTCCAGACTTCAAACAATTCTTCAAACGTGCCTATGCCTCCCGGCAGCGCAAGAAAAGCATCGGCGCGTTCGGCCATCATGAATTTGCGCTGGTGCATGTTGTCGACCATGTGCAATTCGTCGCAATGGGTGTTAGCGGTTTCTTTCTCAGCCAGCAAGTGCGGAATGATGCCGACCACCCGTCCGCCCGCGGCCTTGGTGGCCATGGCGACTGTGCCCATCAAGCCGTTGCTGCCGCCGCCATAGACGAGCTGGCCCTGGCGAGAGCCTATCCATTCACCGACAGCGATGGCGGCTTGAGTGAAGCTGCTGAGGCTGCCGGGGCGCGAGCCGCAGTACACACACAAAGAAAAAGTTGGTTTCATGACGCTATCTTGTCAGGTGTTCAAGTCATTTGAATGAACGCTTGCCGGGGCAGGGCGCACATCTATCAAACGTGTGCTGCTCCAGTGATCGTGCCAGAACTGCCTGTCAGGGTGAAAACGGCTGAGCATTGCCCACACAAAAACCCAGATCAAGCAGGCCAGCACAGTGATTAAGGTCGGCGCTTGTGAGAGTTGTGCAAAAACCAGCGGTGGCAAAAACCATACCCAGCTCAAGGCATAACGCAACAGTGCTCTTTTCTGTGTCAATACCTGTCCGTTGGTATCGACCAGCCGCAAATGCCAGGTTTTCATGGCAAGCGTCTGGCCCTTGTGCCAGAACCAGGTGAAATAAACGGCCAGTACCAGACAGACAAAGGCTTGTAATCCGTGGCGGTTGTCCAGCGCATGCCGGGTTTGGCTTAAGGTGCTGAACAAATAGCCTGCGATGAAAATCACACCGAATAAAAGCATGCCTTCATACATCCAGCAACTTAGCCTGCGTGCCACTGAAGGGGTAGGAAATCGAGTCAGTCCGGTGACCTGCGGCAAAGGCGCAGACATCATGGTTTATCAGCAGAATTGCGTTTTCTATTGGGCAGCAAGGTTTGCGGATTGACCTCGGCTGTTTCTATGCGCGGCGGTTTTTGCTGACCTTCTTTGGTGGTAACGGGTGTCACTGTGAGTTTTTCGGGAGACACCGGGCGCACAGCCATGGCAGCGCCTTTGGACCACGCGGGTTTGCCTTGGGGTAGCTTGTTTTTTTCGTCGTCGTTCAGCGATCGGTAGGCTTCCCATTTGGCGATTTTTTCGTCCGGACTCAACTGCTGCGAATGGGCAAAATGAAGCCTGGCCTGGTAACGTTGGGCCGGGGTGAGTGCAGCCCATTCACGCATGCGTTCCTGCGCTACCGCTTGAGCAGCAGGGCTGAGATTGGGGAAGTTTTTGGCGATGGCCAGCCATTTACGTTTGCGGTTTTCTTCCAGCGAAGGCCATAAATGTTTCAGAGGCTCAAGAATGCTGTGTTGTTGAGCATTCAATTCAGACCAGCGAGGCCCTTCCTCGCTGACTGGCGCAGGTTTTGCGCCGCTGGCGTTGGTTTGCGGTTTGGTTTGAGCCACACATATGCTTGTGAAGCCTGCCAAAGCGGTCAGCAGACAGGCAAGACCTGTGATCGCCAAAGAGTTGTAACGCAGGCGCATCAATCTTTTTGCAGGGTTTTGTTTTTCAGGAAATCTATGAATGCCGGGTCGGCATAGGCCTGAGGCGGTAAGTCGTCTATCAGTAAGGCGGAGTCGACTTCGGCCAACTCAAGCGCGGCCTGATCATTGTGAAACTCATAAAGCAGCATCAGACCGGCAGCCAGGCAAATCAAAGGAATGAAAGACACCAGCAGTTTGTAAATTTCATGCGTTTGAGTCTTGAAAGGCAGACGCAGCGTGCCATTTGCCTGGACTTGCGGGTCAGCGGCGGTGCTCAACTCGGCGCGGCGTGCGCGACCGGCGGCCAGCGCACGGGTGCGCGCGGCGCGTAAGCGCTCGCTGATGTCGTAAGGGAGTTGCCGGTTGTGCTGATCCAAAAGCGCAGCCATGCGCATGCCCATCTTGTCTTGCGGTGTGAATTGCGTAGGTTTCATGGTTTCAGTCCTTTGGCAGTCAAGGCTTTGTGTAAGGCTTGGATCGCTCTGGAGCAGTGTGTTTTAACACTTCCTTCAGAACATCCCATGGCAGCAGCTGTCTCAGACACATCGAGCTCCTCCCAATAACGCAGCAGGAAGGCTTCCCGTTGACGTCCCGGCAGTTTTTCTATTTCAGACTCGATGGCGCGCACTGTTTCGGTGTGTGACAACAAGTCTTGGGCGCTTTCAGCCACAGGTGCTGAATCCGATTGTCCAAGGATTTCCAGAAAATCAAAACTTTCATCCTCATTATCTGAGCCGAAATCATTGTAATTGCTGAATAATGCATTGCGGGTTTTTTGCCGCCTGAACCAGTCCAGCGTGGTATTGGAGAGTATGCGCTGGAACAGCATGGGCAGTTCTTCTGCAGGTTTGTCAGCGTAATGCTCCGCTAGTTTCATCATGCTGTCTTGCACGATGTCGAGGGCGGCATCCTCATCGCGGACATGGTAGAGGGACCGCTTGAAGGCGCGTTTTTCAACGCCTGCCAGAAAATCTGAGAGTTCTTTGTCGGTGGCCAAGAGGATGCTGTCGCTGTTAAATCGCTGGCAAAGCCATAAGCGCTTGAGTGTTGTCGTTCTTTGTGTGGGGATTATGTCATCCACGTTTAAATGCACCTACGTAAGCAGAAACCATGACAAAACGGTGTCATAATCTCAGGCTCCCCAAGAAAAGGATCCGGGCTTGGTGTTAAACGCTTGTGGCCTGGTATCTAAAGTCTTGATGCGCCTTCACAAGAGGTGGCAAAAAGGCACCCTGGGTTTTTCGTCCACGAAATTCACAAAGGTTATACGCCATGGAAATCTCCAAAGCAGAGTTGCAGTCCGCTGCCGTTGTCAGTCAGCAAAATGATGCAGCCATAGAAATTAACGGATCTGACATTCTCGTCAAAGCCTTGCAAGCAGAAAACGTCAAATACATCTGGGGTTACCCGGGCGGCGCTGTTTTGCATATTTACGATGCGCTTTACAAACAAGACACCATTCAGCATGTGCTGGTGCGTCATGAGCAGGCAGCGGTGCATGCTGCCGATGGCTATGCGCGTGCAACCGGCGATGTAGGCGTGGCGCTGGTGACCTCAGGTCCCGGTGTGACCAATGCCATCACCGGTATCGCCACCGCCTACATGGACAGTATTCCCATGGTCATCATCACCGGTCAGGTGCCGACGCACGCCATCGGTCTGGATGCTTTCCAAGAGTGCGACACCGTTGGCATCACCCGACCCATCGTCAAACACAATTTCCTGGTGAAAGATGTGCGCGACATGGTGGACATCCTGAAAAAAGCCTTCCACATTGCACGCAGTGGCCGTCCCGGCCCTGTGGTTGTCGATATTCCTAAGGACGTGTCATTCAAGAAAACCATGTATGCCGGTTACCCGACCACGGTGGAAATGCGCTCCTACAACCCGGTGCGCAAAGGCCACTCGGGCCAGATCCGCAAGGCTTTGCAATTGTTGCTGACGGCAAAGCGCCCGTTCATTTACACCGGTGGCGGTGTCTTAATGAGCGAGGCTTCAGCCGAGCTGCGCAAGCTGGTCGATATGCTGGGCTTTCCCTGCACCAACACCTTGATGGGCTTGGGTGCTTATCCCGCCAGCGACCGCAAATTTCTGGGGATGTTGGGTATGCACGGCACGGTGGAAGCCAATAACGCCATGCAAAATTGCGATGTGCTGCTGGCGGTGGGCGCGCGCTTTGACGACCGCGTCATTGGCAACCCCAAACACTTTGCCCAAAACGAACGCAAGATCATCCATATCGATATCGATCCTTCCAGCATCTCTAAGCGGGTCAAGGTCGACATTCCTATCGTCGGCGATGTCAAAGACGTGTTGACCGAAATGATAGGCATGCTGAACGAAACACCGGCCAAGCCCGATCCCAAATCGCTGGCCGCCTGGTGGGAAACCATAGAAGCCTGGCGCGCGCGCGATTGCCTGAAATACGACCGCAGCAACACCGAAGTCATCAAGCCGCAGCATGTCATCGAAACCCTGTGGAACATGACCAAGGATGTCGAGGCTTATGTCACTTCCGACGTGGGTCAACACCAGATGTGGGCCGCGCAGTACTACCGGTTTGACCAGCCGCGCCGCTGGATCAACTCGGGCGGCCTGGGCACCATGGGCGTAGGTATTCCTTACGCCATGGGCATCAAACTGGCCAAGCCCGACAGCGAGGTGTATTGCGTCACCGGCGAAGGCTCGGTGCAAATGTGTATTCAAGAGTTATCCACTTGCCTGCAATACAACACGCCCATCAAAATTCTTTCGCTGAACAACCGCTACCTGGGCATGGTGCGCCAGTGGCAGGAAGTGGAATACGAAGGCCGTTACAGCCACAGTTACATGGACGCGCTGCCGGATTTCGTCAAGCTTGCCGAAGCCTATGGCCATGTCGGTATGTTGATTGAACGCCCCGAGGATGTGGAGCCAGCCTTGCGTGAAGCCCGCAAACTCAAGGACAGAACCGTCTTCATGGACTTCCGTACTGACCAGACCGAAAATGTGTTCCCCATGGTGCAAGCCGGCAAAGGCATCACCGAAATGCTGCTGGGCAGCGAAGACCTTTAATTCAAACTTAACTTTTTGACGAATCTATTGTCCGTCGAGCCGCCCGGTTACCGCCCGGCGGGGAGGGCGGCGAAAAGAGGAATCCATACCCATGAAACACATCATTGCAGTATTGTTGGAAAACGAACCCGGCGCCTTGTCCCGGGTGGTTGGCTTGTTCTCCGCGCGCGGCTACAACATTGAATCGCTGACCGTCGCTCCTACCGAAGACCCCAGCCTGTCGCGCATGACTTTGCAGACTTCGGGCTCGGACGACGTGATTGAGCAAATCACCAAACACCTGAACCGTTTGATTGAAGTTGTCAAAGTGGTTGACCTGACCGAAGGCGCTTACACCGAGCGTGAATTGATGATGGTCAAGGTTCGCGCAGTCGGCAAAGAGCGCGAGGAAATGAAGCGCATGGCAGACATTTTCAGAGGCCGCATCATCGATGTGACCGACAAAAGTTACACCATTGAGTTAACCGGCGATGTCTCGAAAAACGATGCTTTCTTAGAAGCTATCGAGCGCAGCGCGATTCTGGAAACAGTGCGCACCGGCGCCAGCGGCATAGGCCGCGGTGAACGCGTGTTGCGGGTTTGAATTGAAACAACATTTAAGGAGAGAACCATGAAAGTTTATTACGACAAAGATTGTGATCTGAGTCTGATCAAAGGCAAAACCGTGGCCATCATCGGCTACGGCTCACAAGGCCATGCACATGCACAAAACTTGAACGACAGCGGTGTCAAAGTCGTGGTCGGTTTGCGCAAGGGCGGCGCTTCCTGGGACAAAGTCGGCAAAGCCGGTTTGACCGTGATGGAAGTCAACGATGCCGTGAAAATGGCCGATGTCGTCATGATTTTGTTGCCCGATGAGCAAATCTCCGAGGTCTACAACAACAATATCGCGCCGAACATGAAGCAAGGCGCTTCATTGGCGTTTGCCCACGGTTTCAACGTGCATTACAACCAAGTCGTGCCGCGCGCCGACCTGGATGTGTGGATGGTGGCTCCTAAAGCGCCCGGTCACACAGTGCGTTCAACTTACGCCCAAGGCGGCGGCGTGCCTCATCTGGTGGCGATTCACCAGGACAAATCGGGCAAAGCGCGCGACCTGGCTCTGAGCTACGCCATGGCCAATGGCGGTGGCAAAGCCGGCATCATCGAAACCAATTTCCGTGAAGAAACCGAAACCGATTTGTTCGGCGAACAAACCGTGTTGTGCGGCGGTGCGGTTGAACTCATCAAAATGGGTTATGAAACTTTGGTCGAAGCCGGTTACGCGCCTGAAATGGCGTATTTCGAATGCCTGCACGAATTGAAGTTGATCGTGGACTTGATTTACGAAGGCGGCATCGCCAACATGAATTACTCCATCTCCAACAACGCCGAGTACGGTGAATACGTGACCGGTCCCGAAGTGATTAATGAAGAATCACGCGCAGCCATGCGCAATGCTTTGAAGCGTATTCAAACCGGGGAATACGCCAAGATGTTTATTCTGGAAGGCCGCACCGGCTACCCCAGCATGACTGCGCGCCGCCGTTTGACCGCCGACCATTCGATTGAAAAAGTCGGCTCGCAACTGCGCGCCATGATGCCTTGGATCGCCAAAAACAAACTGGTTGACCAGAGCCGCAACTGATGAACTACCCGCATCCTTTATTGGCGCGCGAAGGCTGGCCTTTCATCGGGCTGGCCGCTGTTGCCTCTTTGCTGTTGACGCTGCTGTGGGGCTGGCAATCGGCAGTACCGGCCTACATCGTGCTGGTGTTTGTGGTTCAGTTTTTCCGCGACCCGCCACGCGCTGTGCCGGATGTGGCGAACGCAGTGCTGTCGCCCGCCGACGGCCGCATCGTCAAGATCGAAAAAGTGCGCGACCCGTATGCCGATCGCGACGCTTTGCTGGTCAGCGTGTTCATGAATGTGTTCAATGTCCACAGCAACCGCGCAAGCGTCAACGGTCGCGTGCGGGCTGTGCATTACTTCCCCGGCCTGTTTGTGAATGCAGATCTGGACAAAGCCTCGACGGAAAACGAACGCAACGCCGTCATCATTGATGCCGACGTCAACGGTGAACATCAAGTGGTCACGCTGGTGCAGGTCGCCGGACTGATTGCGCGCCGCATTCTTTGCTATGTGCATCCCGGCGATGCTCTGGAAAAAGGCCAGCGTTACGGCTTTATCCGTTTCGGTTCACGGGTCGATGTGTACCTGCCCTTGACCGCGGTTGTCTGCGTCGCTCCCGGCGATGTGGTGTCAGCCACCAGCACCGTGTTGGCCACGCTGTAAAGCCATGAATCCCCAAGAGCCGAACGACCACGTAGAAGAAGTGCCCAGCCGTTTGCGCAAGGGCATTTACGTGCTGCCCAATTTGTTCACGCTGGCTGCTTTGTTCGGTGGTTTTTATGCCATCGTCATGGCCATGAACAACCACTATGAAGCTTCTGCCATCGGGGTGTTCGCCGCCATGGTGCTCGACAGCCTTGACGGGCGCGTGGCGCGCATGACCAACACCCAATCGGCGTTCGGCGCGCAAATGGATTCGCTTGCCGATATGGTGTCTTTCGGCGCAGCCCCGGCTTTGATCAGTTATGAATGGGCGCTCAAGGACCTGGGCCGCTGGGGCTGGTTTGCCGCGTTTGTGTATTGCGCTTGCGCGGCACTGCGACTCGCCCGCTTCAACGTCAATACCTCGGTGGTTGACAAGCGCTTTTTCCAAGGCCTGCCTTCACCTGCGGCGGCGGCGCTGGTGATGGGATTTGTCTGGTTTGTCACGGTGCTTGAAATCAACAAAGCTGACATGGCCTGGCTGATTTTCACGCTCAGCCTGTACGCCGGTCTGACCATGGTCAGCAACGTGCCTTTTTACAGTTTCAAAGATTTCCGCATGCGCAAAAGTGTGCCGTTTGCGGTCATCGTCTCTATCGCTTTGATCATTGCGGTGATCAATATTCATCCGCCTATCGTGTTGTTCTCGCTGTTCATGGCTTACGGCTTCAGCGGCTACGCTGTCTATGGCTGGCGCCGTGCCAAAGGCCTGCCCACCAGCGTCATCAGCACTTCCACGGACGAGCCGGATGAGAAAGGTCTGCATTAAGAAGCCGTTTTTCTTTATGCTACATTCCGACCATGACCAATTTGCTCAACACACTGCTACTAGGCTCCCAAGGGCCCGGACAGTAACGCTTGCGCGATTGTTTCCAAGGCCCGTATGCACCCGCAACGGGCCTTTTGTTTTGGTGCTTTGCGGGTTGAGCGGTGGCTAAACACACAGGAGTTGATTGATGAGCGACCATTTGATTATTTTTGACACCACCTTGCGCGATGGCGAGCAATCCCCCGGCGCGTCCATGACGCGGGATGAGAAATTGCGGATTGCCAGACAACTGGAAAGACTGCGTGTCGATGTGATTGAAGCCGGTTTTGCGGCCAGCTCGGAAGGCGATTTCCAGGCAGTCAAGGCGATTGCCAATGCCATCACCGAATCCATTGTTTGCTCCTTGTCGCGGGCTAACGATCGGGATATTTCCCGTGCCGCTGAGGCGCTCAAAGGCGCCAAGCGCTCGCGCATACATACCTTCATCGCCACCTCTGCCCTGCACATGGAAAAGAAGTTGCGCATGACCCCGGACCAGGTGTTTGAGCAAGCCAAACAATCTGTGCGTTTTGCGCGTAATTTGGTGGCTGATGTTGAATTCAGCCCGGAAGACGGCTACCGCAGCGATGTGGATTTTTTATGCCGCGTGATCGAAGCCGTTATCGACGAAGGTGCGACCACCATCAACGTGCCGGATACCGTGGGTTACGCCGTGCCCGAGTTGTACGGTCATTTCATCAAAACACTGCGCGAGCGCATTCCCAATTCAGACAAAGCCGTCTGGTCGGTGCATTGCCATAACGACTTGGGCATGGCGGTGGCCAATTCTCTGGCTGGTGTGCAAATCGGCGGAGCCCGCCAGGTCGAATGCACCATCAACGGTTTGGGCGAACGTGCCGGTAACTGTTCGCTCGAAGAAATCGTCATGGCGGTGAAAACCCGCAAAGATTATTTCGGTTTGACGCTGGGCATAGAGACTCAGCATATTTTGGCGGCCAGTCGAATGGTCAGCCAGACCACCGGTTTTGTGGTGCAGCCCAACAAGGCCGTGGTCGGTGCGAATGCGTTTGCGCATGCCTCTGGCATACACCAGGACGGCGTGTTGAAAGCCCGCGATACCTACGAAATCATGCGCGCCGAAGACGTGGGCTGGAGCGCCAACAAAATCGTCTTGGGCAAATTAAGCGGGCGCAATGCGTTCAAACAGCGTTTGCAGGATTTGGGTGTCGAGCTTGAAAGCGAAGCCGAAACCAATGCAGCATTCACGCGCTTCAAGGAATTGGCGGATCGAAAGAGTGAAATTTTCGACGAAGACATTCTGGCCCTGGTCAGCGAAGAAAGCGTCTCGCACAACGACGATGTGTTCACTTTTGTCAAGCTGTCGCAGCGCAGCGAAACCGGTGAGCAACCGCATGCTTCCATTGTGTTCACAGACGCGGGCAAAGAGGTGTCGTGTGAATCCGGTGGCAACGGCCCGGTCGATGCCTCGCTCAAAGCGATTGAAAAACACGTGCAAAGCGGTGCGGAAATGGTTTTGTATTCGGTCAACGCCATCAGCGGTTCGACTGAAAGCCAAGGCGAAGTCACGGTGCGATTGCAAAACAACGGTCGCATCGTCAACGGTGTGGGCGCAGACCCTGACATTGTGGTGGCTTCGGCCAAAGCCTATTTGAGTGCCCTGAACAAGTTGCAAAGCAAGGCGGAGCGCGTGGCAGCCCAGGGTTGAGTCAAAATGAATTTCTTTTGACGCATTGAAGACCCTTAGTCCTTTAAAAATGACATGCAAGTCTTTGATATTGCCAGATTTTTCAAATACGCTTAAACTCGGGTGAATCGGTTTTTACACCGGACAAGGATAGTCTTTTGAAAATTTTCCGCACTTACATGATTGTTGTTGTCACTGCTTTGAGCCTGGCGCTGTTTTCAACCGCTTCTTTTGCCCGCCCGCACACAGTGGCTAGCAAGAAGTCGGCGGTCAAAATGAAAGTCGGTCGCAAAAAAGTCAAGAAGTTACGAGCCCGCGCTGTGGTGCCGGTTCGTCCCTCTTTTGGCAAGATCGCCGGTCTGCACGGCAGCAGCGACGAGTTGTCACTCAAATCCAGCGTCGCCTATGTCATCGACCAGGACACTCAAGAAGTCCTTCTCAGCAAAAATGACAACGCTATTCTTCCCATCGCCTCCATCACCAAGCTGATGACCGGTTTGGTGATTCGCGAATCCAATCTCAGCATGGACGAACCCATCACCATCACCAGCGAAGACGTGGACATGGAAAAAGGCAGCAGTTCGCGCTTGCGCCCGGGCACCACATTGACACGCGGCGAATTGCTGCACTTGGCACTCATGTCCAGCGAAAACCGCGCTGCTCACGCGCTAGGCCGTACCTTCCCGCAAGGCTTGAACGCTTTCATCAGTCAGATGAACAGCAAGGCCAAACAATTGGGCATGGGCGACACCAATTACGCCGAACCTACCGGTTTGTCCAGCAAAAACCAGTCCTCTGCCAAAGACCTGGCCACGCTGGTCGCTTATGCGGCCAACGACCCCATCTTGCGCGAATTGACCACCTCAGGCGGCACAGCAGTCGAAGTTGGAAACCACACCTTGAAATACAAGTCGACCAACCGCTTGGTGACCAACCCGCAATGGAGCATAGATTTGCAAAAAACCGGCTATATCTCTGAAGCCGGTCAATGCCTGGTCATGCAAGCCAAAATCGCCGGCCGCAAACTCGTCATGGTGTTTCTGGATTCAGCCGGTAAATTCAGCCGTACCGCGGACGCAGAACGCGTGCGCCGCTGGGTAGAACTGCGTCACCCGGCTGTAAAGCCGCAAACCTGAAACCGCTGACAGCGGCAGACGGCTTGTCAGTCTGCCATGAATCCCAGCGAGTTCGATATATGACTGGCAGTGGCTTGAAGTTTGGCCAGCCAGCCTTCGTCCAGCCGGTCAGCCGGTGCTGAAATAGACAAGCCTGCAATCAGCTTGCCCTGATCGTCGTAAATACCGGCGGCCATGCAACGTACCCCGAGTTCAAGTTCTTCGTTATCTCTGGCAAAACCGTTTTGGCGCACTTTAGCCAGTTCCTTTTCCAAGGCGGCTAATTGCGTGATGCTGTTGCGGGTATGGCCGCTCAAACCGGTTTTGGTCGCATAGGCGCGCACACGCGCAGCTTCATCAGCCGCCAGAAATAATTTGCCCACCGAGGTCAGGTGCAACGGGGCCCGCCCGCCTATGGCGCGAACCACTTGCATGCCGGAGCGCTCGCTGTAGGCCCGCTCTACATACACGATTTCATCCGCCTGGCGCACGCTCAGGTTCACTGGCTGCTGAATCATTTGATGCAATTCGCGCATGGGTTTGAGCGCAGCGTCGCGCACATTCAGACGGGCTTTGACGAAGTTGCCCAACTCCAGCAAGCGCATGCCCAGCCGGTAGTGGCCCGGTTCCGGTCTGTCGACAAAGCGTCCGCTCACCAGGTCGTTCAAAATACGGTGGGCTGTCGAGGGGTGCAGACCTGTTTTTTCGCTGATGTCCTTGAGCGTGGTCGTGCCTTCTCTGGCTGCCAGCTCATTCATCAAAGTGAACATCCGCTCCAATACTTGTATGGAGGGAGTGCGAGTTATGTCGTCATCGGAATTTCGCATGACGGGATTTTAAGCCCCGCAGCTTCAGGCTTCACGCCACTGGCCGTCTGTCAGCAATTGATGCGGGTTGAACAAGGCCTTGTAATCCATTTTGGGGCTTTGCTGTATCCAATAGCCGAGGTAAACATAGGGCAGGCCGAGACGGCGCGCCTGATCGATTTGCCAGAGCACGCAAAAAGTACCCAGGCCCGATCTGGCAAGCGGGTCAAAAAACGTATACACCGCAGACAAACCGTCATTCAGCACATCCAGGATGGAGACCATGCGCAATGTGCCGGGGCTGCCGTCCTGCAAGGGCGGGTCGCGGAATTCCACCAGGCGTGAATTGACGCGGCTTTGCAGCAGAAACTGGGTGTATTGCTCGACGCTGTCCTGGTCCATGCCGCCGCCTGCGTGTCTGCCGGTCTGGTATTTCAAGTACAAGTCGTAATGCTCGGGCACATAGGTCAATTCGCAAATCTGCGCGGTCAGTCCCGCATGTTGTTTTTGAGTACGGCGCTGGCTGCGGTTGGGCTGAAAGTGGTCAGCCACTATGCGCAATGGCACGCAAGCCCGGCAGCCGTCGCAATATGGCCGGTAAGTGAACAAACCGCTGCGTCTAAAGCCTTTGGCTACCAGTTCTGAATAAGTGTCGTTGTGAATCAGGTGGCTGGGGGTGGCGACCTGTGACCTGGCTTGCCTGTCGTCAAGGTAACTGCAAGGGTAGGGCGCAGTGGCGTAAAACTGCAAAGATTGAAGCGGTAAATCCTTGAGGTGGGTCACGTTCAGCTGCTTTGATTCAGTATCTGCTTCCAGTATATGGGCTGGTATTCCCACCGCATGGGCGTCAGGGTCTTTGCCTGAGCCACGGATGCCAGAAAGTCCTGGCGGCGGATTTCGCGGGCGCCCAGGCTGGCCAGATGCGAGGTTTTTTGCTGGCAATCCACCCACTTCACCTGATGCGCTTTGCAAAAGCTGATGAGCGCGGCCAGCGCAAGTTTGGAGCCGTTGGTCTGCAAACTGAACATGGATTCGCCGAACACCGCCTGCCCCAGCGCAATGCAATACAGACCGCCGACCAGGCTGCCGTTAACCCAGGCTTCCACGCTGTGTGCATAGCCCGCCCTGTGCAATTGCACGTAAGCTTGCACCATGTCCTTGACGATCCAAGTGCCTGACTGACCGGGGCGCAGCGAGCGTGCGCAGTGATTTATCACGGCTTCAAAATCATGGTTCATGCGGATTTGCAGCGAACCCTCGGCCAGCATGTGCAACAGAATTTTGCGCAATGAGCGGTGCAGTTTGAATTCATCACAAGGCAGCACCATGCGCGGATCGGTACACCACCACATCACCGGCTGACCGTCGCTGTACCAAGGAAAACAACCCTGGCCGTAGGCTTGCAACAGGCGCGGCAAGGCCAGGCCACCGCCTATGGCCAGCAGTCCGGGCGCTACCGTGTCTTTGCCCCAGGCCA
Organism: Bordetella parapertussis; assembly: GCA_945901125.1. Taxonomy (GTDB): domain Bacteria; phylum Pseudomonadota; class Gammaproteobacteria; order Burkholderiales; family Burkholderiaceae_C; genus Limnohabitans. The sequence goes on from CAMDKD010000006.1 coordinate 25,436, forward strand.
GTTCAGGCGCGGGCAAAGGGTCGGAGACGGACAACTGAATGACCGGGGGTTGTTGCATCACAATAGAGCTAATTTCATCAGCAGATATCCATTCAAGGAGAAGATACACCATGCAAGCACATGCCCAAACGATGGTGATCACCGAAAACCCGACGCCGGGCATAGTGCGTCTGGTCTTGAACAAACCCGACAGCTTCAATGCCTTGTCGACAGAGATGCTGCAATCTTTGCAAGCGGCCTTGACCGCGATCAGCGCTGAGGCCGGTTGCCGTGTGGTGATACTTGCGGCCCAGGGCAAGGCGTTTTCTGCCGGTCACGATTTGCGTGAAATGCGCAGCCACCCCGATCAGGCTTACTACACAGAGCTGTTTGCTCTGTGTTCCAAAGTGATGATGCAAATTCAGCAGTTGCCGCAACCGGTGGTGGCCCAGGTGCAAGGAATTGCAACGGCCGCTGGTTGCCAGTTGGTCAGCATGTGCGACCTGGCTGTCGCCGCCGACAGCGCTAAGTTTGCCGTCTCCGGCATCAATTACGGTTTGTTTTGTTCGACCCCGGGCGTGGGTTTGAGCCGCAATATGCACCGCAAGCAAGCCATGGAAATGCTGTTGACCGGCGACTTTATCGATGCGCCGCTGGCGGTTGAACGCGGCTTGATCAACCACAGCGTGCCTTTGGAACAACTTGAAGACACTGTGTTGAAGCTGTGTCTCAAGATCAGCGCCAAACCCGAACCAGCCGTGAGAATGGGCAAAGAGCTTTTTTACAAGCAACTGGAAATGGGCATCTCAGCGGCCTACCAGTTGGCCGGTCAGACCATGGCCTGCAACATGATGGACGAGACTGCTCAGGAAGGTTTTCAGGCTTTTCTGGATAAGCGCAAACCGTCCTGGAGCTCTGACGCTTGATCAGTGCGGATTTTCAAAAAACACGATGTTTGAATAATTGCTGAATTCGAAGTAAACCTTTTTTTCGCCAGGGTCGACTTGCATATTCAAGTTCTCATCCAAGTAGCCATAGCCAAAGCGGTAATCACGTGGTTTGCCGTCATCGGTGCCCAAAGCCGTGCTCAGCTTGTCGACTTTTAAAAACCGCCGCACCAGTTTGTCGCCTGCATAAATTTCGAGCACACCGTCGGTGCCGGTCCAGTTTTGAATGTCGCGTCCGATTTTGTTTTGCTGCTCCTGTGTACAGCCGCCAAGCAGCAAGCCCGACAGCAACAAAGACAAAAGCGACAGGCTGGCAATAGGTTTTTTTTTCATGGGCTGGGCCGGTTGGTTATCAGGGTTTGGCGTCGCCAGCATCAGGAGTTTCGGCTTTCTTGTCCCAGAAAACCGCTTTGTCCGGGATCAGCCAACGTATGCCGCCGCGCGGGTCTGGCACATCGCCCTTGAAGCGGGGAATCAGGTGCATATTGGTGTGCATGACGGTCTGGCCTGCGGAAAAACCTTCGTTGACGCCGATATTGAATCCTTGCGGGTTAAGTTCAGTTTGAAGCTTGTTTTTCACACGCATCATCAAGGCCATCATGTCTTCGCGTTCCTGATTGGTTAAATCGAAAAACGAGGCGGTATGTCTGCGCGGAATGATGAGAGTGTGACCCGGCGAGACAGGGAAGACATCGTTGAAGGCGATTGACAAAGCGCTTTCGTCAGCGATACGGGCCGGGGCCAGCGAGCAGTAAGTACAGGTGATTGGTTTGTCCATGAGAAATTATGCGCCAAGTCTTTGCCCTAGGACATGCTGATATGCTTGATAAAAAGTATCGGTTTAGTTTTTATGAATGACCGGTTACTCGGAGTATGTATTCAATTCGAGGAAAACAATGGGCGATTACACGAATATGTCGGGTTATTATGACCTTATCATGACATCCGGCTATTACGACTATCAAAAAATAGTTAATGAACTGCTTGCCAACGGCGACTTTCACCAGGTACTTGAAATTGGTTGCGGCACCGGCTTGATACTCGAAGAACTGGCCGGCAGAAAAAAAGACATTGCCATCACCGGCTTTGACTTGACCGAAGCCATGTTGGCCATTGCCAAAAAGCGTCTGGATAAATTCGGCCATGTGCAACTCGAGCATCAAAATGTGATCGCGCTCTCGTTACACAAGCAATACGATCTGGCGTTTTCCTACGGCGGGGTCTGGTACTTTGTGATGGATGGTGTCAACGAACCGTTTCTGGTCAGCCATATCTACGATGCGCAGTCGAATCTCGATGGTTTATCCAAGGTGGCCGCTCATGTGCAATCCAAAGGCCGTTTGTTACTCGGCGTGCAAGGGCCGCACCGGGATTACCAAAGCCCTATCACCAACGGCTATGTGTATTCGCAAACCGTACAGCCGATTGAACACGGCTTCACCAAGCATTATTTTTTGCACGACGGTGATGAGCAACTGATGGAGCAGTGCATAGATTACAGAACCTATTCGTTTGTCGAGGCGCTGGATTTGCTTGGCTCATTCGGCTTCAAGCACCAGCCTGGGTCGCAGGCCTTGCCGCAATTTCAGAGCTTTGTGAAAGCATGAGCAGCAAACCTGCACTGGCATTCATCGGGGTGGGCAACATGGGCAATCCCATGGCGTTAAACCTCATCAAGGCAGGCTACGGCGTGACCGTGTTTGATCTCGACCCAAGCAAAACCCGCAACTTGCAGGCAGCAGGTGCACAGGTGGCGGATAGCTTGCAGTCAGCGGTGCAACAGGCAGAAGTCGTCATGGTCTCATTGCCCGGCCCGCCGCAGGTCGCGCAGGTCATGTTGGGTGACGGCGGTGTGCTGGCGCATTTAAAGCCCGGCTCCACCGTGATTGACACCACCACCAGCTCGGTAGAACTGATCAAGCAATTGGTCGATGTGTCAAGCCAAAAACAAATTGACTATCTGGAAGCGCCGGTGACGAATGCAGTGGATTTTGCGGCACTTGGAAAGTTGTCTATTTTTGTCGGCGGTTCATTGGCTGCATTTGAAAAGCACAAGCCGATTTTCGAAGTCATAGGCGAAAAAATATTTCATGTCGGCAAAGCCGGCAACGGCGCCACGGTGAAATTGCTGACCAATCTTTTATGGTTTGTCAGTGCCGCCACGATTGGCGAAGCTTTGATGCTGGGTGCCAAGGCAGACATTCCATTGAACACCGTGTGGGAAGCGATCAAGTCCAGCGCAGGTAACAGTTGGGTGGCAGAACACGATGTGCCTTCTATCTTTGCAGGACATTACGACCCGAGTTTTTCACTGGCACTGTGTTGCAAGGATTTGGGCTTGATCAATGACATAGCGCATTCGCAGGGCTATAGCCTGCCCATGGGCGCGCACGCTTTGGCCTTGTTTGAAAAAGCCAAATCTGTATACGGCGCTGACGCAGCGGAGTTGCATGTGGTCAAGTTGTTGGAAGACCAGGTCGGTCATTACCTCAGACCGGCTGCTGACCAAAAGAGTTAGCCATGAAGCAGCAGCAACTGATGAAGGAAGCGCATTTGCACATGCCGCAAGGCGTGGCAGAGAACTACCGTTATTGGGGCGACGATCGCACCGTGTTTATTCAAACCGCCAGCGGTTGCCGCTTGACCGACAGCGACGGCAAGACCTATGTGGATTTCCGCCTGGGCTACGGCCCGGTCATTCTGGGTTACCAGGACGCGCGCGTCGATGACGCAGTCATTAGCCAGATCAAGCAGTCCGGCACGTTGACTGGATTCGCTACGGAGCTGGACTTTGAAGTGGTCAAGCAAATCAAGGCCATGTGCCCGCAGATAGACAAAATGCGTTTTGCCAATTCAGGTACTGAGGCCGTGATGGGCGCGGTGCGCACTGCCAGAGGTTTCACCGGGCGCGACCGCATTGCGCTGGTAGAAGGCAGCTTTCACGGCTTGTACGACGAGTTGATGTGGAAATCGGATATTGAAAACTGGCAGGCCTCGGACAAACACGCGCCTGCGGTGATTCCCTTTGGTGCAGGCATTCCCGCAAAAGCCAGAGACTTGGTCGACATCATCGGTTTGAATGATTTTGAAGCGCTTGAAAATTTATTCAAGCAGCGTTCAGATCAACTGGCGTGTGTGCTGCTCGAACCCATCATCGGCAACGCCGGCAGTATTTCTGCCAGCCAAGCCTGGTTGCAACGCTTGCGGGACTTGTGCGATCAAAACGGTACTTTGTTACTGATTGACGAGGTCAAATCCGGGTTTCGCGTAGCCAAGGGCGGCGCTCAGTCTTTGTACGGCATTTACGCCGACCTCACTACTTATGCCAAAGCCATGGGCAACGGTTACCCGGTGGCCGCCTTCGGCGGACGAGCGGCGGTGATGGACGTCATAGGCTCGAACAAAGGCGCGGTGGTGCACGGCGGTACATACACAGCGAATCTGGTGGGTTTAAGCGCTGCGCATGCGACCTTGGATATTCTGGCGAACACGGATGCATTGAAAACAGTGGATGAGGCGGGTACGCGGATTAAAAACGTGTTGTCAAAGGTGTTCACCCGCGCCGGGGTCGAGCATGCATTTGCCGGACCGCCGGCCATGCTAGGCATTCATTTCACGCCGGATGTGCCGCAAACTTACCGCGACTGGCGCAAGACCGACAGCCGTTTGTACAACCTGTTCGCTTGGGAATTGATAGATCGCGGCGTGATGCTTGAGCCCGATTCGCGCGAGCCTTGGTTTTTTTGCGAAGCCCACAGTCAGTTGGATTTAGGCTGGCTGGAGGATGTGGCCACGCAAGCGCTCAAGGCTGCTCAAGACAAAAGCAAACTTTAATCCGCCGAGCGCTCAGGCTGACGCGCTATGCGTTAAAGTTTAGATAACTTGATCAACGGTATTTTCTATGCGCTATTTGCACACCATGGTCCGGGTCACTGACCTTGATGCCTCTTTGAAGTTTTACCGTGATGCCTTGGGCCTGGAAGTTTTGCGTTCCAAAGAAGTGCCCGCCGGCAGATTCACGCTGGTGTTTCTCGCCGCACCCGGAGACAGTTCGGCACAAGTGGAATTGACTTACAACTGGGATCCTGAAGCCTTGCAAGGCGGACGCAATTTCGGTCACCTCGCTTATGCGGTCGACAATATTTACGCCACCTGCGAGCGCTTGCAACAACACGGCGTGACCATACTCAGACCGCCGCGCGACGGGTACATGGCTTTCGTCAGGTCACCGGACAACGTGTCTGTCGAATTGCTGCAAGCCGGTCAGCCTTTGCCACCGGCCGAGCCTTGGGCCAGCATGCCTAACACCGGGCAATGGTGATTTCATTGTGAGTGCAGGTCAAACCGACTCTTCCGACGACAGTAAACCGCTTTTTTCTCAGGAGTTGTTATCGCAAGTGGCGGCCTTGCCCTCTTTGCCCGGCGTCTACAGATACTATGACGCTGAAGGCCAAGTGCTTTATGTCGGCAAAGCCAACCATTTGAAAAAACGCGTCAGCAGTTATTTTCAAAAAACCCACGACGGCACGCGCATAGGACACATGGTGTCCAAAATTGTCCGCATGGAAACCACCGTGGTCAGGTCCGAGGCCGAGGCCTTGCTGCTGGAAAACAATTTAATCAAAAGCCTCAAGCCGCGCTACAACATTTTGTTCCGCGACGACAAAAGCTACCCGTATTTGAAAATCACCCGTGCCAAGACCGCCGACCCCGATGCTTTGGGGCATCCTTCTCCCAAAGCGATTTCACGCGTGGTGTATTACCGTGGCGCAGTAGATAAGCAACACGATTACTTCGGCCCTTATCCCAGTGTGTGGGCGGTGCGCGAAGCCATACAGCTTTTGCAAAAAGTCTTCCGCTTGCGCACCTGTGAAGACACGGTGTTCAGAAACCGCACCCGTCCTTGTTTGTTGCACCAGATCAAACGCTGTTCCGCGCCTTGCGTCGGTCTGGTCAGCGAGCAGGCTTACCAGCAAGATGTACAAAGCGCGTGTGAGTTGCTCGACGGGCGCACCCGCGAAGTCATGAAGTCGCTGGAAACCCGCATGATGGCGCATGCGGATGTGCTGGAGTTTGAAGCTGCCGCCGATGTGCGAAACCAAATCAATGCCTTGTCTAAAGTATTGCACCAGCAATCGGTGGATTCGGTCGACGATCGCGATGTAGACATTCTGGCCGTGCTGGTGCAAGGCGGTAAAGCCTGTGTGAACCTGGCCATGGTCAGAGGCGGCAGGCATTTGGGCGACAGCCCGTATTTCCCGACACATGTGGACAACGCTGAACCCGTCGAAGTGCTTGAGGCATTCATCAGTCAACACTATCTGGATATCGCAGCGCCGCCTACTTTGATCACCAGCCATTCGGTGGACAAAGGTCTGGTACGTGCTTTGAGCGAGCAAATCGGTATCAAACTGCATGTGATCCACCAACCCCGCGAACAACGCAAAGCCTGGCTGGAAATGGCGCAGCAAAACGCAGCCATCAAACTCACCCGCTTGCTCGCCGAAGAGGGCTCTCAGCAATCACGCACCCGCGCTTTGATCGATGCGCTGGATCTGGCTCCCGAAGATCTGGACAGTTTTTTGATCGAATGCTTTGATATTTCACACACGGCGGGCGAAGCCACACAGGCTTCTTGTGTGGTGTTTCATCACCACCAAATGCAGGCCGCGCAGTACCGGCGCTACAACATTGAAGACATCACCGGCGGTGATGACTATGCCGCCATGCGCCAGGTGCTGACCCGGCGTTACACCAAACTTGCTGAAGCAGTGCGCGCGGGTGAAGCCAAGTTTCCCGATCTGGTGTTGATCGACGGCGGCAAGGGCCAGATCAGCATGGCCAAATCTGTATTTGAAGCATTGGATCTGGATATCTCCAGACTGGTTGGCGTGGAAAAAGGCGAAGGCCGCAAAGTCGGCTTAGAGGAACTGGTGTTTGCCGATGGAAGAACCAAGCTCACGCTGACCCAAGATTCTGCTGCGCTGATGCTGGTGGCGCAAATCCGGGACGAAGCGCATCGTTTTGCCATCACCGGCATGCGTGCGAAACGCGCCAAGGTCAGAACCGGTTCCAGCAGCTTAGAAGAAATACCCGGCGTAGGTCCGCGCAAGCGCGCCAAACTATTACAACGCTTCGGCGGTGTGCGCGGCGTGGGCGACGCCAGCGTTCAAGACCTGTGCACGGTAGAAGGTATTTCGCTGGAGTTAGCGCAAGCGATTTACGCTGCGCTGCATTGATTCACGGCTGAATCACTTCAAGCATACGGTCTAGCCCGCCGCTGTCAATCGCGATGTTGGCTTGCTGCCTGACCTTGGGCTTGGCCTGGTAAGCCACCGACAAGCCGCACCATTGCATCATGGGCAAATCGTTGGAGCCGTCGCCAACTGCTATGCATTGCGTGGAGCTGATGCCGAGTCTTGCGCTGGTGGCTTGCATCATGCGTTTTTTTTCTTCGCCATCGCAAATATCACCCCACTCCTGGTTCATCAGGCGACCGGTTAACACGCCGTCATGAATTTCCAGTTGATTGCTGCGCGTGTCGTCGATGCCGAGCATGGCTTGCAGCTTGTCGGTGAAATAGTCAAAGCCGCCGCTCACAATCAAGGTGCTCAGCCCTGCTTGCTGACAAGCCGCAATCAGTTGTTTCACGCCCGGGTTAAGTTGAAGCCGCTGTTCAAACACTTGCTGCATCACACCGGCAGGTGCGCCTTTGAGCAAGGCCACACGCTTTCGCAAACTGTCTTTGTAGTCAGCGATTTCCCCGCGCATGGCTGCCTCGGTGATGGCTGACACCTCTTGCTGACGCCCAACTACCGCCGCCATTTCATCTATGCACTCGATGTTAATCAGCGTCGAGTCCATGTCAAACGCAATCAGTTTGTAGTCTGACAGTTGGCGCAGCGCAGGCAGGTTTTGCGTCCAGAGTCCGTGACTGTGTTCGCTCAAGCTGTTCATGCGGCAGCTTTCTTAGGTGCAGGTGCCAGCGGGTCGCCGAGCGAGCGCAGAATGTCTCTGACCATTTGCGCCCGGTCTTTCACGTCAGCAATTTCTTTTTCAATGCGCAACTTGTCGTTACCTGCGAGCTTGATGTGTTTGTTTTTCTGTACCAGTTGGATGATGCGCATGCCATCCACCGGTGCATTCGGTTTGAAGTTAATCAAAATGACGCCGGGTGCTGCGTCCACTTTGGCCACACCATAAGGCTTGGCCAGCACCCGCAAGCGGTGCGAATCAATCAAGGTTTGCGTCTGGCTTGGCAGCTTGCCGAAGCGGTCTATCAGCTCTTCCATCAACGCGTCAACCTGGTCCTGGGTTTTGGCAGTGGCCAGTTTCTTGTAAAACGATAAGCGCAAATGCACATCGCCGCAGTAATCATCCGGCAGCAAAGCGGGTGCGTGCAAATTGATTTCGGTGGTGACTTGCAAAGGGCTGAGCAAATCCGGCTCTTCGCCGTTTTTCAAAGCGCGCACCGCTTCGGCCAGCATTTCGTTGTAGAGCTGAAAACCGACCTCCTGCATATTGCCGCTTTGGTTGTCACCCAGTACTTCACCTGCGCCGCGTATTTCCAGGTCATGCATGGAGAGGTAAAAGCCCGAGCCGAGTTCTTCCATTTGCTGAATAGCGTCCAGCCGTTGACTGGCTTGTTTGGTCAGACCTTGAATGTCCGGCACCAGCAAATACGCATACGCTTGATGGTGACTGCGGCCGACACGACCGCGCAGTTGATGCAATTGAGCAAGGCCGAATTTATCGGCGCGGCTCATCAAAATGGTATTGGCCGTAGGCACATCAATGCCGGTTTCAATGATGGTCGAACAAAGCAAGATATTGAAACGCTGGGCCACAAAATCGCGCATGACTTTTTCCAGATCCCGCTCTGGCATCTGACCGTGGGCAATCGCAATGCGGGCTTCCGGTATCAGCTCCTGCAAACGCTCGAGCCGGTTTTGTATGGTTTCTACTTCGTTGTGCAAAAAATAACATTGGCCGCCGCGTTTGAGTTCTCGCAACACCGCTTCGCGGATGACACCGTTGTCTTCGCTGCGCACAAAAGTTTTGATGGACAAACGTCGCTGCGGCGCGGTGGCAATCACGCTCAGGTCGCGCATGCCTTCAAGTGCCATACCCAAGGTGCGCGGAATCGGTGTGGCGGTAAGCGTCAACACATCGACTTCGGCGCGCAGTGCCTTCAAGGTTTCTTTGTGTTTGACGCCGAAGCGGTGTTCTTCGTCAATCACCAGCAAACCCAAGTCCTTGTATTTGACCGACTCGCTCAGCAGTTTGTGTGTGCCGACAACGATGTCGATATTGCCCAGCGCCAGCCCTTCTATGCTTTGTTTGATTTCTTTGGCCGAACGAAAACGGCTGAGCTCGGCGATCTTCACCGGCCATTTAGAAAAGCGGTCGGTCAAGGTCTGGAAATGCTGCTCGGCCAGCAACGTGGTTGGCGCGAGTATGGCGACTTGTTTGCCGCCCATGACCGCGACAAAGGCCGCGCGCAAAGCCACTTCGGTTTTGCCGAAACCAACATCGCCACAGACCAGGCGGTCCATGGGACGCGGGCTGATCATGTCTTGCACCACGGCGTGTATGGCGGCGCGTTGATCGGCGGTTTCTTCAAAACCGAAATCGGTGGCGAATGTTTCGTAATCGTTGGCGCTGTAGCGAAAAGCATGGCCTTGTCTGGCCGCGCGTCTGGCATAAATGTTCAGTAATTCTGCGGCGGCATCCCGCACTTGTTCGGCGGCGCGGCGTTTGGCTTTGTCCCATTGACCTGAGCCCAGTCGGTGCAAAGGAGCCGATTCCGGGTTCATGCCGCTGTAGCGGCTGATCAAATGCAATTGGCTGACGGGCACATACAACGTGGCCTCGTCGGCGTATTCCAGATGCAAAAACTCCTGCAACATAGGCTGGCCTTTGTCGTCCACGCCCTGACCCATGTCCATGTTGACCAAACCCCGGTACCTGCCTATGCCGTGCGAACTGTGGACCACCGGGTCGCCGACTTGCAATTCAGACAAATCGCGTATCAGCGATTCAACATCACTGACTTCTTCTTGCTTGCGCCTGCGTCTGAGCGTGGGGCCGGCAGAGAACAATTCGGTTTCAGTAACCAGATCTATGCCGTTTTCCAGCCAGGCAAAACCGGTGTGCAACTGGCTGACAGCCATGCCGAATGTGTCGCTGCTGTCTATGAATTCCTGCAAGCTGTCAAACACCCGGGGCTGTATTCCTGAGCCGGTCAAAAAATCCAGCAGGCTGGTGCGCCTGCCTTCAGATTCAGCCAGTACCAGCAAGCGCTGTCCGCTACTTTGCTGGCGCTGCGTCAATTTCAGCAGCGGTTCTGAAGCACCGCGTTCCACCGTCATCAGCGGCAGGCTATCAACCCAGGGCAGGGCTTGAATTTGAGCGGCCGGGCGAATGCTCAACAAGGCGTGTTCATTGGCAGCGGTGAAAAACTGCTCGGCGTTCAAAAATAATTGAGCCGGTGGCAATACCGGGCGCTCGGCGTCGCCTTGTGCCAGCCGGAACCGCTCTTGCGCGTCCTGGCCGAAACGGGTGAGCACCGGTCCAATGTCGCCGTGCATCACCACCACGGCTTGCTCGCCCAGGTAATCAAACACGCTGGCGGTGTCTTCAAAAAACAGCGGCAGGTAGTATTCGATGCCGGCCGTTGCCACGCCGTTACCTATGTCCTTGTACAAACGGCTGCGGGTCGGGTCGCCGTCCAGCATTTCGCGCCAGCGGCTGCGAAACAAAACACGCGCTGCATCGTCCATGGGAAATTCACGCCCCGGCAGCAAGCGCACTTCGGGCACCGGGTACAGGCTGCGCTGTGTGTCCGGGTCAAAGGTGCGTATCGAGTCGATTTCGTCATCAAACAAATCGACCCGGTAAGGCACCAGCGAACCCATGGGAAACAAATCGATGAGGCCGCCGCGCACGGTGTATTCACCCGGGCTGATGACTTGGTTCACGTGGCTGTAACCGGCCAAGGTCAATTGCGATTTCAATCGCGCTTCGTCCAGCTTTTGCTTGACCTTGAAATGAAATGTGTAGGCCGCCAGAAACGCCGGTGGTGCCAAGCGATACAGCGCGGTGGTGGCAGGCACCAGAATCACATCGGCGTCGCCCTGGGAAATGCGCCACAGCGTGGCCAGTCTTTCGCTGATCAAGTCCTGGTGCGGTGAGAAACCGTCATAAGGCAGGGTTTCCCAGTCGGGAAACAACACGCAACGCGCGTCCGGCGAGAAAAACGGCAATTCATCAAGCAGTCGCTGGGCATCGAAGGCGTCGGCGGTAAAGATGGCCAGTCTGCGACCGTGTGCGAGTTCACGGTCTATCAGCGCCGACAACAAGGCCGTATCCGCAGAACCGGGTGGTTTGCTCAGGTTAAAACGTTTGGAGACGGCTAAATCGGGTAACTGCATGTATTTGAATGGAACCGGCATGGCAAACACCCCCGGATGCAGGCAAACGGGGGTGAACAGTGCTGATTCTAGAATGGGGCGATGACTGCTTGTTTTTAACCTTGGCCTTAACCCCTTGTGACCCCTTTATCTCATTCCCGATTTCACGTGCTGATTCCTTGTGCCGGCAGCGGCAGCCGGGCCGGTGCGGCCTCGCCCAAGCAATACCTGCCACTGTCAGGCGTTCCCATGGTGGTGCATACCTTGCGCGCATTTGCAGCCTTGTCCGGGCTGGGGCAAGGCGTCATCGTGGTGGCCCCGAACGACAGTGACATGGCCGAAGTGATAAAGCAATACCCACAAGAACGGTTTGTCATCAGTCCTACCGGTGGCGCAACACGCGCGCAAAGCGTACTGGCCGGTTTGCGCGTTTTGCAACAACTCGGTGTCAAAGAAGATGAATGGGTGATGGTGCATGATGCCGCGCGTTGTCTGCTGACGCCGGCTTTGATTGAGAAACTGTGGCTGGCCTGCCAAAACGACGAGGTAGGCGGATTGCTGGCCTTGCCTGTGCCGGATACTTTGAAAATCGCAGACAAGGATCGCGTGGCGTCCACGCTGTCGCGCAGCGGTAAATGGCTGGCGCAAACCCCGCAAATGTTCAGGCTCGCAGCGCTCACGCAAGCATTGCTTCAAGCAGGTGACCAGGTGACTGACGAAGCCTCTGCCATCGAGGCCATGGGAAGGCAACCAAAGCTGGTCCCTGCAGCCGCTTTCAATTTCAAGGTCACATACCCTGATGACATGCAACTGGCCGAGGCAGTGCTGGCCAGCCGTTCAACCGCTGCCGCAAAGCCGCAGGAGACAACACCATGACGCAAGCTCAAATGCGAATCGGTCAGGGCTGGGATGTGCATGCACTGGTACCCGGTCGCCGCTTGATCATCGGTGGTCTGCATATCCCTTTTCACCTGGGCTTGCTCGGCCATTCGGATGCAGATGTTTTATTGCACGCCATCATTGACGCCATGCTGGGCGCTGCCGGGCTGGGCGACATAGGCACGCATTTTCCGGACACGGATGTACGCTGGAAAAATGCAGACTCGCTGGAGCTGCTGGCTGCGTGCGCGGACTTACTTAAAGAAAAAGGCTGGCGCATACAAAACCTGGACAGCACGGTGATAGCCCAGGCACCCAAGCTGGCACCGCATATCCCTGCCATGCGTGAGCAAATAGCCGCAGCATTGGCTTTGACTGTCACTCAAATCAATATCAAAGCCAAGACCGCAGAAAAGCTGGGGCCAGTGGGCCAGGGCCAGTCTATAGAAGCACAGGCGATTGTGCTGCTGTGCTCAGCTGACTGAACCCGGGTTGTCGCTGAGGGGGAAGGTGTTGTCAACACCGCCGTTCTTCTCGGACAAAAAGGCGAGTTTCACCCAGTGCCTCACCATGCGTTTGTGTTCGGCATTGAGCCTCATGAACTGACGCATCATTTCGGTGTCACACATGCCCATGCTCTGGGTTTGCGTGGGTTCGTTCAAAGGCATAGACGAGGTTTGCGGCCCGAACAACAAGTCATGCGGACTGATTTGCAACAGGTCGCTCAAGGTTTTGAGTTTGTCCTGCTTGGGAATGGATGCACCTATCATCCAGTTACGCGCCGCATGCGGCGTGATGCCATCTCCCCAATAGCGCATATTGAACGCATCAGCGAGCTGGGTGGCAGAAGACTTCAGGCCGGCTTCCTTCATGGCGTGGCGAAGCCGGGCGGCGAAGGCCTGTGATTCGGGGTTATGAATATGTTTTTTCATGTGCTGAAAGATAAAACAGCACTGCACGCTTTGCAATAGATTAGCGCTTACTTTTTGATGAACTGAATAACAATCAAACAAGCATCCATCGTTTTGTTGATGGGGCCCACAGTATTCATTGCGCCGTCCAACCACCGTCCATGTTCCAGGCAACACCGCGCACGTTATTGCCCGCACTTGAACACAGAAACACTGCCAGCTGTCCGAGTTCTTCGGGCGTGGTGAATTGCATGGACGGTTCTTTTTCGCTGAGGAGCATGCGGGTCGCTTGTTCAACCGATACGCTTGCAGATTGCGCTTTGGCGTCAACCTGTTTTTGCACCAAAGGAGTGAGTACCCAGCCCGGGCAAATTGCATTGCAGGTGATGCCGGTCGTGGCTGTCTCCAGCGCAGTCACCTTGGTCAGGCCGACCAGGCCGTGCTTGGCCGCAACGTAAGCAGACTTGTCGGCAGACGCCACCAGGCCGTGCACAGAGGCGATGTTCAAAATGCGGCCCCAGTTGTGCCGGCGCATGGCAGGCAGTACGAGACGCGTGGTGTGAAAAGCACTGGACAAATTGATGGCGATCACGTCATCCCATTTGTCGATCGGAAACTGATCGACAGGAGCCACGTGTTGAATACCGGCGTTGTTCACCAGAATATCTATCTGGCCCCAATGGCTTGATGCCATTTGAATCATGTCTTCAATCTCAGCGGGACGGCGCATATCGGCAGCGTGGTAAAGCGTGTCAACGCCCATTGCTTCAATGTCGGCACGTGCTTGACCAACGTCGCCGAAACCATTGACCACAATACGCGCTCCGGCTTGCGCCAGTGACTTGGCAATACCCAGACCGATACCGCTGGTGGAACCTGTGACCAGGGCGGTTTTGCCGTTCAAAAAACGATCTGCCATGAAATTTCCCTATCCTTTAGGATGATGCATCCGGGGATTTTGCCCGAGTCCGGTGTATCGACTGTTTTCAATGAAATTTTCTTCCCCTGCCACGACCGTCAGCACACAGCCCGAACTCAACGGTCTTGCCACGTCAGATCTGCACAATGTTTGCGTCAAGGCCAGGCAGTTTGCCGAGCCCTTGTTAAGCGGCATGAAGCAAACCGGCGGCGAACCTACGCTGGCACATGCCGACGGCGTGGTGTCATTGCTAGCAGGCATAGGTGCTACCAGCGAGATGCAGGCCGCTGTGTATTTGGCTTATTGCGCCGCAGTCCTCAACCAACCCGCCGAGACTTTGACCGCCACTTTCGGCGACAGCTTGACGGGCTTGGCTATCTCCGCTAACAAATTGTTTCAACTGCAACAAGCGGCCAGAGAAACCAAAGCTCAGTCCAAAACCTCCGTGGGGCAAATTGAAAATGTGCGGCGCATGTTGCTGGCTTTTTCAAAGGATTTGCGGGTTGTCATGTTGTTGCTGGCCTCACACTTGGTCAGCTTGCGCTTTGCCACCGCGCACAAGATAAGCGGCTTTGAGCAGTTGTCGCAAGACGTGCTGCATATCTTTTCGCCGCTGGCTAACCGGCTCGGTATCTGGCAAATTAAATGGGAAATGGAAGACCTGGCGTTTCGATTGTTGGAGCCGCAGGTTTACAAGCAGGTAGCCGGTTTACTGGAGAAAAAACGCACCGAACGCGAGCAAGAAATTGAACAGCTCAGGCAGGAATTGCAATCGATGTTGTTGGTTCAAGGCATACGCGCAGAAATTCAAGGCAGGCCGAAAAACATTTACAGCATTGTCAAAAAAATGCGCGGCAAGTCTTTGCAGTTTGAGCAGGTGCTGGATTTGCGCGCCATGCGCATCATTGTGGACAACGTGGAAGACTGTTACCGGGCGCTGGCTTTGGTGCATCAGCAGATGCAGGCCATAGACAATGAATTTGACGATTACGTCGCCAAACCCAAAGCCAATGGCTACCAGTCTTTGCATACCGTTGTCAGCACAGACCGTGGCCAAGTGTTTGAAATACAAATCCGTACCCGCGCCATGCACGAGCATGCAGAGTTTGGCGTGGCGGCGCATTGGGCTTACAAGGAAGCCGGTATCAAAGGTTATGCCGGGGTTGCGGTACCGGCAGAGCAAGCCCAAAAAATGGCGGTGTTGCGTCAACTGCTGGCCTGGGAACGTGAACTCAGTGCGGTTCAAGACCAGGACAAGCACTTACCGCAACAAAGCGGTCAGGAAAAAATTTATGTATTAACGCCTGAAGCCGCCATTGTGGAATTGCCGCAAGGAGCCACGCCGGTTGACTTTGCTTACACCTTGCACACCGAACTCGGTCACCGTTGCCGCGGTGCCAAACTCGATGGCGTGCTGGTGCCTTTGTCGACCCGCTTGCAAAACGGACAGACGGTGGAAATCACCACGGTTAAAGAAGGCGGGCCGTCGCGCGACTGGTTAAACCCGGATTTGCAATTTATCGCTAGCCCCAGGGCCAAGGCCAAGGTCAGAGCCTGGTTCAATGCGCAGCAAGCCAGTCAAACGATTTCCCGCGGACGCGAACTAATTGAAAAGCTGTTGCAAAGAGAAGGGCGGACGGCTTACAAATTAGAGGATCTTGCCAAGAAATTGGGATTTGAATCTGCGGCGCATTTGTTTGAGGTGGTCGGCAAGGATGAGTATTCTTTGCGCAATATTGAAACGTTTTTGCGCCCGGTGTCGGCTCCACCTGCCGAGGATGACAAGCTGTTTCGTAAAGCTCAGCAACCTAAACCTTCGCAACAGCACGCAGGTGTGCTGGTTGTCGGCATGGATTCGCTGCTGACGCAATTGGCCAAATGCTGTCGGCCTGCGCCGCCTGACGATGTGCGGGGCTATGTCACCAAAGGAAAAGGCGTGAGCGTGCACCGCGCTAAGTGCGGCAATTTTCTACAGTTGCTGCAAAACAACCCTGACCGGGTGATTGAGGTTGCCTGGCACGGCAAGCAGAATGATCCAAGTGCAGAGCTTTACCTGGTCGATATACAAGTGCTGGCCGATGACCGGCAAGGTTTGCTGCGTGACATATCCGAAGTTTTCGCCAGAGAAAAAATGAACGTGGTGGGCGTGAAAACCCAAACTATCAAAGACACTGCCTGGATGACATTCACAGTGGAAGTCCATAACGCATCTGGATTGAACAAGATGCTGTCAGCCTTGAATGCGGTCAACGGGGTCAGATCAGCCAGAAGGCATTGACCGCAACGGACAACAACCGTTTTCCAAAACGTATTTCCGTTACTGATAGAATACCGCTTTCGGCAACGAAGGCGCGTAGCTCAGCTGGTTAGAGCACCACCTTGACATGGTGGGGGTCGTTGGTTCGAGTCCAATCGCGCCTACCAATGCCTTAGTGGTAGGTCAATGTTTTCTTCTTGTCTTAATCCACTTTAGGCGACATATTCTTTAGGACAACTCTTGTCACGTTCCAAAGACCCAACCCCTAAACAAACGCAAAGCGAATCTCAACCTCAGGACGCCTGCAGGTTGATCAAAAAATACCCGAATCGCCGTCTTTACGACACCAGAACTTCAAGCTATATCACCTTGCAGGAAGTCAAGGCCATGGTGATTGACGCTGAAACCATCAAAGTGGTCGATGCCAAAACCGATGAAGATTTAACGCGCAGTATTTTTCTGCAAATCATTCTGGAAGAAGAGGCCGGCGGGCTGCCCTTGTTTTCTGAAGCCGCATTGGCCAATATGATCCGTTTTTACGGCCACGCCATGCAGCCATTCATGGGCAATTACTTGGAAAAGAATATTCAACAATTTCTCGATATGCAAGCGCAATTGGCGCAGCAGTCACAGCAGATGACGCCTGAAGTTTGGGCGCAGTTCCTGGCCAATCCGGCCGGTGGATTGCCGACTTTGGTCGGCAACTACACACAGCAGTCCAACCAGATGATGTTGCAATTACAAGAGCAAATGCTCAAGGCCATGGGATTAAAACGCTGATGTCTACACCACCTAAAGTCGGCTTTGTCAGCCTCGGATGCCCCAAGGCATTGACTGACTCTGAACTGATACTCACGCGCTTGAGCGCCGAAGGCTACGCCACTTCAAAAACCTTTGCTGGTGCTGATCTGGTGATCGTCAACACCTGCGGATTCATTGACGATGCGGTCAAAGAAAGTCTGGACACCATCAGCGAGGCTTTGGCGGAAAACGGCAAGGTCATCGTCACCGGTTGCCTGGGCGCAAAAACCAATGCAGGCGGCGGCAACCTGGTCAAGGACTTGCATCCCAGCGTGCTCGCCGTCACCGGCCCCCATGCCACGCATGAAGTCATGGAGGCGGTGCATTTGCATTTGCCCAAGCCGCATGACCCGTTTTTAGATCTGGTGCCGGCGGCCGGCATCAAATTGACGCCCAAGCATTACGCCTATTTGAAAATCAGCGAAGGCTGTAACCACCGCTGCTCTTTTTGCATCATTCCATCTATGCGCGGTGACCTGGTGTCGCGCCCGGTTGGCGATGTGTTGAATGAAGCCCGGGCTTTGTTTGAGTCAGGTGTGCGCGAATTGCTGGTCATCAGCCAGGACACTTCAGCGTATGGCTTGGATATCAAATACCAGACCGGTTTTTTCAACGGCAGGCCGGTCAAATCACGTTTGTTTGAACTGGTGCAAGCCCTGGCCGAACTGGCCGAGCCTTTTGGCGCCTGGGTGCGCCTGCATTACGTGTATCCCTACCCTAGCGTGGACGAGATTTTGCCTTTGATGGCATCGGGTCGCATTCTGCCGTACTTGGATGTGCCTTTTCAGCACAGCCATCCGGATGTGCTCAAGCGCATGAAGCGCCCGGCCAGTGGCGAGAAAAACCTCGAGCGCATCGAAGCGTGGCGCAAGATTTGTCCGCAACTGGTGATTCGCAGCACATTCATTGCAGGCTTCCCCGGCGAAACCGAGCAGGAGTTTGAGCATTTGCTGCAATTCATGCGCGAAGCTGAAATTGACCATGCAGGTTGTTTTGCCTACAGCCCGGTCGACGGCGCGACCGCCAATCAATTGCCAGGCATGTTGACTAAGGAAGTGCGCGAAGACAGGCGCTCCAGGTTCATGGCGGTGGCCGAAGAAGTGTCCACAGAAAAATTAAAACGCTATGTCGGCTCGACCATGCAAGTGCTGGTCGACAGTGCCAAAGCCATGGGGCGTCAAGGCGGTGTGGGCCGCAGCTTCAGGGATGCGCCAGAGATTGACGGACTGGTGCACATGGTGGCACCTGAGAAAGTAAGTAAAAGTTACCGTGCCGGTGAATTCACCAAAGTCAAAATCCTTGGAACACAAGGACATGATTTGATTGGGTTGCCGGTTTGACCGGAATGAACCTGTGTAGGGGTTCGTTGGTCTGTAAGATTGGTGCCCAGGAAGGGACTCGAACCCCCACGATGTTACTCGCTAGTACCTGAAACTAGTGCGTCTACCAATTCCGCCACCTGGGCCTTCAGGAAAGCAGAGGATCATATCAAAAAAAGTACCCCAAATACCGTCGGACTCCTTGAAGAATTCAAAGGCGTCGTAGAAGGTCATCGCGATGGCCATGGATTTGTCGTCCGCGACGACGGTCAATCCAATGTGTATTTGCCTCCTAACGAGATGCGCGCCGTGTTGCATCGCGACTGCGTGATCGCACGTGTCACACGCACCGACAAAAAGGGCAGACCCGAAGGCCGCATTCTCGAAATCACTGAAAGACCTGCGCATCCCATCATCGGACGCTTGTTGCAGGAAAGCGGTGTCTGGCTGGTTGCGCCCGAAGACCGGCGTTACGGTCAGGACATACTGGTTCCCAAAACCGCCACCGGTAAAGCGCTGGTCGGTCAAGTGGTGGTGGTCGAGTTAACAGAGCCGCCGAGTTTGTACGGTCAACCTGTGGGACGTGTGCAGGAAGTGCTGGGCGAGATGGACGACCCCGGCATGGAGATTGAAATTGCGGTGCGCAAATACGGCGTACCTCATCGGTTTTCCGAGCCCTGTTTGAAACAAGCTGAAGGCTTGCCGGACAAGGTCACCGTCAAAGACGCGCAGCACCGTGTCGATTTGACTGACGTGGCCTTTGTCACCATAGACGGCGAAGACGCGCGTGATTTTGACGACGCGGTGTATTGCGAACCGCTGACCGACAAGTCGCAACCCGGTTGGCGCTTGCTGGTGGCCATCGCCGATGTCGGGCATTACGTGGACACCGGCAGCGCCATCGATATCGATGCCTACGACCGGGCCACCAGCGTGTACTTTCCGCGCCGCGTCATTCCTATGCTGCCGGAAAAATTATCCAATGGCTTGTGCTCGCTCAATCCCCATGTGGATCGCTTGTGCATGGTGTGCGACATGATGATTGGCGTGGATGGCGAAGTATTCGCCTACCAGTTTTATGAAGCTGTCATGCACAGCCATGCGCGTTTCACCTACACCGATGTCGCCGCTGTTTTGTCCAACACACGCGGGCCGCAAGCGCTCAAGCACAAGGCGCGCGTGAATGATTTGCTCAATTTGCACGATGTCTACCGGGCCTTGCTCAAGTCGCGTCAAAAGCGCGGTGCAGTGGATTTTGAAACCACCGAAACACAAATTGTTTGCGATGAAAGCGGAAGAATTGAAAAAATTGTTCCGCGCATACGCAACGAAGCGCACCGTTTGATTGAAGAGGCCATGCTGGCCGCCAACGTTTGCAGCGCCGACTACATCATGAACAGCAAACACGCTTCGCTGTTTCGGGTGCACGAAGGGCCGACGCCGGAAAAAATTGAAATATTGCGCAACTACCTCAAGGCCATTGGCGTCGGCATGCAAATCGGCGAATCGCCCAAGC
Source organism: Bordetella parapertussis (assembly GCA_945901125.1). Lineage (GTDB taxonomy): Bacteria > Pseudomonadota > Gammaproteobacteria > Burkholderiales > Burkholderiaceae_C > Limnohabitans. Next base: position 45,376 of record CAMDKD010000006.1, read on the forward strand.
CGGAACATTTTCAGACGATTGCCAACGCCACCAAAGACCGGGTGGATGCGCAGCAAATCCACAGCATGCTGCTGCGTTCCATGCAACAGGCGATTTACACGCCTATCAACAGCGGGCATTTCGGTCTGGCTTTTGAGGCTTACACGCATTTCACCAGTCCTATCCGGCGCTACCCGGATTTGCTGGTGCACCGTGTCATCAAGTCCATCTTGCATGGCAGATGCTATCAACTCCCGGCCTTGCCGACGCCCGGTGAGGCACACGCCAAACTCGCCAGAAGACTGGCCACCCAGGCGGCCAAATCATCCAAACCTTCAGCGCAAGCGAATGTGAAACATTCGCCCGAGTTACAGTCTTGGCAAGCGGCCGGCTTGCATTGCAGTGCCAATGAGCGTCGCGCCGATGAAGCCAGCCGTGACGTTGAAGCATGGCTGAAATGCCAGTACATGCGCGAACACCTGGGTGAAGATTTCAGCGGCACCGTGTCTGCCGTCACCACCTTCGGCGTATTTGTCACGCTGGACGCCATGTATGTTGAAGGCTTGGTGCACATCACTGAGTTGGGCGGCGATTATTTCCGTTTCGATGAAGCCAGGCAGGAGTTGCGCGGCGAGCGCACCGGTATTCGCTACGCCATAGGCGCGCGCGTCCGGGTGCAAGTCAGCCGCGTCGATCTGGATGGCCGCAAAATCGATTTCCGCTGGGTACAAGACGATTTGATGGATGGTGCGGCGGCGATTGTTCGCAAAGCCAAAACACAGCCGCAAGCTGAGGCCGGAAAAATATCAGGTAAAACCGGGGCAAGCGGCGCAAAGAAGACCACCGATTCCAAGCGCGGTTCCAAAAAACCATTCGGCAAAGCGGCGAAAAAATCGCCTACTGCTTCACAAACAACTAAAAAAAGTGCGAAAAAACGTGCTTGATTTTTCAGGAGAAACAATATGAGTCAGCAAAAAATAGCCATAGTTACAGGCGCAGGTACTGGTGTAGGCAAGGCGGCAGTCATTGCCTTGGCAGGTGCCGGCTGGAAAGTGGTGCTGGCCGGTCGCCGTCAGCAGCCCTTGGATGAGCTTGCTCACAGTCTTGGTCAAGCCGGTAGCAGCTTGGTTGTGCCTACCGATGTGGCCAACCCGGAATCAGTGGCCGCGCTGTTTGCCACGACGGTGAAAACCTGCGGCCGCGTGGACTTGTTGTTCAACAACGCCGGTGTCAGCGCGCCCGGCGTGCCATTGGATGAACTCAGCATTGAGCAATGGCGCAATGTGGTCGACATCAACTTGAACGGCATGTTTTATTGTTTGCAGCAGGCTTTCAAAGCCATGAAAACCCAGGATCCCATGGGCGGGCGCATCATCAACAACGGTTCTATTTCAGCTTATGCGCCGCGTCCCAATTCCATTGCCTACACAGCGACCAAGCACGCGGTGACCGGTTTGACAAAAACGGCGGCTTTGGACGGGCGCAAGTTCAATATTGCCGTGGGTCAGATCGACATCGGCAATGCCGGCACTGAAATGGCGGCCAAGATGGCGCTGGGTGTGCCCCAGGCGAATGGTGAAATCAAGGCCGAACCTTTGATGGACGTTTCGCATGTCGGCGAATCCGTGCTGTACATGGCCAGCTTGCCCGCCAGCGCCAATGTGCTGTTCCACACCGTGATGGCCACCAACATGCCGTTTGTCGGCAGAGGTTAAAAGCGTTCTATACCCAGACCTTTGAGGTCGATTTCGCAGTCTCTGCCCGACACCATGTCAGCAATCGCGCGGGCGCTGCCGCTGCTGCAAGCCCAGCCGTGGTTACCGTGTCCGATGTTGAGCCAAACACCGGGCACGCCGCTGAGTCCCAACACAGGAACGCCGTCGCTCATCACGTCCCGGGTGCCTCGCCAAACTTGTACGTTGTCCTGGGTTTTCGCGGCACCGGCAAACCAATCGTTCAAGACTTTGTAAAGCAAGTCGGTGTTTTTTTCTGAAGGTTGCCGGGCTAGGCCGATTTCACACATGCCGCTGACACGTATGCGTTGTCCCGAGCGCGCAATAGCAACCTGGTGTTTAGCGTCGAGTACGCCACAAGACGGCGCATCCATTTCCTCGCGCAAGGCTGCGCTCAGCGAATAGCCGTGTACAGCGAGAACCGGCAGTTGTATGCCGATTTTTTGAACAAGTGCTTTGCTGTGAAAACCAGCGCAGACAACCACATGGTTAAATGAGACTGACTCTTTGTCGGTGAAGTTAAGCAGAGTTGGTTTGGAGACAGAAAGAGGCAACACTTCATGGCCTGTCTTGAACACCACGCCGAGTTGTTCGGCTTCCTGCTTGGCCAGAATGGTGAACTGACGGCAATTGGCCACGGCATCGTTTGGAAAGCAAACAGAGCCCCATAACTGTGTTTCTGTAGACAGCGCCGGCTCCAATGCCTGTGTGTCTGCGGCGCTCAGTGTTTTGTAAAGAATGCCAGCGTCTTTGAGCAGCGACAGTTGTAATTCGACTTCTTGAAAATCCGCTTCACTTCGGCACAAAAGCAAAGAACCCGGGCTGTTTTCATAACTCAAACCGTATTGTTCGGTGACGCCTTTAAATACCTCCTGGCTGTAAAAAGCAAGACGTTGCAAAGAGGCCAGCTTTAAACCGGCTTCAGGATGTCCGCAAGCACGTAACCATTGCCAGACCCAGCCGCCTGGAAACTGCAACAAGCCGTTCACGTGTATGCCGCTTTCACCTGTGAGCCATTTTTTGAATTGGCGTGAAAACAGGCCAGGCGCCGTCCACGAGTTCACCAGACCGGGGCCCATGAAGCCCGAGGCGGCAAAGCTGGCTTGCTGGGCAATGCCCGAACCTTTTTCATAAACCACGACTTCATGCCCGTGGGATACCAGTTCGAGTGCGGTAGTCACGCCGATAACGCCTGCTCCGATGACGGCAATTTTCATAGATTTAAACCAAAGTTACCAATTCGCCGCGGGAGAGGGGGTGGAGATATGTTAAAATTTTTTGGCTTTGTGGTGATCAAATGGTTTGATCTTCTCAAGCAAATCCCAAACCGGTTCAATAAAGGTGTTGCCAGTCGACAGTTCATCCTGTCATTCTAGCGATGGCGAACCGACTTTAAGACTCAACCTTTGGAGTAATTTATGTCAGTAAGTATGCGCGAAATGCTTGAAGCCGGTGTCCACTTCGGACACCAAACACGTTTCTGGAACCCGAAGATGGCACCGTATATTTTCGGCCATCGCAACAAAATTCACATCATTAACCTGGAAAAGTCACTGCCTCTGTTCCAGGATGCCATGAAATTCGCCAAGCAGTTGTCTGCCAATCGTGGCAATATTCTGATGGTTGGCACCAAACGCCAGGCCAGAGAAATCATCGCCAGCGAAGCCAAAAGAGCCGGTGTGCCTTTTGTCGATCAACGCTGGCTCGGCGGCATGCTGACCAATTTCAAAACCGTTAAAACATCCATCAAGCGCCTCAAAGACATGAAGGCTCAGCAGGAAATCGGTTTGGATGCCATGTCCAAAAAAGAACAACTCATGTTCATGCGTGAACTTGAGAAGCTGGAAAAAGACATAGGCGGCATTCAAGACATGGTTACATTACCTGATGCGATTTTTGTGATCGACGTGGGTTTCCATAAAATCACTATTGCAGAAGCCAAAAAACTCGGCATTCCCCTCATCGGCGTGGTCGATTCCAACCACTCTCCTGAAGGCATTGACTATGTCATTCCCGGCAACGATGACTCTTCCAAAGCAGTGACTTTGTATGCGCGCGGCATCGCCGACGCCATCCTCGAAGGTCGCGCCAACGCTGTCAACGACGTCATCAAGGCTGTGGCTGAGGGTGACGATGAATTCGTCGAAGTTGAAAGCGGCAACCCGGCTTGATCCGCTTGGAGTTTGAGATCAAGGGGCTTGATTGGCCCCTTTTTTGCACCTGATTGAATAAACGCAACAAGATAGAGGAGTTTGACATGGCAACAATAACCGCAGGCATGGTCGCTGAACTGCGTGCAAAAACCGACGCACCCATGATGGAGTGCAAAAGAGCTTTGACCGAAGCCGAAGGCGACATGGTCAAGGCAGAAGAATTGCTGCGCGTCAAGCTGGGCAGCAAAGCCAGCAAGGCATCCGCGCGGGTGACGGCTGAAGGCGTGGTCACCATTGCCATGCACGGTGGCGCTGGCGCCATGCTCGAAGTCAATTGCGAAACAGACTTTGTCACCAAGAACGACAGCTTTCTGGCGCTTGCCAATGCAGCTGTCGGTTTGATCGCGGCCCACCAACCTGCCGATGTCGCTGCCTTATCAGCCCTGGCATATGAGCAAGATGGTTTCGGTCCGACGGTAGAAGACGTGCGCAAAGGCCTGATCGGCAAGATCGGCGAGAACATGAGCTTTCGCCGTTTCAAATACTTTGATCAAAGCAATCATCTGACGTCTTATTTGCACGGCACTCGCATTGGCGTGGTGGTTGAGTTCAACGGGGACGAAGCCGCCGCCCGCGACGTCGCCATGCACGTGGCCGCCATGAAGCCGGTGTCACTGACCAGCGCCGATGTGCCTGCTGCTTTGATAGAGACCGAACGTTCTGTTGCAACAGCCAAAGCTGCTGAATCCGGCAAGCCTGCTGAGATCGCCGCCAAAATGATCGAAGGCGCAGTGCAAAAGTACTTGAAAGAAGTGTCTTTGTTCAATCAGACTTTCGTGAAAAACGACAAGCAGACGGTGGAGCAAATGCTTCAATCGGCCAAAACCACGGTCAAGGCTTTCACCATGTATGTGGTCGGGGAAGGCATTGAGCGCAGAGTCGATGACTTTGCCGCCGAGGTGGCTGCCCAGGTAGCCGCTGCCAAACAATCAGCATGACATGAAAAGGGGACACAAGTTAGTCCCCTTTTTTTTGAACCCTGCTCACATTGATGTATCCGGAGAAGAATGCAATGACATCCAAAAAACCCGCCTATAAAAGGATTTTGCTCAAGCTTTCCGGTGAGGCTTTGATGGGGGACGATGCATTCGGTATCAACCGCGACACTATCGTCCGTATGGTTGAAGAAATCGCCGAGATTACCCGGCTTGGGGTTGAAGTGGCCGTGGTCATAGGCGGCGGCAATATTTTTCGCGGCGTGGCCGGCGGTTCTGTCGGCATGGACAGAGCGACAGCGGATTACATGGGCATGTTGGCGACGGTGATGAATGCATTGGCGCTGGCTGACACCATGAACAAGGCCGGTTTGATCGCGCGCGTCATGTCGGCCATTGGTATTGAACAGGTGGTCGAGCCTTATGTGCGCCCCAAGGCCTTGCAGTACCTGGAAGAGGGCAAAGTGGTGGTGTTCGCCGCCGGCACCGGCAACCCGTTTTTCACGACAGACACAGCAGCAGCCTTGCGCGGAGCTGAAATCGGTGCCGCCATGGTGTTGAAAGCCACCAAGGTCGATGGTGTTTATACCGCCGACCCGAAAAAAGACCCGACGGCAACCCGCTATAGTCAAATCAGTTTTGACGATGCCATCAACGGCAACTTAGGCATCATGGACGCTACGGCTTTTGCCTTGTGCCGTGACCAGAAGTTGCCCATCACCGTGTTTTCCATATTCAAGCACGGTGCGCTCAAGCGGGTGGTGATGGGTGAAGATGAAGGAACACTGGTTTTCGCTTCATGAAACAGTGACATTTTGGCAGGAGGACTTGGAACCATGGATATCAGCGAGATCAAGAAAAACAATGAAAGCAAGATGGACCAATCCATTGCGGCTTTCAATAACAGCCTGAGCAAAATCCGCACAGGCAGGGCCAATCCCGGCTTGCTTGACAACATCTTGGTCGAGTATTACGGCAACCCCACGCCTTTGTCACAGGTAGCCAATGTGTCGCTGCTGGACGCGCGCACCATCAGTGTTCAGCCTTGGGAAAAAGGATTGGGCCCTAAGATAGAAAAAGCCATACGCGAAAGCGATCTGGGTTTGAACCCTTCCTCTATGGGCGATTTGATTCGTGTGCCCATGCCGCCCATGACCGAAGAGCGCAGAAAAGAGATGACCAAAATTGTCCGCAACGAAGGCGAGAACGCCAAGGTTGCCGTTCGCAATTTACGCCGGGACGCCAATGAAGCGGTGAAAAAACTCGTCAAAGACAAACTTGCCTCTGAGGATGAGCAAAAACGCGCAGAGGCAGACATACAAAAAGTGACCAACAGGCATATTGCAGACATAGATAAATTAATGGCTTCCAAAGAACAGGAAATCATGGCTGTCTGAGCGGCTTTTCACATGCTTAAACAACGCATCATCACCGCCTTGCTTTTATTGGCGGTCTTTTTACCGGCGTTGTTTCACCCGGACGCGCGCTGGCTTGGTTTAGCCGGTTTGTTTCTTGTGGCCGCCGGTGCCTGGGAATGGGGCCGCTTAAACAACATGGGCACCGTCTCCGCTCTGCTCATGTCGGCTATTTGTTTGGTGCTTTGCGTAGCTGTGTGGTTCAGCGGTGCTGCTGGTTTGATGCCGAATGCTTTGTGGTTGCTGGGCGGTGTTTTCTGGATCAGTCTGCTGTTTTATTTTTTAAAGCATGGTGTCGACAGTTGGCGAACACTGCCTGCAATCATCAGAAACCTGATCGGCATAGGCGTGCTGACCATGACCTGGTTGGCTTTGTACCAGGCCAAAAGCATCGGGACGTCTTTTTTGACATCGGTGCTGGTGCTGGTATGGGTGGCGGATATCTCTGCGTATTTCGTCGGCAAACAATGGGGACGTCATAAGCTCGCACCTGCTATCAGTCCGGGTAAGAGTCGCGAAGGATTGCTCGGCGGGTTGCTTGGCGTGCTTGTGTTGTCATTTGCCTGGCTGGCCTTGCAAACCCAGTTTCCGGCTTTGAGCGACAGTTTGTTTGCCAGACTCTATGCACACGGTGTGTTTTTCATGATTGCCGGTGTGATTTTCCTCACCCTGATCAGCGCCGCCGGTGACTTGTTTGAATCGCTTTTAAAGCGCAGCGCAGGTGTGAAGGACAGCAGCCGTTTATTGCCTGGTCACGGCGGTGTGCTTGACCGCCTGGACGCGTTGCTGCCCACCTTACCTTTAGCCATGATGCTTTATTTGATGTGAGCCAAACGCCATGAAAAAAAATCTGACCGTGCTGGGCTCTACCGGTTCCATCGGTGTCAATACCCTGGATATTGTGGCCAGGCATGCTGACCGCTACACCGTTTACGCGCTGACCGGTGCCACACAGGTCGACAAAATGTTGGCCCAGTGTGCTGCGTTCAAGCCGAGATACGCTGTCATGGTTCACGAGGCTGCGGCTCAACTATTGAAGGATAGGCTTAAGGCTGAGGGACTTCAGACCCAGGTCTTGTCCGGACCGCAAGCCTTGAACGATGTCGCATCTGCTCCCGAAGTCGACATGGTCATGGCGGCCATTGTGGGCGCTGCCGGACTTGCATCCTGTTTGAGCGCAGCAAGAGCCGGTAAGCGTCTGCTGTTGGCCAACAAGGAAGCCCTGGTGGTGGGCGGTGAATTGTTTCTGGATGCGGTTCAACAAGGCGGTGCCAAGCTATTGCCGATTGACAGTGAACATTCTGCTGTTTTTCAAGCCTTGCCTGAAGACGCAAGCACTTGGCCGGGCGTGGTCAGCAAAATCATTTTGACGGCATCCGGCGGACCTTTCAGAACCCGCTCCCCATCGACTTTGCATGCCGTTAGCCCTGAAGAAGCCTGTGCCCATCCCAACTGGGTGATGGGAAGAAAAATCTCAGTGGATTCAGCGACCATGATGAACAAGGCACTTGAGGTCATTGAAGCCAGGTATTTGTTCGGCATGGTGCCTGAGCAAATTGAAGTCATCATCCACCCTCAGAGCATTGTTCATTCCATGGTCGAGTTCGTCGACGGCTCCATCGTGGCTCAACTGGGTACGCCGGACATGCGCATGCCGATTTCTTACGGCCTGGCCTGGCCGGACCGCATTGCATCGGGCGCCGGTAATATCGATTTCCGCAAAAGCTCCCTGATGACCTTTGAGTCGATGCAGGACATCGACCATCAAAAAAGATTTCCCGGCCTGGCTTTGGCCTGGGAATCTCTCAAGGCCCCGAGTGGAACCACGGCAGTTTTGAATGCAGCCAATGAAGTTGCGGTAGCGCTTTTTTTGGCTGGGGAAATTCAGTTTGATCTGATTCACGCGGTGAATCTGGCTACTTTGTCAGCGTGTTTACCGGAAAAGCCGCGTTCACTGGAGGATTTGCTGGAAATTGATGCAAAAGCGAGACTTAAAGCTAGCGAGGCAGCGAAGAAAATGATGAGAAAGAATTGAAATAAATGAATGCCAGATCACAATACGTTTACGGTCTTTCTGCCTATGCACCGTGTGAGCTGATGTATTATCAAGTCAACGTTTTATCAGGTTCATGTTCCAAGTGAAAGTGAATATATGTATGCATTGAAACACTTGCGCGCATGCCATCTCAGGCTGCCCGGATATCTGACTCTTTCGAAATTCCACTCATAGATTAATCGCGACCACTTCATGAAATCCAAATTCTTTTTTAAGCTTTTCTCGTGCTGTCAAGCCCTGGTGTTCACCGTTTTTTTGTCTCAGGCAGCCCAGGCGGTAGAACCCTTTGTGGTCAAAGATATCCGCATGGAAGGTTTGCAAAGGGTGGAGCCTGGAAATGTGCTGGCAACCTTGCCGTTTAAAGTGGGTGAAAACTACTCGGATGACAAAGCAACCTTGGCTATCCGGAATTTATTTGCTTTGGGTTTGTTCAAAGATGTGCGAATCGAAGTCAAAGATGACGTGGTGACTGTGGTGGTGGAAGAACGGCCGCTTATTTCTGCCATTAACTTCACCGGTATCAAGGAGTTCGACAAAGAGACATTGAAAAAAGCGCTCAAGGACATCGGTTTGTCTGATGGCCGTCCATTCGATAAAGCGCTTTCCGACCGGGCTGAACAGGAGTTAAAGCGCCAGTACATCAATCGCAGCTTATATGGTGCCGAGATTGTCACCACAGTCGCGCCGGCAGAGCGCAACAAGGTCAACTTGAACTTCACCGTTATCGAAGGGGATGTTTCAAAAATCAAGGAATACAAAATCATCGGTAACAAAGCATTTGATCTTGCTGCAATCAAGGATCAACTTGATTTGTCCGAACCGAATTACATGTCCTGGTACACCAAATCAGACCGGTATTCACAGGCCAAGTTGAATGCCGATCTGGAGAATTTAAGATCCTTTTATTTGTCTCGTGGTTATCTTGAGTTCAGAGTTGAATCTACCCAGGTTGCTATTTCCCCGAACAAGCAAGATATTACTATTACCGTCAACATTTATGAGGGTGCGCGCTTCGTGGTCAGCGAAGTTGCTCTGGAAGGTTTTTATCTGGGCCGTGACAATGAGTTTAAGTCGCTGGTTACCATCAAACCGGGCTTGGCCTATAACGTCACTGACGTGGTCGACACCAGCAAAGCTTTTGCTGATTATTTCGGCAACTTCGGCTTTGCCTTTGCCAGAGTTGAACAGCGCACTGAAATTGACCGTCAAACCAGCCAGGTCAAAATTATTTTGCAGGCAGATCCCTCGAGACGTGCTTATGTCCGGCGGATCAATATTGCAGGTAACGAGCGCACCAGGGACGAAATCATCCGCCGGGAATTCAGGCAAATGGAATCCTCCTGGTATGACGGTCAGCGTATACGAGCATCCCGTGACAGGGTGGACCGCTTAGGCTTTTTCACCGAAGTCAGCATTGATACCCAGGAAGTTCCGGATAATCCGGACCAGGTTGACATCAATTTAAAAGTCACCGAAAAACCCACTAACTCTTTGTCCCTTGGTGTTGGATTTTCTTCATCTGAAAATGCCTTCTTATCCTTTGGTTTGAATCAGGATAATTTCTTCGGCACTGGCAATTCAGTGGGTGTCCAAATCAATACCAGTCAATACAACAAAATTTATTCCGTGCACACGACTGATCCTTATTTCACTGAGGACGGGGTGTCGCGAACCTTTAATCTTTTCAGTAAAAACTCTAGACCTTACTCGACTTCCACCAACTACTACAACATCAACTCTTCAGGTGTGGGCCTGAGTTTCGGCGTTCCTATTGCTGAAACAGATACTATTTATGTCGGTGCGGCTTATGACAGCACAACCATTTCAAGCGGATCAAATCTTCCAAATGCTTACACCAGTTATGCTGACGATCCCATCACCTCTGTCCCTTTAACTTTAGGCTGGGCCCGGGACAGTCGTGACAGTATGCTGGCTCCTAGCAAGGGCAAATTCATGCGTTTGAATTCAGAGCTTGGTTTGATGGGTGACACCCGTTATTACAAAAACTCAGGGCAATACCAGCAATATTGGCCGCTTGGCCGTAAATACACCTTTGCACTCAACGCAGAACTCGGTCTAGGCGGCAGTTTTGCCGGCCATGATTACCCCGTTTTCAAGAACTTTTATTCTGGCGGTTTGGGGTCTGTGCGAGGGTTTCAGCAGAACTCTTTGCAGACAGACACTACCTACAGCCGTTACGAAGGCGATTACTCCACTGGCGGATCTAAGAAAATCCTGCTCAATACCGAATTCCTGATGCCTTTTCCCGGCGTTGGTACCGATAAAACGCTCCGGCTTTACACTTTTCTTGATGTAGGGAATATCTATACTGCAGACGAATCCATTGATCTGGGCCAGTTGCGAAGCTCTACCGGCTTGGGTTTGAGTTGGATTTCTCCGGTTGGCCCTTTGCGGCTGGCCGTAGCAAAACCCCTCAAGAAATTCGATAACGATAGAATACAGAGCTTTCAATTCCAGATCGGGACTTCATTCTGATGAAAACTAAACTTACACGTTCATTGTTGCTGGTCTGCCTGGGCTTGGCAGGCTTGACTATCCATGCCGAAGAATTTCGCATTGGTTTCATAAACACCGATCGGATTTTCAAGGAATCGAGCACAGCCAAAGTGGCTCAAACCAAGTTGGAACAAGAGTTTTCCAAGCGTGAAAAAGAGTTGATGGAGTTGGGTAACGGCTTGAAATCAAATTCTGAAAAGCTTGAGCGCGACTCGCCGACCTTATCTGATTCCCAGCGCACCACCAGACAAAGACAATTGTCTGACCAGGACCGTGAATTCCAGCGCAAGCGTCGCGAATTTCAGGAAGACTTGAACGCCAGGAAAAATGAAGAGTTGCAGCAGGTTCTGGAAAAGGCCAATAAAGTGGTCAAGCAAATTGCTGAAGCGGAAAAATACGACGTGATACTTCAAGAAGCTGTTTATATCAGCCCCAAGCATGACATCACCGACAAGGTGATCAAAGTCATCAACAGCGGCAAGTGATGGTGTGGTGTCCCTTGCATTAGGGTTCATCGTAGAGCAACTCGGCGGTATCTTGCATGGATCGCCGGACACTGTTATCAGCGGGTTGGCACCTTTGGCTACTGCAGGTAGTAGCGACTTATCCTTTCTCAGCCACCCGAAATACATCTCACAACTTAGCAACACCAAAGCCGCCTGCGTCATCGTCGGGCAGGCGCATGCGACATCCGCTATTGAACGCGGCTGCTCATTGGTTGTCGACAATCCTTATCTGTACTGGGCTGGATTGACGCAGTTATGGCGTCAACATGTAGTTCCAGACAAGGTGTCTCTATTGATTCACCCGTCAGCAGTTGTTTCAGAAACTGCCGTCATACACCCGACGGCCCGCATCGGCCCGCTGTGCGTGGTGGAAGACGGCGTATCCATAGGCGCGGGCAGTTGGCTTAAATCCAGGATTACCGTTTCCGCCGGGTGTGTCATTGGTGAAAACTGCATTCTTCATGCAGGCGTGGTGATCGGTGCCGATGGTTTCGGCTTTGCGCTTGACCAGGGGCAATGGATAAAGATAGAGCAATTCGGCGGCGTATTGATTGGTAACGATGTGGAAATCGGGGCGAACACATGTGTTGACCGTGGTGCCATTGAAGACACGGTGATTGAAGACGGTGTCAAGCTGGATAACCTGATTCAGATCGGACACAATGTTCACATAGGCAAGCACACGGCCATGGCCGGTTGTGTCGGGGTGGCCGGCAGCGCCAGAATCGGCGCGCATTGCACCGTGGGCGGTGGCGCCGTCATCCTCGGCCATTTGGAGCTGGCCGACCATGTGCATGTGTCTGCCGCCTCTGTGGTCAGCCATTCCTTGCTCAAACCCGGGACTTACAGCGGTGTCTTCCCGATAGACGAAAATGCAGCCTGGCAGAAGAATGCTGCCAGTTTGCGGCAACTCAATGCTTTGCGCGAACGCATACGCCGGTTAGAAAATAATTTCAATACATCAGGGCCATGATCATGGATATCCATCAAATTTTAAAAATGTTGCCGCACCGCTACCCGTTTTTGCTGGTGGATCGTGTGTTGCAATTAGACAAGGGAAAATCCATAGTTGCCTTGAAAAATGTCACCATCAATGAGCCTTTTTTCAACGGCCATTTCCCGCATCGCCCGGTCATGCCAGGCGTGTTGATGCTCGAGGCGCTGGCGCAGGCTGCTGCTTTGCTGTCTTTTCACACCATGGATGTGGTGCCGGATGAAAACACCATTTATTACTTTGCCGGCATTGATGGCGCGCGTTTCAAGCGCCCGGTCGAACCCGGTGACGCTTTGACCTTGATGGTTGAACTCGATCGCATGAAAGCCGGTATCTTCAAATTCAAAGCCAAAGCCATGGTGGGTGCGGAACTGGCGGTTGAGGCCGAGTTGATGTGCACCATGCGCCGTATTGACTGACTTGCCCATGGCTCAGATACACCCGACTGCTCTGGTAGACCCGGCAGCGCAAATTCACGAATCAGTCTCGATTGGTGCTTACAGCATCATCGGTCCCCATGTCCGCATCGGTGCGGGCACCACCGTGGCTTCACATTGCGTCATAGAGGGCAGAACCACCATAGGCGAAGATAACCGTATTTTTCAATTCAATTCACTCGGTGCGGTGCCGCAAGACAAAAAATACGCCGGTGAACCCTGTGAACTTGTGATCGGCGACCGCAACACTATTCGTGAATTCTGTACTTTCAATATCGGTACCGCCCATGACCAGGGTGTGACGCGGGTCGGCCATGACAACTGGTTGATGGCATATGTACACCTGGCCCATGATTGTCAGGTAGGTAACCACACCATCTTCGCCAACAGCACCCAGTTGGCCGGACATGTCCATGTCGGGGACTGGGCGATTCTGGGTGGCTTCACGGTGGTACATCAATTTTGTCGTCTTGGGGCGCACAGTTTCACTGCCATGAATTCCTTGTTATTTGCAGACCTTCCCCCGTTTGCCATGTGCCAGGGGCAACCGGCGCAGGTGCGCTCTATGAACTATGAAGGCATGAAGCGCAGGGGTTTTTCTGCTTCGCAGATTCAAGCGGTCAAGCAGATGCACAAAGCGCTTTACCGGCAAGACCTGAGCCTGCAAGCCGCGCTTGAGCAAATTCAGGCCATGCCTGAAACGGACGCAAGCATTACTGACGTGGTCGACATGATGTCAATCTTTCTGGCGCAGGTGTCGGCCAACCGCGGCATCATCCGTTGAACCCTGCCGGACCAACCATGACCGACATACCTGCGCTCGAGATAGCCATGGTCGCCGGCGAAACCTCAGGCGACTTGCTGGCCTCGCTGGTCATTCCTGGCTTGCAACAACGCTGGCCGTCCTTGCGCATGACAGGTATCGGCGGACCGCGCATGCAGCAATCCGGGTTTGTTTCCTGGTGGCCGATGGAGAAGTTATCGGTGCGCGGTTATGTGGAAGTGCTTAAGCATTACCGCGAAATCGTAGCCATCAGGCGGCAGCTCAAAACCCGTTTGTTAGACACCAGGCCGGATATATTCATCGGCATTGACGCGCCGGATTTCAACCTGGATCTGGCCCGTGACCTGCGGCAAGCGGGATTGAAAACCGTGCAATTTGTCTGTCCCTCGGTGTGGGCTTGGCGCGCAAAGCGTCTGCAAAAAATACGCGACAGCGTGGATCACGTGCTGTGTATTTTTCCTTTTGAACCCGATTTGTTGTCCCGGCACGGTATTGCCGCCACCTTTGTCGGCCATCCTTTGGCGAATTTGATTCCCGAGCAGGCGGACAAGGCTGCGGCCAGAACTCAGCTGGATTTGCCGCCGCAGGCGAGGGTGCTGGCAGTGCTTCCCGGCAGCCGCAAAGACGAGATCAAACATTTGTTGCCCCGTTTTTTAGCCGCTGTTGAATTGCTTCGCCAACAGCAGCCTGATGTGCTGGCTGTGTTGCCTGTGGCACCCGGTATGACCGGTTTGGTCAATGACATCGCCCGGCAATTTCCCGGTGCCCGTCATTTGAAAATCATCCAAGGCCAAAGCCATGCGGTGATGGCTGCTGCTGATGTCGCTATGGTGGCCAGCGGGACGGCAACGCTGGAAGCCGCGTTGTTCAAATGCCCCATGGTGATTGCCTACGCCATGCCCTGGTTAAGCTGGCAAATCATTGAACGCAAACGCTTGCAACCCTGGGTCGGGTTGCCGAATATTTTGTGTCAGGATTTTGTGGTGCCCGAGTTGTTGCAATCTCAAGCCACACCTGTGGCGCTGGCCCGCTGCGTGACGGATTGGTTAGAGCAACCGGCCCGTGTGCAGGCGTTGCAACAAACTTTTTCCCGCTTGCACCAATCTTTGCGTGCTGACACGCCCAAGGTAGCCACAGATGCGATCGCGCAAATCCTCCAAGCCTGAGCAGGTCAAGCTCAACTGGGACCATGGCCCGGTCTTGATTGCCGGCGTGGATGAGGCCGGGCGCGGCCCTCTGGCCGGTCCGGTGTTTGCAGCGGCCGTCATGCTCGACGATCTGGCACCGGTGCGCGGATTGGCTGATTCGAAAACGCTCAGCCCTGCTAAGCGGGAAAAACTCTATGACCAGATCCGTGCAAATGCCTTGTGTTTTTGCGTGGCTCAGGCATCGGTAGAGGAAATCGATCAGCACAATATTTTGCAGGCCACCATGTTGGCCATGCAGCGGGCGGTCAAGGGTTTGCGTTTGAAACCCCGCAAGGTGCTGGTCGATGGAAACCGCTTGCCGGTGCTGGATATGCTGGCAGAAGCCATTGTCAAAGGCGACAGCAAGGTGGCCGCCATATCAGCTGCCTCTATCCTCGCCAAGGTAGAGCGCGACCGCTGGTGTTGCACCATTGATGCGGACTTTCCTGCTTATGGTTTTGCCAGACACAAAGGCTATGGCACCGCTGAGCACCTGAAGGCTTTGAAAACTTTGGGTCCAACCATCTGGCACCGGCGCAGTTTTGCACCGGTGGCGGCCATGCTGGGTGACACCGGCGGGGGCAAAACACATGGCGCTTAAATCCATCAGCTCCAAAGACAATCCGCTGTTCAAGCAATTGAAAGCCCTGGCGAATGACAACACCGCCTACCGCAGCAGCAGGCAAGTCTGGCTGGAAGGTGAGCATTTGTGCCAGGCCGCGTTTGACAGCGGGCTGCGCTTTAGCCAATTGGTATTGCTCGATTCGGTGCAGGCTGACAGTCTTGCCCACTGGGCGGCACGTTGCGACACGGTATTGCAACTCTCCGCGAGCTTGATGTCGGCACTGAGTTCTTTGCCGTCCCCCTCCTGGATAGGCGGGGTGGTGGAACTGCCGCAAACCCATGCCATGAATTCTCTGGCGTCTGTGGTGGTGCTCGATCAAGTGCAGGATCCCGGCAATGCCGGCGCTATCTTGCGTTGTGCCGCAGCCTTTGGTTTCAAGCAGGTCAGCACCACCCCGGGCTCGGTGGCTTTGTGGTCTGCCAAAGTGGTGCGGTCTGCGATGGGCGCGCATTTCGGTTTGCAGTTGAACGAGTCTTTGGACGTGGCCGACATCTTGGAACTCAATACGCCGGTCTTGCTGACTGATGTTCACCAGGGCACTTACTTGCATGAGCTGATGGCGGACAAAAAATTACCCTGGCCTTGCATTTGGGTGTTCGGTCACGAAGGCCAAGGCGTCAGTCTCAACTGGCCGGATGACAAGGTGCAGCGCGTCAGAATTGCTCAGCCGGGAGGGCAGGAGTCTTTGAATGTGGCTGCGGCTGCGGCCATTTGTTTGCACGCCAGTGCCTGTCAACGTGTATAGAAGTGTTAGCAGACGATTGCACCGGTCGTAGCGATGAGGCGCAGGCATATAATGCGTGACTTCTATATCAACCGCACGCCCTTCGCTCGAAAAAAAGCCAATCCCCTTGTATAGCAGCCAAAGAGAAGGCCTCTCTTGCACCTGGGGCGTCACCGAATCTCGGAGATCTGAGTGCTTTTGACTCTTCAGGGAAATCGTCCTCCCGCTATTTTGGCGCTATCTGACGGCACGGTCTTCATGGGGCAATCCATCGGTCATGATGGTCACACTGTCGGCGAAGTTGTTTTCAATACTTCCATGACCGGGTATCAGGAAATTCTGACCGACCCGAGTTACTGCCAGCAATTGGTCACCTTGACTTATTCGCACATTGGCAATTACGGTGTGAACAGTGAGGACAACGAAGCCGACCGCATTCATGCCGCCGGACTGATCATCAAGAATTTACCTTTGATGCATTCCAACTTCCGCGCCGACAGTGATTTGACGCATTTCCTCAAAGCCCAAGGAACCGTGGCGATTGCAGACATAGACACCCGTATGCTGACCCGGCATTTGCGCGAAAGGGGCGCGCAGAACGGCGCCATCGTGGCCTACCCTGCCAAGCATGTCATCACGTCAGAGGACATGGCTCAGGCTGTTGCCCTGGCTAAGCAAGCCCCGGCCATGAACGGACTGGATCTCGCGTCCAAGGTCAGTGTTGCAACAGCCTATCCCTGGCATGAAACCGAATGGCAACTGGGTGAGGGCTACCGCAAGCTGGAAAAAGCCAGTTACCGTGTGGTGGCCTTCGACTTCGGTGTCAAAAGAAATATTTTGCGCATGCTGGCGCAACGCGGTTGCGAGGTCACCGTGGTTCCCGCCACAACATCAGCACAACAAGTGTTGCAAATGAAGCCTGATGGCGTGTTTCTTTCCAACGGCCCGGGAGACCCCGGTCCTTGCACCTATGCGATTGAGGCCACGCAAACTCTGCTGGCCGAAAAAATCCCTTTGTTCGGTATTTGTCTGGGGCACCAGATACTGGCGCTGGCCTGCGGCGCCAGCACCTACAAAATGAAATTCGGCCATCACGGCGCCAACCACCCGGTCAAGGATTTGCAGACCTCCCGCGTGTCCATCACCAGCCAGAACCACGGTTTTGCGGTAGATGAAAAAACACTGCCTGCGCATGTACGCGCCACCCACGTCAGTTTGTTTGACGGCAGTTTGCAAGGACTGGAATTGACGGATCAAGCCGCATTCAGCTTCCAGGGGCATCCGGAGGCTTCACCCGGCCCGCATGACATCGGTTATTTGTTTGACCGCTTTATTCACTCAATGGCGGTTTCTCAGCATGGCTAAACGCACAGACATTAAAAGCATTTTGTTGATAGGCGCAGGGCCAATCGTCATCGGTCAGGCCTGCGAATTTGATTATTCCGGCGTGCAGGCTTGCAAGGCCTTGCGCGAGGAAGGCTACAAGGTCATTTTGATCAACAGCAACCCGGCCACCATCATGACCGACCCGGCCACGGCTGACGTCACTTACATAGAGCCCATCACCTGGAAGACGGTGGAAAAAATCATCGCCAAGGAAAAGCCGGATGCGATTTTGCCGACCATGGGCGGACAGACCGCGCTTAATTGCGCCCTGGATTTGTGGCGTCACGGCGTGCTGGACAAATATTTGGGTGCCAACACCGGCAAGCCGGTGGAATTGATCGGTGCCACCCCTGAAGCCATTGACAAAGCCGAAGACCGTTTGAAGTTCAAAGACGCTATGACCAAAATCGGTCTGGGCTCGGCGCGTTCCGGTATTGCCCACAGCTTGGATGAAGCCTGGACCGTACAAAAAACCGTCGGCTTTCCTGTCGTTATCCGCCCGAGCTTCACTTTGGGCGGCACCGGCGGCGGCATTGCCTACAACCCCGAAGAATTTGAAGAGATTTGCAAACGCGGACTGGAAGCTTCACCCACCAGCGAATTGTTGATTGAAGAATCTTTGCTCGGCTGGAAAGAATACGAAATGGAAGTGGTGCGCGACAAGGCGGACAACTGCATCATCGTGTGTTCCATCGAAAACCTGGACCCCATGGGCGTGCACACAGGCGACTCCATCACCGTCGCGCCGGCCCAAACCTTGACCGACAAGGAATACCAGATTCTGCGCAACGCCAGTCTGGCGGTGTTGCGTGAAATCGGCGTGGACACCGGCGGCTCTAACGTGCAGTTCTCCATCAACCCGGCTGACGGCCGCATGGTCGTCATTGAAATGAATCCGCGGGTGTCGCGTTCGTCTGCGCTGGCGTCCAAAGCCACCGGTTTCCCGATTGCCAAAGTGGCCGCCAAACTCGCTGTAGGTTTCACGTTGGACGAATTGCGCAACGACATCACGGGCGGCGCCACGCCCGCGAGTTTTGAGCCCAGCATCGATTACGTGGTCACGAAAATACCGCGCTTTGCGTTTGAAAAATTCCCGACGGCAGACAGCCGCTTGACCACACAAATGAAATCTGTGGGCGAGGTCATGGCCATAGGCCGCACCTTCCAGGAGTCTTTCCAAAAGGCTTTGCGCGGACTTGAGGTCGGTGTTGACGGTATGAATGAAAAAACCCAGGACCGCGAGGTGCTGGAAAAGGAACTCGGCGCGCCAGGCCCCGAGCGCATCTGGTATGTCGGCGACGCATTCGCCATGGGCATGAGCGTGGATGAAGTGCATGCACTCACTAGCATCGACCCCTGGTTTTTGGTGCAAATCGAGGACATCGTCAAGATCGAGCTTGAACTCGAAACGCATCAACTGGCAGACATCAGCGCAGGCGAATTGCGTTTGTTAAAGCAAAAAGGTTTTTCTGACCGACGCCTGGCCAGGCAACTGAAAACCACTGAAAAAGCCGTGCGCGAAGCCCGCCATGCTTTAGGCGTGCGCCCGGTGTTCAAGCGGGTAGACACGTGTGCCGCAGAGTTTGCGACCAACACTGCCTACATGTATTCGACCTACGAGCAGGAATGCGAAGCTGCACCGACTGACCGTCAAAAAATCATGGTGCTGGGCGGCGGACCCAACCGCATCGGCCAGGGCATTGAGTTTGATTACTGCTGTGTGCATGCGGCGCTGGCCATGCGCGAAGACGGCTATGAAACCATCATGGTCAATTGCAATCCGGAAACTGTGTCCACCGACTACGACACCAGCGACCGCTTGTACTTTGAACCTCTGACACTGGAAGACGTGCTGGAAATCGTTGCCAAAGAAAAGCCCATGGGCGTGATCGTGCAATACGGCGGTCAAACCCCTTTGAAGCTGGCCTTGGGCCTGGAAGCCGAAGGCGTGCCCATCATCGGCACCAGCCCTGACATGATTGACGCAGCCGAAGACCGCGAGCGTTTCCAGCAATTGCTTCACACCCTGGGTTTGCGTCAGCCGCCGAATGCGACCGCCAGAACCGAAGAAGAAGCTTTAGAAAAGGCCAAAGAACTCGGTTATCCGTTGGTGGTTCGTCCCAGTTATGTGCTGGGCGGGCGGGCCATGGAAATCGTGCACGAGCAGCGCGACCTTGAGCGTTACATGCGCGAAGCGGTCAAAGTCAGCCACGAATCCCCGGTGCTGCTGGACCGTTTTTTGAACGACGCCATCGAATGCGATGTCGACGCCATTTGCGACGGCCAGCAAGTGTTTATCGGTGGCGTCATGGAGCATATCGAGCAAGCCGGCGTGCACAGCGGCGACTCCGCGTGCTCGCTGCCGCCGTATTCCTTGTCCGACGCCACCATTGCCGAATTGAAACGCCAGACCACCGAAATGGCGCACGGTCTTAAAGTGGTTGGTTTGATGAATGTGCAGTTCGCCATTCAAAAGCTGGATGGTCAGGACGTGATTTATGTGCTCGAAGTCAATCCGCGGGCCAGCCGCACCGTGCCCTTTGTCAGCAAGGCCACCGGCATACAACTGGCCAAGGTAGCGGCGCGTTGCATGGTCGGGCAAAGTCTGGCCTCGCAAGGTATTACCCGCGAAGTGCACCCCCCGTATTTCAGCGTCAAGGAAGCGGTGTTCCCGTTTGTCAAATTCCCTGGCGTCGACACCATACTCGGCCCGGAGATGAAATCCACCGGCGAGGTCATGGGCGTAGGACTGAGCTTTGGCGAAGCTTTTGTCAAAAGCCAGTTGGGTGCAGGCACCAAGCTGCCGCGTCCCACAGATGCGGTGCGCAAAGTGTTCCTCACGGTGAAAAACACTGACAAGGTACGCGCTGTAGAAGTGGCACGGCGCTTGTCAGATTACGGCTTTGAACTGGTTGCCACCAAAGGCACCGCTGCCGCTATCCATGCCGCCGGTATACCGGTGGTGGCGGTTAACAAAGTCACCGAAGGCCGGCCGCACGTGGTCGATATGATCAAGAACAACGAAATCGCGTTGGTCATCAACACCGTGGAAGAACGGCGTAACGCGATTGCTGATTCGCGTCAGATCCGTATTTCTTCATTGCTGGCGCGGGTCACCACATTCACGACGATTGCCGGTGCAGAAGCCGCGGTCGAAGGCATGAAATACTTGGACAATCTCGATGTTTATTCATTGCAGGATTTGCATCTTCAATTGCAAGCCTGATTTTCAACCTGCTCATACCTGCCATGGCCACCATTCCCATCACCAAAGTCGGCGCTGAAAAGCTCAAACAAGAACTGCACACCTTGAAAACGGTAGACCGTCCCTGGGTGATCAATGCCATCGCCGAAGCGCGTGCCCAAGGCGATTTAAGCGAAAACGCCGAATACGACGCAGCCAAAGACCGTCAAGGTTTTATCGAAGGCCGGATCCAGGAAATCGAGAGCAAGTTGTCCATGTCGCAAATCATCGATCCGTCTTCGCTGGACGCGGGCGGGCGCGTGGTTTTCGGTGCGACGTTGGAGCTCGAAGATGAAGCCTCCGGCGAGCGGGTGAATTACCAGATCGTCGGCGAGGACGAGGCCGATTTGAAACTCGGGCTGATCAATATCAGTAGCCCGATTGCCAGGGCCTTGATAGGCAAGGAAGAAGGTGATGTCGCCAGTGTTCAAGCGCCGGGCGGCGTCAAACAATACGAAATCATCAAGGTTTCCTATATCTGATTTTTCTTCTTCACTGATTTTTGTTTGGGTTTGGCGCGTTTGACTTGACCGCCTGCAGCTAGACGCTGGTTGCCCAAAATCGTCACCCGTTTCATTTCAGGGCGTTGACCGCCACGGCTGCTGTATTTCAGGACTTTGAATTCACGCGGGCCAGGCATTTTGTCCTGGTCCAGTTTTTTTTCTTTTTCAGGCTGAGGCCGCCATAACACCAGCAACTTGCCTATGTGTTGAATCGGCGCGGCGTTGAGTTGATCGGCCAGAGTTTGAAACATGAGCTCGCGTTGATTGCGGTCGTCGCCGAGCACACGGATTTTGATCAAGCCGTGCGCATTCAGCGCGAATTCGGTTTCTTTGGTCACAGCGGCGCTGAGACCGTCGTTACCGATCATGACCACAGGGTCGAGATGGTGCGCGGCAGCGCGGTGAACTTTGCGTTCAGCAGGGGTCAGTTGGATAGCAGGCATACGGGTATTATCTTCCTACACAGAGGGTGTTGAATTGAAAGTCAAAACGCAGAGCAAAAAAGTGAACAAGTCATGGTTGAACGACCATGTCAACGACCCTTACGTGAAGATGGCGAAGAAAGACGGCTACAGAGCGCGAGCCGCCTACAAACTCAAAGAAATCGATGAAACCCTGGGCCTGTTCAAACCCGGCATGGTGGTGGTTGATCTGGGCAGTGCACCCGGCGCCTGGAGCCAGTACCTCCGGCGTTGCATGGCGCCTGACGGCGCTGCTGCGGGCAAGCTGGATGCGACCCTGATTGCGCTGGATTTGTTGCCCATGGAGCCGATAGAAGGCGTGCATTTTCTGCAAGGCGACTTCAGAGAACCCGAGGTCTTGGAGCAATTAAGCCAGTACCTGGATGGCAGAATTGTGGACGTGGTGGTGTCCGACATGGCACCCAATTTGTCCGGCGTCGAATCAGCAGACGCCGCGCGCATGGCGCATCTGGTCGAACTGGCGGTCGAGTTTTGCCTGGTGCACATGAAAAAAGAAGGCGCGTTGGTGGTGAAAGTTTTTCACGGCAGCGGCTACAGCCAGTTGGTCAAACACTTCAAAGAGACTTTTAAGGTGGTCAAGCCTTTCAAGCCCAAGGCCAGCCGAGACAAGTCGGCAGAAAATTTTCTGGTCGGCATTGGCTTGAAATAGCCGCAGGCTAAAAAGCCTTGTTCGATTTAAGAGCTCTTTTGTTTGTTAAATTTTGTTTTGTATACCTTGTAAGAGATCAATTTCCGGCGGTCTGAGTGGATTTGTGCAAATTCCGTACTGTGTAAGTGGTTCGCGTGTACTAAATCTCCGGTTGCGCCTTGAAAAGCCTAAAATGAACGCAACCTTCTTACTGGCATCTCGCCGGTATCTCTCTGACTGGAGTTCGCTTTGAACAACCCCTGGTTTTCCAAATTGGCTGTTTGGCTGGTAATCGCGCTTGTTTTGTTTACCGTGTTCAAGCAATTCGATACCCGTGGACAGGCTGGTAATGGCTATTTGGCGTACTCCGATTTCCTCGATGAAGTGCGCGGCAAGCGCATCAAGTCGGCCACCATTCAAGAAGGCCAGGGCGGCACGGAAATCATCGCGACCACCACCGACGACCGCAAAGTGCGCACCAACGCCACTTACCTGGACCGCGGCCTGGTCGGCGACCTGATCGCCAACAACGTCAAATTCGATGTCAAGCCGCGCGAAGAAGGCTCATTGCTCATGACCTTGCTGGTCAGTTGGGGCCCTATGTTGCTGCTGATCGGCGTCTGGGTGTATTTCATGCGCCAGATGCAAGGCGGCGGCAAAGGCGGCGCCTTCAGTTTCGGTAAGAGCAAAGCCCGCATGCTCGACGAAAACAACAACACCGTCACCTTTGCTGACGTGGCCGGTTGTGACGAGGCCAAAGAAGAAGTCAAGGAAGTGGTTGACTTCCTCAAGGACCCGCAAAAATTTCAAAAACTGGGCGGTCGTATTCCGCGCGGCCTGTTGCTGGTCGGCCCGCCGGGCACCGGTAAAACTTTGTTGGCCAAAGGCATTGCCGGCGAAGCCAAAGTGCCTTTTTTCAGCATCTCCGGTTCAGACTTTGTTGAAATGTTTGTCGGTGTGGGCGCGGCCCGTGTGCGCGATATGTTCGAGAACGCCAAGAAAAATGCGCCTTGCATTATTTTCATCGACGAGATCGATGCGGTCGGCCGCCAGCGTGGTGCAGGCCTGGGCGGCGGTAACGATGAACGTGAACAGACCTTGAACCAGATGCTGGTCGAGATGGACGGTTTTGAGACCAACCTCGGCGTCATTGTGGTGGCTGCCACCAACCGCCCGGACATTCTGGACGCCGCTTTGTTGCGCCCCGGTCGCTTTGACCGTCAGGTTTATGTGACCCTGCCCGATATCCGTGGTCGCGAACAGATTTTGAATGTGCATATGCGCAAAATTCCTGTCGGCCAGGACGTGTCACCCGGCGTCATCGCGCGCGGCACACCCGGCATGAGCGGTGCTGACTTGGCCAACCTGACCAACGAAGCCGCATTGATGGCTGCGCGCCGCAATGCACGCGTGGTTGAAATGCAGGATTTCGAAAAGGCCAAAGACAAAATTCTCATGGGCCCCGAGCGCCGCAGCATGGTCATGCCTGAAGAAGAACGCAAGAACACGGCCTACCACGAGTCAGGTCATGCATTGATCGGTAAATTAATGCCCAAATGCGACCCGGTACACAAAGTCACCATCATCCCGCGGGGGCGTGCTCTGGGCGTCACCATGAGCCTGCCTGAGGCCGACCGTTACAGCTATGACAGAAACTACATGTTGAGCCAGATCAGCATGCTGTTCGGTGGCCGTATCGCCGAGGAAGTGTTCATGAACCAGATGACCACCGGCGCTTCCAACGATTTCGAACGCGCCACGCAAATCGCGCGCGACATGGTCATGCGTTACGGCATGTCCGAGGCGCTGGGCCCTATGGTGTATGCGGAAAACGAAGGCGAAGTTTTTCTCGGTCGCTCAGTCACCAAAACCACCAATATGAGCGAATCCACCATGAAAAAAGTGGACGACGAAGTGCGCAGCATCATCGACGGTCAGTACAACCTGGCGCGCCGATTGATTGAGGACAACGCCGACAAAATGCACGCCATGGCGCACGCGCTGTTGGAATGGGAAACCATAGACAGCGATCAGTTGGACGACATCATGGCCGGACGCCCGCCGCGTCCTCCCAAGGACTGGACGCCGCGTACACCGTCTTCCGGTGACGGCTCCGGCGGCACACCTGCGGTTCATCCCAACCCGTCACCGACCACGGCTTGATGACCGGCAATAACGCAAACACAATGGGGCTCAGGCCCCATTTTGGTTTCTGGCAGACCACGCGTTACAAGCTGTCATTGCACAAGCCGCTGGTGATGGGCATAGTCAATGTCACGCCTGATTCTTTTGCTTCAGATACCTGCTTGTCAGCCACCCGCAATGCGATTGAACTTGCCAGCCGTTTAAGACAAGAAGGTGCAGACATAGTCGACGTTGGCGGCGAGTCCACCCGCCCGGGCGCCAAAGCCTTGAGCCACGAAGAAGAATGGCAACGTATACATCCGGTGCTGGAGGAATTGCTGACATGGAATCTGCCGGTTTCTGTCGATACCTACCACCCGCAAACCATGCGCAAGGCGCTGGACATGGGCGTGGACATCATCAATGACATCTGGGCTTTGCGTCAGCCCGGCGCTTTGCAGGTCGTGGCGTCTTATGAATGCGGTATTTGCCTGATGCACATGCACGGCGAACCGGCCACCATGCAGTTATCTCCCTTGAGTGGCGATCCGCTTGCACAGGCGGGCGAATTTTTCAAACAACGTATTCAAGCAGCCATCGCACAAGGCATTGAACAGCAACGGCTGGTGCTAGATCCGGGCATAGGTTTTGGCAAAACGGTTGCGCAAAATTTCATGCTGTTGCAGCGTCAGCAGGAACTGATGCAGTCCAGTCTGCCGTTGTTGCTCGGCTGGTCGCGCAAATCCTCTTTGGGCGCAGTCACCGGGCGCGAGGTCGGCGACAGGCTGGTGCCCAGTGTGGTGGCCGCTGTGTTGGCTGCCGACAAAGGTGCCGCCGTGCTGCGTGTGCATGATGTGGCTGACACATTGGCTGCGCTGGCCGTCTGGCAGGCCGCCAGGCCGGCTCAGCTTGTGTCTGGATAATAGGGCCATGAAAAGACTTTATTTCGGCACCGATGGCATACGCGGCACTGTGGGGCAAGCCCCGATCACGCCGGACTTTATGCTGCGTCTGGCCAACGCCGTCGGTCATCAACTCAAACAATCCGAAACCCGCCCCAGCGTGGTCATAGGCAAGGACACACGCATCTCGGGCTATATGCTTGAATCCGCGCTCGAGGCCGGCTTTAATTCTGCGGGTGTGGACGTGGTTTTGCTCGGCCCGATTCCAACCCCCGGCGTGGCTTACTTGACCAAGGCCTTGCGCGCCAGTCTGGGTGTGGTCATCAGTGCCAGCCACAACCCGTTCGACGACAACGGCGTGAAATTTTTCAGCGCCACAGGCACCAAGCTCGACGATGAATGGGAGTTGTCGGTCGAGCAGCGTTTGTTGCAAGCGCCCGAGTGGGTGCCTTCCATCCGCCTGGGCAAGGCACGCCGCTTGGACGATGCCGTAGGCCGGTACATAGAGTTTTGCAAAAGCACGTTTTCAGACCGCTTAACCCTCAAGGGCAAGAAAATCGTGGTCGATGGAGCCCACGGCGCTGCTTATCTGGCGGCCCCGCAAATCTTCAAGGAATTGGGTGCTGAAGTGATTGCCATTGGTTGTTCGCCTGACGGTTTGAACATCAACCGGGATGTGGGCGCGACGTCGCCTCAGGCCTTGGTGGATGCCGTGCTGGCTCAGGGCGCGGATTTCGGTGTCGCTTTGGATGGAGACGCCGACAGACTGCAACTGGTAGACCACAGCGGACGCTTGTTCAATGGCGACGAATTGCTTTATCTGCTGGCGCGCGACCGGCAAATGCAAGGCCTGGTTTTGCCCGGGGTGGTCGGCACTTTGATGACCAACCACGGCGTGGAAACCGCGTTAAAAGCGCTGGGCATTGAACTGGTGCGTGCAGGTGTTGGCGACAGGTATGTGCTGGAACAACTGGTGGAACACGGTTGGACTATTGGCGGCGAAGGCTCAGGCCATTTGTTGATGCTGGACAAGCACAGCACGGGTGACGGCATCATCAGCTGTCTGCAAGTGTTGCAAGCCTGTTTGCGTCACGGAAAAACCATGACAGAGATGTTGTCCGGCGTAGACATGATGGCGCAGTGCCTGGTCAATGTGAAATTACAAGCCGGCACGGACTGGAAAACCCATGCAGCTTTCCAGCGTAGCTGCCAAGAGACTGAGGCCGCTTTGAACGGTCGGGGCAGGATACTCATACGACCCAGCGGCACCGAGCCTGTGCTGCGCATCATGGTTGAGTCGCCAGACATGCAGACCTCGCAGCATCACGCTGATCTTTTAAGCCAGTCATTGAAAAAGGTAGATTGACCAGTGGCAACTTCAGCACAACTTTTAATGATTGACCGTGACGAAAGCACGCTGGCATTTAATGCTCGGGTGCTGGACATGGCGCGCCGTGAAGACATACCTTTGCTCGAGCGTTTGCGTTACTTGTGCATCGTGTCTTCCAACCTGGATGAGTTTTTTGAAGTGCGGGTGGCTTTGCATTTGCACCAGATCGGCAATACCAGCGAACTCGCGCCGTATTCACAGCTTAGTTTCGAAAGAATTTCGCGGGCCGCGCATTTGCTGGTGGATCAGCAATACCGCTTGTTCAACGAAGAGTTGATGCCGGTGTTGAAAAAGCAAGGCTTGCAACTCATCACCCACGATGAAAGAAATACGGCGCAGCACAAATGGGTCAAGCAATACTTTGATCGCGAAGTCCGGCCATTGCTTACACCTGTCAGCCTGGATCCGGCGCATCCGTTTCCCATGGTTGCCAATAAATCCTTGAACTTCATTGTCCGCCTGACCGGCAAGGATGCTTTCGGACGTGAAAACGATATTGCGATTGTGAAAGTGCCGCGTTCGCTGCCCCGGGTCATTCGTTTGCCCGCGTCTGTGTCCGGCAAAGCCATTTGCATGGTGAGTTTGTCCAGCGTCATACGTTCACACTTAACGGATTTGTTTCCCGATAGGGTGGTCGGCCAGTTTTCTCAATTCCGTGTCACCCGCGACTCTGAATTGCTGGTCGATGAAGAAGACGCCAAAAACTTGCGTACCGCCTTGCGGCATGGACTTGAACACAGACAGTTCGGTGTGCCAGTGCGTCTGGAGGTTTCTTCAGAGTGCTCTGAATACCTGTCGCATTTTTTATTGCAGCAATTCAAGTTGCCGGATGCAGCTCTGTACCGCGTGGCCGGTCCGGTGAATCTGGTCAGGCTAAACCAGATGATCGACTTGATCGATATGCCTCAATTGGTATTTCCTGCGCACCAAGCCTGTTACCCCAGGCAATTGCAGGAAGGTGAATCGCTGTTTAAGCAAATACGCAAAAACGATATCCTGATTCACCAGCCTTTTGAATCTTTTTCCGGCGTGCTGGATTTTTTAAAAGAAGCCGTCAACGATCCCAAGGTGCTGGCGATCAAACAAACCATTTACCGCACCGGCAGTGATTCGGCTTTGATGGATTTGTTGCGAGAAGCAGTGTTGCGCGGCAAGGAAGTCACGGCGGTGGTGGAAATCAAAGCCAGGTTCGATGAAGAAGCCAACATCAATTGGGCGGAGCGACTGGAGTCCATAGGTGCCCAAGTGGTTTATGGTGTGGTGGGACTGAAAACCCACGCCAAGATGATGCTGGTGACAAGGCGTGAAGCAGGCAAGCTGGTGCGTTACGCGCATTTATCTACCGGCAATTACAACGTTCGAACGGCCAAGCTTTACACAGACATCAGTTTTCTCACCATGAACCCGGAAATCACCGCTGACATGGAGCAGGTGTTTACCCAACTGGCCAGTCAGACACGCATCAGCCATCTCAACCATTTGTGGCTGGCGCCTTTCAAGCTGCAAGACCAGTTGATCGACATGGTTGACAAGATCAGCAAGGCCAGTGCACAGGGCAAACCAGGGCGGATCATTTTGAAAATGAATTCCCTGACCGATGAGAAACTCGCCAGGCATTTGGTCCAGGCCGGTCAGCGCGGCGTGGACATAGACTTGATCGTGCGTGGCGCATGTATTTTGCCGGCACAGGTACCGGGTTTTACGGATCGCATCAAAGTACGTTCCATCATCGGCAGGTTTTTGGAGCACTCGCGGATTTTTTACTTCCGTTCGGGCGACAAGGAGGACTTGTACCTCTCGAGTGCTGACTGGATGAACAGAAACATGATGCGCCGTATTGAAGTGGCCTGGCCGGTGTTGGATCCGGATTTGCGACAACGCATTGTTGACGAATGCCTAGTGGCTTATTTGCACGACAACACAGACGCCTGGGTATTGCAGGTGGATGGCAGTTACCAGCGTGCCCGGCCACCTGCCAACAACCGTTCACTGCGGGCGCAAACTGAATTGATGAAACGCTACAGCCGAAAAGCCTGACATGGATTTATTGCTTTGGCGTCATGCGCATGCCCGGGATGCCTTGCCGGGTGAATCAGACATGGACAGGCCGCTGACCGACAAAGGCATTCGTCAAGCAGAAAACATGGCCGGTTGGTTGAATCGTCACATGCCGGCGAATACGCTTATTTTGTGCAGCCCTGCCGTCAGAACCGTTCAGACGGTGCAGGCTCTGACTCAAGCTTTCACTTTGTGTCAGGAAATAAGGCCCGACAGCAGCGCAGATGCATTGCTTGCCGCCAGCCAATGGCCGCATGCATCCACGCCTGTGCTGGTCGTGTCGCACCAACCTTTTTTATCGCAAGCAGTGAGCCAAGTGTTTGATTTTCCTTCGACCTTGACTTTGCCGTTTCGCAAAGGTTCCCTGTGGTGGCTGCGTATCCGTTCGGTAAATGGCGCGATAAAGCCACAATTACTGACGATTCAAGACGCTGATTTTTTATGAGTGTCACACAAGACGGGTATTTAACAGTTATATTCACACTTGATCTCACTGTTCTAATTTAAATTAAAGGAATGTCATGCTGCGTACGCTCAAATCCCTGACTTTGATCTCTGTGATGTTCACAGCTTTGTGTTTGACTGGTTGCGCTTCCATAAGCTCTGCTTGGGACTCCACCACATCTTCTATCGGCGATTTTTTCAAATCAGATAAGCCTGCCGCAGACAAACCTGCTGCAGAAAAGCCTGCTGAAGCGAAAAAGTAATCTCCAGCAAATACAACGCAAAACCCCGCACAGCCTAAACAGGCTTTGCGGGTTTTTTGTTTTCAGTCCAGACTTTCTTTGGCTGAAAAATTCAACTCTACCTTGGCGCCGCTGGGATCGTGGCAAAACAATTGCCACGGCCCGCCTTCCCGGTGCTGCAATTTGTAGGGATAACCGCTTTCATCAAAGCGCGCTTTCATGGCTTTCAAATCAACGGTGGTGAATGCCATGTGATCTATGACTCCGGCAGCGGGTTGCGGCACCGGTCTGTCGAAGTAGAGGTGTAACACCGCTGTCTCGCCTGCGTATAACCAGGCACCGTCAAATCCCAGGTCCGGTCTGTAGCCGGTTTTCAGACCGAGCAGATTTTCATAAAAAGCCAGCGTGGCAACCGGATCCCCGGCGATGGCGGTGAAGTGGTTCATTCCAAGAATCATGTTTTATTTACTCCGTTTGTTATTCAATTTTTGAAGCAGTTGTTTGGCAAGTTTTATTGCATTGCCTTGTCGTGCGGCCCGGAGTTTATGCGACTGCGTGCTTGCTCAAGTGCTGTTTCAATCAAGGCATCTGCCATCCATAACAAGGTGTTTTTGACTTCTTTATTTTTCTCATTGCAAATGTCTTTGAGCACAATGAAAATCTCTATGCCGTAAATCACGGCCAGGGATTTATGCAATTGGTCGTAAATATCTTCAGGTAATTCTTTCTTCAAAGGTTCAAGTGCCGTGTGAAGAATGTGTATACGGTGACCCCGGCGAAAGATCTTTTCTTTGAGTAATCCGGCTTGCGCCAACGCCTGTTGCTCCAAAGAAATCTGCACAGCGGTTCTCAAGGTGGATTCGTGTTTGCTGAGTCGGGGAAAGCTGCGGTTAAACAAATCCAGCACCCGGTCTTTGCCCTGTGCGTGCTCTGACGCAAAAGTACGCATAGGCCCAAGCGATTGGCTGACCATGGCGCCCAGCATGGCGCCTTTGCTCGGAAAACACCGGTAAGCAGTTGCCCGGGATATGCCTGCCCGTTTGGCCACCTCGGCAATCGTCGGGGCGCGGCCGTTTTCCTGCATCAAAGCAGATGCGCTGGACATTAACAAGGCAAAAGTAGCCGGTTTGATACCCGCGGGTGCGATGGGGGAATCAGGAGTGGGCGCGGCGGCGATGGTTTTCATCAGGGTAAATCATGATTAAAAAGAGGGCAGCAGGGCTTTCTATACAAGATGTCAGGCCGTAGTATCGTTTTTTTAAAAAGAGACAGTTGTCTTTTTTTCAAATCAAGAACATTTATAGCCGATGTTTGAATTGTCTGGCAAGAGGGAATGCATGCTGAATATGTTGTTGGTTGATCATTCAGGAACCTCAGTGCAATGAGTTTGCACCTGGTTCATGGCGTCGCCGTCGAAGACTCAGGCACCGGACCTGCGGTGGTGTGTGTGCACGGACTGGGCGGCACATCGAATACCTGGACAAGTTTGCTATCAGCATTTGAAGGCTTCCGGCTTATCCGCGTGGACTTGCCTGGTTGCGGCAGATCTTTGGCCCAAACCACTGACATCAGCGTCAAGGACATGGTGACTTGCCTGCAAACTGTTTGCCGTACTTTGTCCATTGAAACCGCCCAATGGCTAGGTCATTCCATGGGAACCATTGTGTGTCAGCACTTGGCGCAAAGCACTCCCGCGCTGGTGAAAAGCCTGTTGTTGTTCGGGCCGTTGGCCGCACCTGCAGATGCTGCACGCGAGGCGCTTCGCACGCGTGCCGCTAAAGTCAGCCAGGGCGGATTGGCCGGTTTGCAGGAGATGGCCGACGCACTGTTAAACACCGCTGTCAGCGGCCACACCAAAAGTCACAGTCCTGCTGCCTACGCCTTTGTGCGTGAAAGTTTGATGCGTCAATCGCCCGGCTCCTACGCCGACCACTGCCTGGCTCTGGCGCAAGTCAGAGCGGCAGATATTGAACATATTGACCTGCCGGTGCTGCTGATCACCGGGGACGAAGACCTGGTCGCGCCACCGGCCGCCGTGCAAGCCATGGCGCGTCGCATGCCAAGGGCGCGCAGTGTGGTGTTGCATCGCTGCGGTCACTGGACACCGGTGGAAAGACCGCACGAATGCATCCGTGAAACGCGGGATTTTTTAAAGCGTAACGCCTGAAGGCAAAGCCATGAACCAAGTCTTGTTTACCAATGTGAATGTGTTTGATGCCAGCGGCGACATGCCTTTTGCAGGTGAAGTGCTGGTGCAGGGCAACAAAATTGTGCGGGTCACGCGTGCGGTCAACGGCATGCGAAACATGCCTGTGTCCGGCCAAACCATCATCGACGGTGCCGGCTGTTTTTTGATGCCCGGCATGGTGGAGGCGCACACCCATTTTTCGTGGAATGACCAACCCAGCCTGGACGCTATTCAACGCATGCCGCCCGAGGAACATATTCTCTGGTGTGCCCAGGTGGCCAAGCAGTACTTGGACATGGGTTGGACCAGTTGTGTGGGGGCAGCCGCAGCCAAACCCCGGCTGGATGTCGTCATTCGCAATGCCATCAACGACGGCACCATCATCGGGCCGCGTTACACCGCACCGAGCCAGGAAATCACGGTTCCCGGCGGCCTGGGCGACAGCACCCAACCGCATTTACCGCAATCCGAGTTTGCTTTCGGCGCAGTGGTCAGCGGCAGCGATGAAATGCGCCGCTGCGTGCGTATGTTCTGCAAGTACGGTGTTGACACGCTGAAAATTAATTTGTCCGGCGAATCTATCACCGGCATGTCCAGTGAACAAAGTCAATTCACTGAAGAGGAAATCACCACCTGTGTGCAAGAGGCAAAGAGTTGGGGCAAATGGGTGGCTGCCCACGCCCGCTCTACCTGGTCGGTCAAGCAATGCGTCAAGCAAGGTATCAATGTCATTTACCACGCCAGCTTTCTGGACAACGAAGCCATTGACCTGCTGGACCAGCACCGCCAATCGCATTTCATCGCACCCGGACTGGCCTGGTTAATCAATACCTGCCACAACGCGAGTGAATACGGTTTGACCAAAGACGTGGTTCAGAAAATGGGCTACTTCAAAGAGCTGGACGCGGCCATCGAATCCATGCGCGCTTTGCACAAGCGCGGCGTGCACATCATGCCAGGCGGTGACTATGGTTTCGCCTGGACACCGCACGGCACCAATGCCAAGGATCTGGAATATTTTGTCAAGCACATCGGTATGTCGAACATGGAGGCGCTGCTGAGTGCCACCCAGTGGGGCGCGCCCATGATGCGCAGTGCTGAGCCTTTGGGTCAGATCCGCGAAGGCTATCTGGCGGATTTGTTGTTGATTGACGGCGACCCGCTGACCGACATCACGGTGTTGCAGGATAAATCACGCATTCTGTCTGTGATGAAGGACGGCAAGTTCCACCGCGAACCGCCTTCTTTGTCGTCGCGCGGCCAGACGGGAAGACCGGCCATTCCAACGCGTTGGGCTGCTTGAGCAAGGAGATGAGCATGGGATCCACACTTTTCACCAACGTACGCATTCTTGACGGCAGCGGCGCTGCACCCTATGCGGGCAGTGTGCTGGTCGAGGGCAAGCGCATCAAACACATTAGCCGCTCCTCCGCGCCTGTTTCTGCCGGCGATGCCATGCAAATCGATGCCGCAGGCGCCACACTCATGCCCGGCATGTGCGAAGCCCATACACATTTTTCCTGGAACAACGCAGCCAATCTGGCGGGCATACAAACCATGCCCCTGGAGGAGCACGTGCTGTGGAGCGCCAAAGTCGCCAAGATTTATCTGGAGGCCGGTTGGACGTCTTGTGTGGGCGCTGCCTGCGCCAAACCAAGGCTTGACGTTGTGATCCGCAACGCCATCAACAGCGGTCAGATCCCCGGCCCGCGCTATCTGGCTGCGAGTCAGGAAATCACGGTGCCTGGCGCCTTGGGCGATGAAACCCTGCCGCATCTTCCTTTTCCTGAGTTCAGCTTCGGTGCCAATGTCAACGGGGCAGAGGACATGCGCAAAACCGTGCGTTTGTTTTTAAAGTACGGCGTTGATTGCATCAAGCTCAATTTGTCAGGTGACAACTTCACGCCGGATTCACCGGCGGAAACAAACTGGATGACAGATGCAGAAGTAGCTGCGGCCATGGAAGAAGTCAAAATGCGCGGCAAACGCGGCACCGCCCACGCGCGTTCAGGCGCTTCTGTTCAGCAAGCGCTCAAGCACGGTATTGAAATCATTTACCACGCCAGTTTTTGTGACGAAAAAACACTTGACATGCTGGAAGCAGCCAAGGACAAGGTGTACGTTGTTCCCGGCATAGCCATCATCCATGCGCTCTTAAACGAAGCCGAAGCCTACGGTATGACACGCGCCAAGGCCGAAAGCCTGGGCTATGGCATAGAGTGGGAAGCCGCGCTCAAATCCCTCAGTGCCATGCATAAGCGCGGTATTCGCGTCATGCCCGGCGGTGACTACGGTTTTGCTTTTACGCCGCACGGGCAAAACGCACGGGATCTGGAATTTTTTGTCCGTTACCTGGGCTTCACGCCGATGGAAGCCATACGCTCTTGTACTTTGTACGGCGGCCAGATCATGCTCAAGCCCAACGAACTCGGTCTGGTGAAAGAAGGTTATCTGGCCGATTTGCTGCTGGTCGATGGCGATCCGCTGACCAATCTGGCGATTTTGCGGGAACCTTCGCGCATGCTGGCGGTGATGAAGGACGGAGTATTCGCCAAGCACCCGCCCGCCACACGCGCCATGCCCTGGGAGCGTGCTGCATGAAGCGCGGCGAACTGGCGTTCTGGTGGCTGCTTGTCTTGCCGCTTGTCTTGCTGTCCTTTTGGGGACTGTATGAAGACACTATTTTGTTTTTGAAAACCACGCTCAATGGTTTGACATTGGCCTCGCTTTATTTCATTGTGGCCAGCGGTTTCACCCTGGTGTTCGGCTTGATGCGCAACGTCAATCTGGCACACGGCTCGCTTTTTCTGATCGGCGCTTATGTCGGATGGATCACCGGCGAGTACACAGGTTCCTGGTTGCTGGCTGTGCTGGCCGGTTTTGTGGCTTCCGCCATCGTCGGAGTGTTGATACAAGTCATCGTCTTTAGGCGTATGCAGGGGGAAGACCTGCGTCAAACGCTGGTCACCATTGGTTTATCCATTGTGCTGGCCGATTTGATGCTGTGGTATTTCGGCGGAGAGATTTATACCTTTGATCCGCCTGCTTGGATTTATGGCACCACAACTTTACCCGTCATAGAAAAATTCCCCACTTACAGACTGGTTGTGTTGTGCGTGTCTATTGCAATCGGACTGGCTTTATGGGGTTTGCTGACACGCACCCGCATGGGCATGATGATCCGCGCCGGTGTGGACGACCGTGGCATGTTGTCTGCCTCGGGCGTGAACGTGCAACGCATATTTGCATTGACGTTTGCACTCGGTGCCGGATTGGCCGGACTTGCCGGGGTTGTCGGTGGCACAGCTTTATCGATTTCCCCAGGCGAAGACACGCGTTACCTGCTGGCCTCTTTGGTGGTGGTGATTGTCGGCGGCATGGGCAGTGTGCCCGGCGCCGCTATCGGGGCATTGTTGATCGGGCTGGCTGAGCAATTCGGTCAAGCCTATGCGCCCACTTACTCGGTGGTATTCACTTTTGTCATCATGATCATTGCGCTGGCTTTCAGGCCGCGCGGTGTCCTAGGAAAAGCCACATGAGCGCAGCACAATGGCGCAGAGCCATGAACACCCAAATGCCGCGCGCCCAAGTCAGCGTGGTGACGCAAGCCCCTGCGCGCAGTGCCATGCCGGTGACTACCAATTCCCCGGCGCAGACTACAGCAGAGCAAACAACTTGGTGGGGCAGGGCTTGGTCGCAAGTCCGATTCAGACACTGTGTGGTCTTGCTCGCTTTGCTCATCTACCCCATGGTGGCTTCGCCTTTTTTCACCTACCAGATTGCCGCCCAGTCAATGGCGCTGGGCTTGATTGCTTTGTCTTTGACATTCCTGGGTGGCTACGGCGGCATGGTGTCCTTGTCGCAAATGACAGTGGCCGGTGTCAGCGGTTATTTGATCGCCATATTCGGCACCAGCAGCATGTCTGCCATCAGCCTGGGTTGGCCGTGGTGGCTGGCCGTGGTGTTTTCAATTTTGATTTCCATGGTGTTCGCCACACTGGTCGGCTGGCTGTCAATCCGTACCGAAGGCATTCACACCATCATGATCACGTTGGCCATAGGGGTTGCTTTCTTTTACCTGACCCAACAAAACTATGTGTTGTTCAACGGTTTTCAGGGCTTTAGCAAAATCAGTGCGCCGACGGTAGGCGATGTGGATTTCACACAACCGGAGGCTTTTTACTTTCTCGCCACCGGCTGCGCGTTGGCCGCTTATTGGGCTGTCAAGTACCTGGTGCGAGCGCCTTTCGGCATGGCTTTGCAAGGCATACGCGACAACCCCAGACGCATGAATTCGCTGGGCTTTAACGTCACAGCGCATCGCTTGGCGGCTCATGCGTTTGCCGGTTTTTTAGCGGCCATTGGCGGCATTCTGCTGGTTTGGTACAACAACCGCATCTCTCCCGGATCCATCAACACCGGCGCGCTCATCAATATTTTGGTGATTGCCGTGCTGGGAGGTATGAAGCATCCCATCGGTGCATTCATAGGCGCGATTGCATTCGTCCTGTTACAAAACTTTGCTATCGATCTGGTCGACAGGCAACGCTTCAATCTTGTGATTGGTGGCGTGTTTTTACTGATCGTTTTTTTCTCGCCCGATGGAATGTTGGGCTTGTGGCAGAAATTGCGTGTGCGCTGGTCATCGTCAGGCAGAGATGAGCGCACACAAGGAAGTCGCCGGCCATGAAAACCAAGTTGTTTTCATGCAGGCAACCCGACGCTGTCCTTGAAGGGCCATGCGTCATTTTCCGGCCATCCGGCCATCTTTCAACCTGAGGAGACAAAAATGCATTTAAGCAAAAGAACGCTGGCACGTACCGTGATCAGCGCAGCAATCCTGGCGGCCACCACCGGTTTTGCTTTCGCAGAAGGCACCTTGAAAGTCGGTCTGCTTTCCATTCTGGAAGGCCCTTTCGCTGTGCCGGGACAAGACGGTATTCGCGGCGCTGAACTTGCCCTGAAACAAAAGGGTGGAACTGCCGGCGGCATGAAGATTCAACTCATCAGCGGTTCGTCTGACGGCAACCCTGACAAAGCTGTGGCTGCAACCCGCAAACTGGTTGAGCAGGACAAAGTGCAAGTCATGATCGGCCCGTTGTCCGGCGACGAAGGTATTGCGGTGAAGAACTATGCCAAGACACAGGCAGGCATCACATTTATCAATGGTTCATCCGGTGCTCAGGCAGCCACATTGAACGACCCGTCAACCAACTTCTTTCGTTTCAACACAGAAGGCGCGCAGTGGATGGTCGGTTTAGGCGATCACGCCCTGTCCAAGGGTTACAAAAAAATGTTCCTGATTGCTGAAGACTACGGTTTCCCGTATTCACAAGTACAAGGTTTCATGGCCAGTTACTGCGCCAAAGGCGGTAAAGTAGTGGACAAAGCCTGGGTGCCGCTGGGTACCAAAGACTATGCCTCTGTGATCGCCAAAATTCCTAAAGACGTAGATGCTTTGCTGGTGGTGTTGGGCGGCTCTGATGCGGTCAACTTCCTGACCCAGTACGAGCAGTCCGGCGGTAACAAGCCCATGGTCGGCGGCTCCATCACGGTAGACCAGACGGTGTTGAACTACAAAGGCAAGCGCCGTGAATCGCTGGTGGGTACGGCATCTGCCGGCCCGATGGCCGATTCACTGGGTACTGCCGAGTGGAAAAAATTCGTTGCGGATTACAAAGTGAATTTCAAAGACGGTTTCCCCAGCCCTTCATTGTTCGCTTACCTCTACTACATCAACACCAAGGCAGCGCTCGATGGTCTGGACGCGGTCAAAGGCGATTTGAGCGGCGGCCAGAAGAAATACCGTGAAGCTTTGCAGAAAACCAAATTCGTCGGCCCGGCCGGTGAAGTGGTGATCGATGCCAACCGCAACGGCGTAGGTCCCACCTACATCACTGAAGTGACCAAGGCTGCCGATGGCTCCTTGTTCAACAAAGTGGTCAAGACGGTGCCTAACATCACCCAAACCCTGGGCCTGCCTGAAGCAGAGTTCAAGAAGATGGGTCTGGGAACCCGTGATATTCCGGACTGCCGCAAGTAAGCAGGGCTGACAAAGATGGCATCCATCACCGCATTGCGCTCGGCCATTACCACTGCGGTAATGCCGCGCCCGCCGCAGGCAGGCGAAGTGCCGCTCATGTCTTCCGAGGCGCTGGTTCTCGAAGGTGTGACGCGTGCATTCGGCGCATTGCGGGCGGTGGATGACGTCAGTTTGTCAGTGCTCGCCGGTGAAAAGCGCGCCATTCTCGGCGCGAACGGCGCGGGCAAGACCACCTTGTTCAACGCCATCACCGGCGACTTTCCGCCCACTTCCGGGCGGATCCGTTTTTTCGGCGAAGACATCACGCACATGGATCCCTTCGAGCGTATACGCAAGGGCATGCGCAGAACCTACCAGTCTTCGCTGTTGTTTAAAGATTTGAGCGTGCGCGACAACCTTTTTTTGGCGGTGCGCGGCGTCTCTAACGCGCGCTTCAGTCTCAGACGCCCCGGCCCCGGACACCCCTCTAGCGTGGCCACACAGGAGTTGCTTGAGCGCGGCCGCTTAACGCATATCGCTGACGAAATGGTCAGTAACCTGGCGCACGGTCAGCAACGCCAACTTGAAATTGCTATGGCACTGGCCGGCGCACCGCGCCTGATACTGTTTGATGAACCTGCCGCAGGCTTGTCCCCGGCAGAGCGGCGTGAATTGGTATTGCTACTGACATCGCTTCCGTCGCATATGAGTTTTGTTTTGATTGAGCATGATCTGGAAATTGCCTTGCGAGTAGTCGAGTGCGTCACAGTGATGCACAACGGCAGCGTCATCAAAACCGGTACACCTTCAGAGATTGAAAACGATCAACAGGTGCAAGCCATTTACATGGGAGGCAAGCACTGATGGCCTGGTTCAGTGACACCTCTTCTGCCGCTTCTTTTAAAGGCCCGTTGCTGGTCATTGAAGACTTGCATGTGTATTACGGACAGGCACACGCATTGCAAGGTATTTCTTTGAGTCTTTCGCAAGGCGTGCTCGGCGTTATCGGTCGCAACGGCATGGGCAAAACCACGCTGTGCAATGCCATCACCGGCCTGGCGTCTGCCACCGGCAGTGTGCGTCTCGCGGGCGAAGAAATTCTGGGTATACCGCCGCATGACATCACACGCCGCGGCATTGCCTATGTACCTCAAGGTCGCCGCATGTGGCCGTCATTGACAGTGGATGAAACACTCAGGCTGGTGGCTGCGCAACGCCGCGATGTCGACCGCGTCTACGCCATGTTCCCGCGCCTGGCAGAGCGGCGCAGTAACGGCGGTTCGCAGTTATCCGGCGGTGAACAGCAGATGCTGGCGATAGGGCGTGCATTGCTGCTCAATCCCAGAGTGCTGGTGATGGATGAACCCACCGAAGGCCTGGCCCCTGTCATTGTCGAGCAGGTGGAAGCTTCACTTCGGCAACTGGCCACCGAAGACGGTATTGCCATTTTGCTGATAGAGCAAAACCTGGGCGTGGCCACTGCATCAGCAGACCGCATCGCCGTCATGGTGAACGGGCGTTTGCAGGCAGACATGCCTGCCGCAGAACTCGCAGCTGACAAAGTTTTGCAGGAACGTTTGCTGGGACTGCGCGCCAGTGCTGAAGTGACAGAGGCAACTGAACCGCCACCTGTCTCTGATCAACCTGCCCAGGTCATACGTGTTCAGCGGGCGCACAGTAACGAAGATCTGCCCTTCAGTCAGCAGTTTGCGGTGTCTACTTACCAAAGCCGTGTTGAAGAAAGTGCGGAGAAATTAAGCAGTACTTCCAGCAAAATTTTTGATTTCCCGGTAGCAACCAGCAGCAGTCTGGCCGTGTATGTGGCCGGCACTTTTGACACCAAGGGCAAGGAATTATTTTTCCTGCGCCAGTGTCTGGAAAAACTCGGTTTGCGTGCCATCACCGTAGATTTATCAACCAGCGGCAGACCTTCTTCAGCTTCTGTTCATCCGCGCGAAGTTGCAAAGTACCACCCTCAAGGTGAAAAGGCCGTGTTCAGCGGTGACCGCGGAAGTTCGGTCACTGCCATGGCGGTGGCGTTCGAGCAGTTCATTCAACACCGGCGCGATGTAGGCGGATTGATATCGGCCGGCGGCTCCGGCGGCACCACACTGGCTACCGCTGCCATGCGTGTACTGCCTATTGGCGTGCCCAAGGTCATGGTGTCAACCATGGCGTCTGGCGATACCCGGGCTTATGTCGGCCCTAGCGATATCTGCATGATGTATTCAGTGACTGATATTCAAGGCATTAACCGCATCAGTGAAAAAGTGTTATCGAATGCAGCGCATGCCATCGCCGGCATGATGACGCATACCCACCGGGGTACCGACTCCGTCAAACCCGCCATAGGCCTGACCATGTTCGGCGTCACCACGCCTTGCGTGCAAGCGGTCACCAAACTGCTTGAAAACGATTACGACTGCCTGGTGTTTCATGCCACCGGCACTGGCGGGCAATCGATGGAAAAACTGGCAGCCTCGCATTTACTCAATGGCGTGATTGATGTGTCCACCACCGAGGTGGCCGATGAAATCGGCGGTGGTGTTTTGTCCGCAGGCGCAACACGGATGGATGTGTTTGCACAACACGATATTCCTTATGTCGGCTCATGCGGTGCGCTGGACATGGTGAATTTCGGCGCCTACGACACGGTTCCGGACAAATTCAAAGGGCGCAACCTCTATCGCCACAACCCCAATATCACTTTGATGCGCACAACCGCCGATGAATGCAAATTGATAGGCGAGTTCATTGGACACAAACTCAACGCCATGCAAGGTCCGGTACGTTTTTTGGTGCCCGACAAAGGCTTCTCAGCTATCGACCAGCCGGGCCATCCTTTTCACGATCCTCAGGCCGACCAAGCCTTGATCACCGCTTTACAAGCCACCTTCAAACCCACTGCTAAACACAAACTTGTACGCCTGCCATTGCATGTGAATGACGAAGCATTTGCGCAGGCATTGGTGAAGGCATGGCATGAGATTGCGGTGCGTCCTGCCGTTTCCAAAACCGCTTGATATCCAAAGAGAAAGACCATGTCACGCATTGCACGATCCACCATTCTTCAAGCGCTCAAAGCCAAAGTGGCCAAGGGTCAACCCATCATCGGCGGCGGTGCCGGAACAGG
Source organism: Bordetella parapertussis (assembly GCA_945901125.1). Taxonomy (GTDB): domain Bacteria; phylum Pseudomonadota; class Gammaproteobacteria; order Burkholderiales; family Burkholderiaceae_C; genus Limnohabitans. The sequence goes on from CAMDKD010000006.1 coordinate 86,227, forward strand.
TTTGTCTGCCAAATGCGAAGAGGCGGGTGGTATTGACTTGATTGTGATTTACAACTCAGGCCGCTACCGCATGGCAGGGCGTGGATCGCTGGCAGGTTTGCTGGCTTACGGTAACGCCAACGACATTGTGTGCGACATGGCCAAAGAAGTCCTGCCGGTGGTTAAACACACGCCGGTACTGGCCGGCGTCAACGGCACGGATCCTTTCATGATTGCCGATGAGTTGCTGCACCGTTTGATCCATCTGGGTTTTTCAGGCATTCAAAATTTTCCGACGGTCGGATTGATCGACGGAATGTTTCGAGCCAATCTGGAAGAGACCGGCATGGGCTACGGCCTGGAAGTCGATTTGATTCAAAAAGCGCGTGCGCTGGATTTGCTGACCACGCCTTATGTGTTCAATGCTGAACAAGCCGCTGACATGACCCGTGCAGGTGCCGACATTGTGGTTTGCCACATGGGCTTGACCACCGGCGGCAATATCGGTGCCTCAACTGCTTTGACATTGTCTGATTGTGTTGCACCGATCCGCGAATGGTGCGCAGCTGCCTTGCGGGTGAATCCTGAGGTTTTGTTGTTGTGCCACGGCGGGCCGATTGCCACGCCTGCGGACGCGACCTGGATGCTCGGTCAATGTCCTGAATTGCACGGTTTTTACGGCGCGAGTTCCATGGAGCGATTGCCGACTGAAATCGCCCTCACGCAGACCACGCGTGAGTTCATGCAAATCAAAAAAGCGACTTAGCCTCAGGCCGGGTCAACGAAGTGTGTTGTTTGTTTTTTTAAGCTGGAGAAGAATCCATGACTGGCTCTCAATTTGGTGAATTCCTGCTCGGACTGATCGTTTTAGCGATTGTTGTTGCCGTGGTGGTCTGGTTGTTGCATTGGTTGTATTTGCGCAGCAGCAAAGAGCGTGCCTTTGTGCGCACCGGTCTGGGCGGAGAAAAAGTCGTGGTCGATGGCGGCGCTTTTGTGTTGCCTATTCTGCACGACGTGATTCCGGTCAACATGAACACTTTGCGTCTGGAAGTGGTGCGCGGCCGCGACAAGTCGCTGATTACCAAAGACCGTATGCGGGTCGATGTGATTGCAGAGTTTTATGTGCGTGTGGCGGCGGATTCAACCTCGGTTGCCGCTGCCGCTCAAACCCTTGGTTTGCGAACCCTGGAACCCGAGCGACTGAAGGAACTGATTGAAGGTAAATTCATTGACGCTTTGCGTACAGCAGCCGCCGACATGACCATGGAAGAGTTGCATGAAAAACGCGGTGCTTATGTCAAACGTGTCAGAGAAGCTGTCGCTGAAGACTTGACCAAAAACGGTCTTGAGCTTGAAGCTGCATCCCTGACACAACTCGATCAAACCGGCATGGAGTATTTCAACCCGAGTAACGCGTTTGATGCTGAAGGTTTGACCCGTTTGACAGAGCAGATCGAGCGGCGCAAAAAACAGCGCAACGATGTCGAGCAAGACACCATGATTGCCATTCGCAATAAAAACCTGGAAGCGGAAAAACTCTCCTTGCAAATCGACAAAGAAAGCGAATTTGCACGCATTGAACAAATGCAGGACGTGGAATTTGCCCGCGCCCGCCAACGCTCTGAATTGAGCACCGAGCGCGCCGAGCGCGAACGCGAATCTGAAAGCGCACAAATACTGGCACGTCAATCGATTGAGAGCGCACGCATTCAATCGGACCAGACCATAGAGCAAGAACGCATACGCAAGGAGCAGGCGTTGCAATCCATTGAAATCGAGCGACGCAAGGCTTTAGAGCTTGCCGAGCAGCAACGCGCCATTGCGATTGCCAAGGAAAGCAAGCAGCACAGTGAAGCACTGGCTCAGGCCGACAACGCTCGCGCGCTGGCAGTGGCTGCCGAAGAAAAAGTTTTCACCACACGTGAAGTGGAAATCGCCAACAGGCGCAAGGAAATTGAACTGATAGCCACGCAGCAGGACATAGAGCGTGAAACCATGCGCATTGTGCAAACCGCTGATGCGGAAAATACCGCCAGCACCAGCCGCGGACTGGCCATGCGTGCGCTGGCTGAGGCCGAAGCCGACGCCGACAAAATCCGTTCCATGGCGCAAAAAATCCGCGCTGAAGTGGAAGCAGAGGCCTTGTCACTGATGAACCATGCCCACAATACTTTGTCGCCTGAGGCCCGCGCTTCCGCATTGCGTATGCGATTGGTCGAGAAAGCCGAGGCCATCATCCGCGAGTCAGTGCGGCCCATGGAGCGTATTGAAGGCATCAAGATCATGCACGTCGATGGTTTGGGCGGCAGCGGCGGCCACAGTGGCGGCGACGGCAATGGCCAGGCAGGTTTTGCTGACGGCATTGTCAACTCGGCTTTGCGTTTCAGAGCCCAAGCCCCCATCGTTGACCAGTTGCTCAGGGAAATAGGCTTGGAGGGCGGCGATATTCAGCGTCTGGTCTCCGGCGTATCTGGTGTCAATGCAGGCATGAGCGACACACCTGCCATCAAGGAATGAAGACGTGATCCAGGTCTATACCTCCAGCGTGATTGATGCGACTGCAGACGCTGTCTGGGTCAGAGTGCGGGACTTCAACGCGCTTCCCATCTGGCACCCGGGCATTGCCGACAGCCGTATCGAAAACAACCAGCCCTCAGACCGCGTCGGTTGCGTGCGTTATTTCCATTTGCGCGAAGGTGGCGGTTTGATCCGCGAACGTTTGCTGGCCTTGTCCGACTATGACTTCACATGCAGCTACAGCATTCTGGAAAGTCCTATGGGCGTGGAGAACTATGTGGCCACGCTCAAACTCACGCCTGTGACCGATGGCGGTCGCTGCTTTGCCGAATGGAGCGCCGAATTCGACTGTGCCGTCAGTCGCGAAACTGAATTGTCTCAACTGATAGGACAAGGCGTTTTTCAGACCGGTTTTGATGCGCTCAAGCGGCATTTCTCCAGCCGACGCTGATGGGCTTGCAGCGTGTTGTCCGCTCCAGCATAGTTGATGCGCCTATAGAACGTGTCTGGGCGGTACTGCGCGACTTCAACAGCCATGACCAGTGGCACAGTGTGGTGGCGCAAAGCGCCATCGAAGACAACAAAACTTCAGACCGGGTCGGTTGTGTACGCAATTTCACGCTGGCCGATGGCAACCACATCAGAGAAATGCTGCTGAGTTTGTCTGACAAGGACTACATAAGCACTTACACCATAGTCGACGCCACCGTGCCTTTGATGCGCTATGTGGCCACTGTCACACTCAAGCCTGTGACTGACGGTAAGCGTACCTTCTGGCATTGGGCCTCGAGTTTTGAAGCACCGCCAGGCATGGAGCAAGAGTTGCGCGACATGGTCGCGCACGGCGTTTATGAAGCCGGTTTTGCCAATCTGAAAAAGTACCTCTCATTGGGTCAACCGCAAAAGCAAGTACTGTCGGTTGCACCGGTTCTTGCCTCTTCCGGTCTGGCTATTGAAGCCCCTGCCATACGCTTGCGCGATTACGGCAAGCCTTCTGAAATGCAGCTAGAAAGCATTTCAGTGCCGCCGCCGGCCGAGGGCGAAGTGCGCATCCGGCAAACCGCCATTGGTGTGAATTATTTTGATGTGTATTTGCGCAAAGGCTGGATGCCGGATTTTCTGCCTTTGCCTGGTACACCCGGCATGGAAGCAGCCGGTGAAGTCATTGATACCGGACCCGGTGTCACCAGCCTGTTGCCTGGCGAGAGAGTGGTTTATATGTGCTCTGTACCGGGTTCTTATGCGTCTGTGCGTAATGTTCCAGTGTCATGCACCACCCGCATTCCGGCAGGTGTCAGCGATGACACAGCGGCTGCCTTGTTGCTCAAAGGCGTGACGGCCGATTATTTGATACGCGACCTCGGACACATCAAAAGCGGCACCAGGTTGCTGGTGCATGCCGCTGCCGGCGGTGTCGGTCAGTTGTTGTGCGCTTGGGCTTCGGGCTTGGGCGCTTTGGTCATAGGTACTGTTTCAACACAGGAAAAAGCACGCATCGCCAGAGAGCACGGCTGTCAGCATGTGATCGTCGGACGCAATTACCAGTTCAGTCAGGCGGTTCAAAGCATTTGCGCGGGCGCTGATGTGGTGATTGATGGATTGGGTAATTCAGCACGCGAAGAGAATTTTGCGGCGCTGGCCAGGTGCGGCCACTGGATAAGTTTAGGGCAGGCCAGCGGCCCGTTACAGGATATTTCACCCGATTGGTTGGTGCAAAAGTCATTGAGTTTTTCCAGGCCTGTCGCTTTTGATTACGTGGCATCACAAGCCGCGTTGAATGAACGCGCAGAACGCGTCTGGCAGGCTTTGCGCACAGGCCTCATCAAAACACCGGAGATAGAAACCTTTGCCTTGCGCGACGCGGCCCTGGCGCACGACAAGTTGGAGTCACGTTTGTCTACGGGCGCTATGGTGTTACTGGCGAGTTAAAAACCACATAAAAAAAGCGGCCTGTGATTCACAGACCGCTTGGCTGATTAAATGAGACGGCTTATTTTTGCAGCTGGCAGTTGCTGAAAGCCGCCACATACAAGCCGTCGTTTTGCACGGTCTTGATTTTGAAACTGCACGTGCCTGTCATGCCGACGTACTTGCCTTTGATGCCTTTGACTTGTTGCTTGCCTGCACCCGGGGTGCCGCCGGCCGAGGCGCGTTGGGAGTTGATCAGGAAGGTATCGCCGTCAACATCTTTCACCATGCAATGCGATTCGTAATGCGAGGCTTTGTCTTCCGTGGTGCTCCAACCGACGCAGTTGGCGCCCATCACGTCATTGGTTTTGATGAGTTCGAAATTCGACTTGTCGATGATGATCATGGGCTTGAAGTTGACAGTGAAGTAGCTGTCAGCATCAGCATCGATTTTGGTCGGGGAATAAGCGGATATGGCGAACACCAGTTCAACATCACCGCTTGCTGCAAAACTGTGTGAAGCGAATAAAACCAGCAAACAGCTGAGAAGTTTTTTCATGGTGATTCACCTGTGGTTGACTGCTTAAACTTGTTGCTATGGCGGAGAGGGCATCTTACGCATCCACATCCATATCACTCCAGCACATACTATAACCTCCTTTAAATACTGTAATTCCATCAAATTAGGCTCTTGCAAGCTCCAACAAAATCCAGCACAATCCAGTACATATTGGAGGGTAAATAGGTGGGTAGAGTAGCAGCAAAAGCTTTGACAGCCAAACAGGTCGAGAACGAGTCGGCGCCGGGTTACCACGCCGACGGGCCGAACACTGGCTTGTACCTTCAGGTCACGCCGAATGACTCCGGTGTCACCCGCTCATGGGTATACAGATATACCTCACCAACGACCCGCAAACGACGAGAGCTTGGGCTTGGGCCTGCAAAGGTACGTAAGCTGGCTGACGCACGGTCTGTGAGTGCAGAACTCAGGCTGAAGGTACTGAACGGCATTGATCCCAAAGATGAGCGTGATCGAATTCGCTCTGAAGGCATTAAAGCTCGGGCGCACCAGATAACCTTTGATGACGCCGTCAGGCAGTGTATTGCTGCTAAGTCAGCCGAGTGGAAAAATATCAAGCACGGTCAGCAGTGGCGAAATACCTTGAACGAATACGCAAGCCCTTTACTTGGGCGTGTGTCGGTTGATTCGATCAAGATTGAATTGGTACATAAAGTCCTTCAGCCTATCTGGATCACAAAAACTGAAACAGCTACACGTGTCAGGCAGCGCATTGAAACCGTACTGGATTGGTGTAAGGCCCGTGGCTACTGCAAGGGCGACAACCCTGCCAGCTTAAAAGGCGGTCTGGGTCAATTGCTACCCAAATCCCAGAAGATCAAAAAAGTTGAGCACCACGCGGCTCTCCCATACCAAAGAGCGAATGAATTTGTCACAGCGTTGCGATCGAAAAGTAGTATGACTTCTCTGGCATTGGAATTCATGCTGTTAACTGCTTGCAGAACGGGCGAGGTTGTCGGCGCTAAATGGGAGGAAGTGGATTTGATCTCCAACGTTTGGACAATCCCACCCGAACGGATGAAAGCTGGGGTAGAGCACAGAGTCCCGCTGTGTAAACGTGCCGTACAAATATTAAAGTTGATGCAGGCTCAAGCCCAGAACGGGTATGTATTCCCCAGCCACTCGATTGCAAAGAACACTCACATGTCAACAGGTAGTTGCTTGGTTGCCATGAAAAAGATGACTGCATTCAAGGAATACACACCGCACGGACTGCGCTCAACATTCAGGGACTGGGCAGCGGAGACTACCAACTTTGCCAATGAAACGCTTGAGCTGGCCTTGGCGCACACCATCAAAAACAAAGCAGAAGCCGCCTACCGTAGGCAAGATCAAATTGAGAAACGGGTGAAACTGATGCAGTTGTGGCAACAGTACGTTGAAACGACCAAAGTAGTTGGAGTTATTGCAAATTTGCGCCGGGATCGTACTGTATGACTAAAGCTAAAAGAGGTAGGCCGCTCAGTGCGGCCACTCTAGAGAGGCAACGCATTGCCGAAATGCTTTCGAACCGACCACCCCACTTACCTTATCTATGCACTGACAAAATAAATGAAATTGAAAAGATGCTTACAAGCATGAAAGAAACCGAGATTGATATTCTAAAAACATTTAAGTATGGTCAATGGACCCCAGATGAACATGCGTTCAGGATGGCTTCAATCGGTGATGAGCTTTTCGATGAAGATCATGTAAAAAAAATCATTGAGGATGATGAGAAGTTTGAAGGTCGCGCTAAGCGGATTCGAAAAAAAGCTGGTGATAAAAACCACATCAAATCAAACACTCAAAAAAACCGTGTACTTGAAATTAACAAAATACTCATTGCCCAGATGGGTAAAAGCAAAAAACTGAGGCCACATAATATTGCAGAAAAAATATATGAGCAATGGTATTCAATGAAACCTGAACAGCGTTTGTTTGGTGAGCCACTACAAATGCAATGCAGAGGTGACGGGGGCAAACAGGTTTCGATTAGAACTCTAGAGAGGTGGTTAGCACTGGCAGACTGATTTTTGACAAGCCTCACAATTTTTAAATTATTAAAAATACAGTGATAGCCATGAAAGGAGATCTTCCATGGTCCAAAAATATCAAGCTGAAGTGCAAAAAACAGTTTTTTTTGACGGCTACATCCAAGTTATTCGTCACGCACAAGTTTGCAAAAAACTTCAAGTCAGCAGCGCCAAGCTGTTTGACATGTGTGCAAAAGGTCAATTTATAAAACCATTCCTGATAATTCCAGGCGGTAGAGCTGTGGGATGGATAGAGCGTGATGTCGACGGATGGATTCTCCAACGTAAAGAAGCCTCTGAGCAGGAGGCAAGATGAATTACCCAACTCACGACACAGACTGGTCAACGTCAACACAAGGTAATGAATGGAAGCGTGTCGACGGCAAAGTATTGATTGCCGGGAGAAAAAAAACCGGTGAGTACTGGGCGTTTGTTGACGATAAATTTATGGAAGATACGTTTAAAACTTTAGCAGAAGCAAAGTCTGCGGCTGAAAAAGAATTTCAACGGCAAGATGAACCAAGGTGGTACTGATATGAAAGTACTCTGCTGTTTAATTACTGCAACAAAACCAGCTTGTGTTACCAAAGAATTTTCATTGGTCAACGGCGAGTTGAATAAGAAAACAAGTGCAAGTATCTCCAAGGGACGGATGCAAATACAAGAAATTCATAGCGCTCATGAATTTTCAAAATTGCTATTGTCATTGCAACACAATCAATGCCTTACCTACGGCGTTCCACCGCGCGATGCTGGTCTTGTCACTGACGATGTATGGATTAATCTGGGTAAACCAGATGACCCACTGGCCCGTACGTTAACAATCTTTGCTTGGCCCAAAGGTGCGGGTGTCATGATGCTTGACTATGACGCACCTAAAGATGGCGGCAAACCGATGGGTCGCAAGCAACTGATTACCGTACTGATGGAGGCTTGCCCAAGGGTAAAAGAATCAGATCTGATTTGGTGGCCGAGTACATCGAGCAAAATTTATTCTGGTGAAACTGAGATTAACGGCCTTAAAGGACAGCGCATTTACTTGTTTGTCAAAGACGCCACTGATATCGAACGTGCTGGCAATGCGTTAAATGAACGTCTATGGTCCATAGGGCATGGCCGATTTGAAGTCAGTACCTCAGGTAGCTTACTTAAGCGCAGCGTGTTTGATAAGGCAGTATGGCAATCAAACCATATTGATTTCGCTTCTGGTGCCAAGTGTGGTGCTGGGCTTGAACAAAGGCGTGGTGAGCCAACTGTTATTGGTGATGCAGAAGCTTTTAATTTATTGGATACACATCTTGCGATTCCTGAACTTATTCCAGACGAGTTAAGTCGTGCACAATTTAATCAAGATCAGTGTAAAAAATATTTAGCCAAATCCTCTGCAAAAAACAGATCAGACTGGACGTCAGAAAAAATAAAAGCTATAAAAGAACTTCAACCAAACTTAGATGACGCTACTATAAACAGTATGGTGCGCAGAGCTTTTGATAGCAGAGTGCTTACAGGCGATTGGAAAATCATCGTCAAAGATGACGAAGGCTCTGAAAAAGAAATCACTGTGCTTGAGGCGCTTGACAATCCCAACATCCATAACGGTCGAATTACACTTGATCCTCTGGAACCAGACTATGACGGACGGCGATGGGTTGGGAAGTTATTTTTGACTGGCTCGTGTCCAAATCTAAACAGCTTTGCCCATGGGTCAAATAACTATCGTTTACAACGAATTCCTGCTCGTATTGAAATTGTCTCTGGTAAGGGGCGAGAAACAACTGACGCATTACTGGATATTTTGCGCACTTCTCCAGATATCTTTGACTTCGGTGAGGAGATTGTTCAGGTAGGTCAATACGGCGTTTTGTTTCCATTGAATGAAAATAGCTTGCGTTATGTGGTTGGCGGGTTGTGTCAATTTTGGCAATGGAAAAAGCTTCCTGGTGGTGGTGCAGTGGAAGTTTTGCGTGACCCTCCTGTGCAAGTCTGTAAAAACGTGATTGCGCTTCATTCTCAACGGCAGCTCAAAAAACTTACCGGTGTAATTACTGCGCCGACACTGCGCCCAGATGGAACAGTCATAGATAAGCTGGGGTTTGATGAAAATACCAAATTGCTTTATGACTCAAACGTAACGCCCCCGAGAATTCCAATATCGCCTACACGTGAACAAGCTTGTGCAGCTCTGGAATATTTATGGGCACCATTTTCTGATTTCCCATTTTGCGGCCCACTTGACCGCGCTGTTCATTTAGCTGCATTACTGACAACGGCTGTGCGGTCTGCTCTTTCATCGTCACCCGGCATCGCCTACGATGCACCCATTCAAGGCAGCGGTAAAACACTTTTAGCCCGATGCGTTGGTGCTTTGATTCAAGGCACTGATCCTAGTATCTGGCCGCATACTGCTGGACGGGATGACGAAGAAATCCGTAAGCGTATTTTCACTGTTCTTCGTACTGGCTCAAGAATACTTATCTGGGATAACGTTGTTGGCACATTTGATTCGCCTGCTATGGCTGCATGCATGACAAGTCCGACTTTTTCGGATCGTATTCTTGGACAATCCAATAGCAGCACAGTCCCGAATCGGTTAATGGTGGTATTGACTGGAAACAATATCACTTTGCAAGGTGAGATGTCACGCAGGGTTTTGGTATGCCGGATTGATCCCAATACAGATAAGCCGTTCGCCCGTTCATTTAATTTGAATCCATATACGTATTGTCTAGAAAATCGGCAACGCATGCTTACCGCAGCTTTGACCTTGATAAGGTCTTATCTGACCTTTGGCTGCCAAACTCAAGTACACGGTCAACTTGCCAGCTTTGAGGATTGGGATAAATGGGTGCGCCGAACTGTTATTTACGCAAACGAACTCAAGCCAGGTATGTTAGGGGATGTCATGGACGTTGTTCAAACAAACCAAGCAACGGATCCAGAACAAGAAGCTCTATCGAGTTTGCTGTTGTGTTGGGAAGAAGAATTCGGCGTGCAAGCTATAACAGTATCAGAATTGATAAGAGATTCGGCTTCTCAAAATGCGCCTAATAGAAGGAAAGTCATTCAGGCCCTAGAGGCGCTGACCAACGCAAACAGGTATCAACTGTCTGCTAAAAGCGTAGGTAGAATTTTGTCATATCGAAAGGATCGCATTGCTGGCGGCAGATGCCTGAGAAAAGGCCCCAAGCTTCACGATACACAGACTTGGCGGGTTGAGGTTGTGGGTGCTGGCGGCTAGCGACGGCATTTACCGGTATTTAAGGTATTTGATTTCCAGTCCCAGAAAATTTTATTTCAATATGTAAATTATTTAGGGCTAAAAACAAATACCGGTAAATACCTTAAATGCCGCCAACAGCTTCGCCACCGACCTTGCCGAATATATGCTACACCCCAGTACGGGTGTCATAGGAGCTTTTGGATAAACGGACTGTCGGATTATGGGTTAATCGTTTTAAAAAATCCAAAGACTTCAAAAGAGCCTCCCACCTAGTGTTTTTCCATGTCCAACACCATCTGCAAGACATCTTGAACAGTGCGAACTGGCTTGTATCCACTGGGCTTCCTGCCACGGGTTCTGGGTGCTGTCGTCATTTTCAAGACATGCATCGCGTCCTCAAGTTGGTTTAGAGTAGCCGATGCCTTTGAATATTCAGCCCGTGCTGCTTTGGTCGACTCACCGTGTTTATAGTGTGCGGCTGCAATGCGGCTTCGCCCTGCCTCGGTCTTTGGCCCACTACCTCGTCCAGAGTGATACTGGCATTTCTGGGTCTTGCTGGTCTTCAGTGCAGGCCGACCACATTGAAGCTTTGTCCGAGATGACTGTGCAGTACACCGAGCGCAGCAAATGCGCCCTCCGGCAGTGGATAAGATTAGTTGGGGATTGGTTATTGCCATTTTGATATTATTTCATATTATGAAATACTGGCATGTTCATCCCAACAAATTCTCTAAACACAATTTATGCCATAGTAAAAATAAAAAAGCGCCCTCACTGGGAGGGCGCGGGTGCCGCTAAGGGCTATCCTGCGGAACATGAGTTCCTTGTTATGAACGCTCGCAGGCATCAGTCAGATACACGAGTTACTATTGTAAAACCCAAATAGGTTTTTGGTCAAGACTTGCCTGAAGTTAGTCAAAGGAAGAACAATGACACAGGAAAACAAAATTATTTTCGGGTTTGATCTCGGTACAAATTCAATCGGCTGGGCTGTTTTGGAAGAAGATACCAACGGAAACCCCAGCGCAATTATTGACATAGGGTCACGGATATTCCAGAAAGCAGTTGAAGATAAGACCCCGACACCAAAGAACCTAAAACGTAGGATGGCCCGCCTAGCTCGGCGTGTAACACAGCGCCGAGCAAGACGCCGTTCCCGGCTTCAAAACTATTTAATATCCCTTCAACTCTTACCGCAGGAAGTTCGGGATATTTCAAAACGGGAATCAGTTCTTAATGAACTAGGCGACCCATATCTGTTGCGTGCAAAAGCATTAGACAAACCACTCACTTCTTTTGAACTTGGCAGGGTTATAAGCCATATCGGGATGCGCCGAGGATTCCAGTCAAACCGCAAAACCTTGCTATCGGATATGGCTGGTGATCCCGATGTGATGCAGATGCTAGTGGAACTTGAGCATGAAAGCCTTGAGGGTAAGTCAGAGGCAGATGCCGAACGGATAAAAGAAGAAACCGAATTTAAGGCGGCAATATCTGAACTTCAATTTCAAATTAAAACATCAAGAAGTCGAACTTTAGGAGAGTTTTTATCAAAGCAAGCTTCTGCTGTGAGAAAACGTAACCGTCGGACAAGCCGGGAGATGCTTCGCCATGAACTCCAACTAGTTTTAAACGCTCAAACTCGCATCGAATTGACTGATGCAGTAAAGCAAGAAATTGAGCACATTATTTTTCACCAGCGTCCGCTTCGCTGGGACTCAAGCAGCATCGGCAATTGTTCATTAGAGCCAACCCGTAAACGTGCTGCTGTGGCTAGACTTGAATTTCAACATTTTCGGATGCTGCAAGACATCAACCATCTTAGGTACGACTACCCGCAAGTCGACCCCGAGACAGGGGAAATTAGTGGTTTAGGAATTAACCTGTCCGCCAATGACCGAAAAAAGCTTATTACAAAATTAGACCGCCAACGATCCATTACTTGGGCCGCAATTAAAAAAGAGCTTGGCCTTCCAAAGTCTATACGGTTCAACCTTGAAGAGGGCACGAAAAAAGGGCTGGGCGGCAACTCAACCGCATGCTCAATCCGGTCTGTTATTGGGGATTCGGCATGGGAGTCGATGGATGCAACCAAGCAATACGAGTTGGTTGAAGACTTGCTCAAGTTTGAAAAAAAGCTGCCTTTAAAAAATCGTCTTGTAAATATTTGGAAGTTTGATGTGAGGACAGCCATTGGGTTGGCTAGTCTTGAGTTAGAGCCGGGTTACGCAAATCTTTCGTTAAAGGCAATTAGAGCAATAGTGTCCCACCTCGAAAACGGTCTGATTTACTCAGAAGCTAGAGTCGCTGCCGGATATGGCTTTGAGGTTGAAGTGGTTAAAACTCTTGATAGGTTACCCCCGCCGGGGGATTTTAGAAATCCAGTTGTGAACAAAGCGTTGCATGAATTTAGACGAGTTTGTAATGCGTTGATAGCGAACTATGGCAAGCCCTTCGCAATCAGTGTTGAATTGCACCGCAAAGTGAGCCACTATTTGCAACCAAAATTGAGCCGCTAGTTTTAAAAAATTTGGTCTACTCGGTTGTGGATAAGTTTAGCTGTTCTATGTTTTTTACTCCTTTCATTTTTGATTTCTTCAACTGCTGAGAGC
>CAMDKD010000007.1 GCA_945901125.1 Bordetella parapertussis
ACGGGACAACCAGGTTCATCTCTTCCAAAAACTCACGCTTGCGTGTGCGCTTGGTAACCAATTCAAATCCGGTGTTGGCAAAGGTAGTTTGTTTCATTTACCTATAACGCTTGAGTCAGTGCTGTGGATGACTTATGCAGAGATTCCCTTAGGCATTAATGAATATTCAATACTCAAATCTTTTTTTCCATTTGAGTTCAATTCAATCCATATCACTCTTCCAGAACGGCTGAATTGAAATGATTGATGCATACTCACTCTTCTATTGAGCAGCATTTGCCAGCCTTTTGTTCCTGCATCAGCAACCAATGCATCTCGCGCTGCATCCAGACAAGTCACTCCATCGCAATCTATGGCGCTTTCAACTGAAGATTTGTTTTTTTCTGTATCGACTGTGGGTTTTTTCACTTCGTTGTCTAAACTGACAGCTTTTGAATTTTTCGATCGTTTTGATTTCTTATCAGGTATTTCTTCTTTCGCCATAGGTTCAGGCTTAATTTCTACAGTTTTAATTTCTGCTACTGGTTTTGTATAGGACTTCACGGCGTACAAACGCCCAAGCATTTGTTCTCCTGCACCCACCACTGTTTCTTCATTCACCCTGGTTGGCTCAGCACCTGGAATCCAAGGGAAGTCATACGCAGGGTTCTTTTGCCATGTATTTGGAACAACTCCTTCTTTGATTGACGGTATATAAGGTGCAAACAACATATCAGGAGACTTTGCTGCGACTTCAGTTGCTGATGGCGTTGTAGCGACTATTGGCGGCGGAGTTACAACAGCAGGTGGCATCGTTGCAGGCGACTCTGCCGCAACAGCCGCCCTTTGCGTGGTCGCTATAGCAGCGGTGATAGGACTGCGCTCTGGTTTGTTAGTTGCAAGATCCGCAGGTATGCGTAACTGCCTGGCTTCTCTAGGCACAGGAGGCGCAGGTATATCGTCATCAAGACTGACAAGTGATCCGCACGCAGTCATGAGTGAACACGAGGCAAGGTACAAAGTTGCTTTTGTTGTCAATGAGGTATTAGCTTTCATATCACTATCCATTTGTGTTTTCTCTTGCTGAAAAATTCTGTTCGCTTGCTGTCTGACGACAACCATTGACTATTAATTCGCTGCTAACTTTTTCAGATCCCCTGTTTCTTTCATCGCATGAATCTCTATCTGATTCGCGGGAGCCTCATACCGCCCGGAATCGAGTTTGTTCATGGGCTCAATGGGAGTGACCACCGGCTGTTCTTTTTTGTAGCTCTGGTTCAACACCATGGAGTAAACGGCTTCCACTCCCTTAGGAGTGTTCGTGAGCCTGATGTCAAGAATGCGCGGGCCTTGAAAGAAGGTGATGACGTAACTGGTACCGAGTCGAACCAGAGAATGCAAAGACCAGCTCTTCAACAAAGCGTCGTTGATCAATTCGTTCTGCACTTGCTCGCTGAACGTATTGCGCAAGGCTGAAAAAAATATGCCGGTCTGCTGATCGCCCTCACCCAGCAGAATGGTCTGCTCGTGCCGGGTCAACAGCATCCCATTGACATAGGGGTACATATTGCTTTGCACAGGCGGCCAAGGGCTCTCAGCATTCGCTGCAAAAGCAAACATAAAACTGATCAAAAACCAGATTTTTCTTGTCAACATGTCATATCCTCAATACGTCTTTCAGCCCAACTCGACATACAGCCACATAGAGTTAAAAGATTTCACTCTATCAGCGATGAAGAGCTTTAGTGTATCTAAAGATTGATTTTTATCCACCCAGGTAATTCATTAATATCTCTATATTTGCGGCATAAGATTCGCAATTATTATTAAATACTAATTAAGTATTAATTATTTAACCAAATTAATATTAAATATTAGATTAAATCTAGTATTTATTGCTTCACAAACAATACCTTAGTGTTGTTTTTGTGTTTATAAAGGTAATAACCACTCAGAATTGTTAAATTCATGAAATTCAAGCGTGTTTTGAAAATCAACGTATCACGGCACTAGAGCCAACAAAACCCGGCCAGAAAGCCAATAGCCAAGGCCCAAATCAAGTGTCCGGGCAGCGATGGCTCTATCAGTCAGCAGCGACAGCCATGCCGTCACTGCGGGGGTCTGCCCCGCCCAGACGCCGTCCATCACCGGCATCTATGGTGATGCCATGGGCATGACCCGCCAATTCGTTCCACGGGCCCCAGCGGTTGAGCAAATGACCACGGGTCGCCAATTCGGCCAGCGTTTTGTCACCGAGCCGGCTTTCAACGTGCAAGGTGTCCCGCGCTTCACCAAGGGCAAACCTGCCTGACAACCAGCGCGGCGCTTGCACGGCCTGTTGAATATCCAAACCATGGTCAAGCATGGCGCTGTATGTCTGGAACTGTATTTGCGGCTGTCCGTCAGCGCCCATGCAACCCATGACGCTCCATAAGCGATTGTTTTTGAAGCCCATGGAAGCAATCAGCGTGTGCAAAGGAACTTTTCCGGGAGCAAGCGCATTCGGGTGATCTTCTTTTAATGAAAAATACGCGCTGCGGTTTTGCAACAGCACGCCGGTATTCAGGTTCACCATGCCTGAGCCGAATGCACCATACAAGCTGTGAATCAATGAGACTGCCTGCCCCTGCGCATCCACCACAGCTATATAAACAGTGTCACCTGTCAGGCTGCCATAGGAAGGCACCTTGTCCCACGGCAGCGCATTCACCGGGTCAATCAATTGGCGGCGCTTATTCAAATACATATCGCTCAACAACATGTCCATAGGCACATCGGTAAATGAGGGGTCACCCAGCCAGCGGTCACGGTCGTGATAGCTGATTTGCTTGGCCTGCACCATCAGGTGAATACGCTGAGGGTCAAGCAAATCCATTTTGTGCAACTCAAACGGCTCAACCAGCTTGAGCATTTGCAGCACGGTAAAGCCTTGTGTGGGCGCAGGTGTTTCAAATAAGGTCATGCCCCGGTAGGAACCCGACAAGGGCTCGCCCCAGCGCGCCTGCTGTGCCGCCAAATCCGCAGGGGTGAAAAAACCACCGTTTTCTTTGGCAAATTGCGCCAATGACCGACCGACATCACCACCGTAAAAAGCTGCGGCTCCACCTTCTGCCACAGCTTGCAAGGTACGCGCCAGCGCCGGGTTAGATAAACGGCTATCCGCAGCAGGAAGTTGCCCCTCAGGCATAAACAGACTGCGCCAGCCTTGCAGCGTTTGCAAATCTTCCTGAACAAATTTCAACCAACCCGCCAACCTGTCGCTGACCGGGTAGCCGTCCTGCGCATAGGCAATGGCTGCTTGCAGACAGCGTTGCACAGGTAATTGACCATAAGCATCATGGGCGGCGAACCAACTCGACACTGCACCCGGGGTGGTCAATGTGGCGGGCAATATACCTCTGAACGGAACCTCGTTCATGCCGCGCGTTTTGAAATAAGCGATGTCTGCATTCGCAGCGGCCCGACCGCCGCCATCCAGATAACGCACCTTGCCGGTCAGCGGGTCATGTATCAACCAGAACGCGTCCCCGCCCATGCCCGTCATATGCGGGTAGATAACACCCAGCACAGCTGCAGTGGCAATGGCGGCATCCACCGCCGAGCCACCGGCGCGCAACACATCGGCGCCCGCTTCTGATGCCAAGTGGTGAGGAGATGTGACCATGCCGCGCGGTGATTGCACCGCGCTGCGTTCTTCAAATTGAATCATGGGTTCTTTCAGGGTTGCGGGCCGTCATAGCCCTCGATGATGACCAGGTCATTGGTAGATACATGCTCGCGCAATTTGATGGCCGCTTGGTATTCAGGCGAGTGCCAGCAATCCACTGCCGCCTGGTAGGAGGGAAATTCCAGCACCACATTGCGTGTGCGGCTGGCGCCCTCAGGGTTTTCAAACTGGCCACCGCGCACCAGAAACCTGGCACCGTATTTTTGCAGCGGCAAGGCATTGGCAGCCACATACAACTTGTATTGCTCCGGATCATTGATATCCAGTCTGCCTATCCAGTAGCCTTTGGCCATGTTCATAACCCTGATAATTCTTAAAGTTCATTTTAGGCACCAGCCATAGACGCAACAGGTCACACAAAATAAGCTGTAAGTAAGAAAAGCTTTGTTGACTGTCGCTAGAATACAACCCATGTCATTCACGCTCAACTTTTCAACGAAATCTGCCCGGGTAACCAACCTGTCAGGGCAGCAGCGTGTCATCTCCATTAAAACCAAGACCACCGGCTGAACAGCTGCGGTTCGTCCTGCCCTTCCCGGCCAGACGAGCCGGGGTCAAAACTCTGACTGAAAGGGAAAAACCATGAACAAAAGCGGAAATCGTGTCGGCCTGGTCGGCTGGCGAGGCATGGTCGGCTCGGTCCTGATGGACCGCATGCTGGCGGAAAAAGACTTCGACCTGATCGAACCCGTATTCTTTTCAACCTCGAATGCCGGCGGTGCAGCCCCGGCCATGGCCAAAAACGAAGCCAAACTTTTGGACGGCCACGATGTCAATGCACTCAAAGCCTGCGACATCATCATTACCTGCCAGGGCGGCGACTACACCAGCGAGGTATTCCCCAAACTGCGCGCGACAGGCTGGAAAGGCCATTGGATTGACGCCGCCTCCACTCTGCGCATGAAAGACGACGCCGTCATTATTTTGGACCCGGTGAACCTGCCCGTCATTGAAAACGCCCTGGCCAAAGGCGGCAACAACTGGATAGGCGGCAATTGCACCGTCAGTTGCATGTTGATGGGCGTAGGTGCCTTGTACAAAGCCGGTCTGGTGGAATGGATGAGCACGCAGACCTACCAGGCCGCCTCAGGCGGCGGTGCCGCGCACATGCGCGAATTGCTGACGCAATACGGCGCGCTCAACCACGAAGTCAAGGCCATGCTGGACGACCCCAAATCCGCCATTCTGGAGATTGACCGCAAAGTCATCGCCAAGCAACGCGCCCTGACAGTCTCAGAAACCGAGAATTTCGGCGTTCCACTGGGTGGCTCTCTGATTCCTTGGATTGACAAAGACCTGGGTCTAGGCAAAACCCAGGGCGATGACGGCTGGGGCACCAGCCGGGAAGAATGGAAAGGCATGGCCGAGACCAACAAAATTCTGGGTCAGGGCGCAGGATTCACCGCACCCGCCGTACCTGTGGACGGTTTTTGCGTTCGCGTCGGTGCCATGCGCTGCCACAGCCAGGCGTTGACCTTTAAATTGAAAAAGAATGTGCCTCTGGCTGATATTGAAGCAATGATTGCCGCTGATAACGAATGGGTGCAAGTGGTTGCTAACACCAGAGAGGCCACGATACAACATTTGACACCGGTTGCCGTCACAGGCACCATGCGAATACCGGTAGGGCGTATCCGTAAAATGGCTTTCGGGCCTGAATACTTGGGCGCATTCACCATTGGCGACCAGCTTCTTTGGGGTGCGGCTGAACCGCTGCGGCGCATGTTGCGTATTTTGTTGCGCGGATGAGTCGTTCAGCGGCTGCCAGAGACGTTTCGTTTATGATCTAGACTTCATAAGACGCACGAGAATCTACTTCTATGTCTCTGTCGCCCAAACAATTTTTCTGCATTCCCCTGTTTTTTTTGGCAGGGGCTTTGGCAACCCAGGCGCTGGCTATTCAGATCAGCTCGCCTGTTTTGTATTCCCGTCAGGGCGAAGCCCTGAAGTTGAGCTTTCTGATCACGGAAGTCAGTGCGGTCGAGGAAGAGGGGCTGAAGGTCGCTCTGGCCGCTACCAAGGTTTACCAAAGCACACAAATCGCCAAAGTCGACGGACTGGACGACATCAAGTTTGAAATCAACAAACAAGCAGACGGCACGTTCAAGGTCTTGATGACCGGCAATCAGCCCATGCCGCAGGCTCATGCAGACCTGATCATTGATCTTGAATGGGCCAGCGGCCGCAGATACATCAATTTAGGCGTGGACTTTGAAGAGTCCGCCACAAAGTCTGCACCAGCGCCGGATGAAAAGCCTCAAACAGCGCAGCCTGTGCCGGATCCTGCGCCGCCAACCGCACCTGCGGAAAAAACCGTTGCTGAACCGGCTAAAACAGAACCAACCGAAAACAAACCTGCCCCGGCACCTGAAGCGAGTCCCTCAGCACAAACGCCCGCCGCAACACCCGCTGAAACAGCAAGCCCTGCTTCGCCCGAAGCTTCTGCCAACAGCATAGAAGTCAAAAAAGGGGATACCGCCAGCAAACTTCTGCTGGCGCATCCCGTGCAAGGTGTGTCGCTGGATCAATTGCTACTGGCCATGCTGCACATGAATCCGAGTGCCTTTGTCAATGACAACGTCAATCGCTTGGCTGCCGGTGCGCTGATCACTATGCCGACGGCCGATGAAGCCGGTACTTACGACCCCAAACAAGCCCGCGAAAGCATACGCCTGCAAGCCGCTGACTTCAAAACCTACCGCGCCTCACTGGCCGCCAAAGTGCCCAACGCCAAACAGGCCAACGCCAGCAAACGCGAAAGCAGCGGCAACCTCAAAGCCGATGTGGCCGCCACCGCCAAGGCACCGGACGACCAACTGACCTTGAGCAAGCCAGGCGACACTGAAGCCGACAAGCTGAGCAAACAACTGCAAGAGGAAGACGCAGCCAAGCAAGCCAAGGAAGTTCAAGACAACCTAAGCCAATTGGGTCAGTTATCCCAGGCCATGGGTCGATTCAAAGAAGGCTTTGTCGCTAAGTTCCCGATGTTGAGTGCCACTTACGATCAATCCATGGTCTGGGTCAAACGCCATGTGTTTGAGCTGATCGGCGGGTTTGCGCTTTTGATCGCGCTGCTTGTCAGCTATTCCGTTTTACGTGAACGCAAAAAAGATGACAACGAAGAAGTTGATCACCACGTCCATGACGAACAAGAAGCGCACGACGGCAACGAACAAGCCTATGCCCGTGAATTGGACTTGCCGCCCGAGTTGAATCTGAACCTGGATTTGGATTCCGTCTCCCAACCAAGTCCCGCTTCGGCTGTAGCTGACCAAACGAAATTTGACCCGCCTGCCTCGGCGCGCCAAAACGTCATTGACCCCGGTGAAGATCCGTTCCTCATGCGCCTGGAACTGGCCGACGAGTTGTGGAAACTCGGTCAAAAACAAACAGCTCTGGCCTTGGCCCAGGAAGTCGCCGACCAAACCCACGGCGAAACCCGTGACATGGCGCAGCGCTGGTTAAAAGACCGTTCTTGAGCGCCATGCGTGTGGCGCTGGGCCTGAGTTATTCAGGCCAGGCTTACGAAGGCTGGCAAAGTCAGGCTTCCGGCAAAACCGTTCAAGACTATTTGGAAAAAGCTTTGGCGACCTTCACGGGTCACAAGGTATCTACCTTGTGCGCCGGCCGCACCGACAGCGGCGTGCACGGTTTGCAACAAGTCGTGCATTTCGATACGCCGCTGGCGCGCGACATGTCGTCTTGGGTGCGCGGCACCAATACTTATCTACCTGCGGATATTGCTGTGCAATGGGCTTGCGCCGTACCTTCTGACTTCCATTGCCGCGCCAGCGCCATCGCCCGCCGCTATACCTATGTCTGCCTCGAATCCGCGGTGCGCCCGAGCTTAGAAGCCGGTCGTGTCGGCTGGGTGTTCAGGCCCATGCGTTTACAGCCTATGCAAGACGCGGCGAAATACCTGTTGGGTGAGCACGATTTCACCTCGTTTCGGGCATCAAGCTGCCAGGCGCTGAGCCCGGTGAAAACCTTGCACCGCATTCACATACAACGCATAGGCAAAAGCAGCGAAAGCGCTTACTGGCGTTTTGATTTTGCAGGCAATGCGTTTTTGCACCACATGATCCGCAACCTCATGGGCTGCTTTGTCGCCATCGGTCAGGGGTCGAAGCCGCCCGAATGGATGGATGAAGTGCTGGCCGCGCGCGACCGCAAAGCAGCGGCACCAACGTTTGCGCCCGACGGCTTGTACTTTGCCGGTCCGGTCTACGACCCGAAGTGGGGTTTGCCGCCTGACCCGCCGTCTTATGATTGGCTGCCAGGCCATTCACCATGAACCATATTCCCATCAAAATTTGCGGTCTGACCCGCGAGCAGGACGTACTTGCCGCCGTCCATGCAGGCGCCAACGCCATCGGCTTTGTGCTTTACCCGCCGTCGCCTCGCCACGTGTCGCCCGAGCGCGCGGCGCAGCTGGCGGCCTTGTTGCCCGCCTTTGTCACGCCTGTTTTATTGTTTGTGAATGCCAGCTTGGAGGACATCGCGCACGCTGCCGCGCTGGTACCCGGCGCATGGCTGCAATTTCATGGCGATGAATCCCCGGCTTTTTGCGAAACCACCGCCCGACAGCTGGGGCGGCGCTGGTTGCGCGTGGCCCGCATCCCGCAGGAAACCCCTCAGGGCAGCATCCCATTTGACCTCGTAAACTATGCATCTCTATATTCACAAGCCAACGCACTGTTGCTAGACACTTTTGTCGATGCCTACGGCGGCAGCGGTCACAGATTCAATTGGTCACAGCTTCCAACAAACGTCAATGCTCACCTCGTTTTGTCTGGTGGACTCACACCTGCAAACGTGGCCGATGGCATTCGCGCCTTGCACCGGTGCGGTTTGTCGTTGACGGTTGACGTCAGCTCGGGCGTAGAAAGCGCCAAGGGCATCAAAGACCCAGACAAAATCCGCGCCTTCGTGGCAGCCGTGCGCAGCACGTCGCTCGCCGATTGATTTCAAGCAGCTGATGGCTGCATCTTTCACGAAAAACACCATGTCTACCTACCAACAACCCGATGCCAGCGGACACTTTGGCCAATACGGCGGCAGTTTCGTCAGCGAAACCCTTACCCATGCGATTGAAGAATTGAAAGAGGCCTACGCCAAGTACCAGCACGATCCGGCGTTCGTGGCCGAGTTCAAATCTGAACTCGCGCATTTCGTCGGTCGTCCCTCCCCCATTTACCACGCAGCCCGCATGAGCCGCGAAATGGGCGGCGCACAGATTTACTTGAAGCGCGAAGACCTGAACCACACTGGCGCGCACAAGATCAACAACACCATAGGCCAGGCCATGTTGGCCAAACGCATGGGCAAACCGCGCGTCATCGCCGAAACCGGCGCGGGACAACACGGTGTTGCCACAGCCACCATTTGCGCGCGCTACGGTTTGGAATGCGTGGTCTACATGGGCAGCGAAGATGTGAAGCGCCAAAGCCCCAACGTCTACCGCATGAAACTGCTGGGCGCAACCGTGGTGCCTGTCGAATCCGGCAGCCGCACCTTGAAAGATGCGTTGAACGAAGCTTTGCGCGACTGGGTGACCAACGTGGAAGACACTTTCTACATCATCGGCACGGTGGCCGGACCGCATCCTTACCCGATGATGGTGCGCGATTTCCAAAGCGTGATCGGTGAAGAATGCATTCAACAAATGCCCGGCATGCACATGGGCGGCCAGCCCGACGCGGTGTTGGCATGTGTGGGCGGCGGCTCCAACGCCATGGGCATTTTCTACCCTTACATCCCGTTTGAAAAAACCCGGCTCATCGGCATAGAAGCCGCCGGTGAAGGCATGGAAACCGGCAAACACTCGGCCTCGCTGCAACGCGGTGTACCCGGCGTGTTGCACGGCAACCGCACTTATGTGTTGCAAGACGCGAACGGACAAATCACTGAAACCCACAGCGTGAGCGCCGGTCTGGACTACCCCGGCGTCGGCCCAGAGCATGCGTTTTTGAAAGACATAGGCCGCGCTGAATACGTAGGCATCACTGACCAAGAAGCATTGAGCGCGTTTCACTATTTGTGTCGCACAGAAGGCATTATTCCGGCGCTCGAATCCAGCCACGCGGTTGCTCATGCCATGAAACTCGCCAAGACCATGACGCCGCAACAATCCATATTGGTCAACTTGTCCGGGCGCGGCGACAAAGACATTGGCACCGTCGCCGATTTGTCCAACGCCGATTTCTTCTGCCGCCCGAGCTGCCAAGGCCAATCGGTCAAAGGCGAACAAGCCATATCGCTGGCCGCATTGAACGGAGTCAAACAATGAGCCGCATCACCACCACCATGAATGCGCTGAAAAGCCAAGGCCGCAAAGCCTTGATTCCTTATTTGATGGCTGGTTTCCCCGAGCCCGCACACACTTTGTCGTTGATGCAGGCGCTGGTCAAAGGCGGCGCAGACATCATCGAACTCGGTGTGCCGTTCAGCGACCCCATGGCTGACGGTCCGGTGATTCAAAAAGCCGGTGAAGCCGCGCTGCGCCATGGTGTGGGCATGGGCGAAGTGCTGGCCATGGTGCGCGAGTTCCGCGCCTCGGACACCGTCACACCCATCGTGCTGATGGGTTATGCCAACCCGGTGGAAAACTACAACCATCTTCACGGTGTTGATAGCTTTGTCAAAGATTCAGCCGCTGCCGGTGTCGACGGCGTGTTGGTCGTGGATTACCCACCAGAAGAATGCGTGGATTTCGCTGCGGCATTGCGGGCACATCAAATGGATTTGATTTTTTTGCTGGCCCCAACCAGCACCGACAAACGCATGCAACAAGTGGCTGAAGTCGCCAGCGGTTATGTGTATTACGTGTCGCTCAAAGGCGTGACTGGTTCCGGCGCTTTGGACACGGACGAAGTCGAAGCCATGTTGCCGCGCATTCGCAAACACGTGCATATTCCTGTGGGCGTGGGTTTTGGCATACGCGACGCAGCCACAGCCCAAACCATAGCCAAAGTGGCTGATGCGGTGGTGATCGGCAGCAAACTGCTGCAACTCATAGAAGCCGCACCAGCGGGCAAAGCCGCTGAAGAGGCGCGACTGTTTATGCACGGCATCCGCCAGGCAATGGACGCATAATGACTTTTTCTGGAGTTGCAACATGAGTTGGCTTGAAAAACTGCTTCCTTCCAAAATCCAGCACACCGACCCGGCGGACAGGCGCAGCGTGCCTGAAGGCCTGTGGGTCAAATGTCCGAGTTGCGAAACTGTTTTGTACAAGAACGACTTGGAAGAAAACCAGAATGTTTGCCCTAAATGCAGCCACCATCACCGCATAGGTGCGCGCGCCAGACTAGACGCATTTCTGGACGCGGAAGGCCGCTATGAAATAGGTCAGGAAGTGCTGCCTATGGATCCGCTGAAATTCAAGGACAGCCGCAAATACCCGGAACGCCTGAAAGAAGCGCTGGAAAACACGGGTGAAACCGATGCGCTGGTCGTCATGGGCGGTTCGGTGCACAGCATCAACCTGGTGGTGGCCTGCTTTGAGTTTGACTTCATGGGCGGCTCCATGGGCTCAGTGGTCGGCGAGCGCTTTGTGCGCGGCGTGCATACCGCCATCGAACAAAAAGTGCCGTTTATTTGCTTTACCGCCACCGGCGGCGCGCGCATGCAAGAAGGCTTGTTATCCTTGATGCAAATGGCGAAAACCAATGCCTCGCTCACCCGCTTGGCGCAAAAAGGCTTGCCTTATATCAGTGTGCTGACCGACCCGACCATGGGCGGCGTATCCGCCGGTTTTGCATTCATGGGAGACGTGGTCATCGCCGAGCCCAAAGCACTGATCGGTTTTGCAGGACCGCGCGTGATTGAGAGCACGGTTCGCGTCACGCTGCCCGAAGGGTTTCAACGTGCTGAGTTTTTGATGGAAAAAGGCGCGCTCGACATCATTTGCGATCGCAGAGACCTGCGCAAAACCATTGCCAATACATTGGCCATGCTGACACGACAGTCGGCTGATTCGGTCAGCTGAACTGCACTTACGCCGCTCTG
Organism: Bordetella parapertussis; assembly: GCA_945901125.1. Taxonomy (GTDB): domain Bacteria; phylum Pseudomonadota; class Gammaproteobacteria; order Burkholderiales; family Burkholderiaceae_C; genus Limnohabitans. The sequence continues at coordinate 11,717 of CAMDKD010000007.1, forward strand.
GCGGCGCGTCAAATTTCCTGCAAATTGAAATAAATTTCTTCAATTTGCAGGAAATGGTTATGATCAGTAACCATGATCGAACGTCAGATTCAACCTCTTTTAAAGCATTTGGCTGGCCAATACCCGGTGCTGACTTTGACAGGCCCGCGCCAAAGTGGAAAAACCACGCTTGCCAAAAGCGTCTTTCCGAACAAGCCTTACGTGTCGCTTGAAGACCCTGACATTCGACAGTTTGCACAAAACGATCCGCGCGGTTTTCTTGCAAATTATCCTGATGGCGTCATCCTTGATGAAATACAAAGAGCACCCCTCTTGCCCTCTTACCTGCAAACTCTGGTTGATCAAGATCCGCAAGCCGGGCGTTATGTATTGACTGGCAGCCAACAGTTTGAGTTGATGACTCAGGTTTCACAATCCTTGGCAGGGCGTACCGCCATACTGCGCTTGCTGCCTTTTACGTTGGCAGAAACTCAAACGTTACGCCCGACACCACTGTCTTTGCCGCAAACATTGTTGACAGGTTTTTATCCGCGCATACATGACCGTCAATTGAATCCGTCGCAAGCACTCGCTGATTACTTTTCCACCTATGTGGAGCGCGATTTGCGTCAACTCTCAGCGGTTCATGACTTGCATCGCTTTGAACGTTTTGTCAGGCTGTGCGCGGGACGAACGGGCCAACTGCTCAATCTGAGCAGCCTCGGCAACGATGCAGGCGTATCTCACGCCACAGCCAGCGCGTGGATTGATTTGCTGCAAACCAGTTGCTTGGTTTACCTGTTACCACCATGGCATACCAACACCGGCAAACGACTTGTCAAGACACCCAAACTCTATTTTTACGATACCGGACTGGCCTGTTGGTTGCTTGGGCTTCGTGAACCGGAGCAAGTGCAACGCGACCCGGTATGGGGGAGTTTGTTTGAAAACATGATTGTCATGGAAGCACTCAAAGACCGCTTAAACCAAGGCGAATCCGCAGAGATGTATTTCTACCGCGACTCAGACGGTCATGAAGTGGATTTGCTATTGCCTACAGGGGGACGCATGCGCGCTATCGAAATCAAAGCCGGTGCAACCGTTAATCCGGATTACTTTAAAGGACTGAAGAAATTTGCAGCTCAGTATCCTGATGCATGCGATGGCGGTAGCGTGATTTATGGCGGCGAACAAAACCAATCGCGCAGTGATTGGCCCGTGTTTAGCTGGCAGACGCTGGCCCATCGGCCCCAGGCACCGCCAAGACCTGTTTAACTAAGAGGATCGGTAAAACACCTCAACCCGCCCTTTGAGTTTTAACAACAAAGGCTTGCCTTTGCGGTCCAGCGTTTTGCCCGCAGGTATTTTGATCCAGCCCTCGCTGATGCAGTATTCCTCCACATCATTGCGCTCTTTGTCGTTAAAGCGAATACCTATGTCATGGTGAAAAACGGCTTCCAGGTAATGCGGGCTGCGCGGGTCTATGGACAAATGATCGGGCAGTTCGGGGCGGGTGGGCGTATCGCTCATGTTGGACTCAGTGAAATCGTTTGAAAAAGCCATTGTCGGCGAACTCTTAGAATGAAAGAACTCTTGACGGCAAGTTCCATGTTCTGCCCGTCTTATTTTTCAGTCTAACCGGCAGCATTGCTACCCACCCGCACCCATGACCGACAACACACCCGCCCCCGCACCAGTCGATGAAAACCAGTTGATCGCCGAGCGTCGCGCGAAATTGCACGCCTTGCGACAGCGCCAGGCCGCAGGCGGCGCGGTCGCTTTCCCCAACGATTTCAAACCGGCTCACCATGCAGCGGCTTTGCATACAGCGCACGCCGCCAAAACCTCCGAAACCCTGACCGAAGAAAAACACGCGGTGCGCATCGCCGGTCGCATGGTGTTAAAGCGGGTCATGGGCAAAGCCAGTTTTGCTACTTTGCAAGACGGCACAGGCCGCATGCAGGTGTATGTGAAAGGCGAAGAAATCGGCACAGAGTTGTATGAGGAATTCAAACACTGGGACTTGGGTGACTTTGTGGGCGCGGTCGGCCATGTGTTCAAAACCAAAACCGGCGAGTTATCGGTGCATGTCACTGAACTGCGCTTGCTGACCAAAAGCCTGCGCCCCCTGCCAGACAAATTCCACGGCGTGCACGATCAGGAAATCAAATACCGCCAGCGCTATATCGACCTGATCACCGACGAGACCGCGCGCCAGCGTTTCATGGCGCGCAGCAAAGCCATCAGCAGCATCCGCGACTTCATGGTTCAACACGATTTCCTCGAAGTCGAAACGCCCATGCTGCACCCGATTCCAGGCGGCGCGAACGCCCGGCCTTTCGAGACGCACCACAACGCACTGGACCAGCAAATGTTTTTGCGCATCGCGCCAGAGTTGTATTTGAAACGCTTATTGGTCGGCGGTTTTGAGCGCGTGTTCGAGATCAACCGCAATTTCCGCAACGAAGGCATCTCGGTGCGGCACAACCCCGAATTCACCATGATGGAGTTTTACGCGGCCTACTGGAACTACCAGGACTTGATGGGTTTCACCGAATCGCTGATCCGCGATGCAGCGCAAAAAGCGGTGGGTAGCCAATTGCTGACCTATGACGGAAAGCCGGTGGATTTGTCGCAGCCATTTGCGCGCTTGACCATACGCGAAGCGATTTTGAAATACACAGAAGCCGCCGACAACGTGGACAACACCGCCTGGCTGGTCAATGCCTTGAAAAAAGCCGGTTTGTCTGAAGAAAAACACCAACTCTCCAAGCGCAGTCTGGCCGGTTTGCAAGTCATGTACTTTGAAGAAACCGTGGAAGACAAGCTGTGGCAACCCACATTCATTTGCGAACACCCGGTGGAGATTTCCCCGCTGGCGCGCACCAACGATGCCCGCCCGGACGTGACCGAGCGCTTCGAGCTCTACATCACCGGTCGCGAATTCGGCAACGGTTTTTCAGAGCTGAATGACGCTGAAGATCAGGCGGCGCGTTTTCAGTCGCAAGTCGATGCCAAAGAAGGCGGCGATGTCGAGGCCATGTATTACGACCATGACTTTGTGCGTGCGCTGGAATACGGCATGCCGCCTGCCGGCGGCTGCGGCATAGGCATAGACCGCTTGATGATGTTGCTGACCGACAGCCCCAGCATCCGGGACGTGATTTTGTTTCCGGCGTTGCGCCGGGAATCTTCTCACCCTTAAAAACCACTCACTTTGATCACTTACAAATACAAACACCTGCTGAACCGACAAAACGGTGCAGCAGGTGTTGCGGGTTGAAGCTGAGGGTTTTAAGCCGCTTTGGTATCAGCCGCAGCAGCAGGAGGTGCTGCCGGTTTCGGCGGTTTGCAGTCATGGCAGAAAAAAGCCAGACTGCCTGCGAAACGCTGTTGGCTGCCTTGGCGGCGGGGTTTGTGCATGCCGCACTTGATGCAAGACATGGTTTCACCCATTTTGCCCATGCCGGCAAACGGCGAACCGTTTTCACGGCTGGTAAAACGAAGACCACTCTCGTCAACAGAGGTTTTGCCAGATTTGGTTGCCATGGGATTCCTTTTGCTAGTCGACGGCCCTGTTAAACAGGACAATCGACTATTTTAACCGTTTATGAACCCCGGCTTTGGCCAACGGCTGCCGGATTCAAGGCAACAAGGCCAAAGCCTGTAAATACGTGGCCTGGCGCATCAAACTGTCCCAATCCAATGCCGGTACAGCGGGCAGCAAAGCCCGGCGGCGCGCTTCGCTGGCGGCAGAGAACTGCCATTCATTTGCTTTTTCAGCCTGCTGCAAGCCCTGCAACAACTGATCCACGGCGTGGCCGCCGGCCTCGCTCTCAGGTGTACTTTGGTTGCACAACAGTACCAAATCACAACCTGCGTTCAATGCGGTCAATGCCGCTTTGGTGTATCTGACCTGCTCGCCGTCAATCAGCCTGGCCCCGGCCATGGACAAGTCATCGCTGAACACCGCACCCTGAAAACCGAGTTGTCGGCGCAATATGTCTTGTAACCAGCGCTTAGAGAACCCGGCGGGACGACTGTCTACCTTGGGGTAAATCACGTGCGCCGGCATGACAGCGGTCAAACTGCTGCTGAGCCAGCCGTAAGGCAGCGCATCCTCGCTAAGTATGTTTTTCAGACCGCGTTTATCCACGGGTATCTCGGTGTGCGAGTCGGCTTTGACAAAACCATGCCCGGGAAAATGCTTGCCGCAATTGGCCATACCGGCTTGCAGCAAACCATGCATCAGGCTTTTGGCCAGCAAACTGACCATGCGCGGGTCGCGCGCAAAGGCCCGGTCGCCGATGACGCCGCTGCTGCCGAAATCCAGGTCCAGTACCGGGGTGAAACTCATGTCAACGCCGCAGGCGCGCAATTCAGACGCCAGCACATAGCCGCAGGCGGTGGCTGCATTGGTCGCATGCATAGCGCCGCTGCCCGGCAGCCCAGCGTCATCTTGCATCCACAATTCGCCCAAGGCGCGCATGGTTGGCAAATGCGTAAACCCATCGGTGCGAAACCGCTGCACACGCCCGCCTTCGTGGTCTACCAGTATCAATAAATCACTGCGTACCGATTTGATGTCAGCGCACAGCGCGCTCAGTTGCGCGCGGTCGACCCAGTTGCGAGCGAACAAAATCATGCCACCGGTCAACGGATGCGCCAGACGACGGCGGTCGGTATCGGTCAATGTGGTTCCCGCGATATCCAGAATCAACGGTGCGTGATGGTAGGTAGCGCTCATGGTTCGGCTTGTTCAACAATCACATAACTGGTGGCGTAATCGCTTTCATCGCTGAGCGACACATGGGCGCTCAATTGTTTTTTGTCGCACCAGTCTTTCAGTGCGGCGTGCAACACGATGGTCGGCTGACCGCCGGGTTTGCGCCCGACTTCGCAATGCCGCCAGGTCATGGGCATGCGCATACCCAAACCTATGGCTTTGCTGAAAGCTTCCTTCACCGAAAAACGTGTTGCCAGATAACGAACACCGCGGTCCGGCCAGCGCGCGCTTCGGGCGCGAAAGGTTTGCATTTCGGCTTCGCTGAGTATCTTTAACGCAAAGCGTTCGCCATGGCGCTCCCAGGTAGCACGAATGCGTCGTATGTCGCAAATATCTGTGCCTATGCCGTAAATACGGCTCATGGTTTCAAACAATCCAAATACGCTTGGACGGTAGCGCTGTAACCCGTCTCCAAAGCGTCGCCCATCAGTGCATGTCCGATAGACACTTCCTTGACATCGGATACGCCTTGTATGAAATCACGCAAGTTCAACAAATTCAAATCGTGGCCTGCGTTGACTTCAATCCCGGCGTGCTGCGCTGCCGTTGCGGCTGCGCTGAACATTTGAAGCACACTGGCGTGCATGGGTGTGCCGTGCGCTTGCGCATATGGCTCGGTATACAACTCCACCCTATCAGCGCCGACTTCTGCCGCCGCTCCCATGGCGCGAGCATCCGCATCCATGAACAGGCTGACACGTGCGCCCAGGTCTTTGGCCTCGGCGATCACGTCTTTGAGTTTGTCGGCGTCTTGTGGAAAGCGCCAGCCGTGGTCTGAGGTGAACTGGTTTTCCCCGTCGGGCACAAACGTCACTTGCTGCGGACGCACCAGGCGCACCAAGTCCATCAGGTTGTGAAACGGATTGCCTTCGATGTTGTATTCGCGGTCCGGCCAGTCCTTGAGCAGCGCGGCCAGATCGTGCACATCGCCGGGCCGTATATGCCGCTGGTCCGGGCGCGGATGCACGGTGATGCCGTGGGCACCGGCTTGCAGACACAGCGTGGCTGCGCGGGTGACACTGGGAATGCCCAGCAAGCGGGTGTTGCGCAACAGCGCGACTTTGTTCAGATTGACAGAAAGATGTGTGCTCATAGGGATTGCAATTCCATCATCACTTGGCGGGTGCGCAAGCTGTTAACGCCGCAATGGTAATGCAACAGATTGCGCAACTGAGTTTGCAGTGCGGCGCGGTCTTCGCCAGGCCATTCGGCGCAGACCCGCAACAACGCTGTCAAGGCGTCGGTAGTTTGCAAAGCGGTATGCAATTGCAGCCACTGAGCGCCGTTCAGACACGGGGACTGCTGACTGGCACGCAAACCTGCTTCGGCCAATAAGACGTAATTTTTCTCAGACTGCAAAGGCTGAAGAGTCAGGGTTTGCTGCGTCAGATCCGGCAAAAAACCGATGTCCTTCAACAGCAGCAATTCAAACGCCCGCAGCAATGGTGCGGTGGTGTTGTCCAGGCCGCTGGAAAGTACCTTGACCGTTTGGCGGTAAATATCAAACAAACTGACATGCTGATCGTCACGCGCCAACAGCCTGAGCATCAGTTCATTCAAGTAATAACCTGAGAGCAGAGCGTCACCGGTGGGCATGACATGGCCGCCTGCCCATTCAGCCGATTTCAAGGTGCGGATTTCGCCTTCGCCGCCGAAGCAAACCAAAATCGGTTGCAGCGGCAACAACACGGCGCGCAGTTGCGATGTGGGACGTTTGGCACCTTTGGCCACCAGCGCAACCCGCCCCAGATGGCGGGTGAATACTTCCAGAATCAAACTGGACTCGCTCCAGTCGTAATGGTGAAGAACGAAACCCGGTTCGTCCAACACTCGCTGCGCGGTACTTCTATTCGTAGCCAAAGCTGCGCACCCGCGCTTCATCGTCGGCCCAGCCGGAGCGCACTTTCACCCACAGCTCCAGAAACACTTTGGCGTCCATCAGCTTTTCCAATTCCTGTCGCGCCAGCGTGCCGATTTGTTTCAACCGCTCGCCGCCCTCACCTATCACCATGGCTTTGTGTCCGTCGCGCTCGACAATGATGGTGGCGGCCACGCGCACCATGCGCGAGACAGTTTTGCCCGGCTCTTCGGTGAATTTATCTATGACCACAGTAGATGTGTAAGGCAGTTCGTCGCCGGTCAAACGAAACAATTTTTCACGAATCATTTCGCTGACCAGAAATTTTTCACTGCGGTCGGTCAACTCATCGGCGGTATACCACCAGGCTTGCTCGGGCAAATACTTCTCGCATTGCACCAGCAGGCGTTGAATGTCTTTGGCGTTTTTGGCCGACATGGGCATCAACTCGGCGAAAGCGTGTTTCTCTTGCATCTCTTGCAGCCAATGGGCGATTTCATGGCGCAAATGCACTTTATCGAGTTTGTTAGCCACCAAAATACAAGGTATGTTTTTGCTCAGCAAACTCAGCACCTTGGCATCTGCGTCGGCAAAGCTGCCGGCATTGACCACGAACAACACCAAGTCCACATCACCCACCGCACCAAGCACCGTTTTATTCAATGAGCGGTTCAAAGCATTGGCATGCGCGGTTTGAAAACCGGGTGTGTCCACAAAAATGAATTGGGTGTTGTCGGCATTGTGTATGCCGGTGATGCGGTGGCGCGTGGTCTGCGCCTTGCGAGAAGTGATGCTGATTTTCTGGCCGACCAGTGCGTTTAGTAACGTGGATTTGCCCACATTGGGCTTGCCGATGATGGCAACTGTGCCGCAGCGTTGCGGGCCTGCGCTTGTTTCTGTGCTGTCTGTCATTGCGGATGCTCCTTAAGCCATTGGAGCATGGCCAGGGCTGCGGCTTGTTCGCCGCTGCGTCTGGAGCTGCCGATGCCGCGTTGTGATTGTTTCAATTCGGTCACTTCACACTCGACATCAAAGGTTTGCTGGTGCGCCGCACCGGTGGTGCCGACCACACGGTAAACCGGCAGTTGCCAGCGGCGTGCCTGCAACCATTCCTGCAATTCGGTTTTGGGATCTTTGGCCGCTGCTGTCATGGTCGGTGACACATCCAGCTTTTCAAACAAGCGCTGCACCAAAGCTTGCGCCTTTTCAAAACCGGCGTCTAAATACACAGCACCTATGACGGCTTCCAGCGCATCCGCCAGTATGGATGGCCTGTGCTGACCGCCGGAACGCATTTCGCCTTCACCCAGCCTGACCATACCGGCCAAGCCGAGTTCCATGGCCAGTTTGTGCAATGTGTCCTGCTTAACCAAGTTGGCGCGCACCCGTGACAAATCGCCTTCGGGCTGATCATGCAATGCGCGGTACAGCATGCCGGAGACGGCCAGATTCAGCACCGAATCACCGAGAAATTCAAGTCGTTCGTTATGCGGCGTGCCGAAACTGCGGTGCGTCAAAGACAGTGTCAGCAAACGGGGATCGCTGAACACATGCTGTAGGCGGGCCTGCAAAGCTTGCTGGGTCGAGTCTTGCGGCACCTGGCTCATGTTCAGTCGAAACTGCCTATGCGCGATAAGTTGGAAAAATTCATCCAGACAAAAAAGGCTTTGCCGACAAGGTTTTTGTCAGGCACAAAACCCCAGTAACGCGAATCCAGCGAGTTGTCCCGGTTGTCACCCATCATGAAGTAGTGACCGGCCGGCACCGTGCATTCCAAGCCTTCGACGCTGTAAGTGCAGTTTTCCTTGAATGCAAAATCATCGATGCCGCTGACGAAATTCGGGGTTCTCTCGTCATTGAGCAAACGGTGTTTACGCAATGTGTTCATTTCAGCAGGAGCACTTCCTATAGGCAGGTCTTCCTCAAACTGCTTGCTGTAGCGCATATTGTCGGCATCGAAAAATTCAGGAACGGCGACTTTGCTGACCGGCTGACCGTTGATGGTCAATACCTTGTTCAGATAAGCGACTTTGTCGCCGGGTATACCAACCACGCGCTTGATGTAGTCCAGACTGGGTTTGGGCGGGTAGCGAAACACCATGACATCGCCTCGGTTGACCGGTGTTCCTTGGGTGAGTTTGTAATTGATCACCGGCAGGCGAAAACCGTAATGGAATTTATTCACCAGAATCAGGTCGCCGACATGCAGCGTGGGAATCATGGAGCCGGAAGGGATTTTGAACGGTTCAAATAAAAATGAACGCAGCACGAACACGGCGGCAATGACTGGAAATAAACCGGCGGTCCAGTCCATCCACCAGGGCTGACGCAGCAGTTCATCACGCGCTTTCAAAAAAGAACTGTCGTCTTCTTTGGGGGTGATGCCCTGGTTTTTCAATTCGACCAGTCGGTTGGCATGTTGCGTATCGAGTTGCAACACAGCAGCACGCCGGCGCGGTAGGAAAAACAGTTGTTCGGCCAGCCAGTAGACACCGCTGACGGCAGTGGCAAGAAACAGCAGCAAGGCAAAAGAGCCTTCTATATTGCCGCTGTACCAGGCGGCGGCGTAACCGACAAAGCCGGTCAGGATGATGGCGGTGATGGCGGCTATCAATCTTCCACCTGCAATATCGCCAAAAAGGCTTCCTGGGGTACTTCCACCGATCCGATTTGTTTCATGCGTTTTTTACCTGCTTTTTGTTTCTCTAGAAGTTTGCGTTTGCGGCTGATGTCGCCGCCATAGCATTTTGCCAGCACGTTTTTACGCAAGGCTTTGATGGATTCACGCGCAATGATATTGGCACCGATGGCCGCTTGAATCGCGACATCAAACATTTGGCGGCTGATGATTTCGCGCATTTTCGACACCACAGCGCGGCCGCGGTATTGCGATTGGCTGCGGTGGACGATGATGGACAGCGCATCGACCCGCTCGCCGTTGAGAAGAATATCCACTTTGACGACATCAGCAGATCGGTATTCCTTGAACTCATAGTCCATGGACGCATAGCCGCGGCTGACGCTTTTGAGTTTGTCGAAGAAGTCGAGCACGATCTCGCCCAGCGGCATTTCATAGGTCAGCATGACCTGGCGGCCGTGGTAAGCCATGTTCAATTGCACACCGCGCTTTTGGTTGGCCAAGGTCATGACCGCACCCACATAATCCTGCGGCATGTACAAATGCACGGTCACTATGGGTTCGCGGATTTCTTCCATCTTGCTGGCTTCGGGCATCTTGGACGGGTTTTCCACCATGATGATTTCCCCGTCAGCGCGCAACACCTGGTAAACCACGCTGGGCGCGGTGGTGATCAGGTCTTGATCGAACTCGCGCTCCAAACGTTCTTGCACGATTTCCATGTGCAGCAAGCCCAGAAAACCGCAGCGAAAACCAAAACCCAGCGCTTGCGACACCTCGGGCTCGTAGCGCAGAGACGAATCATTGAGCTTGAGTTTTTCCAAAGCATCGCGCAAAGCGTCGTACTGGTTGGCCTCGGTCGGGTACAAACCGGCGAACACCTGGGGCTGGATTTCTTTGAAGCCCGGCAAGGCTTCGGTGGCAGTGGCAGCAGCGCCGCCGGTTCCGGGTTTGATCAAGGTGACCGTGTCGCCTACTTTCGCCGCCTGCAATTCTTTGATACCGGCGATGATGTAACCCACCTGCCCGGCTTCCAGCGATTCACGCGGCTCGTTGGCCGGTGTGAACACGCCGAGGTTGTCGGCGTTGTAAGTGGCACCTGAGGCCATCATTTTGATGCGCTCGCCTTTGGCCAGCCGGCCGTCGACCACACGCACCAGCATGACCACGCCGACATAGGTATCAAACCAGCTGTCAACAATCATGGCGCGCAAAGGCGCATCCGGGTTGCCGCGCGGCGGCGGTATTTTGACGATGATGGCTTCCAGAATTTCTTCCACGCCCATGCCGGTCTTGGCTGAACAAGGAATGGCTTCACTGGCATCTATGCCGATGACATCTTCTATCTCTGTTTTGGCGTTTTCCGGATCAGCCGAAGCCAGATCCATTTTGTTGAGCACCGGCACCACCTCAACACCGAGGTCGAGCGCGGTATAGCAATTGGCAACCGTCTGAGCTTCCACGCCTTGGCTGGCATCGACCACCAGCAAAGCACCTTCGCAGGCGGACAAAGAACGGCTTACCTCGTAGGAAAAATCGACATGCCCGGGGGTATCGATCAAATTGAGGTTGTAAATCTGTCCGTCTTTGGCTTTGTAGCGCAGTGCAGCGGTCTGCGCCTTGATGGTTATCCCACGCTCTTTTTCAATATCCATCGAGTCCAGCACTTGGGCTTCCATCTCCCGGTCGCTCAAGCCGCCGCAGCGTTGAATGATGCGATCTGCCAGCGTGGATTTGCCGTGATCGATGTGCGCGATGATAGAAAAATTTCTGATGTGGTTCATCAATGCAAGCGTTTAAGTGTTTGAATTTACAAAGGAGAAAGGCATAAAAAAGGGCGCGTCAGGTGATGACGCGCCCGGAACCAACAATCTATGGCAACTGCGATAGTTGGAACTTCATTGTAGGCAGAAAGCCCGAAGCTGATAGCTTCTGAAGGTCTTTCGTCCGCCAATGGTAAGCCCTGGACGTCAAAGTTATACACAGTTTATACACATTTCAATTTGCGATTGTTTAGAATAACTTGTGGGTGAACTGTGGATCGCTATGTACAACCCTATTTTCATCCCGCATGGTGGCTAAATCTGTCTTTCTTATATCGATTTTCATGATTTTAAGATCTTGCTTAGATTAAATGAAGATGATCAAACTGTTTTTGTTAGTTTGCACTCACATTGAAAATATTTTTAAACAGCGTTGGAAGAACCCGTCATTTGCTTAAACAACGGGTTTACCCGTGGTGGCGCTGTCACTTCAACGCGGCCGGATGACCGTGTATTGCGACCATTCACCCCGGCGCAGCAAGACACTCACTGATTTGCTTTTGTCCAGCTTACCGACCACCTGGGCAAAAGCCTTGGTGTCCAACACTTCGGTGTTGGCGATCTGCGTGACCACATCTCCTTCGCGAATGCCGGCGCGCAAAGCCGGTTCAGCCACGGCATCAACCCGCACACCACCTTTTAACTTCAACTCTTTTTTCTGCGCATCGGTCAAGTCGCTGACGGTCAAACCCAGCAATTGAACAGCCGCATTTGGCTCTGTTTTTTTCTGAGGTGCTGCGCCGGTCTTAGCCGTTGGTTTATCGGCTTCAAATTCACCGACGGTGATAGAGATGTCCTTGGTCACGCCACGACGTAACAATGAAAGATTACTTTGCGTCCCGGGCTTGGTACCGCCGACGGTTCGCGGCAGGTCAGAAGATTTTTCAATCGTCTTGCCGTCAAACTTCAAAATGATGTCGCCTGCTTCAATGCCTGCTTTTTCGGCGGGGGAGCCCGGCTCTACGCTGCTGACAAAAGCCCCTTGCGGTTTGGCCATGCCCAGTGATTCGGCGACTTCTTTGCTGACCTCACCGATACCGACACCCAGACGGCCGCGCTGTACCCGTCCGTTGGCGCGCAACTGGTTGCTGACGTTGGCAGCTTCATCAATAGGGATGGCGAAGGAAATGCCCATGAAACCGCCGGAGCGTGAATAAATCTGGCTGTTGATGCCGATCACTTCACCGCGCATATTGATCAGCGGACCGCCGGAGTTGCCGGGGTTGATGGCCACATCGGTTTGGATAAATGGCAGGTAGTCGCCGGTGTCACGGCCCTTGGCGCTGACGATGCCGGCGGTGACCGTGTTTTCCAGACCGAAGGGCGAGCCTATGGCCATGACCCATTCGCCGACTTTGAGCCGGTTGGGGTCGCCCAATTTCACCGGCGGTAATCCGCTGGCTTCGATTTTGACCACAGCGACATCGGTGCGTCTGTCGGCACCGATGATGCGGGCCACGAACTCGCGCTTGTCGGTCAAAGTAACTATGACTTGCTCGGCACCGTCGACCACGTGCGCATTGGTCATGATGATGCCGTCTGCTGTGAGGATAAAGCCAGAGCCCACACCGCGCGGTTGGTCTTCGGGTTGTTGCTGAGGCCGGTTTGGACGTTGCTGCCTCGGTGCGCCGGGCGGGGGCATGCCGAAGAAGCGCCGGAACAATTCCTGCATTTCCTCGTCCTGCGGATCCGCCGGTTGAGCGGCCGATTGAGGCACGGACTTGTCTATCGTGCGTATATTGACCACGGACGGACCGACCAGTTCAACCAGGTCGGTGAAATCCGGCAGCGTGCGGGTTTGCGCTTGGGCCTGACCCAGAGAAACTGTTGCTGGCAAAAGCCAGCCTGCCAAGCTGAACACACTAGCCAGCATGATAGAAAAAACATGTTTGCGAGCATTGAAATGAATCAACATCTTTGATTTCTCCCTGAAGGTGGTTTTACGGTTGTAACGACAATCACCCGGTAAAGGCCTACATCACAAAAGATTCCTTGAACCGGCAAGGTCTTTGTGCCGGCTCAAATACGCTTGAAAACCAGTGTTCCGTTGGTACCGCCGAAGCCGAAATTGTTTTTCATGGCCACGTCGATACGCATGTCACGTGCCTCGTTGGGGCAATAGTCCAGGTCGCATTCGGGATCGGGGTTGTGCAGATTGATGGTTGGAGGCGCTTTTTGATCATGCAAAGCCAATACCGTGAAAACACTTTCAATGCCACCGGCTCCACCCAGCAAATGGCCGGTCATGGATTTGGTGGAACTGACCACCAGGTCATGCGCGTGCGAACCGAAAGCCGCCTTGATGGCATGCGTTTCGTTGATGTCGCCCAGCGGGGTTGAGGTGCCGTGCGCATTGAGGTATTGCACTTGATCTGGAGACATTCCGGCGTTTTTCAAGGCAGCCTGCATGGAGCGGCGCGGGCCATCCATGTTCGGGGCCGTCATGTGACCGGCGTCAGCGCTGCGTCCGTAGCCGACCAATTCGGCATACATGCGCGCGCCGCGCGCCTTGGCGTATTCATATTCTTCCAGCACCATGACGCCGGCGCCTTCGCCCAGCACAAAACCGTCGCGGTCTTTGTCCCAAGGGCGGGATGCGGTTTTCGGGTCGTCGTTGCGGGTGGACAAGGCGCGCATGGCGGCAAAACCGCCCAGTCCCAGCGGTGAAACCGTGGCTTCCGAACCGCCTGCCACCATGACATCGGCGTCACCGTATTCAATGATGCGCCCGGCTTCACCGATGCTGTGCAAACCCGTGCTGCAAGCCGTGGCTATGGCCAGATTCGGGCCTTTGAAACCGCAGCGCATGGACACATGACCGGAGATCATGTTGATGATGCTGGCCGGCACAAAGAAAGGCGAAATGCGGCGCGGGCCGCGCGCCATCAACTCGTCGCGCATGTTTTCGATCAAGGGCAGGCCGCCGATGCCCGAGCCGATCAAGCAGCCGATGCGGTACGACAGTTCTTCATCCAGCGCATCGCCGGTCGGCAAACCGGCATCCGCCACAGCCTGCAAACCGGCAGCCACACCCAAGTGTATGAAGCGGTCCATGGTGCGCGCTTCCTTGGGCGAGATGTACTCGTCGAGGTTGAAGTTTTTGACCTCGCCGGCGAAATGACAGGCAAAGGCAGACGCATCAAACAAAGTGATGGCATCTATACCGGATTGACCGGCCAGAATCTGCTTCCAGGACGCCTGAGCAGTGTTTCCCACGGGAGACACACAGCCCAGTCCGGTCACGACAACGCGACGACGACTCATGCGAAACCTCGAAACTCAGGCTTTTTTGTGGTTCAAAGCGTAATCAATGGCGTTTTGCACGGTGGTGATTTTTTCAGCGTCTTCATCTGGGATTTCGATACCGAACTCATCCTCCAGCGCCATCACCAGTTCTACGGTGTCCAACGAGTCGGCACCCAGATCAGCCACAAAAGCTTTTTCAGATGTGACTTGGGACTCTTCCACGCCGAGTTGTTCGGCAATGATTTTTTTGACTCGTGATTCAATATCGCTCATGGTTCCCTCAAAGGGTTGTGGTTAGAAGTCCGCGATTTTAGCCGCGCGGACGATACGGCTTGATTCTGGCTTATACCGAGGCTTTAGGCCATGTACATGCCGCCGTTCACATGCAGTTCTTGACCGGTGATGTAGCCGGCTTGCGCACCGGCCAGAAAAGCCACCGCGTGCGCCACATCATCGGGCTGCCCGAGGTGTCCCAGGGGAATTTGACCCAATAACGCTTTTTGCTGTTCTTCGGGCAAACCAGCCGTCATGTCGGTATTGATGAAGCCCGGAGCCACGCAATTGACTGTGATACCACGGCTACCCAATTCCCGCGCCAGTGCCCGGGTCATGCCGGCCACACCGGCCTTGGCGGCAGCGTAATTGGCCTGACCCGGGTTGCCGGAGGCGCCCACCACGCTGGTGATGTTGATGATGCGTCCGAAGCGCTGCTTCATCATGGGTCGCATGACAGCGCGGCTGAGACGAAACACAGCTTTCAAATTGGTGTCAATGACTTCGTCCCAGTCACTGTCTTTCATGCGCATGGCCAAGGTATCCCGGGTGATGCCGGCGTTATTAACCAATACATGCAGGCCGCCGGTTTGTTGCACCAGGTTGTCGACTACGGCTTGAAGTTGATCTGCATCATTGACTTGCAACACCAAGCCATGACAGCCGGGGAATTCGATCAAAGCCTGACTGATGCGGGCCGCGCCATCGTCGCCGGTAGCAGTGCCGTACACATGAAAACCCTGCCTGGCCAATTGCAATGCGATGGCCGCGCCAATGCCGCGTGAAGCGCCTGTGACCAAAGCGGTCTGGTGTGAATTATTGTTCTGAGTCATGTTCAGGCAGTTAAAAAAGCACGGGTTTCAGCCAGCGTGGCCGGGTCGTACAAGGCCTGTGACTGTAATTCAGGACAAATCCGCTTGACCATGCCGGTCAAAACCTTGCCGGGTCCGCATTCAACCACGTGGCTCACACCAAGCTGTTGCATGCGCTGCATGCTTTCAACCCAGCGCACCGGGCCGAAAGCTTGGCGATACAAGGCATCGCAAATGCGGGCCGGGTCATTTTCTTGAGCCACATCGATGTTGTTGATCACCGGTATCTGCGGCGCTTGCAAGCTGATGCTGTTCAAGTGAAGACGCAATTTTTCAGCCGCCGGTTTCATCAAGGCGCAGTGAAAAGGCGCAGACACCGGCAACGGCAGAGTGCGCTTTGCGCCTGCCGCCTTGAGCAATTCACAGGCTTTGTAGACAGCCGCTTTGCTGCCGGAGATAACCGTTTGGCCCGGATCGTTGAAATTGGCGGCCTGCACGACTTCGCCGCTACCGGCGGCAAAACCGGCCTGTGCTTGCGCACAAATCTCGACCACCTTGGCGGCTTCAAGACCCAGCACTGCAGCCATGGCACCAGCGCCGACAACCACCGCTTCCTGCATGGCTTGCGCGCGCAAGCGCACCAGCGGCACGGCCTGGGTCAAACTGAGCACACCACTGGCGACTAAAGCTGAATACTCACCCAGCGAATGACCGGCCACATAGGCAGGCGGTTTGCCGCCCTCTGCCAGCCACACACGGTAAGCCGCTATCGCCGCCACCAGCATCACCGGTTGGGTGTTGGTGGTGAGCGCCAGTTCTTCCTTGGGGCCTTGATGGATTAATTCAGCCAAGTCCTGGCCCAGCGCTTCGCTGGCTTCCTGCAATGCAGTCTGAACTGCCGGGTGGCCGCTCCAGGCG
This sequence comes from Bordetella parapertussis, assembly GCA_945901125.1. GTDB lineage: Bacteria > Pseudomonadota > Gammaproteobacteria > Burkholderiales > Burkholderiaceae_C > Limnohabitans. Next base: position 28,050 of record CAMDKD010000007.1, read on the forward strand.
TCCAGCATGCCGACTGACTGTGAGCCTTGACCGGGAAATACAAATGCAAATGTCGTCATAAATCAATAACGGAAAAGTACCGAACCCCAGGCGAAACCGCCGCCCACGCCTTCCAGCATGACGAGTTGTCCGGGTTGTAATTGCCCGGCCCGCACGCCTGCGTCCAGCGCCAGAGGAATAGAGGCCGCCGAGGTGTTGCCGTGATCGGCCACCGTGAGCAACACCTTGTCCATGGAAAGTTTCATTTTTCTGGCTGTGCTTTGGATGATGCGGATATTCGCCTGGTGCGGCACCAGCCAGTCCAGGTCACTGTCTTGCAGACCGGCCTTGGCCAACACCGTGCGCGCTGTTTCCTCCAGCACGCCGACCGCCAATTTGAATACGCCCTGGCCGTCCATTTTCAGCACAGGGTCGCCCAGAATCTGCCCGCCCTGCACGTGGCCGGGTACGCATAAGAGTCCGACATGTTTACCGTCTGCGTGTATGTCGGTGGCCAGAATGCCGGGCGTATCAGAAGCCTCCAGCACCACGGCACCAGCACCGTCGCCAAACAGCACGCAGGTGGTGCGGTCGTTGAAATCGAGCAAACGGGAGAACACCTCAGCTCCCACGACCAGGGCCCGCTTGGCATTACCGGCGCGGATCATGGCGTCAGCCACGCTCAAGGCGTATATAAAGCCGGCACAGACCGCTTGCACGTCAAACGCCGGTGCACCGGCGATGCCGCCGGCTTCAGGGCTGAGTTGCGCCAGTTTGTGTTGCAGTATGCAGGCGGTAGAAGGAAAGACCATGTCCGGCGTGGAAGTCGCCACTATCACCAGATCAATATCCTGCGGGCCGAGTTGGGCCGCCGACAGCGCCAGTTTGCAAGCTTCAAAGGCCAGATCGCTGCTATTGACACCGGCAGCCACGAAATGGCGGGCACGGATACCGGTGCGCTCGACGATCCAGTCGTCCGAGGACTCCACGCCTTTGGCGGCAAGCTCGGCCACCAGGTCGGCGTTGCTGAGTCGACGCGGCGGCAGGTAACTACCGGTGCCGGTTATTCGGGAAAACAGGCTCATTCAGATTCAGACAGGGTTGGAAGCGATGGCCCGGAAGCCGTCAATAACGGGGCTGCGTGGGCCAATTGAGACCTCAGGCGCGCCAGCAAATCATGGTCAGCCGCATCATACGCGCGCTGCAAGGCCGTCACGAAGGCCAATACATCAGCAGAACCATGACTTTTGAACACCAGTCCGCGCAATCCCAACAAAGCCGCGCCGTTATGGCGTCTGTGGTCAACTAATTTTTTAAAGCCGGATAAGGCAGGATAAGCAATAATGCCGGCAATTGAGGTGAATATATTGCGCGAAAAGCTCTTTTTAAGAAAATAACTGACCATCGCGGCCAGGCCTTCGCTGGCCTTGAGCGCCACATTCCCGACAAAGCCATCGCACACCACAATATCGGTCGTGCCTTTGAAAATATCATTGCCTTCAACATTGCCGTAGAAATTCAAATCCCCGGAGTTAGCAGCAGTTCGCAGCAGTTCACCGGTTTTTTTGATGTTTTCATTGCCTTTTATCGCTTCTTCGCCAATGTTCAGCAAGCCAACCGAAGGTTTGTCTATGCCACTCAGCACCGACACCAGCGCCGAACCCATCAAAGCAAACTGCAACAAATGCTCAGGCGAGGAATCGACATTGGCGCCCAGATCGAGCATGGTCGTGGCCCCGCCTTTGGCATTGGGCATTTGCCCGGCGATGGCCGGTCTGTCTATACCCTCAAGCGTTTTCAGTACATAACGTGCGATAGCCATTAATGCGCCCGTGTTACCGGCAGATACGGCTGCCTGGGCATGGCCGTCGCGCACTTGTTCTATAGCCACCCGCATGGAAGAGTCTTTTTTACGCCTGAGCGCCACTTCAATGGCGTCTTCCATGGTCACCACTTCAGAGGCGGCGACCAAGCGTGCACGGGGATGGGAAAAAGAGGCCAGGGCTTCAGGCAAGCCGACCAGCAACAAAATAGCATGGGGGTGTTTGTCCAGAAACTGGCGGCAAGCCGGCAAAATCACGCTCGGCCCGTGGTCACCCCCCATACAGTCGACAGAGAGGGTTACCACAACAGTTGTGCCCGGGACGGTTTCAAGAAGAGCAAGCCATCAAGCAAAAGGCCCGCGCCAGACTTGCTGCGACGGGCCCCGGTGCCGGATGAGAATCAGGCTTCAGACTTGGTTTTCAGCACCTTGCGGCCACGGTAAAAACCGGTCGGGCTGATATGGTGACGCAAATGCACTTCACCTGTGGTCGGCTCGACGGCCAGGCCGGGCACGTTCAGCGCATTGTGTGAACGGTGCATGCCCCGTTTAGAGGGGGATTTTTTATTTTGCTGGACAGCCATGACAGGCTCCTGAATATCGGTGGTTCAAACGGATAGCCATGCCGGGCGCACAAGTACACCCGGGGGCAGGGAATCAAAGATTATAACGGTAAGTCGGGTTTTCAAGGTTTGGGCGTTTTCAGCCCAGCCAATGCGGCAAACGGATGCGGCAAATCATCGATAAGCGCCGTACTGGCCGGCGGCTGGCAATCGGCATGGCTGATGATCAGCGGCATGGCCAGCAGCAATTCGTCTTCCAGCAGTTCAAAAGCATTGAATTCGCCGGACATCGCCAGCAAATCCTCTTCGCAGTCATCGTCTTCGGCCAAGGCGGTGGCCTCATCGGCAACAAAACGGAACCGGCGATCGACTTGCACCGCTACCGGCATAGTTTCCAGGCAACGTTGACACGTTTGCGGCAGCGACAGTGCGGCCTGCAAATGCATCCAGTGCTGCAAACGCGCGCCCTCGCCCCGGATTTGACCGTCAAGCGACCAATCGCATGCCGGGACGGTCGACACCGCTGCCGTGTCCGAACACACCTCAAGCACCCGGGGCAAGTCTGTCAAAGGTGTTTGTAGACGTATGCCGCCAGCCAGCTCGGTAAACCGCTGCGTATCCAGCGACCGGGCATTCCATTCGTTTGATGTCATGGCGTGCAGTGTAAGAGAATGGGGCGCATGTCCTCTGAACCATTTAAGCGCCTGCTGATACTAGGCTCCACCTCCGTGTACCGGCGCGAACTGCTGCAACGCCTGCGCTTGCCTTTTGAAGTCGTCAGCCCGCAGGTGGACGAAACCCCTTTAGACGGCGAAGCCCCGCAAGCGCTGGCCGAGCGCCTGGCGCTGGCCAAAGCGAATGCGGTGGCGCTTTTGCATCCCCGGGCCATTGTCATCGGCTCGGATCAGGTGGCAGATCTCGACGGCGAACCTCTGGGCAAACCCGGCAACCACGCCAACGCCGTGCGCCAGTTGCAACGCATGCGCGGTCGCACCGTGGTGTTTCAAACAGCAGTGGCAGTGGTCTGCCATGAATCAGGTTTTGCCGGACAAGCCTTGGCGCAGGTCAAGGTCGGCTTTCGCCAGCTCAGCGACCGGGCGATTGAAGATTATTTGCAGGCGGAAAAACCGTATGACTGCGCGGGCAGCGCCAAAAGCGAAGGACTGGGCATTGCCTTGCTGGAAGTCATTGACAACCAGGACCCGACGGCGCTGGTCGGCCTTCCGCTGATCCACACTTGCCGATTGTTGCGCGCGGCAGGCATGGCTTTGCTGGACTGAACAGAACATGACTTCGTCAACCAACGCTAAAGGGCGGCTGTTTCTGGTGCCGGCACCGCTGGATTTCATGTGCCAGACGCAAGCGCCGCTGAACCAGGTCATGCCCGAGGGCACGTTGCGCATCGCCTCGCAACTCGACCATTGGGTTTGTGAGAACGCCAAGTCAGCCCGCGCTTTGCTCAAACGCATAGGCGATGTTCTTCCGCTGAAATCGGTATTGCAGGATCAACACATTGTTGAATTGCCGCGCCTGGTTCACAAGAAAGGTGACCACGCGGCCGGCATAAACACCGGTGCGCTGCTGACGCCTGCTTTGCAAGGACACAACATGGGCTTGGTCAGCGAAGCCGGCATGCCAGCGGTGGCTGATCCGGGCTCGTCGCTGGTGCGCGCAGCGCATGATGCAGGTATAGAAGTGATACCTTTGGTCGGCCCTTGTTCACTGCTGTTGGCGCTGGCGGCCAGCGGACTGAATGGTCAGCAATTCGCCTTTAACGGTTATTTGCCGCAAGATGCAGTGCTTCGAACACAACGGATTCAAGCGCTGGAAAAACGCGCATTGAGTTCGGGCGAAACCCAAATCTTCATAGAAACGCCTTACCGCAATGAAGCATTGCTTGCAGCTTTGCTGCATGGTTTGCAGACCAGCACACGGCTTTGCCTGTGCAGCAATTTAAGTCTGGCCGACATGCAAGTGCAAAGCCTGCGGGTGGCTGACTGGAAGAAAAAAGGGCAGGTACCGGACAAGCACAGTCCGGTGGTGTTTGCGTTCGGGCCTTGAGTCAAGGCCTGCTGTTTGACAGGGTCAAGTGCCGCGAAAAAATCAACGCAAATGCGGCACCAGATTAAGAGAAGCTTTCACCATGGCTTCGCCCATGGCGGCACCAAAACGCTTGGCCAGTCGCTCGGCCACATTGTCCTGGCGGCTGTAATCCACAATGTCCTCAGCTTTGACCACATCGCGCGCCACAGTATCTAAAGTGCCGTAACCGTCAGCCAGTCCTAACTCAATGGCTTGCTGACCGCTCCAGAACAAGCCGCTGAAAGTCTCGGGCGCTTCTTTCAGTCGGTCACCGCGGCCTTCACGCACCACGGCGATAAATTGCTGGTGAATCTGGTTCAGCAATTGCTGAGCGTGGGTTTTTTGCGGTTTGGTCGGGGTGCTGAACGGATCCAGAAAGCCTTTGTTTTCACCGGCGGTCATCAGCCGGCGTTCGACACCAAGCTTATCCATCAAACCTGTAAAACCAAAGCCGTCCATCAACACGCCTATGCTGCCGACGATGCTGGCTTTATCGACAAATATTTTGTCAGCGCCTGCTGCGATGTAATAAGCCGCCGAGGCACAGGTTTCTTCAACCACCGCATAAACAGGTTTTTGATGCAAGGCTTTCAGACGTTTGATTTCATCGTTGATCATGCCGGCCTGCACCGGGCTGCCGCCAGGTGAATTGATCAGCAGCACCACCGCTTGTGCGCCTTCGTCTTCGAAAGCCTGGCGCATGGAATCAATGATCCATTCAGCATTGGCGTTGGCATCCGCGTCTATCTCGCCCTTGATGACTATCAGCGCGGTATGCGGTGTGGTGGTGGAATTGTTGGCGGCATTTTTGCCGTGGTGAAACGAATACCACAAAGCGCCCACAAACAGCAGCGTCCAGAACATGCGAAACCCTATGCGCCAGCGCCGGGCTGCGCGTTGCTCGGTCAACTGGGCCATCACCAAACGCTCCAGGGTTTCGCGCTCCCAGGCCAATGATTTATCCGCACCTGGCGCAGCCGCAGCGGCTGCGTGGTGAGAAGCTGTCGTCGCAGCAACGGGCTCAGCAGTGGCACCTTGGCCCGGGGTATTGTCAGGGGCAGGCTTGTTGATATCGTCTTGCATTTTCAAAATTCCAAAGGCTTCAAGTTATAAGCAGTATGCCAGTGCACCACCCCGTTGCTTTCGCTGAGGGTAATTTTCACCAGACCACCGCGACACGGGCCGCCGACACATTCGCCGGTATCAGGTGCATAAGTCGCACCGTGGGTGGCGCACAGCAACCAGCGTCCTTCTGTGTCAAAGAAACGGTCGGGCTGGAAATCCATTTCCATGGCCACATGGGTGCAGCGGTTCAAATACGCCTGCACCTGGCCTTCAAACCGCACCGCGAATGCGCGGCAAGTTTGCCCGGCATACACCACATCAAACGGCACAGCCAGGCCGCTGTCAGCCAGGTCGGCGCTGTTGCACAAGGCGACGGTGGCTTCAGCCATGTCCGATCAACCAGTCGTGCAATTCGCTGACGTTGTGCGCCACCATCAATGGCTTCCAGCGGCCAAAGTCCGAGGTGCCGTGGGCACCGTAACTGACCGCCACGCTGGCGCAACCGGCGTTGTGCGCCATTTCCAAATCGTGGGTGGTGTCGCCGATCATCAAGGTGCGTTCAGGCGGGACACCGAATTCGGCCATCAACTCATGCAACATGCGCGGATTCGGTTTGCCAGCCGTTTCATCTGCCGTGCGCGAGCCGTCAAACATGCCGCGTATTTCAACCTGGTGCAGCGCATCGTCCAGACCTTTGCGGCTTTTGCCGGTGGCCACGGTCAAGGTGTGCTGGCGCTCACGCAAAGCCTGCAACATGGGCAAAATGCCTTCAAACAAAGACAGGTCTTCATGGTGTTTGGCGTAATGGTGCCGGTAGCGGTCACCTAACTGCGGGTATTTGTCCTTGGGCACATCCGGCGCGGCGTGCGCCAGCGCCGGCATCAAGGCCATGCCGATCACATACGCAGCTTGCTCATCCGTGGGCTTTTGGCCGCCGACATCAACCACCGCCGCCTGTATGCAACGAACAATGATTCGGGTCGAGTCGTACAGCGTGCCGTCCCAATCAAAAGCAATCAGATCAAACCGGCGCAAGCGGAGGGGGTTGGACATGGTCTATGAAATTTTGTAATTCTTCAGGTAACGCGGCTTCGACGGTTTCGCTTCGGCCGGTTTGCGGATGCACGAACTGTAACCGCCAGGCATGTAAAAACATGCGCTTCATACCCTGCGCTGCCAGCCGTTTGTTCAATTCGAAGTCGCCGTATTTGTCGTCACCGACGATGGGATAGCCTTGGCTGGCCAGGTGCACCCGGATCTGATGGGTACGCCCGGTTTTGATGGTGACTTCCAGCAGGCTGTAATCACCGACCAGCCTTGACACGCGCACCAGCGTGATGGCGCGCTGGGCGTTGGCGTCGTCTTTGGCGGCTATGCGCACCCGGCGCTCGCCTTCGCCCACACCATTGGGAATCAGATAGCGTTGCAGTGGCAGGTCAATGACTTTTTTATTCGACGGCCACTGGCCTTTGACCAGCGCCAAATAGGTTTTGCCGGTTTCACGGTCGCGGAACTGGTCTTGCAAACGGGTGAGAGCGCTGCGTTTTTTGGCCACCAGCAGCACGCCCGAGGTGTCGCGGTCCAGTCTGTGCACCAACTCCAGCATGCGCGCGCCGGGTCTGGCCTGGCGCAATTGCTCGATCACACCAAAGCTCACGCCGCTGCCGCCATGTACCGCGACACCAGCAGGCTTGTCAATCGCCATCATTTGCTCGTCTTCCATCAAAACGGGGAATTCACGCCCGGGCGCCACCGGCGCATTGACGTCCACCGTGGCGACCCGCACCGGCGGCAAACGCACCATGTCACCGGTTTGCACCCGGGTATCGGCGTTGACCCGGCCCTTGTTGATGCGGACTTCGCCGGTGCGGATGATGCGGTAAACATGGGTTTTGGGTACGCCTTTGAGGTGGCGCAACAGGAAATTGTCCAGCCGCTGACCGGCCGATTCTTCGTCGACCAGCAAGGTCTTGACCGCTGCCGCCGCTGGCGCCTCAGGTGTGTCTATAATGTGCTTCACCAGTGTCCGGTTCTAAGTGCTTGATTTGAATAAGAGATTAGAGCACGTCCCACCTGCACTGAGAGGTCGATGCCCGATGTGGCCGCCGCAAGCCCTACCGCCAATCTGCGGTCTGCCCTGCGGCCACACAAGCCTATGCCTAGGAAAACGCTGAAACGGAATACCCCATTGCAGGTTTGTTGTGAACCTGCAAGGACCAAAGTGAGATTGTCGATACATATGAACCTGATCTGGGTGCTTATTAAAATGTGCTTCTCCTGGCTTTTGCCGGTTGAAAAGCTGCGCATTTCCCGCACTTTTGTTCGTGGTTTTTCAATGAACCCCATGGCTGTATGTGCCATGCCAGTTCGCCTTCAACTCGCCCGCATCCACCCGCCACCTGCCCGACGTCGCCGCTAAAGCGGTGAGTCCGGCGCATGACTGCGCGGTATTCCCTTTTCTTTTTCCTGCATCAGCTGACGGCATCGTTGGGTCCACCGAGGCCCTGTGTTGTAACGCTATGAAAAGGAACGCATCATGAAACGGATGCTTATCAACGCCACGCAAGCTGAAGAGCGCCGCCTGGCCATCGTCGACGGACAAAAACTGCTCGACTACGAAATCGAAATCGAAGGGCGCGAACAGCGCAAAGGCAATATTTACAAGGCCGTGGTGACACGCGTCGAGCCGTCTCTGGAAGCTTGCTTTGTCGATTACGGCGAAGAGCGCCACGGTTTTCTGCCGTTCAAGGAAATTTCCAAACAGTATTTCTCCAACAACGTGTCTGCCTCACAGGCGCGCATACAAGACGTCATCCGCGAAGGTCAGGAACTGCTGATCCAAGTGGAAAAAGAAGAGCGCGGCAACAAAGGCGCGGCGCTGACCACCTTTGTTTCGCTGGCCGGCCGTTATGTGGTGCTGATGCCCAACAACCCGCGCGGCGGCGGCGTCAGCCGTCGCATCGAAGGCGACGACCGGGCCGAGCTCAAAGAAGCCATGGACCAGTTGGAATACCCCAACGGTATGTCCATCATCGCGCGCACAGCAGGCATTGGCCGCAGCGCCCCCGAGTTGCAATGGGACTTGAATTACCTGCTCAAACTCTGGACCGCCATCGACGGCGAGGCCAAAGGCGGCAAAGGTGCGTTCCTCATTTACCAGGAATCCAGCTTGGTGATTCGCGCCATCCGGGATTACTTCAACAATGACATCGGCGACATACTGATAGACACCGATGACATATACGATCAGGCGCAGCAGTTCATGGCCCACGTCATGCCCGAGCATGCCGCCCGCGTCAAACGCTACCGCGACGACACGCCGCTGTTCAGCCGCTTCCAGATCGAACACCAGATCGAATCCGCTTATGCACGCACTGTGACCCTGCCTTCCGGCGGCGCCATCGTGATCGACCACACCGAAGCACTGGTGTCGGTAGACGTGAACTCGGCTCGCGCCATCAAAGGCGGCGACATCGAAGAAACCGCTACCCGCACCAACTTGGAGGCCGCCGACGAAGTGGCCCGCCAAATGCGTTTGCGCGATTTGGGCGGCCTGATCGTCATCGACTTCATCGACATGGACGAATCGAAAAACCGCCGCGAAGTGGAAAACCGCTTGCGCGACGCGCTGCGCCAGGATCGCGCGCGCGTTCAATTCGGCACCATCAGCAAATTCGGTTTGATGGAAATGAGCCGCCAGCGCTTGCGCCCGGCGCTCTCAGAAGGCGCGTCCATTCCCTGCCCGCGTTGTGGCGGCTCCGGCCATGTGCGCGACACCGAAAGCTCGGCGCTGCAAATTCTGCGGATCATCCAAGAAGAGTCGATGAAAGAAAACACCGCCGCCGTGCACGCGCAAGTGCCGGTGGAAGTCGCTTCTTTCCTATTGAATGAAAAGCGTCCGGAAATCGCCAAGATCGAGTTAAAGCAACGCACCCATGTGCTGCTGATCCCGAACAAAGGTTTGGAGACACCGAACTACAAACTCGAACGTCTGAAACACGACGACCCGCGTTTAGACAGCATTCAGGCCAGCTACAAAATGGCCGAAGAGATCGAAGACCCGACGGCGGTCACCCGCCGTTCGCAAGAGCCGACCAACCGCCAGACGCCGGTCATCAAAGGTGTGTTGCCGGATATGCCGGCACCAGCGGCTGAAGCCCGCCCCCCCCGCACAGCTGAGACCCGCAGCACCGCTACAGCAACACCCGCAACCGGTGCAACAGCACCTGCTGAAAAAGGCTTTTTTGGCTGGCTCAAAGACTTGTTCAGCGGCGACAGCAAACCTGCTGCACCTGCGACAGACAAGAGCGGTACCAGCGCCAAACCCGGCGAACGCAGCGACGGCCGCACCGGTGGTCGCAGCGGCTCCGACGGACGACGCGGCGGACGACGTGGTGAAGGCCGAGGAGAAGGTCGTGCTGACCGTGGCGAAGGCCGTGGTGAGCGCACAGAACGCCCTGATCGTGCAGAACGCGGTGACAAACCGGATGCCCGTGGCGGCGAACGTACCGAAGGCCGTGGTGGCCGCGGCGGTCGTGGCGACAGACAGGACAGACCGCGCCAAGAGCCTCGTATGGATGAAACAGTCGTGGCAGAAACACAAAACCCGTCAACCGACAACGCTGACAGCAACGCAGGCGACCGTCCTGCCCGTCAAGGCCGTGAGCGCGGCGACGGCAGACGCGGTCGCGGTCGCCGTGGTGAACGCGCGCCCGTTGGTTCGCCGGACAGCACTGCGCCATTGGAAGACATGCAGGCAACGCAAACACAAACGCATGTGGAACCACAAACCGCAGACAACGCGGGCGCAGATCACAGCGTGAGCACATCCAGCCAGGAGCAAACCCAGGAGCGCCGCGAACGTCGCGGTCGCGAACGCCCGGGTCGCGAGCGTCAGGCCCGTTCCAGCCAAGGCAGCGATGTATCCGCTATGTCTCAACCGCTTGAACAACAAGCGCATGAAGCCACTGCTTACCAAGCTCAACCGTCAGCCGCTGCTGCTGCCCCTGCTGCGGCAACCATAGCCACTGCGATCAGCATGCCCAAAGTCGGGTCCTACGATTTGCCACTGGCGCAGTTGCAGGATGTGGCGCAATCTTCAGGCTTGCAATGGGTCAATTCCAACCCTGAGCGTGTGGAGCAAATACAAGCAGCCATCGCTGCGGAACCTCGCCCGCCGCATGTACCGCGCGAGCGGGCTGCGCCTGTGGTGCTGGACGAAGGTCCGCTGATATTGGTGGAAACCAAACGCGATCTGGGTCAGTTACACATGCCGTTTGAAAATCAGTAATTAACCAGACCCGTCTGCCAAAGGGCAAGCTGAACGCTTGCCCTTTTTTTATGTGTTCAAACCTTGGCCGACAGCTTCCAACAAGCCAAAGCCTGGGCCGTATCGCCCTTGTTTTCGGCCAGTTCAGCCAGTGCCCGCCAGGCCTGGCGCTGCAACTCACCGCCGGACAAACGCGGCGCGACTTGCTCCAGCATTTGCTGCGCCTTGCCCCACAAACCGTGGCGCAGACAAACCATGCCGCTTAAATACTGCAACTCCAGACTGCGCGGGTTGGCCAGGCGCGCCTGCTCTATGCGTGCCAGCCATTCACTGTCGGGCTCGACCGCGTGCAAAGCAGATGACAAGACCTTCACCATGCGCTGGCGCTGAACCGGCAACTGCGTCTCGCTGTTGTTGATCAAAGCCTGCCAGACCGGCAGCAGCCATTGCAAGGCAATTTGAGGATCGCCCTGAACCTTTAATAAGCATTGCGCCGCGTGCAAGGCCAACTCGGGCATGGCGCGTTCTTCGGCTTGCAGCAGTTTCCAACTGGTTTGTAACTGGCTGCTGTCGTGGCAATCGTCCAGACAAGCCATGGCCAAACCGCGCACCAGACTGGCGGCGGCGCTGGCGGAAAACGCACCGTGCTTGGCCAATAAACGTGCCGTGTCCAAGGCGGGTAAATGCTGCAAGCTCATGCGATCTGCCTTGAGACGCAAACGCAAAGCCATGGTGCGGCGCACCGTGCCTTGCGGCAACTGCGCCAGCCATTGCTGGGCTTTCTGGCTGTCGCGGTCATTCAATGCCCAGCGTGCCGCATTCAAATAAGCGGCATCACGCAACTCCAAGGTCTGACTGACGCGCCGGCCTTCATCATGAACCAGCACTTGCTGAAAATGCAGTTCCCGGGCGGCCTGGTCGCGCAAGGCATGGGCGCTTTCAGCCGCCAGCAAATGCAACAGGCTGCGCATCAAAGTCAACGACATCTGGTGCGGCGATTCGCCGCTGTCCAGCAAGCTGTCCACCTGGCTCAAGCCTTGCAATGCGGCTTTGCGTGAGCGTAAAAAACGCCCGGTCATCCACAGCAACATGGCATTGAGCAAAGACTGTTGGGCTGAACGCTCGCGCTGTTGAGCGCGCCAGCGGCGTGCCTGCACAGGCAATTCGAACATGCTGAACAAGCCGCGCAATGCCGCGTAAAGCAGCACAAAAGAAGACAGCAAGCCGATCACCACCAGATTCAGCGACATGTCCAAACGGTAGGGCGGGACAAACAAAGTCACCGTGCCGGCTTGCATGCTCAGCCCCAACGCCACGGCCACTGCAATGCCGAAAAGCGACAGTAACCACAAAGACCAGCGCATGTCAGCGGCCTGCCGATGCAGTGGCCAGTGCCGCCAGCGAGCCGTCGAGACGGGGAATATCGGTCTGACGGATTTGTGACTGCACTTGCTTCATCAAGGTTTGTGCGGCGTGACCCTGGCGCGAGGCGGTGTCAAAAAACTGCGCCAGGTCACGCTCAGTCACCGCGAGATCGTTGCGCGCAGACGCAATCTGGCGCGACAACAGCGCCAGACGGGCATTGAGCAAACGCAGCTTCATGTTTTCACGCACAAAAAAACTTTGCTCCGGCGACAGCATCGCAGCCTCGGGTTGCTCAATGCGACTGACGCGCACCAGTCCTGAGACTTCGGCCCAGATGCGCTGACCGACAGTGGCCCAATCTTTGTCTTGCCAGATTTGCGCCCAGGTGCGCAACGGCGCTTTGTCCGGCGCATGCACCGAGCGGGTGTTTGGCCCCACCGCATTCAGCACCGGCAAAGTGTCGACCAACGCCACCAGTTCATCCAGGCGAATCAACAATCCGGGTATGTCGGTCAGGCTGGTCGACTGCAGCCTTTCAATGTCATGCTGTAAGGCGCGCAGCACCGGGGCCAGGCGCGGTTGCGGCACTTTGCCAAGGCGTTTTTGGGCGGTTTGCAAAGCAGCCAGCATGGGTTGCACGCTGCCTGTCAATTCGGCCTGCTGCTGGGCCAGACCGAGGGCGGATTCGATATCAACCACCAGGTTTTCATCCCGCGAGCGCGACAGGCTTTGCATCAATTCTTCCAATTGACTGCGCTGTAGGGCGACTTCACTCAAACGCGCATCCAGCAAAGCCACGCGCGCAGCAGTTTCCTGCGTCAGTTGTTCTGCATGCTTGGCCATGCTATTGGCCTGTACCGATAACTGGCCGGCATCCGCGCTTTGCCGCGCCAGTTGCTCTTGCATGGTGGACAACTTCAACCACAGTTGCAAACACGCCAGTGCGCACAATACAGCCAGCACCAAGCTCAACACCAGCAATTTTTGACGCCACCAGACTAAGCGAACAGGCGTTGGAATACTTGCAGTGGTTTCGGGTTTGTCGTTAATCGGGGCACTGCTCATGCCAATGATTCTAATGAGGCCAGCAATGCGCCAATCACGGGTTTGCAAACCAGCACCCGGCCCGCCCCCATGCGTGAGGCCGCTGACCCTATGCGTTCATGGGTGGCAATGGCGGTGGCGGCTGACCAATCCTGAGTCGGCAACAGCTTTTGCAAATAAACGATGGCCTGCGAACTGCTGAACACCCAGATGCTGCCATCGCTTGCCGCCAGGCCCGCCTGCTCAAGTTGTTCTTGTGTCCATTGTGGACAGCCTCGCTGATAAACGGCCAAGGTGTTGACCGTCACGCCTGCAAGTGCCAGTTGTTGCATCAACCAATCACGGCCCACGCCTTGCGCGGCGGTCTCCGCCTGATCCACCTCGCTGCCACGCAATACCAACACCGGCTTGGCAGGCACCAACCCCGCTTGCACCACTTGCCACAAAGCTTCGGTGTCGAATTGAGCCGAGTCTGCCGCTGGAGCGTCGATCAAATACGCGGGCACGCCCGCTGCCAACAAGGCATGACGGGTGCCCGGACCGGTGGCCCAGCAGCGGGTGTTGCCCCAACCCGAAACAGGTATGCCAGAGTTGAACGTATGGGTGACTGCATTGCTACTCACAAACATGACCGATTGGAATTGCTGCCAATCGGCAAGGGCTTGATGAATGGGGGCTTGATTTGTCGCGGGCGCGATATCAATCAACGGCCAATTGAGGACTTCATAACCGGCGGTCTGTAATCCCCGGATCCAGGCCTGGCTGTCGCTGTACGGTCGGGTCAGAATGACGCGGCGCACGGCGCTCAATTAACCTGCCCCCTGGGCCCGCAATTGACGCGCCGCCGACAGGCCCAGCGCTTCAGCATCTTCCAGCGTGGCCACCTCGCCCTGGCTGTGGGCGCGTACCAAGGGTGCCTGCGTGTTGTCCGGGTTGCCCCAGGCCGCGTGTAAATCCAGTACATCGCCGTGCAAGACCGCGTGCGCCGCCAACGGCATGGAGCAACTGCCGCCCATGGCGCGGCTGACTGCGCGTTCGGCCGCCACCGCCAGCCAGGTGGTCTGGTGCGCCAGCGGTTTCAAAATGCTGCGCACATCGTCGCGCGCCATTCGGATTTCTATGCCCAACGCGCCTTGCCCGGCGGCAGGCAGCATTTCAGTGGTATCAAAAATATGGCGTATGCGGTCTGCCAGACCCAGACGTTTCAAGCCTGCCGCCGCCAGCACAATACCGTCGTAATGGCCTTCATCCAATTTGCGCAAGCGGGTATCGAGGTTGCCGCGCAAAGGTTCGATTTGCAAATCCGGGCGCAAAGCACGCAACAACACGGTACGGCGCAGGCTGGAGGTGCCGACCACCGCGCCCAGAGGAAGATCTTGCAATTTGGCGTACTGCGAAGACACCCAAGCGTCGCGCGGGTCTTCACGCTCCATCACACAGGCCAACTCAAAGCCGGGCGGCATGTCCATGGGCACATCCTTGAGCGAATGCACGGCCAAGTCGGCGCTGCCATCTTCAAGCGCGACTTCAAGCTCTTTGACAAACAAACCCTTGCCGCCGACTTTGCTTAATGAGCGATCGAGTATCTGGTCGCCTTGCGTGGTCATGCCGAGAATGTCAACCAGGCAACCGCGAGCGCGCAGCAAATCCTGCATGTGGTATGCCTGCCATAAGGCCAGACGGCTTTCGCGTGTTGCGATGGTGAGATGGGGTGTGCTCAAAACAAGGGACCAGGGGCCGTCAGTCAATGGGGCGGGTGGATGCTAGCATGGCCTTTCGTCGTGGTTTTCCCTCTGTGTCACTCAGTTTTCCCATGAACACTTCAACGCATCGCAAGCCCGCCGCTAAGCGCCGAACCCCATCTTTATCCAGCCATGAACGGCCGCTGGTCGACGATATACGCTGGCTGGGCCGCATATTAGGCGACGTCATACGCGAACAAGAAGGCGAAAACGCTTTCGCTCTGGTAGAGCAAATCCGCAGGCTGTCTGTGGCGTTTCGCCGGGATGCAGATACACAGGCAGGAACTGCCTTAAAAAAACTGCTGACCTCTTTGAGCAGCGAACAAGCCGTCAGCGTGATTCGCGCCTTCACCTATTTCAGTCACCTGTCCAACCTGGCCGAGGACCAGCACCATATCCGTCGCCAACAAGCGCATGACCGCGCAGGGGACGTGCATACCGGCAGCCTGGCTTCATCGTTAAGCAAACTCAAGGCGGCAGGCGTCAGCACCAAAGCCATACGCCAGGCATTGGCGCAAGCGCATATTTCACCGGTGCTGACCGCACACCCGACCGAGGTGCAACGCAAAAGCATTTTGGACGCAGAGCGCGGCATTGCAGCCTGTCTGCAATCGCGCGACGACATTGTGTCGCGCGGCAGCGATGCAACCAGCGTGCGCCAATTGGCCCAGGTCGATGCCCTGGTGCGCGCACGCGTGCTGCAACTGTGGCAAACGCGCCTCTTGCGCTTTACCAAACTCACCGTGGCCGATGAGATCGAAAACGCCATGGGCTATTACGAGTCGACGTTTCTGGCTGAAATACCCAAGCTCTATGCTGACCTGGAACACGAACTCGGCGGCCAGGCCATCGCCTCGTTTTTCCGCATGGGCCAGTGGATGGGCGGCGACCGCGACGGCAACCCGAACGTGAACGCCGACACACTCGACCTGGCCATGAAACGCCAGTGCGAAGTGGTGTTGCGCCATTACCTGACCGAAGTGCATTGGCTGGGCGGCGAGTTGTCCACCTCCGCCATGCTGGTCGGTGTGCCGGCTGCTTTGCAGGTGCTGGCCGATTCTTCCCCTGACACCAACGCACACCGCCAGGACGAACCTTACCGGCGCAGCCTGACTTTCATTTACGCCCGCTTAGCGGCGAGTCTGCTGCACTTGGCCGGCAAAGAAGCGGCGCGTCACGCTTTGCCGCCGCAGCAGCCTTACCCGGATGCGCAAGCGTTTTTGACAGACCTGCAAACGCTGAATGACGCATTGAGCGCACAACACGCACAAGCGTTAGCGCTGCCGCGACTGCGACCGTTGATACGCGCGGTGCAAGTGTTTGGTTTTCATTTAGCGACTGTGGATTTGCGCCAAAGCTCGGACCAGCATGAATTGGTGGTGGCCGAGTTGCTCAAAGCCGCAGACATAGAAGCACATTACCTCAAACAAAATGAAGCAAGCCGACAGGCTTTGTTGTTACAAGCCTTGAACGATCCGCGTCCGCTGCGCATTCCCGGCCACAATTACAGCGCGCTCAGCGTGTCTGAATTGGGTATTTTTGAAACCGCCAAACGCATACGGCAAGACCACGGCGCTGATGCCATACGACACGCCATCATCAGCCACACCGAAACCGTCAGCGATTTGCTGGAAGTGTTGTTGCTGCAAAAAGAAACCGGGCTATTGGCAAGCAGCCTCAAAGAGTCGCCGGTGGCCTCGCTCATCGTGGTGCCTTTGTTTGAAACGATTGAAGACTTGCAACAAGCGCCGCTCATCATGCGCGACTATTTCGCCCTGCCAGGCATCGCTGCCTTGGTGGCACGCAGCAGCGGCGAACAAGACATCATGCTCGGCTATTCGGACAGCAACAAAGACGGCGGCATCTTCACCAGCAACTGGTCGCTGTACCAAGCGGAAATTGCTTTGGTCGATGTGTTCAATACGCTCGAAGAAGTGCACGGCATCACGCTGCGCTTGTTCCACGGTCGCGGAGGTACGGTGGGGCGCGGCGGCGGTCCGAGTTACGACGCCATACTGGCGCAACCGCCCGGCACGGTGCGCGGGCAAATTCGATTGACCGAGCAAGGCGAAGTCATCAATTCCAAATACGCCAACCCCATGTTGGGACGGCGTAACCTGGAAACACTGGTGGCCGCTACGCTTGAAGCCAGCTTGCTGCCGGCGCAACGCGGCGCGCCACGGACTTTCATCGAAGCCGCGCAACTGCTTTCACACCACAGCATGTCGTCTTACCGGTCTTTGGTTTACGACACACCGGGTTTCAGCGATTATTTTTTTGAAGCCACGCCGCTGCGCGAAATCGCCGGACTCAACATAGGTTCGCGCCCTGCTTCGCGCAAACCGTCGCAACGCATAGAAGACTTGCGCGCCATTCCCTGGGGGTTTAGTTGGGCCCAATGCCGCTTGACCCTGCCCGGGTGGTTGGGTTTCGGTTCGGCAGTGAACGCATTCGTTGAAGAACACCCCACGCTGTCGCACACACAAGCGCTGGCGCTGCTGCGCCGCATGCACAAGGACTGGCCGTTTTTCCGCACACTGCTCTCGAACATGGACATGGTGATGGCCAAGTCAGACCTGGCGCTGGCCTCGCGTTACGCCGAACTGGTCAGCGATGCGCGCTTGCGTAAAAAGATTTTCAAAGCGATTGAAGCGGAATGGCATTTGACGGCGAATGCGCTGCAACTCATCACCGGTGCTAAACAACGTTTGGCCAATAACGAATCACTGGCGCGGTCTATCAAACACCGTTTTCCCTACATTGATCCGCTGCACCATTTGCAAGTCGAACTCATACGCAGACACCGCGCCGGTATCACCGATGAGCGGGCGCAACGCGGCATACATTTGTCGATCAACGGCATTGCGGCGGGGTTGAGGAATACTGGTTAATGGTTTAACCACGGATTGATCAGCGTCAATCCCAAACCTTCAAAGTCTTTGGTATTGCGGGTGGCAAGACTTGCCTGGTGAGTCAAACAAATGGATGCGATTTGTGCATCAGCCAAAGAAATCGGCCTACCTTGGCTTTCTCGTTGGGCCACCAAATCCGCATAAACAACAGCAGCTTCCAAATCGTAAGCCAGCACCCTGTTTTGAAAATCCTCAGACAACATCAAGGACAAGGTACGGGTTAATTGTTGTTTGCGGGCACCCTCAGGCAGCCTGGCTAAGCCGAACAGCAACTCACCGGCCACCACACTGCTTAGCCATATTTCCCGTGAAGGCTGGAGGTTCAGCCATTGCAAAACACGCGCTGACGGTGCGGGCCGCATCAACTCAGACACCACGTTGGTATCGAGCAGGATCAAGACGCAGCCCCTGTGTCGGGATCAACGCCACGAGGCAGTTCGGTGCGGGCGGGCAATTCAAGTTCATAGCCGCCCAAAGCGGCAAACCTGGCGTGAATCCGGCTCCCCAAACCTTCGGTTGGCGTGCTTTGCGCCAAGGCGTTGCGCAAAATGGTGCGCACCTCTTCTTCCATGGACCGGCCATGCGAGGCTGCTGCTTGGCGCAGTTTGTCCTTGGTGGCATCGTCAATATTGCGAATGGTCAATGTGCTCATAAGTCCCCCTAGAGCGCATTCTATGCTGTCAATGCTATCATTGCTAGCAACTTAACAGCTAATTGCCGAGTTATTTAGTGGCCGGTGCCGGAACCGCCGGGGCTGCGGGTGCTTCAGGCGCAGTTGCAGCAGGCGCAGGCGTTGGTGGTTTAGCCGGTTCAGCTTCATGCGAGACCTCACTGCC
The DNA here is from genome assembly GCA_945901125.1 of Bordetella parapertussis. Taxonomy (GTDB): domain Bacteria; phylum Pseudomonadota; class Gammaproteobacteria; order Burkholderiales; family Burkholderiaceae_C; genus Limnohabitans. Next base: position 46,729 of record CAMDKD010000007.1, read on the forward strand.
GTGCTTTTCACCGCTCATGTCGACTTTGTCGCCTGCTTTGAAAATCACAAACAAAGCCAAAGCAGCGAACACTACAAATCCCAATGCAATTTTCCACATGATGCAAGTCTCCTAAATGGTGGTTCCCCAAGTGCGGGATTGAGGTGGAATTTAGCACTGAAAGCCTAGGGCTTGGCTTACAACCAGTCTGTATCAGTCGTGCAGCATGTTTTTAATTTACAGCACGTAAATTTGTATAAATATCTATTTATGTTAAATTTAATGTTATGTCAAAAACTTCTATCGCCACCGATCAATTGCCCGCTTCAGCAGCCAAAGCCCTCAAAGACCTGGGCGACAACCTCGCGTTGGCGCGTCAGCGGCGCAAAGAAAGTCTTCGCACCTGGGCCAGCCGCATGTCTGTGTCGGTACCTACGCTCATGCGTATGGAAAAAGGCGACCCGACGGTCGGCATGGGCGCGTATGCCACCGCGCTGTGGCTGATGGGCAGACACGCAGCCCTGCCGGAAGTGGCGGCTCCGGCGCTTGACCTGAACGCCTTGGAACAAGACATAGCGGCGGTACGTCAGCGCAGTCTAAGAATGTCTCGCAAACCGGAGGTGATGCTATGAGTTCCACTTATCAACCTCAAGACAGCATGAGCTTGTGGTGGTTGGCCAACCCCACGGTACCTGTACGCATAGGTACTGTGAGCCTGCAAGACCAGAGACGAAAAGTAGCGCTGAATTACGACAACACATGGATCTCGTCACTTCCAGGCTTTTCACTTAGCGAAGACCTGCCCTTGCAAGCCGGCTGGTTGCTACCTACTGAGCGCGACACAGCGGCGGGCGCAGTAGACGATGCGCGGCCTGACCAATGGGGCGAGCGTGTGATCAGGCTGATCGAGCGGCCTGCCCGTTTGTCTTTGTTGGAATATTTGTACTTTGCTGGGGACGACCGTTTTGGCGCATTGGGTGTGTCTTTGCAAACGGATGTGTATGTACCTGCTGCCTCGGCTGCCATGCCAAGCTTTGATTCGCTGGCGGACATGTACCAAGCTGTGCAGCGCGTCATGGCTGGAGAAGCCGTTAATGAACAACAACGCCGCTTGCTGCAGCCGGGTGTGACCATGGGGGGGCGCACGACCCAAGTCTTTGATGCAAATCGATGGCGTGTCCTGGGTGGTCAAATTTTCAGAAGGCGGTGAACTCGATTCGCCGCTGATAGAACACGCCAGCATGCAACTGGCGCGGATTGGCGTAATTGATTCGCCGAATCGGTCACCCGGATCAGGTGCGTGCGCAACAACACGAACTGTTCAAACGCATGGTGTTCAACATCTTGATAGACAACACCGATGACCATGAAAAAAACCATGCACTGCTGCGCGGCGAACATGGTTTTTATGCGCTGTCGCCAGCGTTTGACATGCTGCCTGCCGCGCAGGGCTTGGGCTATCAACACCGGAGGAAAAAAGTGCCAAGAGCAAAGAAAACATGGGGCGAAAAAATGAATGCCAAACCGCCCCACCATGTCATCCTTGAAAAGGATTTCGCGGGCATCCCCAAAGGATCAAAGCTCCACATATCTTGCCCCATTGAGGTTGCGCAAGAACTGAAAAACATTCCGACAGGCACCACAATGTCCATCCAAGCTTTCAGGCGAAGGTTGGCAGAGAAGAACAACTGCGATGCCGCTTGTCCAGTCTCTACCTCCCTTTTCCTCAGAATAGTGGCGGAGCATGCTTGGGAAGAATACAGTCTGTCCGGCAGCACGAAAGACATTGCCCCGTTTTGGCGAACTGTGGATGCAAGCTCGCCCATGGCTAAAAAACTGAGTTTTGATTCAGCATGGATTGACTTGCAAAGAGAACTAGAAGCGTGATTGCTGCTGCATACGGCACGATTATTTAGTCAGTAAATCAGTCTGGCGCATTGAGAGGCGACAGAGAGCGCGATTTTTTGAATTTCGCATAGTTTGGACGAATCGAACGATTTAATCTAAAATAGCAGAGATGCAATCTTTTACCGCCAACCAAGCCAAAACCCATTTCGGCCATTTCTTGGACACCGCTCAACGCGAGCCAGTGCAAGTGCTGAAACACGATAGGGTGGTCGGTGTCATGGTGTCCGCCAAAGACTATGAAGCCATGCGCCTTTTTTATGCTGACCGTTTGCAACACCGCTTGAAGCAATCCGCCGCATTGGCCGAGGCCGCTGGCCTTACTCCTGACAAGCTTGACGAATTGCTGAATGCCAGTGACTGATTGGGTGCTGGATACCAACGTCTTGATCAGCGCAGCGCTCTCCAGCAAAGGCGCTCCCCATGCCTTGGTACAACATATTTTGAGAAATGGCTGTCTGGTTTTTTCAAGCGCCACTTTTGAAGAATTGCGCAGCCGCATTTACCGCCCTAAGTTCGATGTATACCTGTCATTGGAAACACGCGAGGCTTTATTGCATGACTTTAAATCCATTGCCAGATGGGTGGAACCCGATATCGTCCTACCCTGTAGCCGTGATCCCTCCGACGATGTGTTCATCGCCACTGCCCTTAAAGCGGATTTACGTTTTTTAGTGAGCGGTGACAAAGACCTGCTTGAAGCAAGCATGCCCTCTGACTTTCAAGTCCTGACACCAGCTCAAGCTCTATCGGCTCACACCTAAAATGTCTAGATGACTTCATCCAACTCGCTAGACCGCAAATCCCAGGCTTGGTCCGCCCTGTTCTCCGAACCCATGAGCGAGTTGGTGCAGCGCTACACCGCCAGCGTGTTCTTCGACCAGCGTTTGTGGCGGGCCGACATACAAGGCAGTCTGGCGCACGCGCACATGCTGCACACACAACACATCATCAGCGCGCAAGACCTGGCCGACATTCAGCGCGGCATGGCGCAAATCACGCAAGACATTGAAACCGGACAATTCGAATGGAAGCTGGAGCTGGAAGACGTTCACTTAAACATCGAAGCGCGGTTGACTCAGTTGGTCGGCGACGCGGGCAAGCGTCTGCACACCGGGCGCAGCCGCAACGACCAGGTCGCTACCGACGTGCGCCTGTGGTTGCGCGACGAGATCGACGCCATCAGCGAATTGCTCAAAGCTTTGCAACTCGCGCTGGTCGAAGTGGCCGCGCAGCACACCGACACCATCATGCCCGGCTTCACGCATTTGCAAGTCGCGCAACCGGTCAGCTTGGGCCACCATTTGCTGGCTTATGTGGAAATGTTTGCGCGTGACCAGGAACGTTTGCTCGAAGTGCGCGCGCGCACCAACCGCCTGCCGCTGGGCTCGGCGGCGCTGGCCGGCACCACGTATGCGTTGGATCGCGAACTCGTGGCTCGCACACTCGGCATGGTGGACGCGCACGGCGCGGCGCAAGTTTGTCAAAACAGTTTGGATGCGGTCAGCGACCGCGACTTCGCCATCGAATTCACGTCTGCGGCCACGCTGTGCATGTTGCACATCAGTCGCTTGAGCGAAGAGCTCATCATCTGGATGAGCCAGAATTTCGGCTTCATACAAATCGCCGACCGCTTCACTACCGGCTCGAGCATCATGCCGCAGAAAAAAAACCCGGACGTGCCAGAACTCGCGCGCGGCAAAACCGGGCGCGTTGTCGGCCACTTGATGGGGCTGATCACTTTGATGAAAGCCCAACCGCTGGCCTACAACAAAGACAACCAGGAAGACAAAGAGCCGCTGTTCGACACGGTGGACACGTTGAAAGACACGCTGCGCATCTTTGCTGAAATGATTGGCGGGCAAGTCAACACAGACACCGGCGCGAAAGAAGGCGGTCTCACCGTCAACAAACAGCGCATGCAAGAAGCCGCCAGCAAGGGCTACGCCACCGCCACCGATTTGGCCGACTATTTGGTGAAAAAAGGTTTGCCGTTTCGCGATGCGCACGAAACCGTGGCGCATGCGGTGAAAACCGCGCAAGGTTTGGGTGTGGATTTGTCGGCGCTCACGCTCGCACAGTTGCAGGCGTTTCACCCGGCGATTGAACAGGATGTGTTTGAAGTGCTGAGTCTGCAAGGCTCGCTGAACGCACGCAACACATTGGGCGGCACGGCACCGGCGCAAGTCAAAAAGCAAATCACAAGACATCAATCACGACTGGCAGGTTTATGAATTCTTCCCGGCCCCATGTGGTCATCATCGGCGGTGGTTTCGGCGGTTTAGAAGCGGCCAAATCACTGGCCAAAGCCCCGGTTGACATCACGCTGATCGACAAAACCAACCACCACTTGTTTCAGCCCCTGCTCTATCAGGTGGCGACTGCCGGTCTGGCTGCGCCCGCCATTGCAGCGCCGACGCGCAGCCTGTTCCGGCATCAGGCCAACTTGACCACCTTGATGGCCGAAGTCTCAGACATCGATGCCAAAGAAAAGAAAGTGCATTTGTCTGACGGCACCACGCTGCTGTTTGATCACCTGATTTTGGCCGCCGGTGCCACGCACAGTTATTTCGGTCACGACGAATGGTCAGCATTCGCGCCGGGCTTGAAAACACTGGAAGACGCGTTTGAGATTCGCCGCAAAGTGCTGTTTGCTTTTGAATCGGCAGAGAAAGAAGCCGACCCGGAAAAACGCCAGAACTGGTTGACACTGTGCGTGATTGGCGCAGGTCCCACCGGCGTGGAGATGGCCGGTGCGTTTGCCGAAATCGCGCGCCAGACCCTGGTTGGCGAATTTCGCCGCATCAACCCGCATGACGCCCGCATTTTGCTGATAGAAGGCGGCCCGCGTGTATTGCAGGCCATGCCCGAATCCCTGAGTCAAAAAGCCTTGGAGCAATTGCAAAAGCTGGGCGTGGAAGTGCGTTTGAACGCCATCGTCACCGGCATAGACGCCAGCGGTTTGCAAGTTCGCGGCCCGGCGCCTGCCGGCGTGATGGGCACCGTGGACTACCGCATCGCCAGCCAATGCGTGGTCTGGGCAGCCGGCGTGGCCGCTTCTCCGCTGGGACAAAAGCTGGCCGCTAACACCGGCTGTCAGGTAGACCGTGCCGGTCGCGTCGTCGTCAGCCCTGACCTGAGCCTGCCCGGTTATCCGCATGTCTATGTGATCGGCGACCAGGCCGCCGCCATGAGCCACAGCCCGGGCAAAGCACCGGCTGCCGTGCCCGGCGTGTCACCCGGTGCCAAACAAATGGGCAGATGGGTAGCGCGCAACATCTTGGAGCGCATGAAAGGAAAAGCGGCACATGCGTTCCGCTATGCCGACTACGGCAACCTGGCCACCATTGGGCATAACGCTGCGGTGGTTGACCTGAGCACACCCTTCGGCCCGGTGCGCTTCTCAGGCCGCTGGGCCTGGTGGTTTTGGCTGCTCGCGCATATTTATTTTTTGATCGGCTTTCGCAACCGCCTGGTGGTGCTGATGGACTGGGGCTCTGCTTACTTGAGTTTCAGCCGCAATGCGCGCGTGGTGGCCGGGACCTTGGACAAACCAGTCACGCACGTAGGCGAAAGCTGAGTCAAAGCCGCAGAAATTTATTCGATACAGGTGATAGGCAACGAATCCAACGCAATAAAACTTTGCGTCATATTGCGGCTTTTCAGGTATTTGTGTTGCACTTCATAGGCTTCAATTTCCCTGGCTTGCCAGCGCTGGCAGGCGCGCGCTTCATCCTCAAATTTATGATTCACTTGTTGCAAATGGTGAACCAGTTCGTGCATCAGCACAGATCGCGCATACACATCGTTCTGCACGTCCAGATTTTCATTGATCATCACGCCCTTGACCGGGTGGTACAAGGCTTTGACCTTGCAATTGTTCCCCTTGCAAGCCACTTCCTGCAATTCCTTCAAAGGCACAAAATGAATCTCGGGGATCTGCTCGGGCACCGGATAGCCGGACAGCAATTTGATGGTTAAAAACAGTTCCGCAACCAGGCGGGATAAATCATCAGGGTTCACACACAAGCCTACAAAAGAAAAAAGGACAAGACAATTGCCAGCGCCTTGTCCTCAATATCCCACAGTTGCTGATTGCGTGAATAACGCTTTGCTATTCAGGGTTTTCTCAGCTTGATGCCGTAATGCGAGTAAATGTCGGCCAAGGTGCCGTTGGACAGCAACTGGTCCAGCACTTTGTCTACCGCTTCGACCATGGCCGCGTCGGTGTTGCGGATGTTGACCGCCACGTTCCAGGTCAGGCCGCTTTCGTCATTGAACACATCGATCATTTGAATGCCGGATTGCGGGTTTTGCATGACAAAGTAACTGAGTGAGGCAGTGGAAACAGCGCCACCGTACAACTCGCCTTTGGCCAGATCTTCGATCATGTCGGATTGAAACGCATAAGGCACGAGTTTGGCACCGGCTTTGCCCAAGTATTCAGACGCGGTTGAATTGATCATCACGCCTATGCGCTGACCTTGCAAAAGCTCGGCTTCTTTGCTGACCACGGCGGAGTTGCCGGCCAGGCCGAGTATCACGCCGGATTTGTTGTAAGGCTGGGATTGGCGGTGTTTGCCTTTGTTGCGTTTTTCAGGGTCGCTGATGGCGTCAAACTGCAAATCGCAATTCACCACATTGGCGCGACGGCGCGGCAGTATCCACTCCATGCTCAGAGATAAGCCCAGACCTTTGGCAATTTCGCGCGCCAATTCGACCTGAAATCCGGCGGGTCCGGGCTTGCTGCTCGAATACGGCAAAGCGTCCGGGTTGACACAGACCAGCACGGAGCCCATGGCTTTGGCTTCATCCAGCGTACGCGCCTGCGCAAGGTTTAACACTACAGCCAGCAAAAAACTGCAACCGATTATTTTTTTCATCATGACGGATTCTCTGGGTCTACATCGGGTTTGAGCGAACGGATAAATTTAACTATGGCCCAGATCTTGTCATCTGTAAAGGCAACGCCGAATGAGGCCATGCGTCCCGGCTTGCCATTCTTGATACGGTTGAACAATTCCTCGTCGGTCTTGGCGCTGTTCATCAATTGCGGCCCCTTGCCTTCCTGGCGACCATAGTTTTGATGACAGAAAGCACATATGTTTCTGAAGTTGGCTTTGACATCAAAATCTTTGGCGTAAGCGTGCTCTTCCTGCGCCACGGCCTTCAGGCTGGCAGCCGGCAACAAGGCCAGCAACACCACCATCGGCAACAAGGCCTTGAGCAAATAATTAATCACTGACATTTTTTCCTCTGAAACTGTATTCACTATTGCATTTAAATTTGAACATTGAAAAAAGGGTGGTGCCCTAAGACACCACCCTTTCAGATGCTACGACCGGATAACCGTCAGGTCAGTCAACCGAGAACACTTTAAGTACGCCTGAGTCTTTAGGCATGCTCTTCCAAGGCTCGCCCCAGAGGTCGCCGTAACCGTCGCCAACCAGTGAGCCCCAGCCGGTCATGACAGCAACGTACTGCTTGCCTTTGGCCATGTAGCTGATGGTGCCGCCGACACTGCCTTGACCGTTGTTGTGTGACCAGAGTTTCTTGCCGTTCGCTGCGTCGTACGCAGTGAACATGCCGTCAGCTTCAGGCACAAAAAGCAGGTTGCCGGCTGTGCTCAACAGGCCACCGTGAGGAACGCCTTTGGGGTACTTGATTTCATACTTGACAGCGCCGGTGATGGGATCGCGTGCGCGGATGTGGCCCCAGGCCTTGCTATCTTTTGCAGTTGCGTCTTCACGGGCACCGGTACCTGGACCGTGCATGACAAAGTCAGCACCGATGTTCAACTGAACAACCGGCTCAGTGATGGGTTCGGTCTTGGTGATTTCCAAGTCCTGGCACCATTCAAAACCGACTTTGTACAGCAAACCTGTTTTCGGGCTGTACGTACCAGCATTCCAGCTGTAGCCGCCGGCAATGGCCGGGCACAGGTTGGCGTGCTTGCCGCCTTTAGGATCCCAGCGATCGACCAGGTCACCGTTAGGCTTGATGTCTTTCACAAAGTTGATAGCGTCCACACCTTTGTAAACATTCACAGGCTTGCCGGTTGCACGGTCAAACACGAACACGAAGCCGGATTTGGATGGGTGAACCACCAATTTCTTGCCGCCGCGTTCAATCATCATCAACTCGCCTTGAGCCGGGTCAAAGTCCCATGCATCGTGCGGCAGCACCTGGTGGAAGCTTTTCAGCTTGCCGGTATCAGGATCAAGTTGCAACACAGAAGAGGTGTACAGATTGATACCGGGACGTGGACCTTTGGTCATGAACTCGTCGCCGGCCCAGTCATACAAAGGCGCAGGATTCGCAGTGCCCCACCATACGGTGTTGTTTTCTGCGTCATAGCTGCCGGCCATCCAACCGCCGCCGCCGCCCACTTTGTAGGACTCGCCGCCCCAGGTGTTGCGTGCATCGGATTCAGTACCGTCGTTACCGCCGGCTGTTTTGAATTCCCAAATCTTGGCACCGGTCTTGGCGTTCAAGCCGAAGATAGGACCACGGTCAGGCCATTCGCCGCCTTGTGCGCCGATGATGATTTTGTCTTTGACCAACAAGGGAGCGCCGGTAAAGCCGACAGTCAGCTTCTCGGAATTCACCAGCTTGGTTTCAAATTTCAATATGCCTGTTTTGGCATCGATGGCGACCAGTTTGCCGTCCAAAGTACCCATGTACAGATTGCCGTAACCGGCAGCCAGGCCGCGGTTGTAAGGCGAGTGGGTTTGACGAGCGACCAGGTCTTCATTCAGCTTGTGCTTGTAAGTCCAAATCATTTCGCCGGTAGCGCCGTCCAGGGCATAGACCTGGTTGTAAGGGCTGCTGTAATACAGCACGCCGTCGATGGCCAAAGGCATGCCTTGCAAGCCGCGGTTAGCGCGGGAAGCCACATGCGACCAAGCTTCTTTCATCTTGATGATATTGCCGGTGTTGATTTTGTCAAGACCGCTGTAGTGGTAGGACTTGTATGACCCGTGGTAGGTCATCCAGTTGCCTGGTTCTTTGTCTGCATTTTGAATGCGGTTACCGTCAACTTCGGCGGCAAAAACCGAACCCATTGCCAGGATACCTGCAGCAATTGCTGACAGTGCCAGAGCTTTGCTCATTTTTTTCATACTCATCCCCAAAGGTTAATTTGATTTCAATACTGATGGCATTGCATTGGATGCAGGAACGCTAAAAAAGGCGAACCTGCATGCCGGGAAAAATTCCCTCAGTCAAACCAATGTAGGCCGATGAAATCTGACTTATATAAGTGATTACCAGCGTATGAGGGGTTATTTAGATCTCAAAAAGAATGTGAGTATTAAATTGAGCACAACTCTTGAGAAATGGCAATTAAAAGCTTGTCAATAAAGATGGTATGCCAATGCCAGACTTCACCTGCCGGTCTCGCAATCAGTCCGCATGATGTTGTTGGCGCTCTCCACCGTCCAACTGTCGCCGTAGCCGCCGAAGACCAGGCGCATGACATTGGTCATGTTTTCTTTTTCAACCGAATCCTCGGGTTTGAGTTCTTCCAGCTTGGCCTTGGCCTGAGGAATGGTCATGCCGTCTTCGCGCCACTGCATGGCCTGAGAAGCAAAAATACCTATGTCATCACAAGTCATGCTGCCCAGGGGATAGGGCGAGGCAGTCGCCTGCAAAGCCGACAGCATGAGTCCGCAAAATAACGCTAAATTGATTTTTTTCATTTCCCCGTCCTTTATAAAAATATACTGTTATTTTGCAATACCTGAGAGCCCACCGCCAATCCTGCGGATTTTCAGGGTGAATCCAAGGTTTGTGCGTATGATTTAATGAAAAAACCGGCCGCGGTTGCGATGACGACATATAAGGAGATAAAACATGACTCAAAGCCATGTGGATTTGATACTTGACCGTATTTACGCCAACGAACAGGCCTACGCCAATGAGATTTTCCTGAGCCAACCTGTCGGCGGCGGCCAGGTGACGGACTACACCTGGGCCCAAACCATGGACCAGGCGCGGCGCATGGCGGCTCATTTGAAGTCCATGGGCTTGCCCAGAGCGGCCCGCATCGCCATCCTGTCAAAAAACTGTGCCCATTTTTTCATGGCGGAACTCGCCATCTGGATGGCGGGTTACACCACGGTAGCGATTTTTCCGACTGAACAAGCCGATACAGTGAAGTTCGTGCTCGAGCATTCCGAAGCCAGTCTGCTGTTTGTCGGCAAACTGGATGAATGGCACAAACAAGCGCCAGGCGTGCCCGACTCACTGCCACGCATCGCATTTCCATTGGCACCGGCCACCGGCTACGACAAATGGGACGACATCACGGCTCGCACTGAGCCCTTGGCCGGGGAGTTAGCACGTGAACCGACCGACCTCGCCATGATCATTTACACCTCGGGTTCAACCGGACAACCCAAGGGTGCCATGCATTCGTTTGAACGCATCAGCGCAGCGGTCGAAGGCATTGTGCAAAACTTTGTGGCCAATCTGGGCGCTGATAAAAAGCACCGCATGATCTCTTACCTGCCGTTGGCGCACGTGTTTGAGCGAGCCTTTGTCGAATGCACAGCCTTTATGCATGGTCAATTACATATATTTTTCACCGAATCGCTGGAGGCGTTTGTGCAGGACTTGCAACGCGCCCGTCCTACCGTTTTTATTTCGGTACCTCGCTTGTGGCTGAAATTCCAGCAAGGCGTGTTTGCCAAAATGCCTGCGGGCAAATTGAATCTCTTACTCAGCATTCCGGTGTTGGGCGGCGCTGTCAAAAAGAAAGTGTTGGCCGGTTTGGGCTTGGATCAGGTGGAGATGGCCGGCAGCGGCTCTGCCCCGCTGCCACCCGAGTTGATTCGCTGGTACCGGCGACTCGGTTTGAATCTGGTCGAGGGCTATGCCATGACCGAAGACTTTGCGTATTCACATTGCCAGACCAAGGAGAAAAATGAGCCAGGCACCGTCGGCCCGCCTTACCCGGGCGTGCAAGTGCGCATCAGTCCTGAAGGCGAGGTGCTGATCAAATCGCCGGGACAGTTGATAGGCTATTACAAACGCCCCGACCTGGACGCGCAGAGTTTCACTGCGGACGGCTTTTTCAAAACCGGCGACTTGGGCGCACAACTGCCTGACGGCCAATTAAAAATCACCGGCCGCTTGAAAGAGCAATTCAAAACCAGCAAAGGCAAATACGTGGCACCTGCGCCGATTGAAAACCGCTTGAATGCACACCCGATGATCGAGTTGTCCATGGTGTCGGGCAGCGGCTTTGAAAAAGCCTATGCGCTGGTGGTGCTGTCCGAGCAACTGCGCCCTCGTATGCATCTTGACAATGTGCGTGCTGAAGTTGAAGCCGAATTGACCGGCCTGCTTGACCAGGTCAACAAACACATCGCCGACTACGAACAACTCAAAATGCTGGTGGTTGCCAAAGACGCGTGGTCCATAGAAAACGGTTGTTTGACTCCCACCATGAAAATCAAGCGCAGCCGCATTGAATTCAGCGTTCAGCACGATGTTGAAAACTGGTACGGCAAACAAAAAAGCAGCGTGATCTGGGCTTGAAGTTTCAAGTACGTTGGTTCACCCTGTAACGGGATTAATCCGCCGTGGGCGGTGCCAGCAACATAGCGACGGCACCGGCCACCAGGCCCCAGAAAGCCGATCCCACACCGCCATAAGTCAGGCCCGACGCGGTCACTGCAAACGTAATGAATGCAGCTTGCCGGGACTGCGGTTCTTGCATGGCCACAGCCAGTGCATTGGAAATCGTGCCGAACAAGGCCAAACCGGCAATCACTAACACCAGCGCATTGGGAAAAGCGGCAAACAAGCTGACCACCGAGGCACCGGCCAGACCGGCCATGGCATAAAACACGCCAGCACTCACTGCTGCGGTATAGCGTTTTTGCGGTTGTTTATGCGCTTGCGGACCGGCGCAAATCGATGCAGTGATGGCCGCCAGATTCAGCGCAAATGCGCCAAAGGGCGCAAACACAAGATTGGTCACGCCTATCCAGCCTATCACTGGCGACAGCGGCGGCTTGAATCCATTGGCGTGCAAAGCAGCCACGCCGGGTATGTTTTGCGAGGCCATGGTGATGACAAACAAAGGCAGGGCCAGGCTGAACAAAGAGGCCAAGGTCCAAGCGGGTGTGACCCAAACCGGCGCGGCCCACTGCCAATCCACGTCTCCTAAATGCACTTGCCCGGAAACCGCAGCACAGATGACACCGGCAGACAAGGCCAGCAGCACTGAGTAGCGCGGCAACAAGCGGTGCGCCAGCAAATACACCAAGGTCATCAACAAGGGCATCAGCCATTGGCTGCCCATGATGACAAACACTTCCAAACCTATGCGCAACAAAACGCCAGCCAGCATACCGGCGGCCAGCGGCAAAGGCACACGGTGCATGAAGCGTTGAAACATGCCGCTGAAACCGGCCAGCGCTGTCAGCAAAGAGGAAACCATGAAAGCGCCAACCACCTCTGACATGGAAAAAGCCGCTCCGTTGCTGATCAACATGGCAGCCCCCGCCGTTGACCAGGCGGTCACCACCGGCATGCGGTATCGCCAGGACAGCGCGACGCAGGTCACGCCCATGCCCAGCCCCAAAGCCCATATCCAGGAAGCTGCTTGGGCAGGAGTAGCGCCGCAGGTGTACGCGGCCTGAAACACCAGCGCAATCGATGCCGTGAAGCCGACCACCACGGTGACGGCGCCTGCCACCAGGGTAGACAGAGAAAAATCCCGGATCAATTTCATTCGCTTCTTCGGTATCAATAAGTCCTCATGTTAATCAGTAAGCTGCGGCCTGCCGGGAATGAGTTGCGACAGGCGCTAACATCCCGCGTTAGACAAGGAGACAACGATGACAGTGATCACCCATATTGACGATTTGAAACAGCTGGCGAAAAAACGTGTACCGAATATGTTTTTTGAATATGCAGATTCAGGCAGCTATACCCAAAGCACTTACCAGGCCAACGAAGACGATTTTCAAAAGATCAAATTCCGCCAGCGTGTCGCCATCAACATGGATGGCCGCAGCACCGCCACCACCATGATCGGCCAAAACGTCAGCATGCCTGTCGCCATCGCACCCACCGGCATGACCGGCATGCAACACGCAGACGGCGAAATTCTGGCAGCGCGTGCCGCCAAAAAATTCGGCATTCCTTTTACCTTGTCCACCATGAGCATTTGCTCCATTGAAGACGTGGCGCAACATGTGGGTCCGGGTTTCTGGTTTCAGTTGTATGTGATGCGCGACCGTTCGTTCATCGAGCGGCTGATAGACCGGGCCAAGGCAGCGCAGTGCTCGGCGCTGGTGTTGACGCTGGATTTACAGATACTGGGACAACGCCACCGGGATATCAAAAACGGTTTGTCAGCACCGCCCAAACCCACCTTGCTCAACCTGCTGGACCTGGCCACCAAGCCGCGCTGGTGTTTGAACATGTTGGGCACACCACGCCGCAAATTCGGCAATATCTTTGGCCATGTCAAAGGCATTGATGACATGAGTTCTCTGGGCGAATGGACCAACGGCCAGTTCGATCCGACATTGAATTGGAACGATGTCGAATGGGTGAAAAAACGCTGGGGCGGTAAGCTGATTTTGAAAGGCATACAAGACCCGGAGGATGCGCGCCTGGCGGTGCAAAGCGGCGCGGATGCACTCATTGTTTCCAACCACGGCGGTCGTCAGCTTGACGGCGCCGAGTCCAGCATCAACGCTTTGCCCGGCATTGTGCAAGCGGTCGGCAAAGACATTGAAGTGCACATGGACGGCGGCGTACGCAGCGGCCAGGATGTGCTCAAAGCCAGAGCCCTGGGCGCCAAAGGCACGTACATAGGACGCGCCATGTTGTACGGTTTGGGTGCCATGGGCGAAGCCGGCGTGAGCAAGGCCTTGCAAATCATCCATAAAGAACTCGATATCAGCATGGCTTTGTGCGGCCACACTGACATCAATAAGATAGACAGCAGCATTTTGTTGCCGCACACCGTGCCGCAGGCTTAAGCACTTCTCAAACGACTGCCTGCAAAACCGGACCTGAGAGTCCGGTTTTTTTCGCCTCACACGGGCGTCGGTACTTCGCCTTAGGCAAAGAATCCGCCATTTCATAGTGTGTCTTTCAGCGGCAACAAGATTAGCTAATGCTTTTAAATTAATTTAATAGGGTTATTTTTTTATTATTTAATAGCATTTATTTGCTAATTAATTTCTTTATGGATGCTTTGACATTTCTTCAGCGACTGTTCACAGGCTTGCTGCTTGCCGCCGGTATCAGCGCCTGCACCACCACCAGTACCCTGCCGACAGCGGTCGATGTGGATCGCAAACAAAATCTGGTGGTGCCGCAAGGCGCATCAGATTTCTTCAGCAAGGTTTATTACAGCGTGAATCGTTCGATTTATCAGGTGCAAGGTCTGCTGAACAACAATAACGTGCAGTATCAAGACCAACGCGTACAACTCATGTTTAACCGGCTCATCCGGCATGTCGATGCCATCAGCCCTGAAGCGTCCAAGTGGGCTTGGGAAATTCATGTGGTCGACCGGGGCATAGTCAATGCCTTTGCTGTCGGCGCAGGCAAAGTCATGGTCTACCGGGGTTTGATAGAGCACCTGGCCCTGAGCGAAGACGAACTGGCTTTTACCATTGCCCATGAAATAGGACATAACCTCAGGCTGCATATGCGCGAAACCCTGAGCAATATCGTTCCGATTTATGCGGTTGGTGTGGGTTTAAGCCAGGCGCTGACACCTTGGAGCAGCGCCATGATCATTGACTATGGGGTTGAAAAACCCATGTCGCGCACCAAAGAGGTAGAAGCAGATCGCATAGGACTCGAACTCATGGCGCGGGCAGGCTTTAACCCCTCGGCTAGCTCGCAATCTTTCGTGAAGTTTTATGAACTTGAAAAGATGGACCGGGACGCCTTGGCTTACCAAAAAATCATTCCGCGCAGCACCTATTTACGGACACATCCCCTGTCAGAAGACAGGGAAACAGATGTGAAACAGCAGACAGAAAAAATCAACAGCATTTATGCACTGAGTGACAAATACATACCTTCTGACAAACCATTAAGCCATAAAACCTCGGTCAATCTTGACTACTTAGACGAGTATGAAAAGTTGTATCTCGTCGGACGGATTGCACCTGAGACCGTGATCACGCGTTTATTGCATGCCAACGAAGACATCAGCTTTGGCACTGACCTGGGTTACGGCTGGATGCTCAAACGCAGCGGACAAGGCGGACTGAATCTGCACGCCGGTCTGTCCTACTTCCATGGGGACCCGCAGATCAAAGGCAATTTCGGCGGTGTATTCACCGAGCTTGGCTGGGTCTTCAATCCGCAATGGCAGGTTTACGGCCGTTTGGTATCTGCTCAAGACATGGACAACAGCGAGCGTAAAAAACAAAAATTGGCAACCGGTTTGCGCTGGGGCAACTTCAGTGAAGGTCACCTGTACCTGGAAGCCGGGCAAGGGCGGGCCATATTCAACGGCGGTGGCCCCTGGAAAAACAACGACTTGCTTGAGTTCGGTTACGCGTTTAATTTCGGATTGTTTTAGGACGCAGTGCACTCAAGCCAAGTGAGGCCAGTCGCTCAGGCTCAGCTATGCTTCAAGCGTGAGCACTGAAACGCCTACCCTCCCCCGCCGCATCGCCCACCTAGACATGGATGCTTTTTACGCATCGGTTGAACTGCTGCGCTATCCGCAACTCAAGGGCTTGCCGGTGGTCATAGGCGGCGGCAGGCGGCGCGAAGACGATTTACTGGCACGCATGCGCATCGCACAACCCGAGCGCGAGTGGACAAGCGAAGACTTGGCAGACATTCCGGTAAACATGTTTCCGCTCATCGGCGGCTACACCGGCCGCGGCGTCATCACCACCGCCACGTATGCGGCGCGCGCCTTTGGCGTCGGCTCGGCCATGGGTGTGATGAAGGCAGCACAGCTGTGTCCACAGGCCATTTTGCTGCCCGTGGATTTCGAACAGTACCGCCACTATTCGCGCCGTTTCAAAGAGATCGTTCACGAAATCACACCGCTTGTAGAAGACAGAGGCGTGGATGAAATCTACATGGATTTCACGCATGTGCCTGGCGGGCAACGCGAAGGCGGGCGGGTGTTGTCTCGTCTGATACAAAAATCCATCACTGATGCCACCGGCTTGACCTGCTCCATCGGCGTGGCACCCAATAAACTGCTGGCGAAAATGGCCAGCGAATTGAACAAGCCCAACGGCATTTCTATTTTGAAGCACGAAGATTTACAAGAAAAAATCTGGCCACTGCCGTGCAGAAAAATCAACGGCATAGGCCCCAAAGCAGACGCCAAATTACAAACACACGGCATACGCACCATAGGCCAACTCGCTTTGCGCGAACAAGCATGGTTGATGGAACATTTCGGCAAATCCTATGGTGCCTGGCTGCACCAGGCCGCGCATGGATGGGACGATAGGCCGGTGGTGACCGAATCCGAACCAGTGTCCATGAGCCGCGAAACCACCTTTGAAAAAGATTTGCACGTATTGCACGACAAGGCTGCTCTCGGCGATATCTTCACCCGCTTGTGCCAACAAGTGGCCGCCGACTTGCAACGCAAAGGCTATGTCGGCAAAACCATTGGCATCAAATTGCGCTTCGACAATTTCCAAAGTGTGACACGCGACAGCACACTGGCTATTTACACTGCGGATGCTCAGGCTATCAGGCAAGCTGCAGGTTTGTGTCTTAAACGCATAGACTTTAAACGCCGTATCCGATTGCTCGGTGTGCGCGTCGGCTCGCTGGTGAAAGTCGGATCCGAACAGTCTTTCTACCCGTCTATTGCAAAATCATCCACCTCAGTACTTTGCGCTCAAGAAGCCGCCTCTTCGAAAGACCACCTCCATGAACAAGCTGACCTGTTTTGAACTGACCATAGACCAACACATTGCGCATCTGGTACTGAACCGGCCGGATCTCTTGAATGCGCTTGACATGACCGTGTGGCGTGAACTCGATGAGGTGTTGCAACAACTTCACCAAGCCAATCAGGCGCGTGTACTCGTCATCAGCAGCACCGGGAAACATTTCAGTGCGGGCATGTCGCTGGAGGCTTTCGGTGAATCGGTCAGCATGGACGACCAAAGCGCCGAAGGACGCGCCGCCATCTTCGACATGCTGGGCGGGCTGCAAGCCACTTTCACACGCCTTGAAACTTTGCGCATGCCGGTCATCGTCGCCATCCAAGGCGGTTGCATAGGCGGCGCGGTAGACATGGTGACTGCGTGTTGCCTGCGTTACGCCAGCGCGGATGCTTTCTTTTGCATTCAGGAAATCAATATAGGCATGGTGGCAGATGTAGGCACTTTGCAGCGGCTGCCCAAGCTCATGCCCATGGCCGTGGTCAAAGAACTGGCTTATACCGGTCGCAGATTGTCAGCCGACAAAGCATTGCAATACGGTCTGGTGAACGAAGTGTTAGCTGATGCAGCTGCAGCACTGGCCGCTGCAATGAAAACCGCCAAAGAGATTGCGTCCAAACCACCGGTCGCCATCTGGGGCACCAAACAAGCGCTGCATTACGCGCGCGACCACAGCGTGGACGACGCACTCAAACAAATGGGCTGGCTGCAAAGCGGCATCTGGAGCAACCCGCACGTGAAAGAAGCCATCACTGCTTTTCAGAAAAAACAAGCGGCCAGTTTTCCCGATCTCGCGCCTTTGAAATCTTTCAAAGACCTGGCTTGAGTCTTATTGCCTGGCAGTACGTATTTGCACCGGCATGGCCTGCGGGTGACTGCTGCGCCAGGGATTGATATCCACCCCGCCACGTCGGGTGTAACGCGCTTGCACGCTCAGTTTGGTGGGTTTGCAGCGCGCCATGATGTCCATGTACATACGCTCGACGCAATGCTCGTGAAATTCGTTGTGGTTGCGAAAACTCACGATGTATTGCAACAAACCGGCCTGGTCAATTTGCGGACCGCTGTAGCTGATGCTGACGCTGCCCCAGTCGGGCTGACCGGTCACCAGGCAATTGCTTTTGAGCAAATGGCTGGTCAATGTTTCCGTGACCGGTTTTTCTTCAAGGGCCGCATTTAACAATTCAGGCGCTGGCTGGTAAACGCTGCAATCCATATCAAGCCGGTCCAGATTCACGCCGTCCATCTCATGGATTTTTTCTGCGCTGAATTGCTCAGGTGTCAGCAACTGCACGCCTACTGCCGCCTGCATGGCACCGCCATGCCAGACCGCCGCGCTCAGGTCTTGCTGCATGGTTTTTTTCACCTCATCGATGGAAGCAAAACGCGTGTTGTTAAAGCTGTTCAAGTACAGCTTCAAGGATTTGCTTTCCACCAGGTGCGTGCTTTCACACGGCACAATCAAACGCCCCATGGCGACCTGTGGTTTGCCACGCAGGTTCAACCAACTGAGCTCGTACGCGGTCCACACATCGGCACCTAAAAAAACAGGCTGGCCGGTGATGCCGATTTCGGTGCGCTGCGCCGCGCGAGCTAAGGGATAAAGCAAAGAAGCATCGTACTGGTCTGCGTAGCCGACCACTTTGCCCAACAGCGACTGATCAGGTGAATTCATAAGGGCGTGTGCGCTTGCAGAAAAGGCAATAAACGGCCGGTCAATTGCTCGACAGCAGCCGGCGGGAAATCATGGCCCATGCCTTCAATACCAAACAATTTAGCGCCGGGTATGCGCGCTGCCGTGTCTTGCGCGCAAGCAAAGGGAATCAAAGGATCGGCCGTTCCGTGTATCACCAGCGTCGGGGCAGTGATGCGGGGCAACAAGCGCCAGCGTTCACGGTCAGCCATGGCCGCCAGCATTTGGCGGTAACTGCCGGCAGGACGGTTGCTGCGTTTGAGTGAATCGTCAACCAGTTGTTCCTGTGAGCCCTCTGGGTGTACAAAACCCGGCCCGGCCAAGGCTTTGACAAAACGCAGGCCATGGGTGCGAGCCGCTGCGCTGCCTGGCTGAGCAGGCGGTGTCATCAATACACGGCGCATGGCGGGCGTGGGTCCCGGTAAGCCCCGGGCGCTGCTGGTGCTCATGATGCTGGTCAGGCTCAGCACCCGCTCAGGTGCGCTCACGCACAAGCGCTGGGCAATCATGCCGCCCATGCTGACGCCAACCAAATGGGCTTGCTGCAATTGCAAATGGTCCATCACACCCAAAGCGTCGTGTGTCATGTCTTGAATGGAATAAGGCAGCCTGGTTTGCAGCCCCAGCTTTTGCTGCAGCATGAACCAAAGCATGTTTGGCGTTCCCGCGTGGTCCATGGATTCAGACAAGCCATTGTCACGGTTATCAAACCGGATCACCCGAAAACCTGCCTGGTGCAACTGATGCAACATGGCATCCGGCCAGACAATCAATTGCATAGACATCCCGGCGATCAGCAAAACGGCAGGCCTGTCTCTTTCGCCTGTGTCTTCCACTTCCAGGCGCAAATTGTTCACATAGATTTGCATGTGTCTGCTCAATCAACCGAGTGACGGCGAAACACCAGCGTGTCCGGCTTGGACACCTCGGGTGCAAATGCATAGCCTTCCAGATTGAAAGCTTGAAGTGCCGCAGGTGTTTTGACCTGGTGCTGAATGGCAAACCGCGCCATCAATCCGCGTGCGCGTTTGGCAAAAAAACTGATGATCTTGTACTGGCCGTTTTTATGGTCCTGGAACACGCATTCGATGACGCGTGCCTGCAAGACCTTGCGATCCACGGACTTGAAATATTCTTGCGACGCCAGATTCACGATGACCGGGTCTTTGTCTTTGGCGAGTTGCTGATTCAAATAGTCAGCGATTTGCGATCCCCAGAATTGGTAGAGATTGGAAGCTTTGCCGTGCTTGAGTGAGGTGCCCATTTCTAAGCGGTAGGGCTGCATCAAATCCAGCGGCCGCAATACGCCGTAGAGGCCGCTCAGAATCGCAAGATGTTCCTGCGCCCATTGCAATTCTTTGAGCTTGAGCGTTTTGGCGTCCAGGCCTTCGTACACATCGCCGTTGAAGGCCAGCACCGCCGGTCTGGCATTTTTGTCACTGAACTGCGGTGACCAAGCCTTGTAACGGTCTGCATTGAGTGTGGACAAAGCCTGGCTCAAATCCATTAACTCGGCAATTTGCTGAGGCGTTTTTTTCTTCAGCGTAGAAATCAGCTCGGTCGATTGCGCGACAAACTGCGGCTGACTGGCCGTCACCGCAGGCAGCGGCGACTCATAGTCCAGAGATTTGGCGGGGGATAAGAGAAAGAGCATTCAGTGATTATTTCAAATCCCCGGCCAGGGATGCCAAAGCCTGGTCGGCGATCTGCGTGTGGGCCGGGTAGTTGGTGTGGTCGCAGCCCAGCTTCACAGCAGCACCGGCCATGATGGCGGCTTTGGTGGCAGGATCAAATTCAAACCTCACAAAGTGAACCGCCGAGGTTTTTTCATCGTTCTCACGGTCCAGGTCCTCGTCTGCAATCGCATACACACGCGCGTGGCCTTCGACTTCGATGAACATGCGGTCTTCAACACCGATGAGTCGTGCGAGTTCGCGCTTGCGTTCATTCACATCCGGGTACTCGATCAGCATGGTGGCTTTCCAGTTGCTGCCCTCGGGCACCAGCGGCGCATAAGCATCGATTTCCTGCTGTATGCCTTCTTCTTCAAATATTTTTTCAATACGCAGCATCTCTTGAATTTGGTAGCGAATAGTCATCTCGCTCTCAAACTGCAAAGTGATGTGCTCGCCTAAATGCACAGAGCGCAGTTTGCGGTGCGCCAATACCTCGGCCTTGTGCGTCTTGCGGAATTTGCTGTAAGCCTCTAGACCCATGAGGTTGTCGGCGGTGATGTTTCCAGTGATTTGCATATGCGTTTCTCTCTTGGTAATTGGGGTCAGGTTCCAATTAATTCGCTGGGTAATTGGGGTCAGGTTCAATTAATTGGAACCTGACCCCAATTACTTCAAGCCGTAAGCCTTGGCAACCAAACTGAGTGGGTGCTGCAACTCCGGCACCGCTTGACCGTTGGCCTCAAAACCCTGGGCGATATGGTGGCCGCCCAGCGGGCAGTCTGAGCTGATGTAGTCGGGTTTGCTGCCGTCTTTCATGGTGGCCATGGCTTTCACCACGGGCTTGCCGATTTTCATGGCGTAAGCGTGGGTCGCTTTTTTCACACCATAAGTACCTGCATGACCCGAGCAACGCTCCACCGTGTTGATGGTAGTGTCTGGAATCATTTTCAGCATTTCTTCTGTTTTTTTGCCTATGTTTTGCACCCGGCCATGACAAGGGATTTGGTAGCTGACTTTGCCCAGGCTTTCAGGAAATTCTGTTTTCAACAAACCGTCACGCTTGCGCGCCATCAGGTACTCAAACGGGTCCCACATGTGTTCTTTGACCAGTTGGGTCTCGGCGTCATCCGGGTACATCAAAGGCAATTCTTGTTTAAACATCAAGGTACAGGAAGGGACAGCGCTCAAAATCGCATAGCCGTCGCGCGCATACTTGGCCAGCACGGGCATGTTGATTTTTTTATTCTCATCCACTGATTGCAAATCGCCCAACTCCAGCTTGGGCATGCCGCAGCATTTTTCCTTGGAGACGAGCTCGTAAGGAATATCGTTGTGGTCGAGAATTTTCAACAAGTCCATGCCTATGCCGGGTTCGTTGTAGTTCACATAGCAAGTGGCATAGATGACGACCTTGCCAGGCGTTTTCTCACCGTTCACCACTTTTTTCGCCTTGGCCTTAGGGGCAGAGGAACGGAATTTTTTCGATGCCAGTTCCGGCAGCCAGGCGTTTTTATCAACCCCTAGCGTGGACTCCATCACCGAGCGTGCCATACCGGTTTTATTGATGGCGTTCACCGCTTGCACCACGATAGGAATACCGGCGAACTGACCGTGTACATCGGTGGATGCCAGGAATTTTTCTCCTGTAGAAACCTCACCTTTTTGAAATTTGATCGCCTTGGCGCGCAGCATGGTGTGGGGGAAATCCAGGTTCCATTCGTGCGGCGGCACATACGGGCATTTGGTCAAGTAGCACAGGTCACACAAGTAGCACTGGTCCACCACTTTCCAGTAGTCCTGCTTGTTGACACCATCCAACTCCAAGGTCGGGCTTTCATCAACCAGATCGAACAAAGTGGGGAACGAGCCGCACAAACTGACACAGCGACGGCAACCGTGGCAGATGTCAAAAATGCGCTCCATCTCGGTGAAGCAGGCTTCTTCGTTGTAAAAATCCGGGTTCAGCCAATCAAGCGGGTGGCGTGTCGGTGCTTCAAGACTGCCTTCGCGAGCCATGTGTGTTTCCTTGTATGTGCAGGTGTGTAGCGTTGCGGGCTGCTGTGGCGCACAGCAAGTCGCCCGGCATTCAGAGAAAGGCGCTGCCTTGAAACAGGCAACGCCCTGCGTTTAATACCGGATCAATATCAATCGACCAGTTCGGCCAAAGCCTTGGCATAACGGTTGGCGTGTGAACGCTCAGCCTTTGCCAGGGTTTCAAACCAGTCGGCGATTTCGTCGTGGCCTTCGTCGCGTGCGGTTTTGGCCATGCCAGGGTACATGTCGGTGTACTCGTGGGTTTCGCCGGCAACTGCCGCTTTCAGATTGTCACGGGTGGCACCAATCGGCAAACCGGTGGCCGGGTCGCCGCACTGCTCGAGCCACTCAAGGTGGCCGTGGGCGTGTCCGGTTTCGCCTTCGGCGGTGGAACGGAACAGCGCTGCCACATCGTTTTGACCTTCAATATCGGCCTTGTTTGCGAAATAGAGGTAACGGCGGTTGGCCTGTGACTCGCCTGCGAAGGCGGCCTTCAGGTTTTCTTCCGTCTTAGAGCCTTTGAGAGCTGACATGAGGAATCTCCTATGGTTGATGAAAATGCTCCGGCGCAATGAGCCAAAGTCAACCCATAGGTTAGCCTGTAAACCGCCCAAGTCCAATGGCTTGTTTCAATCCCCTGAATTGACTCAGGCTATCGAAACTGAAGTTTGTACTCAATACACTAATCATGTTTATGAGTTATTTGATACTCACTTATGCGTCACAGGTACCCAAGAGACGCTGAGTCTGCTTGTATTGACAGGCATCAAATACGCGCGTCCGTTTGCTAACTATCCTCCAGTAAACTGAATTGAATCCTGAGGAAACCCTTTCATGGCTGATCTGAACTCCTTGCCTGCGCCCGCCAAAGTTTTGCAACTGCACCACTACGCTTACCGCGCGCGGGATGCAGAGGAAACCAGGCACTTCTACGAAGACATTCTGGGCTTGCCGCTTTATCACATGATTCAAAGCGACCATGTGCCAAGCACCGGCGAATACTGCCCGTACACGCATTTCTTTTTCCGCTTGCAAGATGGTTCGTTCATCGCGTTTTTTGACCTGGGAGACGACATCGCAGCACTGCCCTCGCCGAATACGCCGGCCTGGGTCAACCACATCGCCTTTCGTGTGGAAAACATTCAGGCGCTGCAAGACAGCAAGACGCGTTTGCAGGCGCACGGCATAGAAGTACTGGGCATCACGGATCACCGCGTATTCAAAAGCATTTATTTTTTCGACCCCAACGGCATCCGTTTGGAACTCAGCGCCCAAGTCGCACCGGCTGAACAAATGCACAGCGAAAGCCTGGATGTGCGTGCTCAGCTAGATGCCTGGACTCAGCAAAAACGCGAGCGCAAGCAACAACGTGGCTAAATCCAAATCATCCCCGGTATATGCATTGCCTGAATACGCGTTTGTTCCACCCGCCGAGATCAAAAGCGGTGAAGTCACAAAACATCCCATCGTCATCGTAGGCGCAGGTTTAAGCGGGCTGACACTGGCCTGCAAACTCGCACACCTGGGCGTTCCTGCGGTGTTGCTGGACGAGGACAACACGGTCGGTGTGAAGGGCGCATCCTCACGCGGCATTTGTTATACGCAGCAGTCATTAGAGATATTTGCCCGTCTGGGTATTTATGAACGCATCGCCGCCAAAGGCGTGGCCTGGCAGATCGGCCGCACATTCGCCGGTGACGATGAGGTGTTCTCTTTTGATTTAAGCGAACGCAGCCATTTCTCCAGCAGCAGCCAACCGCCTTTCATCAATATCCAGCAGTTTTACATAGAGATGTATCTGGTAGAGCGCATTGCTGAACTCAACAAGCAGACCCCGTTGATTGATTTACGCTGGTGCAACAAGGTAAGCGGTTTTTCACAAAACGAAGAAGAAGCCACGCTGCAAGTGCAAACTCCAGCGGGTAATTATTCGCTGCAAGCCAGCCATGTGATTGATGCCAGTGGCTCGCACACCCCGTTTCACGACTGGGTCGGTGCCACCATGGACAGCAAGCGCGGCGACGACCGCTGGTGTATTGCCGATGTGCGTTTCAAACACACGCCGCCGACTGAACGCCATACCTGGATAGAAGCGCCGTTCAACGACAACCGCGCGGTCTGGCAGCATTTGATGGGCGACGATGTCTGGCGTATTGATTATCAAATGGCACCGGACGCAGACCCGGCCTATGTCAGCCGCGAAGACGTGGTGCGCGAACGTCTGGCCAAACAATTTGGCGCTGATGTGGAATGCGACATTGTCTGGGTAGGACCTTATGCCTACAAATCTCAGTGTCTGCACCGCTTACACCACGGGCGCGTTTTTTTCATGGGCGACACCGCCAAAGTGGTGAGCCCGTTTGGCGCACGTGGCGGCAACACCGGTATTGCGGACGCAGACAATCTGGCCTGGAAACTGGCAAGTGTTTTGCGCGGACAGGCTGCGCCGGTTTTGTTAAACAGTTACAACCAGGAACGCTTGCAGGCGGCGCAACGAAACGTACAAGTCACCAACCGTACCGCGCGTTATTTGCGCGCACCCGACGGCATGGAACGTGTTTTTCGCACGGCCACCATCGGTCTGGCAAAAGAACAAGCATTTGCCAAAGCATTGATCAACACCGGGCGCATGGCTGAAGCCAACCGCTATGACATGTCGGATGTGTGTGAAGCTGATGGCGGATTCATGGTGCAAAACGCAGCCATCCAGTACAACTCGGCACAATCCGGCTCGCTCTGCGATCTGCTGCAATGGGCCGACGGCCGTCTGTTGTTGCTGGTCTTTGGGGAACTCGGCCGCAAAGACATGGCCAAGCTTCAGTCCCTGAGCGCGCTGGCAGCGGTGAACGTGGTGCAAGTGGTTCATAAAAAGCGTGCGCAAGCGACTGAGCATGTGATTGACCCGCATAAAACCTTAAGACGCGCTTGTCACGCAGAAAAAGCACAATGGGCATTGTTGCGACCGGACGCTTACCTTGCAGCCAAGGGCAAGGCGCTGAATGCACAACTGGTCAAGGCCCTGGCAACTGCGCTGGCCTTGCATTGACAATTGACACACAGGAAATCACCATGAGCACCCATTTGAAAATCGATTTTGTGTCTGATGTGGCCTGTCCGTGGTGCGCGGTCGGTCTGGGCGCACTTGAACAAGCGCTTGATGAGTTACAAAACGAAGTAACCGCAGACCTGCACTTTCAACCGTTTGAACTCAACCCGGACATGCCGCCCGGCGGCGAAGATCTGGTCGAACATTTGGGCAAAAAGTACGGTTCCACTTCCGAGCAGCAATCACAGATGTACCAGAACATCAAGGCGCGCGGCGCAGAAGTCGGGTTTGCGTTTCACCCGGTCGGGCGCGGCCGCATATTCAACACCTTTGATTCGCACCGTTTGCTGCACTGGGCCGAGGTGACTGGCGGCAGCGATACTCAGCGCCGCTTGAAAATGGCTTTGCTCAATGCCTACCAAGGTCGCGGTGAGGTGATCGATTCCCACGACGTGCTGCTCAATATCGTTCAGGCTGAAGGTATGGACGTGGAGACAGCCATGGAAATATTGAGAAGCGATACGTATGCGGAAGATGTACGCGCCAAAGAACATTTCTACACCAGCGCCGGTATTCATTCGGTACCTGCTGTCATCATCAACGACAAGCATTTGATATCCGGCGGCCAACCGGCCGAGGTATTCACCAACGCCTTAAGACAGATTGCCGCCGGGGCCTGAAAGCACTTGTATTTTCAAGCCGGCGCTTGAATCTGCTTAGGCTCGAGCCACTCGCTAAAATGGTCTTCCATTTGATATACACAAACCGGTGCTTACTCGGTTTGTTCATGCGAAACACTTATGACCAGCCCAAGCGCACAACCCGGCTTAGACAGCCTGTCCAAATCTTTTGAACCCGCGGCTCTTGAGGCCCATTGGGGCCCTGAGTGGGAAAAACGCGGCTACGGCATTGCCGGCTACCGTGGCACAGGCGCACCTGTGTCGGACCAGGCTTCGTTTGCCATTCAACTGCCGCCACCAAATGTGACCGGCACCTTGCACATGGGCCACGCGTTCAACCAGACCATCATGGACAGCTTGACGCGCTACCACCGC
Source organism: Bordetella parapertussis (assembly GCA_945901125.1). Lineage (GTDB taxonomy): Bacteria > Pseudomonadota > Gammaproteobacteria > Burkholderiales > Burkholderiaceae_C > Limnohabitans. The sequence continues at coordinate 73,032 of CAMDKD010000007.1, forward strand.
ATGAGCGGCTTCAATACTTTGTGGTTGCCCGGCACCGACCACGCAGGCATTGCCACGCAAATCGTGGTGGAACGGCAGTTGCAAGGCCAAGGCATTAACCGGCATGACATGGGACCGACTCCCGCCGAGGCGCGTAAAAATTTCATCACCAAAGTCTGGGAATGGAAAGAGCAATCGGGTAACACCATCACGCAGCAAATGCGCCGCATGGGCGACAGCGTGGACTGGAGCCGCGAATACTTCACCATGGACGACAAACTCTCGCCGGTGGTCACTGACACGTTTGTGCGTTTGTATGAACAGGGATTGATTTACCGTGGCAAGCGCCTGGTGAGTTGGGATCCGGTACTGATGAGCGCAGTGTCTGACCTGGAAGTTGAAAGCGAAGAAGAAGAAGGTCACTTATGGCACATCTGTTATCCGTTTGTGAACGGCCCACAGCTGGTTGATGGCCAGACTGCCAAGGGATTGGTGGTCGCCACGACGCGACCTGAAACCATGCTGGGTGACGTGGCCGTCATGGTCAACCCTGAAGACGATCGCTACAAACACCTGATCGGTCAGCAAGTGCATTTGCCTTTGTGTGACCGCACTGTACCGGTGATTGCCGATGATTATGTGGACAAGGCTTTCGGCACCGGCGTGGTCAAAGTCACACCCGCGCATGATGCGAATGACTATGCAGTGGGTCAGCGTCACCAATTGCCCATGATCGGCATCTTGAACCTGGATGTGACGGTGAATGAGTTGGCACCGGAAAAATACCGTGGCATGGATCGCTTTGTGGCGCGCAAAGCCATCGTCGCTGACCTGGATGCATTGGGTCTGCTGATTGAAGTGAAGAAACACAAACTGATGGTGCCGCGCTGCGCACGCACCAGCCAAATCATCGAACCCATGTTGACCGACCAATGGTTTGTCGCCATGAACAAAGTCAGCGACAAGGACCCGACCGGCAAAAGCATTGCCCAAAAAGCCATAGACGTGGTGCAGTCTGGCGAAGTGAAATTTGTCCCTGAAAACTGGATCAACACCTACAACCAGTGGATGAACAACATCACCGATTGGTGTATCAGCCGCCAACTGTGGTGGGGCCATCAAATACCGGCCTGGTACGACGAAGACGGCAAGGTCTATGTGGCGCGCAGTGAAGCCGAGGCGAAAGCGCAAGCTCCGGGTAAAACACTGCGTCGTGATGAAGACGTGCTCGATACTTGGTATTCATCAGCGCTGGTGCCGTTCAGTACTTTAGGTTGGGACAGTGAACACGGGCGTGATGGGCTTGGTCGCAGCGACTTCGGGCGCGAAGCGGACGGGAGCCAGACCAAGCTCAACACGACCAGTCAAGAAGGACAACTCAAAGACATAGACCTGTACTTACCGAGCAGCGTGCTGGTCACCGGTTACGACATCATCTTTTTCTGGGTGGCGCGCATGATCATGATGACCACGCATTTCACCGGTCGCGTGCCATTCAAGCATGTTTACATACACGGTCTGGTGCGCGACGCACAGGGCAAGAAGATGAGCAAGTCTGAAGGCAATGTGCTGGATCCGGTGGATTTGATTGACGGCATTGCGCTCGAACCTTTGCTGGACAAACGCAGCCAGGGTTTGCGTAAACCTGAGACCGCACCGCAAGTTCGCAAGAACACGCAAAAGGAATTTCCAGACGGCATTCCCCCTTATGGCGCTGACGCGCTGCGGTTTACCTTTGCCGCGCTTGCTTCTTTAGGTCGCAGTATCAACTTCGACAGCAAACGCTGCGAAGGCTATCGCAATTTCTGTAACAAGCTTTGGAATGCCACGCGCTTTGTGTTGATGAACTGCGAGGGTAAGGACTGCGGTCTCATGGACCACACCAAGGCCGATTGCAAGCCTGGCGGTAAGGCGCACGGCTATATGCATTTCAGCCAAGCTGATCGCTGGATCAGTTCTTTGCTTCAACAAACCGAAGACCAGGTCGCCAAAGGTTTTGCCGACTACCGCTTGGACAACGTGGCCACGGCTGTTTACGAATTTGTCTGGAACGAGTACTGCGACTGGTACCTGGAAATTGCCAAGGTACAAATTCAAAACGGCGACGAGTCGCAACAACGCGCAACGCGCCGCACCTTGATTCGCACTCTCGAAGCCATATTGCGAATGGCACATCCCATCATTCCATTCATCACCGAAGAGTTGTGGCAAAAAGTCGCGCCGGTGGCAGGTATTCCCGGTGAATCGGTCAGCATCGCGCCCTACCCGGTGGCGCAATTGAACAAGGTCGACACGGATGCAATCGACAGCGTCAATCAACTCAAAGCACTGGTCGATGCTTGTCGCAATTTGCGCGGCGAAATGAATGTGTCTCCTGCCACCAAAATGCCTGTGTTCGCTTTGGGCGACTCGGACTTTATTCGTGCGAACGCCGCTGTGCTCAAAGCCATGGCCAAGCTCAGCGATGTGAAAGTGTATGAAGACGAATCGACTTGGCAGACTGCTGCCCAGTCTGCGCCTGTGGCGGTGGTCGGCAATATCCGCATGTGCCTGTTCATCGAAGTGGATGTGGCTGCTGAAAAAATCCGCTTGGCCAAAGAAGTGACGCGTTTGGAAACCGAGATTGTCAAAGCGAACGGAAAACTCGGCAATGAAGCGTTTGTGGCGAAAGCGCCGCCGGCGGTTATCACCCAAGAGCGTCAGCGATTGGCTGACTTTGAGGCCATGTTGTCCAAAGTGAAAGAACAGTTGCAGCGCTTGAATTGACTGCCACCGTCACCAGCAATTACCAAGCCTGCAAAGTAAGTTGCAGATCTCTGCCAGCTTAAAGTGGTCATGCACGCAACGCGTAAAAAGCCAAAGCCGGGCTGCGTATATCGAGTCGCTCGAAGTGCTGGAAACCGGCTTGTGCGGCCAATGAGCGTGCGCGTTTTTCACCCCAACACGCTCCCAGCCCGAGGCCACCGGATGCCAGCGACTGCGGGACGCAATGCAAACAACTGATGCCGTACAACATGCGGGCAAACGGATTGGCCAGGTTGTCTTTCAAATCATCGGCGACTTTGGGCTCGACCATCAAATAAGTACCGCCTTGGTTTAAGGCGCGTCGCATATGACCAAGTGCCGCCACCGGGTCAGGCAAATCATGGATCACATCAAACGTGCTGATGAAGTCCCAGCCTGTGTCCGTAGGCAATTCTTCAACGCCGAGTTGTTGGTACTGCAAGCGTTGCGGATCTTCAATTTCAGCAGAGCGAGCTTTAGCCAATGCAATCGAATGTGCATCCACATCAATGCCGGTGATGTGTGCCGCAGGAAAACCGCGTGCCAAAGCCAAGGGCACCACGCCCATGCCGCAACCGACGTCCAATGCGCGTCCACCCGCCTGCAGTCGCTGCACCACCTCCGGCATGAAGGGCATCCAAGTTTTGACCAAACGGGATTCATACACAGTGCGGTTCATGTCGGCCAGCGTACGTGGCAATTCGCTACCGTAGTCTTTGAAGCTGACACCGCCGCCGTGCTTGAAAGCATCAACCAATTGCGGAATAGCTGCCGCCATGGTGGGCAGGCTTTGGAACAGACTGGCCAGGTAGTACTCTGACTCACTGTCCGCCAGAAACAGGGCGTGCTCATCGGGCAACATGAAGCTGTGTTGCTCAGCGTCGTATTCCACATAGCCTGCACCTGCCATCACGGCCAGCCACTCCTGCACATAACGCTCACCTATGCCTGAACGCTCAGCCAAAGTGGCTGGCGTCAAAGCACCGGCATTGGCCATGGCTTTGAATAAACCGGCGCGGTCACCGACCACCAGCAATGCGCCGGCAAGCGCGGTACTGACATCGCCTACCAGTTTCAACATGAATGCGTTTGATTTTTGCTTGTCCACGGCTTAGCCTTTGTCGTATGTTGGAGGGAATTGCAATTTCAGGCTTGCAATACGAGAGCAATGATTTTGCAACAAGCGGCTCAAGCCATCAGCCGTTCAACCAGCCAGACGCTGGCCAATACAAATGTGGCGATGGAACCGTATTTCAATATTTTTTTCTTGGCCTCTGTTGTTTTAAACAGCAACAAAACCGGCACAGCCACCACGGTGACAGCCGACAACTGCCCGAGTTCCACACCGAGGTTGAAAGCAAACAAGGTTTCCAAAAAATAAAACGAAGACAAGCCCAGGTCTTTCAAACCGTTGGCGAAACCCATGCCGTGAATCAAGCCGAAAAGAAAAGCTATCTTCCAATGGCTGAAGCGAAAACGGTTCTGTAAATTGAATAGCGCTGACACCATGATGGACAAGGCGATCATGGACTCGATCAATTTTTCTGGCAGACTGACCCACCCGAACACAGAAAACGCCAGCGTGATGGAATGCGCAATCGTAAAGGCAGTGATGACCTTCAAGGCAAATCGCAGCCCCAGTGAATCTATGAAACGTTTGCTGCTGTCTGTTGACTGTGCGGGTTGAACCGTCAACATCAGACCAGGTAATAACAAGGTCATCAGAAACAACAAGTGATCCGTGCCGTTCCAAATATGTCTGGCACCTTCGTGCGTGAACAAGCCTATGGTTGACCAGCGTTTGGCTTCTCCCAGCGCAAATCGCTGTATGGGCTGGTTTTGATCTATCACGGATGAAATTTCTTCATTGCGTAATTCAATCTTTACAAATGCACGACCGGATTGTTCTTTTTGCGTGAAGAACTCGTACTTGATGACCAGGAATTTCGCGTCTTTCGGTACTGCAGGACCGCTGAACTGCTGACGCACATACAAGCCGTCGCTGTGCATCACCACAGACTGATTGACAAAAACCAATGCCATGTCTTCTTCATCTATTTCAAGATGCAAAGACTGCTGTAGCGCCTGCGTGATGCAAGCCTGCATGGCTTGTAACTTTTCAGGCAATAAAGATACATCAGCAGGCTTGCATGTGTCAGGCAGCAAGTTATCCAGATCGCGTGCAATGAAATCGAACTCCAGTTGTAACTGTCCTGCCGATTCACTGACGGTCAGATAACTGTTGCCGGTTTGGTGCGCATGAACCGTGGTCAGTAAGCACATCAAGCCAAGCAAGGCTAGGCAAACCTGAGCAGATAAAGCGGATACTCGCTTGAAGATACACATGGTTAGCATAAGCCCAGTGTTTGCTCGATTTATTATTTCTTGTTAAGTGAAGCTATCAAATCGGTCAGATTGGTATATTGAAAATTAGGTACAGTGTAGAGAATGTTTGATCCGAATGGCAAGACATAGCGGCTATAGCTGTCTGGTGTGGCTTTGCCAAAGGCCAGATTAAAGGCGGGCTGTAACTCATTGGCTTTGTAGCCTATGACCAGCACAGCCGGCATGCCAACACCGTATTCATCCGCTGATGGATTGATACAAATCGGCTTGGCAGCCTCTGGGCCGTTATGACGTGGATGAGAAGAGATACCCCCTAATGAGTTGCACTTGTCTTCATACGGTATTTTTTGTTCGCGCTGAGCTCGCGTGAGCATATTGAAAGCAAGTGTGATGACCTCAACCTGCTTGGCATCTGCATTGTGAACATTCAATTGCGCATTGTCAGCATGCTGCTGATGGAAGAACCAGACGCCTTGCTTGTCACGTTCAAAACGGTGAGATTTGCCTTCAAGAATGATTTCAATCGCACCAATCTCTTCTACCGCAACCGGCACCAGCCACTTGCTGTCACGCGCTTCTACAACGGCTTGAGGCGGCGGTACATTTTTTTTAGTTATAAAAATAAATGCCACAAATGAACCGAGCAAAACCCAGATCAATACCAATTTCAGAGAGCCGACTTTCACCGTTGTTTCCACCACACGACCATGCCAAGTCCTGCCATCAGCAAAGGTATGGCAATCAGTGAAAGTATGAAAGTGATTTTCATCTGAATATTGGTCATTTCTACCCTCGGTATGTCGAAGGTCCGGGGTTCTAAACCGATCAGGTTATCGCTGGCTGATAAAAAGTTGACTGAGTTCAGAAACAACTGACCATTGCCCATCACGTGGAAAAACGAATTGGTGGCAAAGTCTGAATCCCCGATCACAATGATTTTTGACGGCTTGCGGTCGGTTTTGACGACTGGCGCAGCCACGGGTTTTTCCGGCTCATTCGATCGCAGTTGCTTCATGATGTCAGCAGCAGAATTTTCTACAGCCGGACTGAAAATAGACGAGACCATGAGTGTCAAAGGACCTTTGACGCTGCTGCCTTCAACATAGTCTGTGCTGGTCTTGACCAATGAGGTGTAACTTTTTTGTGAGGTATTGACCACCGGTCTGACCGAAACGCCTGCCAGCGGCTCAGGGGTCGGCTGCAAAGGCCTGGCTCCCGGGAAAAAAGTCAGCGGCAATTTCAAGCTGACTTCATGCGGGTTGTAGTTGCTCACAGCCGGGGCTGACACATCCGCCCAGAAGTGGGAAGAAGGATCAATGGCCAGACCTTTGGCAAGCACCACGCCGTATTGCGCGATCAAACCATCCAGACCGGTTTCAACAAACGGATCGAGCAAAAACAAGGCATTGCCGCCATTGTGCAAATAGGTTTCTATTTGCTTGATTTCTATAGACATCAAAGGCATTTGTGGAGCGGCTACTACAAGCAATGAGCATTTGGAAAAATCAGTCTGACTTCCAGCCACATTGATTTTTTCAACTTTGTAATTCAATGTTTCCAGTCCGTTACGCGCCTTGGCCATGCCGTGACGCTCGTGGTTGACGATTTTTGTCTCAACCCCGTGAGAATGCCCGGCGCTGCCCTCCATGTGATCATGGGTTTCAAGGCTGAACGGGTCAGGCTCGCCATGGCCATCCAGAAAACACGCTGTTTGCTGTTTGCCTTGGGTGACGCGCAATATGCCATTGGCGATATCTGTTTCGCTCGGGCTATTGACAGTGACTTTGCGTTCTTCACTTTCAATCAAGGCCGTGCCTGCATATTCCACGCCACGAAGACGGGCTTGTGAAGGATTGAGCACCGGGTCAAAAAACTCTATGGTGATTCTTTTATTCAAATCAGCCATCTGCGCGTACAACTCAACCGTATCGCGCATACCGCGGTCATGGAAAAACACAATGTGTACCGGCTTGTCAATGGCGCGAATCAGTTTGATGGTTTGCGGTGCCAGCGAATGCTCGCGGTTTTTGGTCAAATCGAAACGCACCGGGTACAAGGCGGCCAGCCAGGCAAGCGCCACAAAAATACCGATCAGACCGACAGTCGACAAAACCAGTTCGCCACGGTCATGCCGCAAATACTCGCTGATTTCCAAACGCAAATTGAAAACAGCGTAACCGGTTATCAATACTCCTATAGCCAGCAAACCTGTGCTGACCCAACCTGCATCCACTAGCAATGAATTGGCAATGAAAGAAAAAATGATAGCGGCCAAGCCAATAATAAACAGCAGTCCTGCTTGAAATGATTTATTCATGGTTATCTACGCATCTTCAGAAAACTGATATTCAAAGTCAAGGCAGTGGCAATCACAGCCAGGAAAAACACCAAAGCTTCGCTGCGAAACAGGCCGCTGATAAAGTCACCGAAATGCAAGGCAAATGATAAATTGACGTATAACTCGCGCATCACAGCACTTGACTGCAAACCTTTCAAATGACCGACAAACCAGAAAGCCAGCAACACAGGAATGGTGATGAGTGCGGCAACGATTTGATTTTCAGTCAGCGAAGAGAAAAACTGACCGATGGCGATGCACGACATGCCAAGCAATACAAAACCCAGGTAGCCTGAAAAAATATTCAAGGTTTGCGGATTACCGTAGATGTACAACGGAATCAGGTTGATGCAACTGGCCAAGGTCATCAGCAAAAAGATGGTGACAGCACCAAAGTATTTACCCAAAACCACTTGCCACTTGGCCAACGGCAGTGTCATCAACAATTCAATGGTGCGCCCGCTGTATTCCGCAGAAAACAAACGCATGGTCAACACCGGAATCAAAGTCAGCAACAAAATACCCATGTTTTGCAGGGTCTGGTCCATGGTGCCGATACCCGTCAAAAAGATGTTGTAGGTAAAGAAATAACCGGTTCCCAGCAGAAAAACCGCAATCACAAAATAGGCGATAGGCGAATAAAAGTACGCCAGCATTTCTTTTTGATAGACAGCCTTCAGGCCGTTCAATGCTCTCATTTAACTTACTCCGGATTCTTGGATGACTGAGCCACGTAGCGCAGAAAAACGTTCTCTAGCGTCGGTTTGCGACGCTCAAGTCTTTGCAGCTCTCCTGCTGAAGTCACTGCGCGTGCAATTCGTTGCTGTATGCCTTCATCCTCAGAAACCATGCAATCAAAACTCAACAATTTTGCGTTCGGTAAGGTTGAAGAACTTACACTGACGACACCTTCTACCGCTTGCAAAGCCTGTTTGATCGCGGCTTCATCGCCGGCAGCTTCAACCCAAACCACATTGCTTTCTTCGGCGGCCTGTTGCAATCTGTCAGGCGTATCCACAGCCAGCATGCGGCCTTGGTTAATGATGGCGACACGGCTGCACAGCAATGTGACTTCAGACAATATATGGGTAGATAACAGCACCGCACGTTCACTGCCAAACAAACGGATGACTTCACGTGTTTCATGTATTTGGCCTGGATCCAGGCTGGCGGTCGGCTCATCGAGCAACAACACATCCGGGTCGCCCAACAGCGCCTGTGCCAAACCGACACGCTGGCGATAGCCTTTGGAGAGTTTGTAAATTTCTTTGTCCACCACGGATGCCAGCTTGCAGGCGTCCACCACCTTTTCAAGGTGAGCGGGGAATTGAGTTTTGCTGATGCCTTTGGCGGTCGCCACAAAGCGCAAATACGATTTCACATCCAGCACGTCGTACAGCGGAGGATGCTCGGGCAAATAACCCAATTTTTGCGAGGCCATGTGGTTTTGAGTGGCCATGTCATAACCGGCGACTTTGACAGTTCCGGATGTCGTCGATGTAAAACCGGAAATCATGCGCATGGTGGTGGTTTTGCCAGCACCATTAGGTCCTAAAAAGCCAACAATTTCACCTTTTTTGACATGGAATGAAATATCGTGAATGATGGTCTTGCTACCGTAGCGCTTGGATACTCTATCTAGTTCAATCATGTTCATCTAAGGATTTCGTGAAAGCATTAAGGCGTTCACATTTTCAGCAACTGAAAAAAAGCCCCCACAAAGTGGGGGCTTTGCTTCAACCAGTATACGGCTGATTATTTATGCCATTTGTTACCACCGGTAGCGAACTGACCTGCATCATGAGAGAACAGGAGTTTGGCGCCTTCGAGGTCACGCATGAACTTCAGCTTGTTAGCTGAGTCGGTCCAGTCTTTGACGCTGTAGTTCAAACCAGCAACATAACCGTCGGCATTTTCCTGCATCCACAAAGCATCTTGCGTGATGATGATGGTGTTGCCTGAACCCAGTTTGATTTTCATGGACTGGTGACCAATGGTGTGGCCGGGTGTAGAAACGATTTTGACAGTGCCGTCGCCGAACAGGTCGTAATCGCCGTCGATTTCGTAGTAGGTGTAGTTACGTGCAGCCATCAAATCGGCCAAAACGAATGTTCCAGGTGTTTCACGACCTTGGAACTTCTCAGGCCACCAGCCTTGGTAGAGTTCTTTCTTCTGGAACACGTGAACTGCTTTGGGGAACATGCCGATGTTGCCGGCGTGGTCCAAGTGGCTGTGTGAAGACACGACAACTTTGACATCATCCACTTTCAACCCGACTTTTTCCAGTTGTTTGTCGATCACGTCTGAACGCTTTTGGCTAGGCTTGAAGAAGTCGCAGTTACCGGCAGACCAGTATTCTTTGCACTTGCCGTCAGAGATAGCAACGTTGTTACCTGTGTCAAACACAACGACGCCTTTGGTCGGGTGCTTGATGATCCACATGGACACGGGAATAGTGATGTCCTTGGCAGTGGGGTAGGTGGGGATCAGACCTTGGATGTTGAAAGGACCAAAGGTACCGCTGGTGGTCCAATAAACTTCCTGCGCGTTAGCAGCAGGTGAGACACCGGCCATGAGGCCAGCCAACAAAGAGGCGACGAGAGCGATTTTTTTCATGTTTGAGTCCTATACAAGTGTTGAGAGCAGTGAAAGTGATTAACTAACCCGACAGATGCTATTTGTCTTTTGTGTAAAGTCAATGATGGTTTTCCAAGACAAACAACTATTCAGAGCACGGGGTTATTTGCTTTTTAAAATGGAAATATTTTCATTCGGCTAAGAGGCAAAGCTAAAAATTTCACATAGATTATGACAATTTCATCTGACGCGCTGGAATCAAAACCAGCTGCATTCGAATAAACCTTATTTGTGCCAACCATTGGCTGAGATTATATTAATACTTTTAGTTAATTTAAATCGACATATAAGTAGTAACCCTCTCGCCAATTTTCGCTTAAAGGTTTGTCGCATTTTTGATGAAAAACTAACGTCGCTTGAGCACATGCACAAATTCGTCCCCGAGAGTTTCCTGCGAGACCAGTTCATTGCCGGTTTGTTTGGCAAACGCAGCAAAGTCGCGCAATGAGCCTTTGTCTGTAGACACCACCTTGAGCAACTGACCGGTTTGCATGGGCGTCAAAGCCTTTTTGGCTTTCAAAATGGGTAAAGGGCAGTTCAGGCCGCGGGTATCAAGTTCCAGATCAATATGCATATGAGAATAAATTCAAAAAATTAACAAGGTTTTATTCCAGGCTTTGCGCTGCACGCTCTTCCCAGCTCATGAAACGCGGCTCTATGCCTTGCGTGCGCAGCCAATCGCCCATGGCGTAGCCGGTTCCTGCCGGCCAGCAAATGATGTCCTCATAGTTGTACAGCTTGTACTCAGCGAGTTCCGGCGATAAACGCACTTCGCCGTCAGCCACCGCATGGTAGGCAATGATGACCTGGTTCATGCGCTGAAAGTCGTACACGCCGATCAATTTAAGCGCAGACACCTTTAAATTGGTTTCCTCGCCGATTTCACGCTTAATGCCTTCCTCCGGCGTTTCGCCGGCCTCCATGAAACCGGTGATCAAAGCAAAACGTCTGCCGGTCCAGGCGGCGTTGCGCGCCAGCAATATTTGCCCTCTGTATTGCACGATACCGGCGAGCACCGGCGTCGGGTTGTTCCAATGCGTCCATTGGCAGACCACGCAGCGCATGCGCGCTTTCGGGCCGCCGTCTTCTTCTTGCGAGATCAACTGCAATTCGGTAGCGCACATCGGGCAGTATTGGAATTGGCTCATGCGGGAAATACTCCGGTGGATAAATAACGATCACCGCGGTCGCACACGATGAAAACAATGGTGGCGTTGCGCACCTGCTGCGCGATTTGCAAGGCCACCCAACACGCACCCGCAGCTGAGATGCCTGCAAACATACCTTCTTCGCGCGCCATGCGTCTGCACATGTCTTCGGCGTCGGTTTGGCTGACGTAAACCAGTTCATCCACGTGCGTGGCATCGTAAATTTTCGGCATGTACTCGGGCGACCATTTGCGAATCCCCGGAATACGCGAGCCTTCACTGGGTTGCGCGCCTATGATTTTCACCTGCGGGTTTTGCTCTTTCAAATAACGCGACACACCGGTGATGGTGCCGGTGGTGCCCATGGCGCTGACGAAATGCGTGATTTGTCCAGCAGTCTGCTGCCAGATTTCAGGGCCGGTGGTTTCATAGTGAATGCGCGGGTTGTCTGCATTGGCAAACTGATCCAACACACGTCCTTTACCTTCGGCTTGCATGCGGTCCGCCAGATCACGCGCGCCTTCCATGCCGGTGGTCTTGGTCGTGAGTATCAATTCAGCGCCGAAAGCTTTCATGGTTTGCGCGCGCTCAATCGACAAATCCTCGGGCATGATCAACACCATGCGATAGCCTTTGATGGCCGCAGCCATGGCCAGCGCAATACCGGTGTTGCCCGATGTGGCTTCAATCAAAGTGTCGCCAGGCTTGATGTCGCCGCGCTCTTCAGCGCGTTGAATCATGGACAAGGCCGGTCTGTCTTTGACTGAACCGGCCGGGTTGTTGCCCTCGAGCTTGCCGAGCAGCACATTGCCGCGCGATTGGTTGTCAGCAACACCTATGCGTTGCAAGCGCGCGATGGGCGTGTGGCCGATCGCGGCTTCGATACTTGGATAGTTCATACCTACACTGTGCCATAATTCTGATCCCTCTCCAGCCGGAGTGGCGAAATTGGTAGACGCAGCAGATTCAAAATCTGCCGGTGCAAAACACCGTGCCGGTTCGATTCCGGCCTCCGGCACCAGCTGATGGCAACGAAAACACGACCCCACAAGGGTCGTTTTTTTATGCCAATCCAAACGGATGCAAGCCCCTCGAGGACTTAAGATGACGGTTTGCGATTTACCCATCAAACCACACCATGAGCTTGCTCTTCACCCCCATCACACTGAACTCTCCGCGCGGCCCGTTGACGCTGCCCAACCGCATAGTTGTCGCTCCCATGTGCCAATACGCCTGTCATTTGGACGGCAAGGCCAACGACTGGCATTTGATGCATTGGGCCAATCTGCTCAACAGCGGCGCCAGCGTCTTCATGATTGAAGCCACTGCCGTCACCGCGCAAGGCCGCATCACACCCAATTGCCTGGGCTTGTGGGACGACGCCACCGCGAATGCATTGGCCGACACCTTGGCGCGCGCGCGCAAACTCGCGCCGCCGACTGCGGTGTGTTTGCAAATCGCCCACGCCGGGCGCAAAGCTTCCAGCGCTCAACCGTGGAACGGCGGCATGCTGATTCGCAAAGCCGATGGCGGTTGGGAACCGGTGGCGCCATCGCCCATCAACCTGTTGCCCGGCGAAGACCCGCCGCATGAAATCGATGCTGCCGGTTTGATCGGTATTGAAAAAGCATTCATGAAAGCCGCCGAACGTGCGCAAGCCATGGGCTTGGAAATGCTGGAGTTGCACGGGGCGCATGGTTATTTGTTGCACGAGTTTTTGTCGCCTATTGCCAACCAGCGCAATGACAATTACGGCGGCAATTTCGCCAACCGCGCGCGTTTCCCGCTGCAAGTGTTCAGCGCGGTACGCAAGGTGTTCAACGGCGTGCTGGGCATGCGTTTGTCAGCCAGCGACTGGATAGATGGTGGATGGGACCTGGAACAAACCACTGACTTCACCAAATTGTTGAAGCAAGCCGGTGCCGACTTTGTCCACGTGTCATCCGGCGGCATTTCACCGCAGCAAAAAATCAATATAGGCCCGGGCTACCAGGTGCATTTCGCCAAACACATCAAACAGCAAACGGGTTTGCCGACCATCGCGGTCGGTTTGATCACCGAACCGCAACAAGCCGAAGACGTGTTGCAGGCGGGCGACGCAGACATGATTGCACTGGGTCGCAGCTTTTTGTACAAGCCGCGCTGGGGCTGGGAAGCCGCCGCAGCACTCGGCGGTCAGGTGCAAGCCACACAGCAATACTGGCGCAGTCTGCCGCGCGAAGTCACCGGCATATTCGGCGACGCCAAAATCGGCATGCGTTAAAACACCGGCTTGCCCTGCAAGCCTTCGCGCACCGTGGGGTAGCGCAGTTTCATGCGCAACTCGGTTTTCAAACGCTGGTTTTGCATGCGTCTGGATTCACTCATGAAACTCAATGCCATGGCAGGCAATGCGGTTTGCGCCTGCTCGCGGCTGATGCGCGGCGGACGAGGCAACTGCCACAGGTCTGCTGCCCAGTTCATGTAGTCCCCCATCAACACATCGCTGTCGTCGCTGACATGCAGGGGACGCAAGGTTTTGCCGCGCCACAGCGCAAGCACAGTCGCACGCGCCAGATCGTCTGCATGAATATGGTTGGTGTACACATCATCTGTTGCTTGCAGCACTGGCGTGCCGCGTTGCAGCCGTTCGCGCGGCGTGCCACCCTCGCGGTCCAGCGCGTAAATGCCTGGAATACGCAAGACGCTGATGCGCGGGATACCGCGCGAGCCCCAGGCGTTCAACCAAGCTTCGGCATCGACACGTCTATGAGCTCTATCGGTTTGCGGGTTCAATACCTGTGTTTCGTTTATCAACGCGCCAGCGCAATCACCGTAAACGCCGCTGGTCGAACCGTACACCACAGCTTGCGGCGAAGAGCGCAACAACAGCGCCTGCACCAAAGCACGGGTGCGCGTATCGCTGCGTCCTTGCAAAGGCGGCGGTGCCATGTGAATGATGTGGCTTGCCACGCCAGCCAGTCGTCGCAAGCTCGCAGGTTCATCCAGATTGCCGCGCAAAGCAGCGATGCCTTGCTGCTGCAAATGCGCAACCCGCGACTCACTGCTGGTCAAGGCATACACACGGCTGGCGTTTTTCAACAAGCCAGCAGCGCGCGCACCGACATCACCGCAACCGACGATCAATACACGCGGACGTCTGAAGCGCGCAGGCAGTGCGCCGAGAGGGCTTTGGTTTGAGGGCAAAATCCAGTCTTTCGTTGTTTTAAAAAATCCAAGGATAGCAAGCATGACGTTTCAAGTTTCAGTGCAACCCAGTGGCCGTTCGTTCAGCGTGGACAAGGACGAAACGATTCTGGCGGCGGGTATACGCCAGGGAGTCGGCTTGCCATACGGCTGCAAAGACGGTGCCTGCGGTTCCTGCAAATGCCTGAAAGTCTCCGGTGAGATTCAAATGAGCGCTTACCAAAGCAAGGCTTTGAGTGACGACGAATTGGCCAAAGGCATGGTGCTGACCTGCCGCGCCACTGCCTTGAGCGATGTGGTGCTTGAGTCCCGCCAGGTCACCAGCGCCGACGCTTTTCCGATACGCAAAATGCCGGTGCGCATTGCTTCATTGGAAAAAATGTCGCATGACGTGATGCGCATCTCACTGCAACTGCCTTCTACTGAAAACGTGCAGTACCACGCTGGACAGTATGTAGAGTTTTTATTGCGCGACGGTTCGCGCCGTGCCTACTCGATCGCGAATGCGCCGCACACATTGGTTACAGGCGCCCCTGTGATCGATTTGCATATACGGCACATGCCGGGCGGCAAATTCACCGACCATGTGTTCGGCGTCATGAAAGAAAAAGAAATACAACGCATAGAAGCGCCGTTCGGCGGCTTTTACCTGCGCGAAGACAGCGACAAACCCATGGTGTTGCTGGCCTCGGGCACCGGCTTTGCGCCTATCAAAGCGCTGTTAGAACACATGCAGCATAAAAACATTCAACGCCCCTCACGTTTGTATTGGGGCGGTCGCCGTCCTTCAGATTTGTACATGAACGATTGGGTGATGGCCCAATTGGCTGTGATGCCGCATCTGCAATACATACCCGTGGTGTCTGACGCTTTGCCCGAAGACAACTGGACAGGCAGAACCGGTTTTGTACACGCTGCGGTGCTGCAAGATCTGCCCGATTTATCAGCGCATCAGGTGTATGCCTGCGGCGCGCCGGTGGTGATTGATGCGGCTCAGCGTGATTACCTGGCGCACGGTTTACCTGCGGAAGAATTTTTCGCCGACTCGTTCACCAGCGAAGCCGACAAGCTTTAAGTTTTTTTGGCTTGCACGTTTTTGTCGCGCAGCAAGCGCATTTTTTCTGCGATCTTGATTTCCAAACCGCGCTCTACCGGTTCGTACAACACCGGCGGCTTCATGCCATCTGGCCAATAGTTTTCACCAGCAGCAAACGCATCGGCTTCGTCATGCGCATACCTGTAGGCCTTGCCGTAGTCCAAGTCTTTCATCAGTTGCGTGGGCGCATTGCGCAAATGCATGGGTACCGGGCGTGTGCCGTCGCTCTTGATGAGTTTGCGCACATTGTTATAAGCCTTGTACACCGCATTCGATTTGGGTGCGATGGCCAGATAGACCACGCATTCAGCCAATGCCAATTCGCCTTCGGGTGAACCAAGTCGTTCGTACACCTCGGCGGCATCCAGCGCCAAGCGCAACGCACGCGGGTCGGCCAAACCGATGTCTTCGGCGGCCATGCGTATCATGCGCCGCGCCATGTACTTGGGCTCTGCGCCGCCATCCAACATGCGCACCAGCCAATACAAAGCTGCGTCCGGGTCTGAGCCGCGGACGGATTTGTGCAGCGCACTGATGGTGTCGTAAAACTGCTCGCCGCCTTTGTCGTAACGACGCATGCGCTCACCCAGCACTTTCATCAACCAAGCATCAGTCAGCAAGAACAGTTGTTCACGCTGCGCCGCCACCGCCAAGGTCTCCAAGGTATTGAGCAAACGTCTGGCGTCGCCGTCGGCGTAAGCGATCAAGCTTGCTTGTGCTGCGTCTTCAAGTGCGGGCACGGCGTTGATGGCACGCGCTTTGCCGACGATTTGCGTCAAATCATCTTCAGACAAAGGCTGCAACACATACACCGCTGCACGCGACAACAAAGCCGAGTTCACTTCAAACGACGGGTTCTCCGTGGTCGCGCCAATGAAGGTGAACAAGCCGGATTCCACATGTGGCAAAAACGCATCCTGCTGGCTTTTGTTGAAACGGTGCACCTCGTCAACAAACACAATCGTGCGTTTTTGCTCCAGCGAATCCCGTGCCGCTTGCGCCATCTCCACCGCTTCACGAATTTCTTTGACGCCACCTAGCACCGCGCTGATAGAGAGAAATTGCGCGTCAAATGCATCCGCCATCAAACGCGCAATCGTGGTCTTGCCCACCCCGGGCGGCCCCCATAACAAACAACTGTGCGGCTGACCGGACTCAAACGCCACCCGCAGCGCCATGCCCTCGCCCAAAATATGTTGCTGGCCCACGACCTCGGCCAGCGTGTGCGGGCGCAAGCGCTCAGCCAGCGGTGAATGGGGATTAGGAGATGCGGTACTCATGGTGCTTTAGGCTATTGTGACCCGATCACAGCCAAACCTGCTTGCAGGAACACATGGCACCAAGCATGCAGCTTACGCTCGAAGGACCAAGTGGCGTTCGCCGGGCTGCTCGACGGTAGCCGGTACACCGGCACGCCCAGCGCTTGCGTGTGCTTGGCATGCTTGAAACTTTCGCCGCCGTTGTGCGCAATCGCCTGCAATTGCGGACAGGCGTTTTGCAAAGAGGCCATACCCGGAAAACTGCCCAGCACCAGCAAACGGGTAGCGGCAGAATAAAGCGGAGCCAGTCCTTGCAACACCTCAGGGCTTGATCAAATCCGCGCCTTTGGGTGGCACAAAACTGAATTGCGAAGGCGTCAAATACTTGGGATTGATGTCGGTGCGTTCAAACTTGATCAGCGAACGCGTGCCGAATGCATCCAGAATTTCAAGTTGCGACAACATCACCTGCTCGCCTTGCACCCGCATACCGATGCGGATTTTTTGCAGACTACCATCCTGCGATTTCGGTGCGGCGCTGATCCATTGCAAACCCTCGGCGTTGGCCTCGGCCTGCAAATCAAATTCTTTTTGCAGGGTTGCCAAATCGGTGGCCGAGGCGATCAAAGCAGCCGGTGTACTGCCCAAGGCCTGCGCTTGGTTGCGTTGCGTGACCTGGTTCATGTCTGCGTCATACAGCCACAGGTGTTTGCCATCGGCGACGATGTTTTGCAAAAACGGTTTGGCGTAATCAAACCGGAACACCATCGGCCTGATGAAAGAAAAACTGCCATTGGAAATCTTGATCTTGGCGGGACGGCTGTCTTTGGACGGCGTGGTCACTGTTTGCGTGAACTCAGCGCGCATGCTGCGTGTGGATGACAAAAATTTCGCCAGACTGTCCAGACTGTCGGCGCATGCCACCGTACACACGCTCAAGGCTGCTGCGGCCAAACAGGCAACACGGATACAGGCGCTGATTGCGGAGAATAACTTCATATCAACTTTCAATAACAACTACACAGAGATGCTTTAACTCTTGAACACACAAGCATTTATTCTTGGCGTGTCGGCACCAGAATTTCGCGCTGACCATTGCTGCTCATGGCGCTGACCATGCCGGCTTTTTCCATGTCTTCCACCAAGCGGGCGGCGCGGTTGTAGCCGATTTTCAAATGGCGTTGCACCAGCGAAATGCTGGCCTTGCGGTTTTTTAACACCACTTCAACAGCCTGGTCGTACATCGGGTCTTTTTCACTGGCGGTCTCGCCGAACAGGTCGGGGCCGTTGGCCTCACCGTCGACCGTACCGCCTTCAAGCAAGCCTTCGATGTAATTCGGCTCACCCTGTGTTTTCAAATAGTTGACGACGCGGTGTACTTCTTCATCGCTGACAAAGGCACCATGCACGCGGATGGGAAAACCGGTGCCGCTGGGCAAATACAACATGTCGCCCATGCCCAGCAAAGCTTCTGCACCCATTTGGTCAAGAATAGTGCGACTGTCGATTTTGCTGCTGACCTGGAACGCAATGCGCGTTGGGATATTGGCTTTGATCAAGCCGGTGATCACATCCACGCTCGGGCGTTGCGTGGCCAGAATCAAATGTATGCCGGCAGCACGCGCTTTTTGTGCGAGACGCGCGATGAGCTCTTCAATTTTTTTGCCGACCACCATCATCAGATCGGCCAATTCATCGATCACCACCACGATATGCGGCAAACGCTCCAATGGCTCCGGATCATCAGGCGTCAGACTGAACGGATTCGGAATAGAGTGACCTGCTTCCAGCGCTTCTTCTATCTTGTGGTTGTAGCCGGCCAAATTTCGAACGCCTAACTTGCTCATCAATTTGTAGCGCCGCTCCATCTCACCCACACACCAGTTCAGACCGTGTGCGGCTTGGCGCATGTCGGTGACCACGGGTGCGAGCAAATGCGGTATGCCTTCGTACACCGACATCTCCAGCATCTTGGGGTCGATCATTAAGAGGCGCACATCGCGGGCTTCTGCTTTGTAAAGCAGGCTCAAAATCATGGCGTTGATACCCACCGATTTACCCGAGCCTGTGGTGCCTGCCACCAACACGTGCGGCATCTTGGCCAGGTCAGCCACCACGGGATGGCCGCCTATGTCTTTGCCCAAACCCATGGTCAGCAAAGACTTGGCTTCGTTGTACACCTCGGAGCCCAGTATTTCACTCAAGCGAATAGATTGGCGTTTGGCGTTGGGCAACTCCAGCGCCATGAAATTTTTGCCCGGTATGGTTTCCACCACGCGTATAGACACCATGCTGAGCGAGCGCGCCAAGTCCTTGGCCAGATTGACGATCTGCGAGCCTTTGACGCCGGTCGCCGGTTCTATCTCATAGCGCGTCACCACCGGTCCGGGGGCAGCGGCCAGTACTTTGACTTCGACGCCGAAGTCGCGCAGTTTTTTCTCTATCAAGCGACTGGTGAATTCGATGGTCTCGGCATCCACCGGGTCTTGTCTGGTTTGCGAGTCGTCCAGCAGATCAACCTGCGGCAGGCGCGAATCCGGCATGTCATTGAACAATGGTTTTTGACGTTCGCGCGCCATGCGTTCGCTTTTCGGGGGAGCCAAGGGCTCAGGGTCGACCAGAATACGCACCGGTCTGGGCGGCAACTCTTCGCTGTCCACTCTGTCGGTTTGCACATCTTCTTCGCGTTCACGCGCCGCCGCCTGTCCCAGCGCCAGGTCTTCGGCCATCTCGCGTCGTTCGCGCCAACCGGCAATGGCCTGGTCAATACTGGAACCGATTTTTTCAGCCAGTTGCACCCAGGAAAAACCAAAAGTCCAGGACAGTCCCACCAGCATGAAGACGATGAACACCAGCGCAGAGCCGTTAAAGCCAAGCCATTTGGCCGCAGCACCGCCGACCAGGTAACCCAGAATGCCACCTGCGTGGTGTCCTGCAATGTGCGCATCAAAACGGTACAAGCGGGTGTATTCCAGCCCGGTGCTGGAGAGCATCAACAACACCAGACCGCTCCAGAAGGCCCAGCGGCTTAATCGCCAAATGTGTGCTTCAACCACCGGACTGTCTTCGCTGCGCATACGCGCAGCCAGTGCGTTCAACCAACTGACAAGACAAGCCAGGTAACACCAGACGATGGAATAACCGGCAATAAAAAATCCCAGGTCACTGATGGCAGCCCCTATGCGCCCGCCCCAGTTGTGAGGCACTGCGCTAGAGCCCGAGGTGGTCCAGGCCGGATCCTGGGCGGTATGGCTGAGCATGGCCACCAGCCAGAACAGCAGAAAAACAAAGCCCAAAGACAGCGCGATTTCCTGCACAAAGCGTTGCCAGCCGCTGGCAGAAGGCGGGTTATCCTTGGAATTATTGAGGGTGTTTAAAGAGTAAGTCATTGCCGGACGTAAGCTTAACAGGCGCGCCGGGGATGGGCACTTTGCCAAAGCCTAAAATCACAGGCTTCGAAGCGCAGCGTTTGCCTTCTCACTCGTACCTCTGGACACCATGACCTCCCCCCAACACAGCAAAGTTCTTATCCTCGGCTCCGGCCCTGCCGGTTACAGCGCCGCCGTTTATGCCGCACGCGCCAATTTGCAACCCACCTTGATCACCGGCATGGCCCAGGGCGGCCAACTGATGACCACCACCGATGTGGACAACTGGCCGGCCGATGTGCACGGCGTGCAAGGACCGGACCTGATGCAGCGTTTTCTGGAACACGCCGAGCGCTTCAATACCAAGATGGTGTTTGACCATATCAACAAAGTCGATTTCAGCCAGCGACCGTTCACTTTGACCGGCGACAGCGGCACTTACACCTGCGACGCGCTCATCATCGCCACCGGCGCATCGGCCAAATACCTGGGCCTGCCTTCAGAGCAAAGTTTCATGGGGCGCGGTGTATCCGGTTGCGCGACCTGCGACGGTTTCTTTTACCGGGACCAGATCTGCTGCGTGGTCGGCGGCGGTAACACGGCTGTCGAGGAAGCCTTGTATTTGTCCAACATCGCCAGCAAAGTGCATTTGATTCACCGCCGCGACAAGTTCAAAGCCGAGGCCATCATGATCGACAAGCTGATGGACAAGGTCAAAGCAGGCAAGATCGTGCTCGAACTGCACAGCGTGCTTGACGAAGTGCTGGGTGACGCCTCGGGCGTGACCGGCGTGCGCTTGAAAAACGTGCAAGACAACCAGACACGCGATCTGGCTGTTCACGGTTGCTTCATCGCCATCGGCCACCAGCCAAACACCGGTATTTTTGAAGGCCACCTGAGCATGAAGGACGGCTACATCGTCACGCAAAGCGGTTTGCAAGGCATGGCCACGCAAACCAGCGTACCCGGCGTGTTTGCCGCCGGCGATGTGCAAGACCATGTGTACCGCCAGGCCATTACCAGCGCCGGCACCGGATGCATGGCCGCTTTGGACGCACAGCGCTTTCTGGAGCAATAAGCATTCATTGACCTAGCCCGGCAGCGGCAAGCTATAATCTTTGGCTCAGTGTGATCCGGCCTGCCAGTTTGGCAACCGGTGACAGGGATACCGCCCCCTTCAAAGGCGAGGTCAAGCCGGGTTTCTTTCCGGCTGTTAACAAGGAGTGTCTGATGGCACGTGTATGCGAAGTAACGGGCAAAGGCCCAATGGTGGGCAACAATGTTTCCCACGCCAACAACAGAACCAAGCGCCGCTTTCTGCCCAATCTGCAATACCGCCGATTCTGGGTAGAGACCGAAAACCGTTGGGTGCGTTTGCGCGTGTCCAGCGCTGCTTTGCGCCTGATCGACAAAAAAGGCATTGACGTCGTGCTCGCAGACATGCGCGCTCGCGGCCAAGCTTAATTTTTCACCGACTTTTAAAGGACTTTCACCATGGCTTCCAAAGGCGGACGCGAAAAAATCAAGCTGGAATCAACTGCCGGCACCGGTCATTTCTA
>CAMDKD010000008.1 GCA_945901125.1 Bordetella parapertussis
GCTCTCAGCAGTTGAAGAAATCAAAAATGAAAGGAGTAAAAAACATAGAACAGCTAAACTTATCCACAACCGAGTAGACCAAATTTTTTAAAACTAGCGGCTCAATTTTGGTTGCAAATAGTGGCTCACTTTGCGGTGCAATTCAACAGCCCGACGTTGCGGTCACTTTCAAGCGCACCTGCGATAGCACGCCCGACGGCAGCGCCCAAAAGCGGCGGCACGGCATTGCCGACTTGTTCATATTGTTCAACTCGTGAGCCGCAGAAAACATAGGTATCAGGGAAGGACTGGATGCGCGCCGCTTCACGCACGGTAAAGGCCCTGTCTTGTTCATAATGGAAATAAGCGCCCCAATGCGGATCGCATTTGGTCAGGATGGTGGAGGCAAGTCCGTCAGGATTGACCCGCCCGTAACGTTTCGTATGGTCACTGCGCCGCGCCTTGCGCATTCCGCGCGGCAAAAGCATCTCGGGAATGTCTGTCCAGTTTCCGCCCGGCGGTATATACGCCAAGCGATCAAGATTGATCTTGCTCAACCTAGCGGCTTCGTGACACGTCACACCCGCAGAACCCACCCGCAGTAGTTTTTGATAGGGATTATCAGCCGGGTGCCGGTAGTCTTTGACTGGCTTGCCAATATCGCCGTTGCTCAACACTGGCAAATCGCCAATGGCATCCTTGACCGTGACGTGGGACGGCAATTCCAGGGAACAGGGAAAGTTCACCAAGTTTTTCCCAGCGAATTGCGAGGTGAAATTCACCCGAACCGGTGCGTGGTGAAGTGGTTCTGGAAATAGCCCCTTCGGATCGACTCCGCAACTGCTGCCAAGAATTATTGTGCGCCAGCGGGTTTGGGGCACGCCGTAATGGGGCGCGTACAGGATTCGCACGTCAGCGACGTAGCCGAGCTGCTTCAATGATTCCAAGATCGCATCTAACGTCGCGCCACCTTCAAACGACACCATGCCAGGGACGTTCTCGATCAAGACCGTTTTTGGCTGAAATTCGGCAACAAACCGCAGGTATTCACGGAACAGGTCATTCCGCAAATCTTCGGTGGAGCGCTTTGGCGCGTTGATCGAAAAGCCTTGGCAGGGCGGGCCACCAGCGATCAAGTCCAATTCGCCTCGATTCAAACCCAATAGTTTTCGGATCTTGCTTGCATCGACTTTGCGAATGTCGCGGCTATCGACCTGCGTGGCTGGATGGTTGGCTGCGTAGGTCTGCGCATAGCGCGGGGAAATCTCGTTTGCGTAAAGCGACGCGAACCCGGCAACGCGCAATCCTTCCGACAGTCCTCCCGCGCCGGCAAACAAGTCAAGCGAAGTTAAACGTCCTTCCAAAGATTTAAATTGACTCATATCACTTTTTCTTGGTTAATTGACGCGGCTTCCTGGCTGCTGGTGTCGTGTACATATCTTGTTGCAAGCCGCCTTGATACCGAACAGCGAATACCTGCATTAGCTCGCGCAACACTTCCGACATATTCTGGTTTTCAGCCAAACAAGCCCCTTGAATCGCCTCGCGGAGTTCAGTTTTAACACGGATATGGAGGCCAGCGTCTTCGCTCAACATTGGGTATCAGTATCGCATGGATACTCATTTGTGTATCCAAAATATACGGCACGCTCTCATGAATCGGCGACGGCTACGCGCATGCGCAGCCGCCTGATAAGCGTCAAGTACAGAGGCACTTTATAAAAGCGCGGTCGCTGGCAACTACAGCCAAATAAACGAAGTTTTCGCCGCACCCCCAGGTGATCAGTTTTCGGTCGGCGTCAACACGCCAGCGCCAACGGCTTGGTCTGGAATAACAAAAAGTGGTCTATCGTCAACCATTTCATCCCTTATACCGAAGACGAAGTGGATGCCCCCGACCGCTTCGAGTCCGACTTCATGGTGCAGTACCTGGCCGATAAAAGCTTGTCCACCGAAGCCACAGCGGTGCTGGATGCTGGACGGGTTTTATGGAAAACCTATTTCAGCCACACCGATGCGCGCACGGTGCGTGAGACCTACAAGCTCAACCGCGCCGATGTGGGCTGGTACCAAATCCGCAACGCACTGGCAGAGCGCAACAAAAGCGGCGACACCGCGCCCGTCAATTTCTCACCCATGGAGACCGCCTACACAGCGCTGACGGAAAAGCTGAGACCCATGGTTTTCAGCCTAGGCTTTTTGCGTTAAAGCCTGTCCTCAAACCATCAATCGCTTGCATTTATTGATATATACGTCAATAATCCAGAATATTTGACTTTAATTGACGTATATATCAAATGAAAACCCTACAAGATCTTGGTGAATCCATCGCAGGGCGACGCAAGCAACTTGGGTTGCAGCAACGTGAGGTAGCGGCATTGGCGGGTATCACCGCTGAATCTTTGTCGCGGTTTGAACGCGGCCGCAGCGCTGAATTTGGGGCTCGCAAATTATTGGCCGTCCTGGCCGTACTCGGCGCAGAACTGGAAGTCGTCAATGAGGGCCAAGCCGGCAACTTGGATGAACTGCGGCTTGAACGGGCTCAAAACACACCCACCCCAGGAGTCTTTTGATGCAACTCTCGGTCTACGTGCTTGGACGAGAAGTAGCCACTCTGGCGCAATCGGGCGACTTCAAGAGCGTGTTGTCCTACCACTCAGGGACAGCACAGGACGACTTCGTCTCACTCACCATGCCTGTTCGCACCGAGAGTTATGTGTGGGACGACCAGTTGCCGCCGGTGCTGCAAATGAATTTGCCAGAAGGTTATTTGCTGCAAGTCTTGCAAGAACAGTTCGGCCCACACATGGGTGCCCATCCCATCGCCTTACTGTCAGTCATCGGGCGCAACATGGTGGGACGACTGCAAGTGGCAACTTCGGGGGCCGAACTTCAGATGCCCGCGCAAGCCTTTGAAGTGGCTGCTTTGCTCAAGGGTGACAACTCTGAAGCGGCCTTTGCTGAACTGGTTCGCGCCCATGCCACCAGTGGCGTTTCAGGGATGGTGCCCAAATTTTTAGATGCCGTGTCGCCCGCCTCTGATCTGCTGTCACCGCAGCCCAAAGCCAGCCTGATCACCCAACGCCACATCATCAAGGGCTCTAGCGCCAAGCTGCCTTTTGTGGCCTTGAACGAACATTTGTGCATGCAAGTGGTTCGGCGTGTCATGCCGACTGCAAAAACCGAGGTCTCTGACGATGGTCAAGCCCTGGTCGTCCATCGCTTTGACGTCGATGAGCAAGGCCAAGCGCATTGGGGTATGGAAGATTTCTGCAGCTTGCTGGGGTTGCGCTCGTCAGCCAAGTACAACACCACTTGGGAGCGCATCGCCAAAGCCATTCGCATCCATGTGCCTGGCCCTCAAAGAATGGAAACCTTCCGCCAGTTGGCCACGACCCTGCTGCTGACTTACGCGTTGCGCAATGCCGATTGCCACGCCAAAAACATGGCCCTTCTCTATACCAACCGAGGCGATGTGCATTTGTCCCCGGCCTACGACATGCTCACCACCCCTGTTTATGCAGGGTTTGCCAACAACCCGCCCGCCATTGAATTCATGGGCAAAAAAACTTGGCTGCCTGGCAAGCATCTGCAAAAGTTCATCGTCAACTGCTTCGGCATCCCACTCAAAGAACAATTGTTGATGGTGCAAGCCATCAGCGATGCCGTGGCGGATGTGAGCCATGAAGTCCACCAAGCCATGACCGAACGTCCGGGCTTCAAAGACATCGGACATCGCATGCTGCAATGTTGGACAGAGGGTGTCCAAGGACTGCGGGATGAGCGGGTTTATGCCTTGCGGCCTTGACCGACAAGCTGCGCCCCCAAGACTTCAGTCTGGGATTCTTGCGCTAATCCTCAGCGCCAGTCATCGCCTCTATCTGCTCGCGCAAGGTATCGCACTGACCTCTCCAATAGTCAGACGTTCCAAACCACGGAAAGTGCATCGGAAACGCCGGGTCGTCCTGACGCCCGGCCAGCCAGGCGCTGTAATGGATGATGCGCAAAGTCCGCAAAGGCTCGATCAATCGCAATTCACGCCGGTCAAAGCGGCGCACGCTCTCGTAACCCTCGAGCACGATTTCCATTTTCTGGCGACGCTCTGCAGTTTCACCATGGACCAGCATCCACAGGTCTTGCACCGCAGGCCCCATGCGCGCATCGTCCATGTCGACAAAATGCGGGCCGGGCTCTGGCAATCCTTCGGGTGTCCACAAAATATTTCCCGGGTGACAGTCACCGTGCAGTCTTAAGCTTGTGATGTCCGCTGGCATGGCTTGCCGCACCCGTTCCAATGCCTGGTTGCACAAGTCCAACCATTGCTGCTGCACTTCTGGCGCTATTTGCTGTTGCGACACCAGTTGATCCCGCGGCAGCTCGCCAAAGGTGTGCAGGTTCAAAGCAGGTCGCACAGCAAAGGCTTGGCGCTCGCCGACCAGATGCAGGCGCGCCATCAAACGCCCTATCCACATCAGCACCTCGGGGTCGTCCAATTCGGGCGAACGCCCGCCGCGCCGCGGACTGACGCTGAACCAGAAATGCCCGTCCACACCGTCGTGCACCACGCGGGCTTCGTGCAAGCTCATGCCGTTCAAAAGCAGCGGGCCGACCACCGGTATATCGTCTGCGGTCAATTCAGCAGTGAACGCATGTTCCTCGCGTATCTGCGCTTCGCTCCAGCGCGCCGGGCGGTAAAACTTGGCAACCACCGAACTGTCGTCGTCTAAATGCGCCAGGTAGACGCGGTTTTCATACGAACTTAGCGCGCTCAAGCGGCCATCGACCGCCAGTCCCAGGCCGCTTAAGGCATCCAGCACCACCGACGGCGTGAGCACCTGGTAAGGATGCGCCATTCAAACGCCCCAAAGTACCGGTTGCTGCTCGCGGTGGCAACGGGTCAGCATGTCAATAATGGGCTTGCACCGCTGGCGCAGACTGATGCTGTCAAACACCGGCGGCGCAGCGCCTTGTTGCCGGGCTTTTTCCCTGGCGGCTTCTTGCTCTGCCTCTTGTTGTGCAATCGCTGCCTGCAATGCGGCGATGGCAGCCGGCATGTCGCCCGGCTCGATGATGCCTTTGGCTTGCACCGTTTTACCGATCAATTGCAAAAACTGCTTGCCTTGCGGCTCGAGCAGTATCAGGTCACCGGCCGCTTTGGATTTGAATTTATAGAGCATGTTTCTATTGTGCGCCTTGTTCAACGGGTTAACCGTCAGCTTGCCCCGCGTGGCTTCAAACTCACGCCTCTGTCATTACATCAAATGGTCTATTGACTGAATTACTTCAGACCTCAACAATATGGGCATGAACATATTGTGCATAGGCGGTGGCCCCGCCGGTTTGTATTTCGCGCTGCTGATGAAGCAGCAGAATCCCTTGCACAGCATCACCGTGGTCGAACGCAACCGACCCTATGACACCTTTGGCTGGGGCGTGGTGCTGAGCGACCAGACGCTGGACAACCTGCGCCAAGCGGACCCGCACACGGCCCGACTGATAGGCGATGCCTTCAACCACTGGGACGACATTGAGGTGTTTTTCAAAGGCCGCAGCGTGCGCTCCACCGGCCACGGCTTTTGCGGCATAGGCCGCAAGCACTTGCTCAACATCCTGCAACAACGCTGCGAAGAGCTGGGCGTTCAACTGGTGTTTGAAACCGATGTTTCAGACGACCAGGCGCTGGCACAACAGTACCAGGCCGATTTGGTGATCGCCAGCGACGGCTTGAACAGCCGCATACGCAGCCGCTACGCCGACAGCTTTCAGCCCGATATCGATGTGCGCAACTGCCGCTTTGTCTGGCTGGGCACGCAGAAAACCTTTGACGCTTTCACCTTTGCTTTCGAGCAAACCGAGCACGGCTGGTTCCAGGCACACGCCTACAAATACGACGAACACACTTCTACCTTCATCGTAGAAACGCCTGACGCGGTCTGGCGCGCCCATGGCCTAGACCGCATGTCGCAAGAAGATGCGATTGCCTTTTGCCAACACTTATTTGCCAAATACCTTGACGGCCATGCGCTGATGAGCAATGCCGCACATTTGCGCGGCTCGGCCATCTGGATACAGTTTCCGCGCGTCATTTGTCAAAACTGGGTGCACTGGAACCAAGCCATACCCGTGGTGCTGATGGGCGATGCGGCGCACACCGCGCATTACTCCATAGGCAGCGGCACCAAGCTGGCGTTGGAAGACGCCATTGACCTCGCTGACACCTTTGCCGCGCATCCCTTGTCGGACATGCGTGAAGTGCTGCAAGCCTACCAAGACCGGCGCAGCGTCGAGGTATTGAAAATCCAAAACGCGGCGCGCAATTCCACCGCCTGGTTTGAGCATGTAGAGCGCTACACCCACATGCAGATTGAACAGTTCACCTATTCGCTGCTCACCCGCTCGCAACGTATCAGCCATGAGAACCTGCGTCTGCGCGACCGCGACTGGCTGCAATCCTACGAAGCCTGGCTGTCCGGCGGGCGCGTCATGCCGCCCATGCTGATGCCTTTCAAGCTGCGCGAGCTCACCCTGAAAAACCGCGTCGTGGTGTCGCCCATGGCCACTTACAGCGCGCAAGACGGTCTGGTCGGCGATTTCCATTTGGTGCACTTGGGCGCACGCGCCTTGGGCGGCGCCGGTTTGGTGATGGTCGAGATGACCAGCCCCACGCCCGAAGGACGCATCACTCCGGGCTGCCCGGGTTTGTGGAACGAGGCACAGCAACACGCGTTTGAGCGCATCACGCGTTTTGTCCACCACAACCAGGCGCACATTGGCTTGCAACTCGGACACAGCGGCGCGAAAGGTTCGACCCAGCTCGGCTGGCAAGCCATTGACGAGCCCTTGCCCGAGGGCAACTGGGCGCTGCTGGCCGCCAGCCCGTTGGCTTACGGCGACAACAACCAAGTGCCGCAAGCCATGTCGCAGCAAGACATGCAAACCTTGACGGCACAATTTGTACAAGCCACACAGCGTGCCGATGCCGCCGGATTTGACTGGCTGGAATTGCATTGCGCCCACGGCTATTTGTTGTCAGGTTTTATTTGTCCATTGACCAACCTGCGCGATGACGAGTACGGCGGCACGCTTGAAAACCGTTGTCGCTTTCCATTGCAGGTTTTCACCGCCATGCGCGCTGTCTGGGCATCACATAAACCCATGTCAGTGCGTATTTCAGCGCACGACTGGGCGCCGGGCGGCAACACCGACGATGACGCGGTGCAGATTGCGCTGCTGTTCAAACAAGCCGGTTGCGACCTGATAGATGTGTCTTCCGGCCAGACCACCCGCGCCGCCAAACCGATTTACGGTCGCATGTACCAAACGCCGTTTGCCGACCGCATCCGCAACGAAGTGCATATCGCCACCATGGCCGTTGGTGCCATCAGCGAAGCCGACCATGCCAACAGCATCATCGCCGCCGGGCGCGCTGACCTGTGCGCCATCGCGCGCCCGCACCTGGCCGATCCGAACTGGACGCTGCACCAAGCCGCCAAACTCGGCAGCAAAGACACCACCTGGCCCCTGCCGTATGAAAGCGGGCGCGATCAACTCTACCGTTTGCTCGGTACCTAAAGGTAATTCCATGGATTTAGAAGCCCGTGTTCACAGCACGCACCCCGATGCCTTGCGTTTGTGGCTGCGCATGCTGACCTGCACCCAATTGATTGAAAAACGGGTACGCACCGGTTTGCGCGATGAATTCAACACCACCTTGCCGCGCTTTGACCTGATGGCGCAGCTCGAACGCGCGCCCGACGGCATGAAGATGAACGAGTTGTCGCGCCGCATGATGGTCACTGGCGGCAACATCACCCCGGTGACCGACCAGTTGGTGAAAGAAGGATTGATCGAGCGGCTGAGCCTGGCCAGCGACCGCCGTGCCTGGCTGGTTCGGCTCACGCCTGCAGGTCGCGCCTTGTTCAAAAAAATGGCCAAACGCCATGAGATCTGGATAGTCGCTGCACTGGGTGGCGTCAGTCCAAACGAATCAAAACAATTGCACGAGTTACTCGGGCAGGTCAAACAACACGCGCTGACAGGCGCAGCCACGGAGAACCCATGAAACATTTCATCCCCGCCGACAGTCCCATGCACGCGGGCACACGCTCATTTGCAGCGCATCAGGCACAACATTTCTCATGGCAATGCGGTGCCGACGGTGTGGCGGTTCTCACCCTCAACCGCCCGGAACGCAAAAACCCCTTGACCTTTGAGTCTTACGCCGAGCTGCGCGAACTGTTCACAGCACTGCGCGACTCCAACGATGTGCGGGTTGTGGTGTTGCAAGGGGCGGGCGGCAATTTTTGCTCGGGCGGCGATGTGCATGACATCATTGCACCCTTGACCCGCATGAGCATGCCGGAGTTGCTGTCATTCACCCGCATGACCGGCGACCTGGTCAAGGCCATGCGCCTGTGTCCGCAACCTGTCATCGCCGCGATTGACGGCGTCTGCGCCGGTGCCGGTGCCATGCTGGCTCTGGCCAGCGATTTGCGATTGGGAACCGCGCAAGCACGCATCTCTTATTTGTTTTCACGCGTAGGGTTGGCCGGTGCCGATATGGGCGCATGCACGCTGTTGCCGCGCGTCATCGGCCAGGGCCGCGCCAGCGAGTTGCTGTTCAGCGGCCGCGCCATGACAGCCGCCGAAGGTCTGGCTTGGGGCTTTTTCAACCAGCTGCATGATGCCGCCGATTTGCCGCAGGCCGCTGTGCTACTGGCGCGCTCTCTCGCAGAAGGCCCGACTTTTGCGCACGGCATGACGAAAAACATGTTGCACCAGGAATGGAACATGTCGCTAGACCAGGCCATAGAAGCCGAGGCGCAGGCGCAGGCCATTTGCATGCAAACCCAGGATTTCCATCGCGCCTACCAGGCATTCGCTGCCAAACAGCGCCCTGTGTTCGAGGGCAATTGAGATGAGCAGCCACTGGGAGTTGCCGTTTTTTGACGAACGCCACCGGGCGTTGGCGCACGCACTCGAAGTTTGGATCGCACACCAGCAGGTGGATGAAAGCGATGACCGCGCCGCTTGCCGCGCCTGGGTGCGTTTGCTGGCAGAGGCTGGCTGGCTGGAGTTTTGTGTGCCGCTGGCGCACGGCGGTCGCTGGGACAAGCTTGATTCACGCGCACTCGTCATCATTCGCGAAACCCTGTCTCGCTATTCACCGCTGGCAGATTTCGCTTTCGCCATGCAGGGCTTGGGCAGCGGTGCCATCACCTTGGCAGGAAGCTCGGCACAGCAATCCCACTACTTGCCCAAAGTGGCGCGCGGTGCATCGATTGCGGCTTTTGCTTTGAGCGAACCGCAAGCCGGTTCTGATGTGGCTGCCATGGCAACAAATGCTGTGGCTACGGTCGATGGCTTTGTACTGAACGGCGTCAAGACCTGGATCAGCAACGGCGGCATCGCCGATTTTTATGTGGTGTTCGCCAAAACAGATGCGCAGGCCGGCGCGCGCGGCATCAGCGCCTTCATCGTCGAGGCCGACACTTCAGGCTTGGACGACAACACCCATTTGCATGTGATGTCACCGCATCCGCTGGCGACATTGCGCTTTGACGATTGCCGCTTACCAGCCGGCAATTTGCTGGGCGATATCAACGGCGGCTTCAAACTCGCCATGCGCACGCTGGATATTTTCCGCGCTTCTGTGGCCGCGGCTGCCATCGGCATGGGCCGTCGCGCCTTGCATGATGCAGTCAACTACAGCCGCGAGCGGCCCATGTTTGGCGCACACCTGGCGGACTTGCCTTTGACCCAGGCACGCTTAGGTGACATGGCTTCGTTGCTGGACGCCGCAGCCTTGTTGACATACAGGGCCGCCTGGTTGCGTGATACACAGGGCAGCGACGGCGATGCAGCTGTCGCTTACACACGCGCGGCAGCCATGGCCAAACTGACGGCCACAGAAAACGCCTCCCGCGTCATTGACATGGCGCTGCAAATGCACGGCGGCACGGGCGTGCTGGTCGGCAACAAGCTGGAATCTCTTTACCGCGACATACGTTCGCTGCGGATTTACGAAGGCGCTTCCGAGGTGCAGCAACTCATCATTGGCAAATCTGTCATAAAGAGCGGGGCATGAGCACTTATACCGACCGTTTTGTCGCAGAGCGTTTACCGCCGCGCAGCGAATGGCCGGTGATGTTGTACCCGCAAGATTCCCTCCACGGCGACAGCCGCTTGAACCTGGTTTCGCTTTTGTTGGACCAAGCCATGGACAAGCCATGGGCTGACCGTCCTTTGTTTCGCTCAGCCGATCAAACACTGAGTTACCGTGAAGCACTGTCCGCGGTCAACCAACGCGTGCATCTGTTGCGTTCGCAAGCCGGGGTGCAAACAGGTAACCGTGTGCTGCTGCGCGGCCATAACGGCATTGGCTTTGCACTCGCCTGGCTGGCCGTGGTCAAAGCCGGGCTGATCGCTGTGCCGACCATGCCTTTGCTGCGCGCCAAAGAGTTGGGCGACATCATCGTCAAAGCGCGTCCTTCTATCGCCTGGTGCGAGGCTTCGTTGTCTGCTGAGTTGCTGCTGGCCCAAGAACAACACCCCGACTTAGACACGGTTTTGCTCTTCAATGCACACAACTCAGCCGACAGTGTCGAGTCTTTGTCAGCAGGGTTTTCAACCGCTGCCGCAGCCTGCCCTACTACGGGTGACGACATTGCTTTGCTGGCCTTTACCTCAGGCACTACCGGCGTGCCCAAAGCCGTCTGCCATTCTCACCTGGATATCTGGTCAGCCTGCCAAGCCTGGCCTTTGCAAGTCTTGCATGCGCAGATGAACGATATTGTCACCGGTACACCACCGCTTGCGTTCACTTTCGGACTCGGCGGTTTGTTGCTCTTTCCCATGGTGGCCGGTGCCAGTATTTTTTACCCATCGCCTCCTTTGTCACCTGAGCACATGGTGCAGGAAATGGCGCTATCGCAAGCCACGATTTGCTACACCGCGCCGACCTTTTACCGCCAAATGGCATCTCATATTCAACAGCATCCTGTGCCAGCCTTGCGCATTTGTATCAGCGCCGGTGAGGCACTGCCAGACACAACGCGTCAACTTTGGCGCGAGGCCTGTGGTCTTGAATTGCTTGACGGCATAGGCGCGACTGAGATGTTCCATATTTTTATTTCTTCCCCATTGACTGATGTCAAACCCGGGAGTCTCGGCAAAGCAGTGCCCGGCTATGAAGCAAAGGTGTTGGATCCACAAGGTCAAGAGTTACCCCGCGGCCATATAGGCAGACTGGCTGTTCGCGGCGCGACAGGTTGTAAATATTTAGATGATGAACGCCAGCGTGTTTACGTACAGAGCGGCTGGAATTTTCCCGGCGACGCGGTGCTGCAAGATGAGGACGGTTATTTTTTCTACCAATCGCGCGCCGACGACATGATTGTTTCCTCGGGCTACAACATTGGCGGGCCCGAGGTCGAGGACGCCTTGTTGCTGCACCCGTCAGTGGTTGAATGTGCTGTCATCGGTAAAGTCGACGCCGAGCGCGGCATGGTGGTACAGGCGTTTTGCGTGCTGCATGCTGACGCGCAAGCTTCTGCTGAACTTGTCAAGCGATTGCAAGACCACGTCAAGCAGCACCTGGCACCTTACAAATACCCGCGCGTCATCACTTTTTTGCCAACGCTGCCGCGCACAGCCACCGGTAAATTGCAACGCTTTAAATTACGCGATCTGAACAACTAAAACAGGATTTTTATGCACACAGTTTTACTTCCCGAAGGATGGACCGCCCCCAAAGGCTACGCCAACGGCATTGCCGCACGCGGCCTGCAAATTCATGTCGGCGGCCAGATAGGCTGGAACGCTGCGCAGCAGTTCGAGTCCGATGACTTTATCGAGCAAACCCGTTTGGCCTTACTCAATGTGCTGGCAGTACTTCAGTCAGCCCATGCCTCGCCGGAACACATGGTGCGCATGACCTGGTACATCACCGACAGGAACATGTACCAATCGCGCTTAAAAGAATTGGGCGCGGTTTACCGCGAGGTCATGGGTAAACACTATCCAGCCATGTCATGCATTGTGGTCAACGGCTTGATTGAAGAACGCGCGCTGGTTGAAGTTGAAGTCACTGCCGTCATACCGGATGCAGAGTGAGTTTCTTTAAAAAAGACTTTGCAACAACTCGTTGAATGCCTCCGGCTGTTCATATTGCACCCAATGGCCGGCATCCGGCAGCACATGAAAACCACGTAAATCACAGGCCGAGAGCAGGCCATGAATCAAATGCAAACTGCCTCGGTACAAGGCATCGTTCTCGCCCCATATGCCGAAGACAGGACATGTCCATTGCGTTTGCAATTGCAGCATGGCGTCACTTCGCGCTATGCGTCTTCTTCGTAAACGGTCACGCAACACATTGTGTTCTTGCATGTCGAGCAACTGAGGCGTGATCTGGCTTTCGTCTTGCAACATGATGGCCAGCAGATTGTTGCGATGCACGGCGTAACGTTCTTCCTTGCTCATACCGGCTTTAAAGCCGCGCATATTGACGATTTGATTCGACAGTCCAAGACCGGGAATACCGACCAGCACCAAGCGTTTGACACGCTGTTTGTAACTTGCTGCAAGAAACCCGGCGACCAGTCCACCGAAAGAAAAACCAGTGATGTCCAAGGCTTGATCTGCAAACAACAATTGCAAACCTTGCTCTAACGGCTGATGCAAATCGTCTGCATCAAGCGCGCCCGGTGGCAATTCAGAATCACCCAAGCCGGGTGTGTCTAAGGCCCACACTGCCCTGTTTTGTGAGAGAGCCTGCACGTTGCGCAACCAGTGGTTCCATCTGCCGCTGCCGCCGTGTAACAACACCAATGGATGGCCGCACGCACGGTTCCAGACATGCCAGACCTGCAAGCCCGAAGGCGTTTGTAATTCAACGCGCTCGGCTTTTGCCAGAACTTCGGACAAGGCGTACGACATGTGTGGTGTGAATAGCTTGTGTCAATGCAAAACGCTTACTGAAGTGGGCCAGGTACCAATGCAAAACGCCTACTGAAGTGGGCCGGGTATCAATGCAAAACGCCCACTGAAAGTGGGCGTTGTGGTGTTTGGTTGCGCGAGCAAGATTTGAACTTGCGACCTTTGGGTTATGAGCCCAACGAGCTACCAGGCTGCTCCATCGCGCGTCGTGTTCTTCATTGTAACTGTTATTCGCTGACAGCGGGTGTATCTTGCACTTCAGGACGGTCAACCAATTCGACCAATGCCATCGGCGCGTTGTCGCCGACGCGGTATCCCATTTTCAAAATGCGTGTGTAGCCACCGGGACGGGCTTTGTAGCGTGGTCCGAGTTCGGCAAACAACTTGACCACGTTGTCGCGGTTACGCAGGCGGTTGAAAGCGAGACGCTTGTTGGAGAGTGTCGGCTCTTTGCCCAGGGTCAACATCGGTTCGATGACGCGACGCAATTCCTTGGCTTTAGGCAATGTGGTTTTGATGACTTCGTGTTCGATCAGCGAGTTCATCATGTTTTGCAACATGGCCAGACGGTGTGAGCTGGTCCGGTTGAGTTTGCGTAGTCCGTGTCCGTGACGCATGGTAATTTCCTTGTTGAAGTTGTTTTGCCGGCCGCCGTGTCAGGTACGGCCAGGGGAGGCGGTGTGAACACCGCTCTGTTTTATTAAATACGCTTGGCTTCCAGGCCGCTCGGTGGCCAGCCTTCGAGCTTCATGCCCAAAGTCAAACCGCGTGAAGCCAGCACTTCTTTGATTTCGTTCAAAGATTTGCGACCCAGGTTCGGGGTCTTGAGCAATTCATTTTCGGTGCGCTGAATCAAATCGCCGATGTAGAAAATATTTTCTGCTTTGAGGCAATTGGCTGAACGCACAGTGAGTTCGAGTTCGTCCACAGGGCGCAACAAAATCGGGTCGATTTGCACGGTGCTGCGCGGCGCAGGTGAATCAAACGCGGCCAGTTCATTGCCTTCGAGTTGCGCGAACACAGCAAGTTGCTCCACCAGAATCTTGGCTGATGAACGCACTGCGTCTTCGGCAGTGATGGCGCCGTTGGTTTCAATCTCAACCACTAAGCGGTCCAGATCGGTACGTTGTTCCACACGCGCATTTTCAACGCTGTAGCTCACGCGCTTGACGGGAGAGAAAGAAGCGTCGAGCACAATGCGGCCGATGGACTTGCTGACTTCGTCAGCATGCCGGCGCATAGAGCCGGGCACATAGCCACGGCCTTTTTCTACCTTGAGCTGAATATCGATTTTGCCGCCGTGCGACAAATTGGCGATCACGTGTTCAGGGTTGATGATTTCCACATCATGCGGCGTCTGTATGTCTGCAGCGGTGACCTGGCCTTCGCCGTCTTTGCGCAAGCTCAGCGTGACTTCGTCACGGTTGTGCAGTTTGAACACCACGCCTTTGAGGTTCAACAGAATATTGACCACGTCTTCTTGAACGCCGTCAATCGATGAGTATTCGTGCAGAACGCCGGCGATGGTGACATCGGTGACGGCGTAGCCGACCATGGAAGACAAGAGCACGCGACGCAGTGCATTGCCCAGGGTGTGGCCGTAACCGCGCTCGAAAGGTTCGAGCGTGACTTTGGATTTGTTGTGGCCGAGTTGTTCGACCTGTATGGCTTTGGGCTTCAGAAGATTTGTTTGCATTCGTTATTTCCCTCTCAATACCCCCGGTTCGTTACACCGGTAAGGCTGGATGATGACCCCCGTACAACAGTGAACGGGGCGGCGGATTCAAGGGGCAGTAATGCCCCGGTTAACGCGAATACAACTCAACGATCAGGGATTCGTTGATGTCAGCCGCAAATTCGTCACGATCAGGTGCCTTCTTGAACACACCTTCTGCCTTGTCAATATTGACATCGACCCAGGCAGGCATTCCCACTTGCGTGGCCAGCTGTAAAGCTTCGAGCACACGTCCCTGTTTTTTGGATTTTTCGCGCACACTCACCACGTCCCCGGCTTTCACCAGGTAGGAAGGAATATTCACCTGATGGCCGTTGACCGTGATGGCCTTGTGCGACACCAGTTGACGCGCCTCAGCGCGGGTTGAGCCAAAGCCCATGCGGTAAACCACATTGTCAAGGCGCGATTCCAGCAAGGACAACAGGTTGGAACCGGTATTGCCTTTTTGCTGATCTGCCATGGCAAAGTAACGGCGGAACTGACGCTCCAACACACCGTACATGCGTTTGACTTTTTGTTTTTCGCGCAACTGCAAACCGAAGTCAGACATGCGCTGACCTGAGGTGCGACCGTGCTGGCCGGGCTTGCTGTCGAACTTGGACTTGTCGGCGATAGAGCGGCGTGCGCTCTTCAGAAACAGGTCGGTGCCTTCACGGCGTGAGAGTTTGGCCTTGGGGCCTAAGTAACGTGCCACTTGAACTTCCTTTTATCAACTGCCCGCCACAAGAGCGGGGAGCCGTTGCTGCGTGCAACAACGGCGGTGGGCTTGACTGAAATCAGATGCGACGGCGCTTTTGCGGACGGCATCCGTTGTGGGGAACCGGCGTCACATCAGATATGGAATTGATGCGAATGCCCAGGGCCGCCAACGCACGAACAGAAGACTCGCGGCCGGGGCCGGGGCCTTTGATTTCGACGTCGAGGTTCTTGATGCCCTGATCAATGGCAGCACGACCGGCCACTTCCGAAGCCACCTGCGCGGCAAACGGTGTGGACTTGCGTGAGCCCTTGAATCCCTGACCACCCGACGACGCCCATGACAAAGCATTGCCTTGGCGATCGGTGATGGTGATGATGGTGTTGTTGAAAGAAGCATGCACGTGTGCAATGCCGTCCGCGACATTCTTGCGGACTTTTTTGCGCACGCGTTGTGCGGCTGAGTTGACGGGTGCTTTTGCCATGGGGGTCCCTCAGTTATTTCTTCAGAGCAGCGGCTGCCTTGCGGGGGCCTTTGCGGGTACGTGCATTGGTGCGGGTGCGCTGTCCGCGCATCGGCAGGCCGCGACGGTGACGGAAACCGCGGTAACAACCGATGTCCATCAAACGCTTGATGTTCATGGTGGTTTCGCGGCGCAAGTCACCTTCGATAGTGATGTGAGCGATTTGGTCGCGGATTTTTTCCAGATCAGCGTCTGACAAATCCTTGATTTTTTTCGCATAAGCAATGCCGCATGCTTCGCAAATTTTGCGAGCGCGCGTGCGACCGATGCCAAAAATCGATGTCAAACCGATTTCGGTGTGCTTATGGGGCGGAATATTGATACCAGCGATACGTGCCATGAGAAACCTCTTGAATGCGTTGTTTTGATCAGCCTTGACGCTGTTTGTGACGCGGGTCGGTGCAGATGACCCGCACCACGCCCTTGCGGCGGATGATCTTGCAGTTGCGGCAAATTGTTTTGACCGAAGCCGAAACTTTCATTTCATTCTCCTAAAAACCCGGAACACGCACCTTGCGTATTCCAACAAACTCTTTCGTTCAACGCCTTACTTGGCGCGGAACACAATTCTTGCCCGACTCAAATCGTAGGGCGTCAATTCCACTGTCACTTTGTCTCCCGGCAGGATGCGGATGTAGTGCATTCGCATCTTGCCGGAAATATGTCCGAGCACCACGTGTCCGTTTTCCAGTTTGACCCGGAAAGTTGCGTTGGGGAGGTTTTCAATCACCTCTCCCTGCATCTGGATGACGTCGTCCTTGGCCATGCGCCCAATCAGCCACCTGGAGCCATCTTGAAGTTGGCCTTTTTGAGCAAAGATTCGTATTGCTGACTCATGAGGTAGTTTTGTACCTGGGCCATGAAGTCCATGGTGACCACCACAATAATCAGCAATGAGGTGCCGCCAAAATAGAACGGCACGTTGTACTTGAGGATCAAAAACTCGGGCACCAGACACACGAACGTGATGTAGATGGCACCGGCCAATGTCAGGCGGAGCAAAATTTTGTCGATAAATTTGGCGGTCTGGTCACCAGGGCGGATACCGGGGATAAAGCCGCCGCTTTTCTTCAAGTTGTCTGCGGTTTCACGGCTGTTGAACACCAGCGCTGTGTAGAAAAAGCAGAAGAAGATGATGGCCACGGCATACAACATCACATACAGCGGTTGACCGGGCGACAAAGCAGCGGAAATATCTTTCAGCCAATTGAGGCTACTGCCTGCGCTAAACCAACTGACGATGGTCGAGGGCAACAAAATAATGGATGAAGCAAAAATCGGGGGAATGACACCGGACATGTTTAGCTTCAATGGCAGATGCGAAGACTGTCCGCCATACACTTTGTTGCCGACCTGCCGGCGTGCATAGTTAACCAGAATCTTTCTTTGCCCGCGCTCGACGAAGACCACGAAGTAAGTGATGCCAGCCACCAGAATGACGATCAACAAGGCAATGATGATGCTCATGGCGCCGGTGCGCACCAACTCAAGCAAGCCGCCAATAGACTGGGGCAGACCCGCCGCAATGCCGGCAAAAATAATGATGGAGATGCCGTTGCCCAGACCGCGCTCAGTTATTTGCTCGCCCAGCCACATCAAAAACATGGTGCCCGCGGTCAATGACACCACGGCAGTGATGCGAAACCCTATACCGGGGACATTGACCAGACCGGCTGAAGATTCAAGCGCCACCGCGATACCAAGTGACTGGAACAAAGCCAAGCCAAGAGTACCGTAGCGTGTGTACTGGGTGATCTTGCGACGGCCGGCTTCGCCTTCTTTTTTGAGGGCTTCCATGCTGGGCACCACATACGACATCAACTGCATGATGATGGACGCAGAGATGTAAGGCATGATGCCGAGCGCAAAAATACTGAAGCGCGACAAGGCACCGCCGGAGAACATATTGAACAGGCTGAGAATGCCGCCTTGCTGTCCTTTAAAGAGCTGTTGCAATTGGTTGGGGTCAATGCCCGGCACAGGGATGTGTGTGCCTAAGCGATAAACCACCAGCGCGAGCAGCAAAAAGACGAGCCGGCGACGCAAGTCTCCGTACTTGTCTGCTTTGCCCATGGTTGCGCCGGTTGCCAATTGATTCTTCCTTGGTGATTACGCGATGGAGCCGCCGGCGGCTTCGATAGCGGATTTGGCAGCAGCGGTAGCACCGATGCCGTTCAATTTGACAGCGCGCGTGATTTCCCCGGTCTTGATGACCTTGACGACTTTTGCCATCTGGCTGATCAGACCTGCTGTCTTCAAAGTCAGC
Source organism: Bordetella parapertussis (assembly GCA_945901125.1). Taxonomy (GTDB): domain Bacteria; phylum Pseudomonadota; class Gammaproteobacteria; order Burkholderiales; family Burkholderiaceae_C; genus Limnohabitans. The sequence continues at coordinate 18,140 of CAMDKD010000008.1, forward strand.
ATGTCGATGTCTGTGGATTCAAGCAACTGTAAAGAGGCCAATGTGACTTCTTCGTTGTAGCGCAAAGTGCGGGATTTGAAACCGCGCTTGGGCAGCCGACGTTGCAAAGGCATTTGACCGCCCTCGAAACCGACCTTGTGGTAGCCGCCGGAACGCGACTTCTGACCTTTGTGACCGCGACCTGCGGTTTTGCCCAGACCGGAACCGATACCACGGCCGACACGGCGGCGGTTTTTGCGGGAGCCGTCTGCGGGCTTGATTTCATTGAGTTGCATGGCTGTGGCCTTTAGAGAACTTTGACCAGGTAGCTGATCTTGTTGATCATGCCGCGCACTGCAGGTGTGTCCTGCAATTCGCTGGTGCTGCCGATTTTGCGCAAACCCAGGCCGCGCACGGTGGCGCGGTGGGATTCTTTGGTGCCGATGGGGCTGCGCACCAGTTGCACTTTGACGGTTGAAGTAGATGTGGTCATGTCGCTGCTCCCGGATTAGACGAAGAGATCTTCGACGCTCTTGCCACGCTTGGCCGCCACTTCGGAGGCGGTGGTGGATTTGATCAATGCATCCAACGTGGCACGCACCATGTTGTAGGGGTTGGATGAACCATGGCTTTTGGCCACGATGTCAGTGATGCCCATGACTTCGAACACCGCACGCATAGGACCGCCTGCAATGATGCCGGTACCCTTGGGGGCAGGTGCCATTTGCACATTGGCCGCGCCGTGGTGGCCGGTGACATTGTGGTGAATCGTGCCGTTTTTCAAAGACACTTTGTGCATATTGCGGCGGGCCTCTTCCATGGCCTTTTGCACAGCAGCAGGCACTTCTTTGGATTTGCCTTTGCCCATGCCGACGCGACCGTCGCCGTCACCAACCACAGTGAGTGCAGCGAAGCCGAGAATACGACCGCCCTTGACCACTTTGGTGACGCGGTTGACCGCGATCATTTTTTCCTTCAGACCGTCGTCACGACTGTCGTCTTGCATTTTTGCTTGAACTTTTGCCATGTTGTTATCCGTGTCGGTTAGAACTGCAGGCCGGCAGCGCGCGCGGCATCTGCCAATGTTTTGACGCGACCGTGGTAGGCGAAGCCTGAACGGTCGAAAGCGACTTTTTCCACACCGGCGGCTTTGGCTTTTTCAGCAATGCGCTTGCCGATGACTTCAGCTGCAGCCTGGTTGCCGCCTTTGCCGACCGCACCCAAGGCTTGACGAACTTCGGATTCGGCGGTAGAAGCAGTGGCGATGATTTTGGTGCCATCGCCGGAAATGACGCTGGCATAAATATGTAAGTTGGTGCGGTTGACCATCAAACGCGCAACGCCATGGGTGGCGATACGGATACGGGTTTGACGCGAACGACGCAGACGCTGCTGTTTTTTGCTTAGCATGTTGCAGCTCCTTATTTCTTCTTGGTCTCTTTGATCGTGATCTTTTCGTCCGAGTAACGGATGCCTTTGCCTTTGTAGGGCTCGGGTGGACGAACAGCGCGAATTTCAGCGGCAATCTGACCGACACGTTGGCGGTCAGCGCCTTTGATGATGACCTCGGTCGGCGTCGGTGTTTCGACCTTGATGCCCGAGGGCATGTCGATATTGACCGGGTGTGAATAACCGACAGCCAGATTCAGCTTGGCACCTTGGGCGGCGGCTTTGTAGCCCACGCCGACCAGGTTGAGTTTTTTCTCAAAGCCTTTGGTGACACCAACGACCATGTTGTTGACCAGTTGGCGCAAAGTGCCGCTCATGGCATTGGCTTCACGGGATTCGTCGGCAGCTTCGAAAGTCATGCTTTCGCCCTGGCGAACCACTTTGACCAAAGCATTATTGGCAATAGAGAGTTGACCACCGGCGCCTTTGACGCTGATGTGTTGTTCGTTCATGGTCACGTCCACTCCTGATGGAATGGTGACAGGCATTTTGGCAACGCGGGACATCTGTGTTTCTCCCTTAAGCCACGTAGCAAAGAACTTCGCCGCCCACGCCGGTGGCGCGTGCTTTGCGATCGGTCATGACACCTTTGGGGGTGGTGACAATCGCCACACCCAAGCCGTTCATCACCTGCGGAATGGCATCATGCCCTTTGTAAACACGCAATCCGGGGCGTGACACGCGCTCTATGCGCTCGATCACGGGACGGCCTGCGTAATACTTCAGGGAAATTTCCAGTTCGGATTTGCCGGCATCGGTTTTGACGTGAAAGCCGTCGATATAGCCCTCTTCCTTCAACACCTGGACGATGGCAATTTTGACCTTGGACGATGGCACCGACACTGTCGGCTTGGCCACCATTTGCGCGTTACGGATACGCGTCAACAGGTCGGCAATGGGATCACTCATGCTCATATTGAATTTCTCCTGCCTGCTTACCAGCTGGCTTTGGTGATGCCGGGAATATTGCCTGCGAAGGCCATTTCACGGATCTTGGCGCGACCCAAACCAAATTGACGGAAGGTGCCACGAGGGCGACCGGTGATGGCACAACGATTGCGCTGGCGCGTGGGATTGGCATTGCGCGGCAGCTTTTGCAATTCCAGACGGGCAGCTGAACGCTCTTCGTCGCTGCGCTTGAAGTCGGTTGAAATTGCTTTCAGTTCCGCGTGTTTTTTCGCGTACTTGGCGACCAGTTTGTCACGCTTGAGCTCGCGCTCGATCAAAGCTACTTTAGCCACAGGGCACCTCAGTTCTTGAACGGGAAACGGAAAGCAGCGAGCAGTGCTTTGCACTCATCGTCAGTCTTGGCCGTGGTGGTGATACTGATATTGAGACCGCGCAGGGCATCAACCTTGTCGTACTCGATCTCGGGAAAAATGATTTGCTCTTTCACGCCGATGTTGTAGTTGCCGCGACCGTCAAACGCCCGGCCGGAAATGCCGCGAAAGTCACGCACACGGGGCAGGGCCACTGTGACGAAACGATCGAGGAATTCATACATGCGCACGCCGCGCAAAGTAACCATGCAACCAATGGGTTGCTGTTCGCGGATTTTGAAACCGGCGATGGCCTTGCGGGCTTTGGTGACCACGGGTTTTTGACCGGCGATTTTGGACAGGTCGCCGACAGCGTGTTCCATGACTTTTTTGTCGGCCACTGCTTCAGACACACCCATGTTCAAGGTGATCTTGGTCAGACGCGGAACTTCCATAGGAGATTTGTAGCCGAACTTGGCGGTCAAATCAGGAACCACTTTTTCACGATAGTGTTGTTGGAGTCGTGCCATGTTCATGCAACCTTGATGACTTCGCCGCTGGACTTGAAGATGCGAACCTTCGAACCGTCGGAATTGATCTTGATGCCCACGCGATCGGCTTTGCCGGTGGTGGCGTTGTAAATGGCGACATTGGACTGGTGGATAGGCATGGTTTTGTCAACAATGCCACCGGTGGTGCCGGCCATGGGATTGGGCTTGGTGTGCTTTTTCACCATATTGATGCCGTCGATGACAAGGTGCGAGTCGTCTTGGCGCAGAGTAATCGTGCCACGCTTGCCTTTGTCGCGACCTGTGATGACGATGATTTCATCGCCTTTGCGTAATTTGTTCATGGTCGGGTCCTCAGAGAACTTCGGGGGCCAGGGAAACGATCTTCATGAAGCGCTCGGTACGCAGTTCGCGCGTGACCGGTCCGAAGATACGCGTGCCTATGGGCTCGAGTTTGGCGTTAAGCAGCACGGCGGCATTGCTGTCAAATTTGACCAGCGAGCCATCGCCACGGCGAATGCCCTTGGCGGTACGAACCACCACGGCACTGTAAATCTCGCCTTTTTTGACACGGCCGCGCGGAGCAGCCTCCTTGATGCTTACTTTGATGATGTCGCCTACGCTGGCATAACGACGCTTGGATCCGCCGAGCACCTTGATGCATAAAACGGACTTCGCACCGGTGTTGTCGGCGACCTCTAATCTGGATTCTGTCTGGATCATTTCTGTTTCCCAACTTGTACCGCATCTGCCCGGCCCACAATAGGCTGTTACATATACGATCAGTCTTGGGCCCGTCATCTGCACTGCAAACCATTTGCTGTGCATTTGTTTGGGCGTGATTCCCTGCCTTTTGAAAAGCAGAGCCAGCAATTATGGCATAGTTTGAAGCCGCTTTGAAGAATTTTCGAAGCATTTTCTGTGTTTGGACTCAAAAGAGTACTTATGAAGTATTTATTAGCCATGGACCAGGGCACTTCCAGTTCACGCAGCCTGGTCTTCAGCGAGCATGGCGACATCGTCGCCAGCGCGCAACAGGAATTGACGCAAATTTACCCGCAACCTGGCTGGGTGGAACACGACCCGCAGGACATCTGGCTCAGCCAGTTGGCGACGGCGCGCCAGGCCTTGGCGTCTGCCGGGATTGCCGCGACGGACATCGCCGGTGTGGGCATCACCAACCAGCGCGAAACCACACTGCTGTGGCGACGCGACAACGGCCAGGCCTTGCACAACGCCATCGTCTGGCAGGACCGCCGCACCGAACCCGCTTGCAAGCGCTTAAGAGAAGCCGGCCACGCGCCCTTGGTACAGCAAAAAACCGGCTTGCTGATAGACGCTTATTTTTCCGCCACCAAACTGCAATGGCTGCTCGACCATGTGCCCGGCGCGCGCGCCATGGCCGAGCGCGGCGAACTCGCTTTCGGCACTGTAGACACCTGGCTGCTGTGGCAATTGAGCGGCGGCGCGGTGCACGCCACCGATGTCAGCAACGCCTCGCGCACGATGTTGTTCAACATACACACCAACGACTGGGACAACGAGTTGCTGGAATTGTTCAATATCCCGCACCGGGTTTTGCCCCGGGTGCAGCCGTCTGCCGGTCTCTTCGCTCACACACAAGCTGAATGGCTGGGCGCGGCTTTGCCCGTCAGCGGTATGGCGGGCGACCAACAAAGCGCCTTGTTTGGGCAAGCCTGTTTCAGCGCCGGTCAGGTGAAAAACACTTACGGCACCGGTTGCTTCATGCTCATGCATACCGGCGTCGAATGCCAAACCAGCCACAACGGTTTGATCACCACCAGCGCCGCGCAAACAAACGCGACGCCCGCCTATGCGCTAGAGGGCAGCGTGTTCATCGGCGGCGCGGTGGTGCAGTGGCTGCGCGATGGTTTGCACGCGTTTGACCAAAGCGCCGACGTGCAAGCGCTGGCCGCTTCGGTGCCGGACGCAGCCGGCGTGGTGCTGGTGCCTGCGTTCACGGGGCTGGGTGCGCCGTATTGGCAGGCCGATGCGCGCGGCACCATGACGGGTTTGTCGCGCGGTACCACGATGGCGCACATTGCCCGCGCCGCGCTGGAGAGCATCGCCTTTCAAAGCACGGCCTTGCTGCACGCCATGAACCGGGACGCCGCGCAATCGGTCACCGAATTGCGGGTGGACGGCGGTGCCTGTGTCAACGATTTGCTGATGCAGTTCCAAGCGGATTTATTAGGCATACCGGTGCTCAGGCCGGTGGTGATTGAAACCACCGCACTTGGCGCGGCTTATCTGGCGGGTTTGGGCGCAGGTCTTTACCAAAGCCCGCAGCAACTCAGCTCGCATTGGCGGGTAGAGCGCGCCTTTGAGCCGACCATGTCGCGCGACCAAGCCGCCGCCCGGATGGCCGCCTGGGACAAGGCGGTACGCCAGACCGTGGCCGCTTGATCGACAATCCCGCTGCGGCGATCTGCCGTCCACTGGCACAGACCATGACAAATTCCACTTCTTCACTTGTGCCCATGAGCTTGATAGGCGGGGGCAATATGGCCCAGGCCTTGATCACCGGCTGGCTTAAACAAGGCATGAACCCGTCTCAGATTCATGTGGTGGATCCGCTGGCCGCCACCCGTGCGCATTTGCAACAGAGCTTGGGAGTGAATTGCCACGAACACGCAGGGCCTGAGCTGAGTGCATCGCGACTCGTGGTCTGGGCGATCAAGCCGCAGGTATTCAAAGAAGTCGCCTTGTCTTTGAACGGTATGTTCCCGCAGGCTTTGCATCTGAGCGTGGCCGCCGGTGTGCGCAGTGACAGCATTGGTCGCTGGTTGGACACGCCAAGCGTGGTCAGAGCCATGCCCAATACGCCTGCTTTGGTCGGGCTCGGGCAAACCGGTTTGTTTGCCGGACCCGCTGTCAGCGCCTCACAACGCGAACACGTTCAAGCATTGATGCAAGCGGTCGGTCAATCGATTTGGGTGGAGCGCGAGGAATTGCTGGACGCAGTCACCGCCTTGTCGGGCTCGGGCCCTGCCTATGTGTTTTATTTCATCGAAGCCATGACCAAGGCGGGGGTCAGCATGGGTTTAACACCTGAGCAAGCGCAGCAATTGGCGGTGGGTACGTTCACAGGCGCGGCTGAACTCGCCCACAGCAGCAGCGAGTCGCCTGAAGTTTTGCGCGAAAGGGTCACTTCCAAAGGCGGCACCACGTTCGCAGCCATTACCAGCATGCAAGATCACCACCTTGACCGCACGATTGCCCAAGCCATGCAAGCGGCCCACCAAAGGTCTATCGAAATGGGTCAGCTGTTCGACCAAGCGTAGCCCTCTTTGCAACCGCGCTGCTTTGGTGTGATCTGACAGGCCAAACTAAACCAAAGGCGCGGCCAGGGTTTTCAAATACAGCCCGCCGGCAATGCCCGCAAACACGGTCGCCCCCAGCCAATGGTTCATGCGGAAAGCGCGAAAACAGCCTTCGCGCTGGCGTTTGTAAATCATGCCGAAATGCCAAAACGCTTGCACAACAGCAATCTCAATCGAAAACCACTGCGGCCAGCCCAAGTTCAGCGGTTTGAGCAACAACAACATGCCCAGCAAATACAACACATAAAACGCCATGACCGCCGCCACGTCGTATTTGCCCAAGGTGATCGCCGAGGTTTTCATGCCAATGCGCAAATCGTCATCCCGGTCCACCATGGCGTATTCGGTGTCATAGGCCAGCACCCAAAACACATTGATACACAACAAGGCCCAGGCCAGCGGCGGCACCGCCTGCCACACACCCTCGAATGTCAACGGCCCGCCGTTGACCGCAGCAAACGCCATGGGAATGCCAAAGCTAAAAGCAATGCCGAGTACCGCTTGCGGCATGGCGACATAGCGTTTGGCATAGGGGTAGGCCAAGGTGACGGCCAAAGCCGCAAATGACCAGACCACGGCCACTGCATTGGTGGTCAGCACCAGGCCGAAGGCGCACAAAGCCAGCACTGCACCCGCCGTCAACGCTTGGCGCACCGTCAACGCACCAGAGGTCACCGGTCGATTGGCCGTGCGTTTCACATGCTTGTCAAACTCGCGGTCGGCCACATCATTGATACAGCAACCGGCGCTGCGCATGAGCACCGTGCCCAGCACAAACACGGTGAGCAAATGCCAGCCGGGAAATCCGCCCGCCGCCAGCCACAGCGCGCTCAGACTGGGCCACAGCAACAGCAGCCAACCGGCGGGCCGGTTCCATCGGATCAGGTCTAAGTAATGCTTGATCATGACAAACGGGTCACGCCGGGCAATTCGCTGGCGACAATGGCATTGCGCAAAGCGGCGATGGCTTCATAACGCGTGAAACTGCGCCGCCAGGCCAGCACCACACGCCGTGTTGGCGGCGCGTCGTTGCCTTCGACAATCGGCAGATAACGCACATAGGTGTCCAATGATTTTTTCTTTTTGCCCGTGGACAACAAGGCGTCTTTGGGCACACTGAGCCTGGGCACCACGGTCACGCCCATGCCTGCGGCCACCATGTGTTTGATGGTTTCCAGCGACGAGCCTTCAAAGCTTTTGCGTATGCCTTCGGTGTCGTTGGAAAAGCGCGCGAACTCGGGGCAGACTTCGAGCACATGGTCGCGGAAACAATGGCCGTTGCCCAACAGCAGCATGGTCTCGGCTTTGAGTTCGGTGGCGCTGATGGACTCGCGCCCGGACAGCGGGTGGTTGCTAGGTAAGGCCGCCATGAACGGCTCGTCGTACAAAGCCGCGACGGCTAAACCGGTGTCGGGAAACGGCTCAGCCATGATGGCGCAATCTATCTCGCCGGTGCGCAGCATTTCCAGCAATTTGACGGTGAAGTTTTCTTGCAGCATCAGCGGCATTTGCGGCGACATGTCTATGCTGTGACGCACCAGTTCGGGCAACAAATAGGGCGCGATGGTGTAGATCACGCCTAAGCGCAGCGGACCGGCCAGCGGGTCTTTGCCGCGCTTGGCAATCTCTTTGATGTTGGCTGCTTGCTCGAGCACGCTTTGCGCCTGGCGGATGATGTCTTCGCCCAGCGGCGTCACCGCCACTTCGTTGGCGCTGCGCTCAAACAACTTGACCTGCAATTCCTCTTCCAGATTTTTGATGCCGACCGACAGCGTGGGCTGGGACACAAAGCAGGCAACGGCAGCGCGGCCAAAATGCTTTTCGCGTGCCACGGCAACGATGTATTTCAGTTCGGTCAGGGTCATGGTGTGTTCAAGCTTTGAGAAAGTCAGATTTTCCACCCAACCAGCGTTCCACGTGCCGGGCCGCGTTTTGCGGGTGCTGATCCAACATCAGTGGCGCGAGTTGCTGCGCCCATTGCAACAAGTCGCCGTCCACCGCCAGATCGGCAAACCGCAACATGGCCGCACCACTTTGGCGCGAACCCAAAAACTCGCCAGGACCGCGAATCTCCAAGTCGCGCCGGGCAATCTCAAAGCCGTCGCCGGTCTCGGCCATGGCCCGCAAACGCGCCCGCGCGGTGTCGCTGAGCCGCCCGTGTTCGCCCAGCGAATACAAGAGCACGCAAGCCGATGCCGCCGCACCGCGCCCGACGCGGCCGCGCAACTGATGCAACTGGCTCAAGCCGAAACGCTCGGCGTGCTCGATCACCATCAACGAGGCATTCGGCACATCCACGCCTACCTCGATCACGGTGGTGCTGACCAGCACGCCCATTTGCCCTTGCACAAACAAGGACATGACGGCTTTTTTCTCGGCCTGCGGCATGCGCGAATGCAAGAGGCCGACCATGACACCGGGCAAAGCCGCGCACAAATCCTGGTGCGTGTCGGTGGCGTTGCGCAAATCCAGCGCTTCGCTTTCTTCGATCAGCGGACACACCCAGTAAATCTGCCGACCCTCGGTCAATTGGGCGCGTATGCGCTCGATGATTTCATCCCGCCGGGTTTCGGCCACCAGCTTGGTGACGATGGGCGTGCGCCCGGGCGGCAGCTCGTCTATGGTGGACACATCCAAATCGGCGTAATAGCTCATGGCCAAGGTGCGCGGAATCGGTGTGGCGCTCATCATCAGCAAATGCGGTTCTTGCGGCGCGCCCGCCGCCTGCTCGCCGAAAGTTTCTGCGTCAGACAGCTTTTGCCGCAGCGCCAAGCGTTGCGCCACGCCGAAGCGGTGTTGCTCATCGATGATGGCCAGCCCCAGCGCTTTGAAATGCACTTTGTCTTGAATGACCGCATGCGTGCCGACCACCAGCGCAGCCTCGCCGTTTTCCACCATGGCCAGCATGCTGTCGCGTTCTTTTTTCTTCTGGCTGCCGGTCAGCCAAGCGACTTGCAAGCCCAGCGGCTGCAACACCGGCGCCAGCCAGCCTATGAGTTTGGCGAAATGCTGCTCGGCCAGTATTTCGGTCGGCGCCATCAAAGCGCATTGCCAACCGGCATCTATGCATTGCGCCGCCGCTAACGCGGCCACCACGGTTTTGCCCGAACCGACATCGCCTTGCAGCAAGCGGTGCATGGGCACGGCGCGCGCCACGTCGTTGGCGATTTCATTCACTACGCGTTGTTGCGCGCCGGTCAACTTGAAAGGCAAGACAGCGTGTAACTGCGCCAGTACGCCCTCTGTTTGTGTACTGTGTGCCAGCACAGGCGCGTTCAACAACTGGCGTTCGCGCTTGGCCTGCAATTGCGACAACTGCTGCGCCAGCAATTCCTCGGCTTTCAGGCGTTGCCAAGCCGGGTGGCTGCGGTCTTCCAATTCCCCCAAGGACACATCGGGCGCGGGGTGATGCAAAAACTGCAAGCTCTCGCGCAAGCCCCAACTGCGCGGCGGCAAATGGTTTTGCGGAATGGTCTCGGTGAATGCGTCGCTTTGCAAAGCACGCGCCAAACCGCCAAGCACGGCTTTGCGCAAATAGGCTTGCGGCAATTCGGCGGTGCTCGGGTAGACCGGGGTCAGCGCTGCTGCTAAAGGCGCACCGGCGGCTTGCACCGTCGGGTGCATCATGGTGTAGCCCATGAAGCCGCCACGCAACTCGCCGCGCAAACGCACTTGGCGTCCGACCTCCAAGGCCTTTTGCATGTTCGGGTAGAAATTGAAAAAACGCAGCGTGCACAAGTCTGCGCCGTCGCTGACCACCGCTTGTAACTGGCGGCGCGGTTTGAACACCACCTGACAGCTTTGCACCACGGCTTCAAATTGCAGGTTGTCGCCGTCGCGTGCAGTGCCGAGTGTGCCCAACTTGGTTTCGTCTTCGTAACGCATGGGCAAATGCAAAGCCATGTCGATCGGGCGCAGCAAGCCCATTTTGCGCAAGGCTTTTTGCGGCATGGACAGCGGTTTGCGCTCGGTGCTGGTAACAGTTGGCTGATCGGCGGGCATGTGGGGGCGATTGTGCCTCGTCAACGGTTTATTTTTGCCGGTTGATTCCTTGCACCGCACAGCGGGCCGCCGCCAAATCCCAACCGGCCCAGCCACAGCTTTTGAAAAACACCGGGCCTTTGTGTGTGTCCACCACGGATGCCAGACCACGCAACAGGTCTTGCAAAGAGGCAAAACGCGCCACATCCAAACCGGCTTGCAGCAAATCACCGGCTTCATGGTCTGCGTCGCGCGTATCGACCACAATGCGCCCGTGCTGCGCCAGATGCAGACACACCTCCGGCGCCCACTCAAGCATGCGCTTACTGAAAGCGCCTACCGCACACACAAACGCATCGTCTCTAGGCCGCGCCCGCATGGCGATTTGCTGGGCACTGGTCGCCGTCACCACCAGACTGCATTCGGCCAACGCTTCGTCGGCGTTGTCCACCACTAGCGCTTGTAGACCTAAGCTGATGGCGTGCTCCACCAAAGCCTCAGCGCTGGCGCGGCTGCGCGAAGCCACCCTCACTTCTTTCACGCCCAGACCTTGCGCGAATGCTTCCAAGTGCGAGCGCCCTTGTACCCCAGCACCGACGATCAGCAACTTGCCTTTGGGGTTTGGTGCCAACTGCTGCGCGGCCAGCAAGGACACAGCAGCTGTGCGCCGCGCCGTCACCGTCGGGCCGTCAAGCAGGCACAAACGGCGACCGTTCACCGCGTCGAACACCAACACATCGCCTTGTATAGCCGGCAGTTGACGAGCAGGGTTGTCGGCGACAAAGGTGATCAGCTTGGTGATGGCCAACTGCTTGTCTGAGGCCGGCATGACAAACAAACTGCTGGTGTCCGACACGGCATGCACCAGGCGCGGCGGTACCAACACCGAGGTGTCGCGCAGCAAAGCCGAAATGCATTTGACCAACTGTGGATAAGGCAGCGCGGCGGCGGTTTGTTCAGCGTTGAAAATCATATGGCTTGCATTGTCGCTATGCGGCCTAGGCGCAAACGCCAGCGCGGCGTGAAGACTCAAGCGGCGGCAGTTGGTGCCAGATCCAGCCGTACCGCAATGCCTTGCAACTCTGGCGTGGGCGCGGGGTAATAGTCCATCACCAGCGGGTCGTGGCCGGGAATCACGTGGTCGGGCGAATCGGCCAATTCATTGATGGTGCGGTAAGCGTTCAGCATGTCGCCCAGATTGAATGCAATGCTGAAGAAACGCTGGCTGCGTATGTGTTCGTAGTAATGGCTGGCGTCAGATGCCAGCACCACCCAGCCGCGTGCGGTGTTGACGCGCACGCATTGCAAACCGTCGGTGTGACCGCCGACATGGTGCAGCGACAAGCCGGGGGCCAGTTCATGCGTGCCTTTGTGAAAACACACCCTGTCTTTGTAAACCAGTTTGACCATGGCGGCCACGTCATCGCCTTCGTAGCCGTGGCGCATGTAGTGGTTGCACATGTGCCGGCCGGTGGCAAAACCCATCTCCGCATCCTGCAAATGGAAGTTGGCCTTGGGGAAATCATCAAAGCCGCCGACGTGATCGTAGTGCATGTGGGTCAGTACCACGTCGCGCACTTCGGCCGGATTGACGCCGAGCAGCGCCAGTCCGGCGCTTGGGCGGATCAGCAATTCGCGCTGGCGCTTGATCGCCATCTCAGGCAGAAAACCGGTGTCTATGACGACAGTGCGATTGGCATTGCGCACCACCCAGACGAAATAATCCATGCGCATGGCTTCGTCATGCGGGTCGCCGCCGACAAAATGGTCGCGCCGCGCACCGACACGGGTGGCGTAGCGGATGGCAAACACTTCGTACGTTTCTAAGTTTGACATGCGTTCCTCGTTCTGAGCCCTTATGTTTGCACTGTATATGCTGAAGAGCCACGCTGACCCCGAGCTTTCCATCTCGACGCAAACAACTTAATATGCGGGTTGAACGAACCGGAGAAAACCATGAGCACCTACAAAAGCAGCGGCGCGATTCCACCGCGCGAACCGGGCAGTCGCCCGCTTAAACGCGTCGCCACCATGGCCGGTGTGTACGGTTTGCGCAATTACACGGTGCGCGACATACGCGAGCTCAAAGGCAAGCGAACGCTGGTCGAAACGCTGGCGTTCACGCCCGAAGACGCCGCCGCCGCCGAAGAAGCCGGTATAGATACCTTGAAAGTGCGCTTCGACCCGAAACGCATGGATTTGGCAGCGGAAATCCGCAAAGCCGCGCCGCATACCTTCATGTCGTTTTCAATGCCGCTGGTGGCGGTGGCCAGCCCCGAAGAAGCGCTGCGGCTGGCGTTCAGCGCCATGGAGATAGGCGGCGACGCCATCATGTGCCAATGGAACCCGAGGTTTATCAACGCCCTGGCCGAAGCCGGTGTGCCGGCCCAAGGCCATGTCGGCCTGGTGCCGCGGCTGAGCACCTGGACCGGCGGCTTGCGCGCGGTTGGCAAAACCGCCGATGAAGCCTTGGCGCTTTACCGCCAAATCAAAGCCTTGGAGAACGCAGGTGCCTGGGCGGTGGAAGTCGAAGTCATACCCGAGCAAATACTGCGCGAGCTGTCCAAGCGCACCAGCTTAATCACCTCGTCCATAGGCGCGGGCAGCGGCGGCGACATACAGTTTTTGTTTGCCGAAGATATTCTGGGCGACGGGCCCGGGCCATTCGCCCGCCACTCCAAACAGTACCGCGATTTCCACGCCATGCGAGAGCATATGCAGCAAGAACGCGTGTCGGCATTCCGCGAATACATTGCCGACGTGCAAACCCAAGCCTTCCCCGGGCCTGAGCATGTGATTCAGGCCGGACCGGAATTGGTGAATGCATTTCTTGAAAAACTCGACAAACCGGGGTGATGTTCTGGGCTTTCGTGGGACCGGTTTCTGTCTGAGAAAATAGCGTTTCTCTCACTCACTTGGAACGGGCCCGTCCGGCCCTCAAGCACATGCCATCTTCTGCACCTGTTCGCCGCTACACGCTTAGCGATTTTGAGTTTCAACTTCCCCCAGAGCTGATTGCCCAGCAACCCTCGCATGAGCGCAGCGGCTCGCGCTTGCTTGATGCGCGCGACCCTTTGCAACCGGTGGACCGCATCTTTCGTGACTTGCCGGGTTTGCTGAATGCTGGTGACCTGCTGGTGTTTAACGACACGCAAGTGGTGAACGCGCGTCTCTTTGGCGAAAAAGCAAGCGGCGGGCAACTGGAGTTGCTGATCGAACGCGTGCTGCCTGATGTGGCAGGCGAACCGACAAACCGCGTGGTTGCTCACATGAAGGTCAGCAAAAAACCTATGCCAGGCGCGCGGCTGATGATGTGGGACCGCAGCGGTCGGCGGCATGCGTTTGAGGCGACGCTGATCGGGCGCTGGCCGGATGAAAACGGCGCTTTGTTTTTGCTGTCGTTCAGCGATGAGCCACACGGCTTGATGGAACAACACGGCCATATGCCGCTGCCGCCTTACATAGAGCGCACGCAAAAATCTGCGGTAGACGAACACCGGCAAGCGGACACACAGCGCTACCAAACCGTGTTCGCCAAACACCCGGGCGCGGCTGCTGCGCCCACCGCCGCACTGCATTTCGACGAAACCGTTTTGCAAGCTCTGGCTGAACGCGGCGTGCACACGGCCAGCGTCACGCTGCACGTGGGTGCAGGCACGTTTTCACCGGTGAAAACCGAAAACCTCAGCGAACACCGCATGCACAGCGAGTGGTACCGCATACCGTCTTCCACGTTGCAAGCGATTGCCGACTGCCGCGCACGCGGCGGGCGGGTGGTGGCTGTGGGCACAACCAGTGTGCGCACGCTGGAGTCCTGGGCGCAAACCGGTCACACCGAGGGCGACACGCGCATCTTCATCACGCCGGGTTTTGAGTTCAAGGTGGTAGATGTGCTGATCACCAATTTTCATTTGCCTAAATCCACCTTGTTGATGTTGGTGGCGGCGTTCAGCGGTTTCGATCATATGCAGCGCGTGTACAAGCACGCCATCGAGCAGCAGTACCGGTTTTTCAGTTATGGGGATGCCATGCTGTTGACGAAATTCAGGCCTTAGGGAAATACTTCACGCCCGCTAGGCCTTGGTAATCCGCATCCTGCGTCCATAAAACAGCTTTGTACTCGAGAGCCATGGCATACATGGCTGCATCCGCCATGGCCAAGCCGTGTTTCAGCGACAACTCAGATGCCGCAATGGCGCGTTCTTCGTTGAGTTCAATCACGGAGGCGCGCCGCATCACTTCCAAACACATGTCACGCAATTCAACTGTCAGTTTGCGAGATAACACCCGGTGCACTTCGTACAAATTGATGCTGGTAACCAGCAAACAGGCCTCGTTTTCGATGATGGGTTTGAAGATGGGGCCGTTAGAACCCGCTAAAAAAAACTCAATCCAGCCAGAGGCATCCACCATGTTCATTCGTAGTCCTTGTCAGGGTCCTTGGGCGGCTCGATGTCACCCAAGTCATACCCTTTGAGGATGCCGTAATAAGCGCTCATGGGCAGCAAAGGCGTAATCACAATTTGTTTGCCCCGCACTTCAAATTGAATATGCGAGCCCGGCTCAATGCCGAGCTGATTGCGCATGGCGACTGGCAAAGTGACCTGCCCTTTGCTGGAAACAACTGCGTTGCTTGACATATATGAAATCCTTTACTTTTTTGAAAGTAAAACAAATATTAATGTAAAGAATTTGATTTGTCCAGCGCGTCTGCTCTTAAAACGGGTAACCCGGGCACGTAAACTGCCCGCATGCTGACATTTGATCTCTTAAAAACCGAGGGCCAGGCCCGCCGTGGCCGCCTGACTTTGAACCATGGCGTGGTGCAAACGCCTATCTTCATGCCGGTGGGCACTTACGGCACGGTCAAGGGCGTGATGCCGCGCAGCCTGCACGACATGGGCGCACAAATCATTCTGGGCAACACCTTCCATTTGTGGATGCGCCCGGGGCAAGACATCATGCAAAGCTTTGGCGGCCTGCATGCGTTTGAGCAATGGCACAAACCGATATTGACCGACAGCGGCGGCTTTCAAGTGTGGTCGTTAGGCGCGATGCGCAAGATCACCGAGGAAGGCGTGCATTTCGCGTCACCGGTGAACGGTGACAAACTGTTCATGTCGCCCGAGGTGAGTATGCAAATTCAAACCGTGCTGAACAGCGACATCGTCATGCAGTTGGATGAATGCACGCCTTATGAAACCAAAGGCCAGCTGACCACCGAAGCTGAAGCCAATACATCGATGCAAATGAGTTTGCGCTGGGCGCGGCGCAGCCAGGAAGAATTTCACCGCTTGAACAACCCGAACGCATTGTTCGGCATTGTGCAAGGCGGCATGTTTGAGTCGTTAAGACAAGAGTCGTTAGATCGTTTGGTGGAAATGGATTTCCCCGGCTACGCGGTCGGCGGCGTCAGCGTGGGTGAACCCAAGGACGAGATGCTGCGCATCATGGCGCACACACCGCACCGCCTGCCCGCGCACAAGCCGCGTTACCTGATGGGTGTGGGCACGCCGGAAGATTTGGTGGAAGGCGTGCGCGTCGGTGTCGATATGTTTGATTGCGTCATGCCTACGCGCAATGCGCGCAACGGCACTTTGTTTACCCGCTATGGGGACTTGAAGTTGCGCAACGCGCGACACAAAAGCGATCCGCAACCGATAGACCCGAGTTGCACTTGCTATGCGTGTGCGGGTAGTTCAGGCGTGAGCTGGAACGACGGTGGACGCGAAGGCTTCAGCCGAGCTTATATGCATCACTTGGACCGCTGCGGCGAAATGCTCGGCCCCATGCTGGCCACGGTGCACAACCTGCATTACTACTTGAACCTGATGCAAGAAGTGCGGGATGCGCTGGACGCGGGAGATTTCGCTGGTTTTGTGGGGAGGTTTAAGGGGGACAGGGTGAGGGGGGTTTGAGGGGGACTGGGGGGAGCCTTTGCAACCCTTGACCTGCCGCGTGCCCAGCGTCAGCTTCGCTTTCGCTTATGGCACAGCTTGGGTAATACGGAAATCACGAGGACTCTCTACGGGTCCGCCGCCTGCTACTTCATCAACTAAGCCAAGCAATTGTGCATCATTAGGGTTGAGTATGTGCTCTCCCTCGAATAGTTCGCGACACAGTAGAACGCAGAAATGCCAAAGCAGAGTTGCATACAGTGAAGCATTTGCAAGTTTTGCTGCACGCTCGTCTTCCGTTAGCTTGTTTAGTTCGAGATCGGGCGCGAGTGGCATAAAAATATGCACATGCTCAAGCAAAAGTTCCATCGCGTAATTAATATGATGCGGATCATTCATTGAATCGAGGATTGCGAACTCTCGAGCAGCACGATCAAGTGTTGCAGTAAAGTTGGCTCGTTCCGTCTTTGTGCCTGAAATATCAGCAATGACTAGACTTAGAAAAAGTTTGAGACTGGGTTCGCAGGATTCGAGATGCTCTAACTTTCCACCAAAGAGTTTGTGCAGATGGCGTGATCCGTCGAGTAGGCCTGGTGACCTTGACCTCTTTGCGCGATACGATGGAAACGTATTTACAAACTTTGTCAAGTGAACCCACCTTGCAAGACGATCCATTACCCTTTTAATTAGCTCATCATTTTGTGGGGAAAGTTTTGCCCACAATGAAGTTGCGAAGCTGGCAAGGTCAAAATTCTTGTATGAACCTGCTGTTGCAGCAAATGCGTCTACAACTTCAGAGTACCTGCTATGAGTCTCTGGATACTTGACATTGGTATTTTGGAAATCATCCCGAAGGTCAAGGTAAATCCAGATCAGTCGCTTAATAATGATGTGGGCTAGGCGGAGAGAGAATCGATCATTTACCGCTTGAAGTGATCTGGCGGTACCGCGAGCCTTCTCGGGTGTGACATCCTCTATTTTCCCGTAGCGTACATCATGATAAAGAACAGTTGAGTGGTTCTGGGCTATTGCGTAGTCGCCAAATGCCAGAAGATTCGCTGCAGCACTGTATGCGCGATGGGTTGCTACGGTAATTATCGAGCCCTTCTTGTTATCCTGGTTCGGGCCGGTGAGCAGGCCGAGTAGTACGTCGAGTGAAGCCAATGATCCGCCAGGGCTGTTAATGCCTATGGTAATTGGATCAGTGCCTGCACTACGAAGTTCAAGAATTTTTGGCGTGAGAGTTTTAACAAGTTGATCGTCAATTGCCGAATCGATGATTAGCGAGCGACTCCAGTTGATTGTGCGTTCCGATATTCCATCCATAGGTGCCTCACCGACATTAAGGTTGTTAGTTTTCATGGCGTAAGAAGAAACCGGCTTGCGCGACTTTTTGTGCAACTATGGTTTTACGCCGAGGTATGCCATGCGGCACAACGATGGCTGATATTTAACCGCACGTATCTGCTTTGTTAGCCTTCACCAAGGTGACACCCCCATCCAAATTGAACGCAACCCTAAGATTGTTACAAGACGAGCACATAGGAATAATTCTTTCGCCAGAAACATCTGCGTGAGTGACATGAGCACCCAAGGTGGGGGCAGTTGAACAGCCTTGAACCGAACAAAGAGAGGGCCAGGATTTCTTTGAGTAGTTAGACCAGTGTTGTTTCCATGTGCCACAGGAACAAGCCCTATCTGCCGTTCCGCCTTTGTTCTTCCATCCGCTTGCGGTAAGTTCCATAGTTTTTTCCTCCTAGTTGTCACGAATAAAGTCTGTCAAATTGGCGAACGTACCTGTTGTTTGAACCCATCGAAATTTAGACAGCAAAACCCGGTGGATACATCCGGACCCAGTCGATACATCCTTTTGTAGATATTCCAGCAAGCCTCTTGAATCATGGTTTGCAGGTAAATATGCACTTTTCATGTATGAATTCCTCATGGAGCTGGCGCTCCTGCTTTGAAGTTCACCCGCTTGCTCAATCAAATACGCAAGCGAATACGATGCATGCAATATAGCATCAAAACCAATTTAAATTAGCTGAAAATAACTCATATTTGTCTAAATACTACTTTGTTTATATGAAAAACTACCACCCTTTCAATGCGCAGACGACCACAGCCCAACGACTTAAGTCGTTGACCCCAACTCCGCAAAGTTGCTGATCTTCACGGTCCCGTCCGGAAAACGGGCAATGATGTCCAACTCGCCGCCCATGGCTTCGATGTGGCTGCGTAGCGTTGACAGGTACATGTCGGTGCGCTTTTCCATTTTGGCAATGGATGGCTGCTGCACGTTAAGAACTTCGGCGAGCATTTTTTGCGACAAACCGCGTGCTTGACGCAATTCGTTAAGTGGCATTTCTAACAGCATGGCTTTGGCCTTTTTGTTGGCTTGTTGGCGTGCCGCAGGGGGCATGGCTGCCCGCAGTTCAGAAAATTTCTTGGCCATCAGTTTTTTCCTTCACTTCGAAGTTGTTCCAGGTGTTCGTCATACAGTTGATCGGCGATGGGGACATGAACCTCATACCAGCGATCGTCTCCGGTTTTATCGCCACCAATCAGCAAAATCGCCATACGGCGCGGGTCAAAGGCATACAGCGTGCGGTAAGGTCGCCCGGCATGTTGCGTTCGGAGTTCGCGCATGTGTCCATGTCTCGAGCCATTTATGCCACTGCTGTGCGGATGGCCCAGCGACGGACCACGCGCCTCCAGCAACTGAACCGAAGCCGCCAAAGAAACCTGCTCAGCCTCCGTCAGACTGGCCCACCATTCGCCAAATTCATCGGTGTATTCAACATCCCAAGTCATGCTTCAAATATAACCTCAAAGGAATATCTCTTCAAGGCCACAACCCTTCAAAATCAAATGAAAGCTGTCGATGGTGTCATATGGACAGCAGATAAACAGTTACGTCGATATCCATGACGGTATACAGCACCAGTCATATTCTTTTACTTATTTTATTTGAGCGTGCTGGACTTTTTGGAAGCGAGCTTTCGTCGCTTTTGTATCTCTGCCAAGGCTGTATCAGCGTCTTGCGTGCGACCTGCCGCGATATCAGCCAAGCCACATTTGGCATCGTCGATCAGCAGCAGGTGAATGCGGTTCGCGCTCAAGCCAATGGCCGACTCCTTGTGGACAGATGACAGAGTCTTCAGCATTTTTAGGACACAACGTACAAGCTATTTCTTTGCATGCGCTTTGCCAGTCGCTACAAGCTCAAGCATGAACCCTATAGTCTTGTAACAGCCTGCCTTTGGCCAGCACCATCTCATCGTGCCAAGGCTCCAACCACGGCTCTTGCAAAGCGGCGGCATACCAATCCTGCATGGCCGGCAAGTTCAGCAATGTCTGCACATAAGCCATGCACGCGGTTGAAAGCGCGAGGCCATAGGTCTGCACGCGAAACGCCACGGGGCAGAAAAATGCATCCACCGCGCTGAACTCACGGCCCGCGAGATAAGGCCCGCCGAACCGCTGCAAACCATCTTCCCACAAAGCCTGCAAACGCTGTAAATCATTCAGCAAGCCCTCGGACAAAGGCGCGTTCAATTCCATCCTCACACCGCAGCTCATGGGACAACAGGTGCGCAACGCCGCGAAACCCGAATGCATTTCCGCCGTCGCACTGCGGGCCCAGGCGCGGGCGCTGCCGTCTGTCGGCCAAACCTGCGGATGTTTTTCTGCCAAGTATTCGATGATGGCCAATGAGTCCCATACCGTCAGCCCCTGGTCCAGCAACACCGGCACCCGGGCGGTAGGTGAAAAAGACCCGAAACCGCTGGCACCGCCCCCCATGGGGAATGGTTTCAATATTTCCTCAAACTCTATGCCTAATGTGCGCATCAGCACCCAGGGCCGCAGCGACCAGGAAGAATAATTTTTATTGGCTATGTAAAGCTTCATGTGTTTCCCCGTCAATATTCATATGCTACGCCTACGGTGGCCTGACGGGTTTTGTTGTCAATCAACTTCAAGCTATTGCGCTCACCCAGCAGCGAGCGCGAATCCCACACATAAGCCGTGGCGGTCAGCTTCCAGTTTTTGTTCATGCGCATGCTGAACGCGGTTTCCAAGTTGGCCCAGTCCATGGTTTTGCCGCTGACTTTGACCAAAGCGTCCCACTCACCAAAGTTTTTGTAAACACCCAAACCCGGTTCGGCAAAACTGTCGCCGCGCACCACGTATTCGTAAGAGCCCAGGATTTTGGTGGTTTCGTCCCACTCGTAGCCACTGACCCATTTGCGGGTGATGCCGCGCGAGCTGATGTAGTTGTACTGGTTGGGCACCAGAAAGCCGCCATAGGTTAGAGGCTTGGCATAGACTTTGCCATCAACGACAAAGTCATAAGTAGCCATGATGGCATTCACCGTCTGTCCGCTCAATAAACTTTTATTGTTGATTGCGCGCAAGTCATGTTCTTGTATTTGAGTGTCAACGCCTGTGCTTCTGTAGTTGTAAGCCACCCCGGCCAAGTCACCCGTATTAGGCGGGCCGTAATTGGCAATACTGAACTGGTCCCCCATGATCAATTGCCCGAAAACCGAAGCATGGCCACGCAAAAAATGCTGCTCACCTTGCTTTTCTGCAATCAGCATAGCGTTATTAACTCCGGCTCCATGCAAAATACTTAAATAGGCTCTACCAGATTCAGAATTGCCGCTTAGCTGGCCAGAACTCAACACTTGACCGCCGCCGTCTGAGTGAAAAAATTGCGAGCCTGTGTAACCCAAAAAATTTCTTGGCGCTGAGCACCATTCGTTGTCAGAGTAACAGTTAGACATTCTGGCCGTGCCGCCCATGGCCACGGTTCTGCTTGCATGACCCCACTCATGGTAGGAGAGAAAAATGCCCGTCGACTCCATCAAGACATGAGCGCCAAGGTAATAAGCAATTCGAGAAAATTTGCCATTGATGTGATCTGAGAACTTCTCATACCCATACAAAGAGAGCCTGCTTGATGCAGTAATCAAATCTAAATCGAACTGAACGTAATCCATGTTGTTGGCATAGTCGTTCACAAAATAAGCGCTGCTGATGCTGAACGTGTCACGAACTGCGAGCGGTGTATCCAATTCTTGTGCGGCCAGCGACAAGCTTTGCAGTCCTGCCATTGACAATAAAACACAGGTGCTCAGGCGGGTGCGCCCGCTTGGTTTTGACTGGCGAACATTGATCAGAGTTCCGGCTTTGTTGTCCATGTGCGGCTCCGGAAGATTTCAATACTCATACGCCACGCCTATGCTGGCCTGGCTGGTTTTGTTGTCCTTGAGCTTTAAGCTGTTGCGCTCACCCAGCAGCGAGCGCGAATCCCACACATAAGCCGTGGCGGTCAGCTTCCAGTTTTTGTTCATGCGCATGCTGAACGCGGTTTCCAAGTTGGCCCAGTCCATGGTCTTGCCGCTGACTTTGACCAAAGCGTCCCACTCACCAAAGTTTTTGTAAACACCCAAACCCGGTTCGGAAAAGCTGTCGCCGCGCACCACGTATTCGTAAGAGCCCAGGATTTTGGTGGTTTCGTCCCACTCGTAGCCACTGACCCATTTGCGCGTGATGCCGCGCGAGCTGATGTAGTTGTACTGGTTGGGCACCAGAAAGCCGCCTATGGTCCAAGGTTTGGTCTCTACTTTTCCAGAGACAGAAAAGTCGTATACCGAACGCGCAAACGTGTAAGTAGATCCGCTGATCAAACTGAGTGCGTTGATGTTCATCAAATCTCTCGCCGTGATGTTTTTATCAACCCCAGTACTTCTGTAAGTGGCGGCCATCTGATCAATATCGCCATCCTTCACTGGACCATAGGTAAGAATCGATAAATTAAGAAGCCCGTCACCAAACACTGTCCCAGAGCCACTCAGAAAATGACGTTCATTGGATTTGTCTGCCACCAGCATTGCATTATTTACACCTCCCCCCGAGATAATGTTGTAAGTGGCTTTGCCTGAGTTGGCATTGGCTTGGTTGTAATTGCCCGCAGGTTGCACCGCGCCCCCGCTGAAATTGAATACCTGTGACCCGGCATACTCGAAAAAGTCTCTGGGCGCAGGACACCATTTACCGCCAAAAGGCATACAACTAGACATGGTCGCCGTGCCACCCAAGGCGACTGTTCTGCTGGCATGGCCCCACTCGTGGTAAGTGACATCTATACCTGTCAATTCGGTCAAAAAACCAGACCCAGCCAGGTACGCTAAGCGCGAAAAAGTACCATTCAAACGGTCTGCATATTTGTCATAGCCATACAAAGCGAGTCGGCTTGTTGCACTTCTCACATCCATTTCAAACTGCGCGTAATCGATGTTGTTGGCGTAGTTATTTGAAAAGTAGCCGCTGCTGATGCTGAATGAATCGCGAACTGCACGCGGTGTATCCAATTCTTGTGCGGCCAGCGACAAGCTTTGCAGTCCTGCCATTGACAATAAAACACAGGTGCTCAGGCGGGCGCGCCCGCTTGGTTTTGACTGGCGAACATTGATCAGAGTTCCGGCTTTGTTGTCCATGTGCGGCTCCGGAAGATTTCAATACTCATACGCCACGCCTATGCTGGCCTGGCTGGTTTTGTTGTCCTTGAGCTTTAAGCTGTTGCGCTCGCCCAGCAGCGAGCGTGAATCCCACACATAAGCCGTGGCGGTCAGCTTCCAGTTTTTGTCCAAGCGCTTGCTGAACGCGGTTTCCAGGTTGGCCCAGGCCATGGTTTTGCCGCTGACTTTGACCAAAGCGTCCCAGCCGCCGAAGTTTTTGTAAACACCTACGCCCGGTTCGGCAAAACTGTCGCCGCGCACCACGTATTCGTAAGAGCCCAGGATTTTGGTGGTTTCGTCCCATTCGTAGCCGCTGACCCATTTACGCGTGATACCGCGCGAGCTAAGGTAGTTGAACTGGTTGGGCACCAAAAAACCGCCGACTGTCCAAGGCTTGACTTGGGTGTTGCCGGTTTTGCCATAGTCGTAGATACCCATGAAAAGATTGGCCACCGAACCGCTTAAGAAACTGATTTGATTGATATCCCTCAGGTCAGAAGCAGTGATGCTGGCGTCAACGCCTGTGCTTCTGTATGTACTGGCCACATCCCTTATGTCACCCCCAAGACCATAGCCTGATATCGACTGATTGGCCGAGGAAAATAACAAACTGAAGACATTGTCTGAGCCGCGTAAAAAATGTTTTTCACCTTGTCTGTCAGCCGTCAGTGATGAATTGTTGACGCCGGCACCCGTGAAGATGACGTCCGTGGCGCGACCTGAACTGCTGTTCGCCGTCAACCCGTCCAGTCTTTGTGTGGCACCGCATCTGGAGTTAAATACTTGGGATGCGGCATAACCAAAGAAGTCCCGCGGCGCTTTGCAATCAGTTGAATCTATGCAGTTGTAGAGTTGTGCTCTGGACCCCATGGCCGCGGCCCGGCTTGCATGGCCCCACTCATGGTAAGAGATGGAAATGCCATTGATGTCCATCAGCGCGGTGGATCCGATTATGTAAAGCACCCGGGACACCGGGCCGTTCAGTACATCAGCGTATTTGTTGTAGCCGTACAAAGCCAGCCGGCCGGAAGCAGTTTCCACGTCCATTGCAAACTGCGCGTAATCGATGTTGTTGGCGTAATCATTGGCTAAATAAGCGCTGCTGATGCTGAACGTGTCGCGCACGGCAGACGGTGCCTCCAACTCTTGCGCCGACAGCGACAGACTTTGCAAACCCAAGCCAGCTGCTATCAACCAAGGCACCGAGCGCGGTGCGGTGAGTTTGCGTGCAATGACATTGACCGCCACATCTGGCTTTTTGACCCAATTAAACATAAGCAACTCCTGAAGATGGCAAACCGCGAGGCACCACGGTTCATTTCAGGATATTACTTAAAAATATTTAATAAAAATGCTTTTTATGATTTAAAAAGATACTTAATGCAGCTAATAACTGTGCATTGAGCGCCGCGCGCGTCAAGGCGCGCTCAGAAAATCCAACACCGCTTGCACCGAGGCCTGTGGCGCTTCCTCGTGCAGCACATGGCCGATGCCGGGCAGCGTCACCAGTTTGGCCTGCGGCATGGCCTTCAAGTAATCCTGCGCATTACTGAGCGGGATGAATGCGTCTTTCTCGCCCCATATCAGCAAAGTCGGGGCTTTGATGGATTGCAAACGCACAACCGGGTCGCTGTTGCGGGTCTGGCGCATGCGCTCGAGCAAGGCGGTGCGCACACCGGGGGCCAGCATCATGTCGTGGTAACGCTGCATCATCTGCGGCGTCAATTGGCTGTCGTCGGCAAACGCCGGTGCCACGCCGCCCATCCTCAGCGCCCACTTGGGCAGGCTGTACGGCAGCAAGCCCAGCAACGCCGGCACCTCGTAGGTCTTGTCGCTTTTGGCATTCGGATCGGGGAAGCCATCGGGGGAAAGCAATACCAGCTTGCTGACTCTCTCAGGATGCGCCGCGGCCAGATTCCAGGCGATGCGCCCGCCCATGGAATGCCCGGCAACGATGACTTGCTGCACCCCGAGTTGGTCCATTACCGCGATGACGCGGGCCACATCTGCCGCGTCCGAGTAATCCTGATTCACCGCCGGGCCGCTCAGTCCGAAGCCGGGAATGTCTATGCGCAGCACCCGCAGGTTTTTTTCCAGCGCAGGCGCCCAATCGTCCCAGGCTTGCAAACTCGCGCCAAAGCCGTGCAGCAACAAGATGACAGGTGCATCGCGCGGGCCGCTGTCTTGCACAAACACCGGTTGCTGCTGCACCATGAGCCGCGCCGTGCCGGGGCGGCTATAGCTTTGCAGCAATACCTGTTCGGTTTTGTCCGGGGTCCAGGCCAACCAGACAGACAGCGCAAGCAAAAAAGCAATCATGAGCAAAATTTTCACTGGGTGGTAAATACCGTCAAGACACCGGTATAGCCGTAGACCTGACGGTAAGCGATTTCACCGGCGGCAAAAAACCCGACCAGCGGCACATCGCCCAAAGCCCGGCGAATGATTTGCAATTCCGCATGCGGCGCGCCGAAATGCGGCCCGCCTCTGCCGGTGCAACTGACGTAAATCGCGCCTGCTATGCGACGCGCAGGGTGCGGCTGGCTCAGCGGCGTGTCAGCCAGCATGGCTGCCACTTCAGCGCTTTGGTCTTCGGGTTCAAGACTCTCGCGAATTTCGGTGGCTATGCGCAGCAAATCGGCTTTGGCCGAAGCGGCATCCCGCTTGCAAAACGCCACATGCATGCCGGCTTGCACATGGTGGGCAATCGCCACGCCGTGGCGCACCGGGTCCAGCCCGATGATGTGACGCACCATGACGGCGTCGTCCAAGCCGCCGGTCAAACGCAGCACCGGCTGACCGGGCATGGCCAAACCGGCCAGGGTTTCACGCACTTGATCAACGGCTGAGCGCGGGTTGTCTATGGGCACGTGCAAATCCTGCATCAAGGCGTACAAAGCAGGTGAGTTGTCCAGGCTCATGACCACGTGGTCACGCACTTGCGTGATTTCACGCACCTCGCCTATGGGCGAGCAACCTTGGGTGACGCGCGTGTGCATGGCCACCGCCGCACTGAAAGCCACGCCGCTCAAGCCGCCTTGGTAGACACCGTGACCCCGGCCCGAAACGGGTAAAGCCGGGCCGCTGTCGCGCGCAAACTGCACGTTTTCTGCCCGGCTCGAGCTCAAGCCGCCGAAGACAAAACCGCTTTGCGTGCTGCCGGCCAGTTCTTCAATCAAATCACTCAACTCAGGCGTATGGCCGTCTGCATGCACCAGCGCGGTATGCGCCACAAAACCGCTCGCCCGGGCCTGTCCCAGCGGCGAGGCGCCGCTGAACACCCGGTAATCCTGTTCGGCGATGTCGCACAGCATCACGGCCAGCGCAGGCTCGTCGAAATACTCGACGTTATTGGAAGAGATGCCAACGCCTACAGTGCCGCTCCAGTGCTTGACGCCGGGCAATTCCTCGGCCAGATGGTCTAACAAGTCCTGCGCATAACGCGCCAGGTGATCGGTGATGTAAATCAATCCCAGGCCTGGCCTGGCCGCATACATGTCTTGCTTCATGCAGGCGCGCAATTGCGCCAGCACCATGTCTGCCGCCATCTGCCAATGCGGGTGTGTGGCATGGCCGCAGGGAAACAGTTTCATCAGCCTGCTTTTTTGCGCGGCGCAGCGCTTGCACTGCGGCTGGTTTTTTTGGCCGCCGGTTTGCGTGCAGGGGCAGCGGTTTTCTTTGCGGGCTTGGCGCTTGGCGCAGACGCAGCAGACGCATTGAAAGCGCCCGCGTGTTTTTGCATGTCTTCGACGGCTTGCGATGCAATGGTTTGAAACTGCTGGCCGATGGCACCCCACCATTGCATGGGGTCGACGGCAGGCGCGGTCGACTTGTCTTTGTCAGGTGCAGCGCTTTTGCCGGCAGCTTTACCACTCATAGCCGCCGCCACATCAGCCATGCCGACATTCATGCTTTGCAAAGTAGACAAAGTCATGCGCTGCACTTCCAGCGCTTGTATGGTGGCACTCAAGGCCTTGGCGTTCTGGTCCAACCAGAACTGCACCGACTTCAATTCCTGTATGCGCTTGTCCAACTCAGCCGGGTCCAGGGTGGGCGTCACCCATTGCGCGGCAGACGGCATGGTGGCCGCCGGGTTGGCCTGGGCGAATTGCTTTAAAAAATCAAAGCCGGGCAAAAATGCATCAAAGTTAAAACCGGGAGTGTCAGCCATGGCTTGCCTTATAGGTCAGTGTTTATGGTGCGCGCCAGCGGGCTTGTCATCAGCGCCGGGGGCTTTGGCGGTGGTCATCAAATGCAGTTCCTGCTGCGACTTCACACCGGCTGCGTCTTCAAACAGCAAGGTCAGTTGCACATGGCTGTCGAGCGGCAAAGGCTCTTTCAAATTCATCAGCATCACATGGTATCCGCCGGGCTTGAGCGTGACGGTTTTACCGGCCGGCAAGTCCAGCGCGGGAATAGGCCGCATACGCATCACGTCTTTGTCCATGCTCATTTCATGCACTTCAGCCACTGCTGCAGCGTCGGTTTTGATGCCGACCAAACGCGTGGCTTTTTTGGCGGTCAGGCTCATGAAGGCACCGGTGGCTTTTTGGCCTTGCACGGTGGCGCGCACCCAGGCGTCGGTGATCTCCACTTGGGCCATGGCTGAGCAAGCGGCCAAGCTCAAGACAAGGGCTGTGAATATTTTGTACATCTGTATCTCCTTTAAGGTGTGTTGCGGTCGGTGATGAAACCGATTTGCGTGATGCCTGCGCGTTGCGCTGCGGCCATGGCCTGGGCCACGCGCTCGTAACGCACGGCGCGGTCACCCCGGATATGCAAAGGCGGTTGCGGTTTGACAGCCGCTGCCTGCGCCAGCAATTGCAACAGTTGCGCGTCATCGGCCACGGCTGCGTCGTTCCAAAAATACTGTCCTTGCGCGTCCACCGACAAACGGTTGGTTTGCGGCTTGGCCTCTTGCGGCTGGTTGCTGGCGCGCGGCAGTTCTATGTTGACCGAATGCTTCATCACCGGGATGGTGATCATGAAAATGATCAGCAGCACCAGCATGACGTCGACCAGCGGCGTCATATTGATTTCGTTCATCACCTCGTCGGTGTCGTCCTGAGTGCCGAAAGCCATGACTTACTCCTTGGCCTTGACCCGGTGGCCAGTCATGAACAACACATGCAAGTCGTGGGCAAAACGGTTCAAACGTCCGATGATGAATTTATTGCCACGCACCAAGGCGTTATAGCCCAACACCGCAGGAATCGCCACGGCCAGACCCAGCGCCGTCATGATCAATGCTTCCCCGATGGGACCGGCCACTTTGTCAATCGTTGCCTGACCAGCCATACCGATTTGCATCAGCGCGTGGTAAATGCCCCAGACCGTGCCGAACAAACCAACAAACGGCGCGGTGGAGCCCACCGATGCCAACACCGCCAGCCCGGATTGCAATTGCGCGGTCGCATCATCAATGGCGTTTTGCAAACCGCGTGTGACCCAGTCGCTGGTGTCGAGTTGCTTGGACAACTCAGGCTTGGCGGCATCGGTTTTCAAATGCGCCAGCGCTTGCTGACCGCTTTGGGCGAGTGAACGAAACGGGTTGAAGGCTTCGTCGCCCAGAGCTTTGACACCACCGGCCACGTCTGTGCTGCGCCAGAACGCATCCACGCGCAAAGCCTGCTTGCGTGCAGCCAGCAGCCCCAGGGTCTTGGTCAGAATAACCACCCAGGAAGCCAGCGACATGGCCAGCAACAACAGCGCGACAAAACGCGTGACGCCGTCGCCTGCGACCCATAAATTAACCAGTCCGAATTCGTTGTTCATGTTCACTCTTTTTTCAGTTTGAATGTAATCGGTTGCAAAAACCACATCGCCTCGGCAACGCCGCCGCGTTTGCCCGGCACATAACGCCAACGCATGGCCGCCTCCATGCCTGCCTTGTCCAGCCGCTCAAAGCCGCTGCTGGTTTGCAGTTCGACTTTTTGCGGCACGCCGTCCGCGCCTATGAAGACACGCACAATGACCTGGCCTTGCTCGCCTAATTTCACGCTCATGCGCGGATAGTCAGGGGCAGGATTGTGCAAATGCTCGGCTTTGGAAGATGGCATTTCCACTTTGGGCGCAGGCGGTGGGGCGGGCGGGGCCGCCGGCGCGGGCGGCGGGGCTACGGGTGCCGCTGGAGCTGGTGGTGCAGGTTTGGGTGGCGGTGCAGGCACCACGCTGGCGGTTGCGGGTGCGGCTGGTGTTGACGGCGGCGGCTCATGCACCACAGGAGGAGGTGGTGGTGGCGCTTTGAGCGGTTCCGGCCTGGGCTCGGGCTTGGGCTCGGGCTTGGGCTCGGGCTTAGGTTCCGGCTTAGGCTCAGGCTTAGGCTCAGGTTTAGGCTCCGGCTTGGGTTCTGGCTTGGGCTCTGGCTTAGGTTCCGGCTTAGGCTCGGGCTTGGGTTCTGGCTTGGGTTCTGGCTTAGGCTCAGGTTTGGGCTCAGGTTTGGGCTCGGGTTTGGGCTCGGGTTTGGGCTCGGGTTTGGGCTCGGGCTTAGGTTCCGGCTTGGGTTCCGGTTTCGGTTCAAGTTTGGGCTCAGGCTTGGGCGGCGGTTGTTTCTCAGGCGGCGGTTGTTTCTCAGGCGGCGGTGGAGGGGGCGGCGGCGGGGGCGGCTCGGTCTGACTCAGCAACATGACCGGCACCACCACCTGTGCCATGCGTTGCAACAAACCTGTGTGTAAAGCCCACAGCGCCAGCACGTGCAGGCAAACAACGCTGATGAGAATTATGAGGGTGCGGCGGTTCATGACAAGTGTTGGACAAAGAGGCCGGCGCGTTGACGCCGACCTGCACTATAGGACAGGTCGGGATACAGGCTTTGGTTTGTCGCACATGACATAGGCGCGCGCAGGTTTTGCGCATAGAAGTTCCAGCAACTGTTTGCAGACGCGCCTACACTGGGTGCATGCTGCGTTTTTACTTTTCTCTTGTCATATCGGCTGCGGCAGCCCTGGCCTGCTTTGGTCTGTCGGCGCAAACCCTGGCGCTCGGGCGGCCCGTGCCCGACTTTGAAGCCACAGACCTCAAACAAGGCCGCGTGTTCCGCTTGTCCGAACACAAAGGCAAAGTCATCATCGTCAATTTCTGGGCCTCCTGGTGCACACCGTGTCAAGCGGAAATGCCAAGCATCGAGGCGTATTACCGCAAACACCAGGCCAAAGGTTTGCAAGTGATTGCCATCAGCATAGACTCGGTCAAATACCTGCCCACGGTCAAAAAAATGGCGCAGGGTTTCAGCTTTTTCACCGCACACCAAAGCCAGGCCAAGGTCACCGGCTTTGGCCGCATCTCGAGGCTGCCGTCGACTTTTGTGATCGACCGCCAAGGCGTGCTGCGCAAAAACGGTCATGAAGGCGATCCTGAGGTCAATACAGAGCTGCTGGAAACGCTGGTCACGCCCTTGTTACGCATGCCAGAAAAAACTGTTGGTAAACCGGGTTCATAAGCAGTGATGACTGCAGCATTGAAAAACCGCCAGACCAAGCTTTCTTCACTGCTCAAAACGTGGGCCAGTCTCAGTCAAACTTGGGCCGGCGTTTTTCTTTGAGAGAGGCCACGCCTTCGCGCACATCCGGGCCGCCAAAGCCCATGAACTCCAGCGCCAGCGAAGTGTCAAACGAAGGCCCGGCCTGGCGCAACCAGTTGTTCAGCGAATACTTGGTCCAGCGAATCGCGGTTTGACTGCCGCTGGCGAGTTTGTCGGCCACCTCATACGCTTTGTCCAGCAGCTTGTCGTCATCCACACACAGCGACACCAGTCCTATGCGCTCGGCCTCTTCGCCGCTGACCGGTTCGCACAGCATCAAATAGTATTTGGCTTTGGCCATGCCGCACAGCAAAGGCCAGATGATGGCCGCATGGTCACCGGCGGCCACACCCAATCGCGTGTGACCGTCGACGATCTTGGCGCTTTTGGCGGCGA
This sequence comes from Bordetella parapertussis, assembly GCA_945901125.1. Lineage (GTDB taxonomy): Bacteria > Pseudomonadota > Gammaproteobacteria > Burkholderiales > Burkholderiaceae_C > Limnohabitans. Next base: position 49,000 of record CAMDKD010000008.1, read on the forward strand.
TTGAAATATCGGCCAGCAAACCGGCCACCAGACCGGCACCGACCGCCGGGCCGTGCATGGCGCTGACCACCGGCTTGTCGCAATTGATGATGTTGTAGACCAGGTCGCGCGCCTCTTTCCAGACGCGGGTGCGAACCTCGAAATCCTGCGCCATGTCGCTGACCAGTTGCAAATCGCCGCCGCCGGAAAACCCCTGCCCTTCACCGCGCAGCACAGCGCAGCGCACGCTGTCGTCGCGGCCTATGTCGCGCCAGATCTCGCACAAATCGGCATGGCCCTGGTGACCGGCGGTCGGCAGTTTGCCGTTGGCCGCTTTCATTTGAATATCAAGCACGCTGTCGTGCGGGCCGCGGCGGCTGATGTTCAATGTCTCGTAAATGCTGTAGTCAATCGGTTTCATGGTTTTGGATTGTCACTGTTAAATGCAAGAGATTGTGCCTTGGCTACCAGTGATGCCGGCTTTGTTGACAAAGATCAAGGTCGCTTTTGTCAGCAGGTCGCAAGATCAAGCCCTGTTGACTTCTTGAACACACACCATGACACAAACCAAGTTGCAGCCTTATTTGCAAGCCCTGATGAAAATGCGCGAAAGCCTGCTGCTGCGAATTGAGCAGCAACGCGAAGGCAAAGCCAGCCGCGCCGAAGTGGCGTTTGCGCATTTCGACCATACCCAGGACGATGAAGGCCAAATCAACAGCGAACGCGACATTGAATTTGCCATCAACGAAAACGAGACCGCGCAGTTGCAATCGATTGAAGAGGCGCTCAAGCGCATCACCCAAGGCGTGTACGGCTTGTGTGTGGAGTGCGGCACCATGCAATCGCGCGAACGCTTGCTGGCCGCGCCGCAAGCCACGCGCTGCATGGCTTGCCAAACCAAGTTTGAATCTGCCCACGCCACACACTGAGAACACTGCCCATGTCCACTTTTCACGCCATCGTCTGGATAGACCACAAGGAAGCCCATGTGCTGATGTTTGACCGCGAGCATGTGCAAGCGCAGCGCATACATTCGCGCAGCCACCACAGTCACCAAGGCAAGCATGTGGACGCGGCTTCGTTTTTCAAAGAAGTCAGCGACCAATTGCATGGCACGCACGAGGTGTTATTGACCGGCCCGGGCTCGGCGCGTACCGAGTTCAAGCATTGGTGCGAACTGCATGCCAAAGGCGCTGCACACGCCATCGTCGATAACGTGGCCAGCGACCACCCCAGCGACGCGCAACTGATTGCCATGGCGCGTCAGTATTTCAAAAAGTTTGACCAGTTGGCGGCCGACCCCGGTCACGTTTGAAGATTTAAGTCGCCTGGCCCGGCCGCTAAGGCTTACACCTGCAAACTCAGCTTTCAAGCACCCGACATAAGCGGGCGTGAAAGCCGAGTGAACAAGCGGGTCAGGCGCGCAAAGGCGCGACTTTCTGGTCGATCGCGCCAAACACGCTGTGGCCGTCTTTGTCTTTCATTTCTATGCGCACGGTGTCGCCGAACTGCATGAAATCGGTGGTCGCTTTGCCGTCGAGTATGGTTTCGATGGCGCGTTTCTCAGCGATACAGCTATAGCCTTTGGGCCAGTCTTTGCGGCCATCGGTTTCAATCGCTTTGTTGCTGACGGTGCCGCTGCCTATGATGCTGCCGGCGCGCACATTGCGCGTTTTAGCCAGGTGAGAAATGAGCTGGCCGAAATGAAACGTCATCTCGGGACCGGCATCGCACATGCCGACGCGCTTGCCGTTCCAGTCCACCCGCATGCTCAAGTGCAAACGCCCATGCTCCCAGGCGCTGCCGAGTTCGTCCAAGGTGACCGCCACCGGGCTGAACGCGGTGGCCGGTTTGCCTTGTAAAAAGCCGAAGTTCTTGGCCAATTCGCCGGGAATGAGCCGGCGCAATGACACATCGTTGGCCAGCATCACCAAGCGTATGCCTTCCAGCGCTTCGTCTGGCGTAGCTTGCATGGGCACGTCGCCGGTGATGACCGTGACCTCGGCCTCAAAGTCGATGCCGTGCTCGGTGCTGACCGCGATGATGTCGTCGCACGCGCCGATGAAATCATCGCTGCCGCCCTGGTACATCAGCGGGTCGTCGTAATAATTCGATGGCACCTCGCTGTTGCGCGAAGCACGTACCAACTCCACATGGTTCATGTAGGCCGAGCCGTCGGCCCATTGGTAGGCGCGCGGCAACGGTGCCATGCACATCTTGGGGTCAAAAGCAAAAGCGTGTCTGGCCTTGCCTTGGTTTAAGGTTTGGTAAAGGTCTTGCAGTTGCGGGGAAATGAAGTTCCAGTCATCCAACACCTGTTGCAGCCGGGAAGCGATACCGCTCGCATAATGGGCGCTTGTCAAATCGCGTGACACCACCACCAGTTGCCCGTCGCGTGAACCATCTTTGTATGTCGCTAATTTCATGCAGCCATTCTATCCATCGCCTCTGAAGCAAAGGCTGGCACCCGCTCTGTTGCTGCTGCTGGTTGTGTGGCTGCACCTGGCCGGTTTGCATTCCATAGCAACGCTGTGGCCGACCCACCTGCTACCGGGTCAGTCCGCGCCATTGCAATTGACAGCAGGCAGCGCGCCCGGTGAGGTGGTTGCTGAGTCTGCCCCGCCAACAACTGCCGCCGCTGCACCAACGACCGCAGCCAACCCTCCATCTGTTCAAACAGCAGCGCCGGTACAAGGACTGCATGCGGTGAATATGCCTGAAGAAGATATACAGGCGGCCATCGAACAAGCCGGGAAAAAGCAAGACCCGCCAGAACAAACACCACCCGAAACTGCTGCGCCTGTTTTGCCCGAACCCGAAGCGCCGCCTGCTGTGGCTGCGGCACCGCCACCCCCGCCAGCGCCTCCCCCGCCTGCCCTTCCACCCCCTGCACCGCCTCCGACTGCGCCACCTGCCCCACCCCAAGCTGAGCCTGCGCCGACGGCCGCCGCAACGCCCCCTACGCTGCCTGCCTCACCCGCACCCGCACCCTCACCTGCACCTGCACCTGCACCGCACCCGCACCTTCACCTGCGCCAACCACAGCCCCGCCTGCTGCTGAAGCGGCGGCCACACCGCCAAGCAGCCCCAAGACCGACAACACCGCGGCCAAAGAAACCACTGCCAACACCGTGGCAGACGAAACGCCGCCATGGTTGCCGCAGGCGCGCTTTGTCTGGCCCGCGTCCACCAAATTCATTTATGACGTGATTGGCGAAAGCAAAGGCATACGTTTTCACGCCGACGGGGACATGCTGTGGCGGCATGACGGCAAAAACTACGAGATGCGCATGGAGATACGCCATTTCCTGCTGGGCAGCAAAAGCCAAACCAGCGTCGGCCAACTGAGCGCGCAAGGCCTGCAACCCAAGCGCTTCGGCGACAAATTCAAGCAGGAAGTGGCCGCGCATTTCGACCGCGACAAAGGCCAGTTGATTTTCAGCGCCAGCAGCAACCCGCAGCCTTTGTTACCCGCAGCACAAGACCGGCTGAGCATGTTTGCGCAATTACCGGCGCTGCTGGCGGGCTCGCCCGAGTTACGCCACAGCGGACAGCAAATCAGCTTTCAAGTGGTGGCCGCCAAAAGCGCAGATATTTGGACCTTCCAAGTCGACAAGCAAGAGACCGTGCAATTGCCCATAGGCGCGGTGAGTGCCTGGAAATTGAGCCGGGTGTTCAAGGGCAGCTACGACCAGACAGCGGATGTGTGGCTGTCGCCCGCTTACGGGTATTTGCCGGTCAAGGTACGCATTGCGCAAAGCAATGGCGATGTGCTGGAGCAAAACCTGAGCAAGGTGCAGGTGCCGTGAAATTAATCTGCCTCAGGCTTGCCGCTTGATCGCCTGCGCCAGCACATCGACCATCTGCTCTATCTGAGGCTTTTCCACCACATAGGCCGGGGCCAGCACCAGGTTATCGCCGGCGCTGCGCACCAGCACGCCGTGCTTCAAACAGTCCTGGAACACAGCGTAACCGCGCGCGCCCACGCCCTTGTCTGAAGGGCTAAGTTCCACCGCTGCAGCCAGGCCCAGCGAGCGTATGCCTATCACATTCGGCAAACCTTTGATGGCGGTGTGAACTGCGTTGCCCAAGTGCGGTGCCATGCCGGCTGCGCGTTCAAACAATTTTTCATCGGCCAACAGCTTCATGGTGGCCACCGCCGCCGCGCACGCCACCGGGTGACCCGAGTAGGTGTAGCCGTGGGAGAACTCGATCACGTGGGCAGGCGTAGGCACCGACATGATGGCCTCGTGAATGCCGTCGCGACACACCACCCCGCCCATGGGTACCACGCCGTTGGTCACGCATTTGGCAAAGTTCAGCATGTCAGGCACGACACCGAAAAAGTCGGCGGCAAACGGCGCACCCATGCGGCCGAAGCCGGTGATGACTTCATCAAAAATCAACAAAATGCCGTGCTTGTCGCAAATCTCGCGCAAGCGCTGCAAATAACCTTTGGGCGGTATGTACCAGCCCGCGCTGCCTGCCACCGGCTCAACAATGATGGCTGCCACATTGCTGGGGTCGTGCAGCGGCAGTATGCGTTGCTCCAGCTCAAGCAACCAGTCCTCGGCAAACACCGGTTGCTCGCCATGGATATACGCATGGTTGACCGGGTCGTGGATGAAGCGCAAATGGTCGACATGCGGCAGCATGGACGGGCCGAACACCTTGCGGTTACCGCCTATGCCGCCCACGCTCATGCCGCCGAAACCGACGCCGTGGTAACCGCGTTCGCGCCCTATGAACACGCTGCGCTGGCCCTGGCCGCGCGCACGGTGGTAAGCCAAGGCAATTTTCAATGAGGTGTCCGCTGCTTCCGAACCCGAGGTGCAGAAGAACACTTTGTTCAAATCGCCGGGCGCGAGTTGCGCCAGCATGTGCGCGGCTTCGAATGCGCGGTCATTGCCGAACTGAAACGCGGTGGAGTAATCCAGCGTTTGCAACTGCTTGTAAATCGCGTCGTTGATTTCACGCCGGTTGTGACCAGCGCCCACACACCACAGGCTGGAGACGCCGTCCAATACTTTGCGGCCGTCTGCTGTGCTGAAGTACATGCCGTCGGCGCCGGTAAACACCCGGGGCGACTGGTGAAAATCTTTGTTCGGGGTGAACGGCAACCAGAGGTTGTCCAGGTGAATGTCGGCAGCGCCCATGGCTTGTGTCTCCTTAAACAGTCAGCATGCCCCGGGCGGTGCCGCGGTCTTTAAGGCATTCTAGGGCGCATCTCCTCGGGCAAGTCCAGCGCCACGGTTTCCACCGAAGTCACCAGCCCGAGGGTGTAAGCGTCGAGCTGCGGGTATTCGGTGCAGCGCCAGCGCGGTGTGCTTGATGTCGGGCAATGCAAAGTGATGCGGTCGCGCGGACTGTTACGGCTGATTTCGCGAATCAGCACAAAACCGCTGGCGTCTTTCATCTCAAACAGCGCCACTCGCAACAAGCCGGCATCGTATTTTTCGCCCATACGTTCCTTGTAAAACGCCAGCATCTCGGTCGCATGAGCCGGCAACAGTTGACCGGTCAAAGGCATGCTGGGGCCGTGTATGCCGACCACTGTCAAGCGTGGCTCGTAACCGGTGGCGTATTGGCGCTGTTGCCCGGCCATGAAAATGATGGAACACGCCGATAAACAAGGCCCGGCGACCAGCGTGGTGACGCCGCGCGTGGTCAACCAACGCGCGATGTTCATGCTGGCGTTCAAATGCCCGCCGCGTGAGTTCACCAGTATCAATCGCTTGACCGGCGCGGCATCAAACTCGGCGCGCAATTTCACATCGTCATTGGCAACAATGTCTCCGCTGATGAACACATCGCTGTCCACCCGCAGTATGTTGATGGCATGCGTCTGAGACACGACGCCTAGCAACAAGCACAACACGCCTGCGCAACGCAGCAAAGCGTGTGCGCCAAAGGTGTAAGTGAGCGCCTTGACGCGCTGTTTGAACCGCGCAAACATTGCAAAAAACGGCTGGCATGAATGAATACATTGGCGTACAAATAAAGCGCAGAACATGAAGACCTCCAGAGATTGACTGATAGGTCTTCATGGGCAAAACGAGTGCCATAGCGCAGGTCTTACTTTCGGTTGCTTTTCATCCGATCAAACGCGAAAAAGCACACCTAGGCATTCAGAGGTTTTTCTGTTTTCTCGACAGTTGTTGAATTAGCGGAAGTCACTCGCCGTGAATAAATTGACACTGCGGCTGATGGACGTGCAGGGCTGCATGTCGTGCTTGAATGCCTCTTTCTTACATGCACGGCGCTGCGCAAAAGCCTGTTTTTGCCGCAGGCCATACAGGGCAAATACATTGCTTTTTTCAGACGCAAGGCCTGACGGTTTACAGTAGCGACATGAACGCCATTACCTCACCCGATATTCAACATTTGCAAACCGTTGCAAATACTCTTGCGGCGCGCAGTGCGCAAGTGGTACACGCATTGCGTCAAGTGCTGCCCGCACACGCCGTGTTGTCTTCGTCTGAAAACACCACGCCTTATGAATGCGATGGTTTGACCGCTTACCGCCAACGCCCTTTGTGCGTCGCGCTGCCCGAAACCTACGAGCAAGTGCAAGCCGTGCTGCGTACCTGCCATGCGCTGTCTGTTCCGGTGGTCGCGCGCGGTGCAGGCACAGGCTTGTCAGGTGGCGCCATGCCGCACGCCCAAGGTGTGACCTTGTCACTCGCCAAGTTCAACCGCATTTTGAAAATGGACGCGCACAGCAGAACCGCTGTGGTGCAAAGCGGTGTGCGCAATCTCGCCATCAGTGAGGCTGCAGCGCCATTGGGTTTGTATTACGCGCCCGACCCGTCTAGCCAAATCGCTTGCAGCATTGGCGGCAACGTGGCGGAAAACTCCGGCGGCGTGCATTGTTTGAAATACGGTTTGACTTTGCACAACGTGATGAAGGTCAAAGGCTTGACGATTGAAGGCGAGTGGATTGAATTCGGTGGCGATGCACTGGACTCACCCGGCCTGGATTTGTTGCCGCTGGTGGTCGGCTCCGAAGGCATGCTGGCCATCACACTTGAAGTGACGGTCAAGCTCACGCCCAAACCGCAACTCGCGCGTTGCATCATGGCCAGCTTTGACGATTTGCGCAAAGCCGGTGACGCAGTCGCTGCCGTGATTGCGGCCGGCATTATTCCGGCGGGTTTGGAGATGATGGACAAGCCCATGACCGCAGCGGTGGAAGACTTTGTGCACGCCGGTTACGACTTGAACGCCGCAGCGATTTTGCTGTGTGAAAGCGACGGCACGCCCGAAGAAGTGGAAGAAGAAATCGGCCGCATGAGCGCGGTGCTGCAAAGCTGCGGCGCGACAGCTATTGCGGTCAGCAAAGACGAGGCCGAGCGATTGAAATTTTGGAGCGGCCGCAAAAACGCATTTCCCGCCAGCGGCCGCATCAGCCCGGACTATATGTGCATGGACTCGACCATTCCGCGCAAACGTTTGGCCGACATACTGCTGGCGATTGCCGAGATGGAAAAAAAATATGGTTTGCGCTGCGCCAATGTGTTTCATGCAGGCGACGGCAATTTGCATCCTTTGATTTTGTTTGACGCAAACGACCCGGACCAGTTGCACCGCTGCGAACTCTTTGGCGCGGATATTTTGGAAACCAGTGTGGCCATGGGCGGCACCGTCACCGGCGAACACGGTGTGGGCGTGGAAAAACTCAACTCCATGTGCGTGCAGTTTTCAGCGGCTGAAAACGAGCAAATGTTCGGGGTGAAACGCGCGTTCGACCCCAGCGGTTTGCTTAACCCCGGCAAAGTGATTCCGACGCTGCAACGCTGCGCCGAGTACGGCAAGATGCTGGTGAGAGGTGGGCAGTTGAGTCACCCGGAGTTGCCGAGGTTTTGATTCAGTGCAAAGCAGCCAGAGCCGCTTCCGGAGCTTTATCTAGGATTTTTAATAGAGCCTTGGCCGCACCTGTCGGACTGCGTTTGCCTTGCTCCCAGTTGCGAATGGTCTCCAATGACACATCAATGCGTGTTGCAAATTCGGCTTGGCTAAATCCAAGGCGTCGTCGCACACGCCGCGCAAATTTGGCCGCATCTTGCATGGCCAATGCATCATCTTGCGATGCTTGATCTGCAATTTGAGCTTCGGTGGTCGCATCCACTTTGGCTTTGTTGATCCGTCCAATCCGTTTAAGAGACACGGTTGCGGGGTCAATTTTGATGCGTGTTATTTTCATACAGTGTGATTTCTCGGCTATTGGCTTTTCGGGCAGAAATAATGCGCGTCGCATTACCTCTTTGTGTGTAAACCAAAACAAAAACTCTTGACTCAATACGGCCATACAAGTTGAATCTTGCTTCGCCGTAGCTATGTCTCAGATCCGCTCGGATCAGACGACCCGAATCAAAGAATGCTTTGGCCCCATAAGCAAAGTCAAAACCCCTGCTCAGAAAGCAGGACTGGCTTTTGGCTTCATCCCATTCAAATTGCATGATGCAAAGTAGGCCATTGGCCTATAAATTGTAACTCTAGATTTAAAGTATTTGCTCTGCAAAACATAGAATGACATGTTGGGCGAGATGTACTGGCCTGTGTATCACTGAGCGTTACGTTTTTTGTGACTTACTGTTGCGCGGTGATATGAGGTATTCCTGTCAGGCTATATTTATAAATGCGATGACGAAAACCAGCAATTTGCAATAAATCAACTCCCCCCAAACACCGCCGCTTCCAAGTCAGCACTCATGCCCATAGACAAAGTGTCAAACTGAGGCAAAGCCAAAGCCACTTGCCGTTCTTCATAGCGGCCATCCGCGCCGAGTGTTCGCCCTGCTGACAGGTCAAGAATAGGGCTTCTTCATCCGGCCTAGACTGCGCATCTGCATTGACAAAATTTAAGAGCATCCATGGAACTTTTGACTTTTTTTCTGCTTTATTTTGGCTTGACCTTTGTCTGGCGATCGGTGGTGGTGTACCGCAAAACAGGTCTCAATCCCTTGGTGTTGGGTAAGGGCGATGACGCCTACGGCTATGTGGGGCGCGCCTTCAAGCTGACCATCATGCTCATCGCCACTTTTGTGCTGGTGCGCGCCTCTTGGCCAGCTTCAACACAAGAGCTCGGTACGATTGCGGCGCTGCAAACGCCCACGTGGACCGTGCTGGGATGGGTGTTGATGGGTCTGTCCTTGGCGCTGATGCTGGTGGCACAGGCAGAAATGGGGCTGTCATGGCGTATTGGCATTGATGAAAAAAACCGCACAGGCTTGGTAACAGGCGGTCTGTTTGGTCTGTCGCGCAACCCGATATTTTTAAGCCTACGCATTACCTTGCTAGGCCTGTTTTTTCACAGCCCAAACGGCCTGACGCTGGCGCTGGCCTGCGTCGGCGAGGTGCTGATGCAACTACAGGTGAGATTGGAAGAGCAGCACCTCTTGGGTCAGCACGGCGTGGAGTACGCCACCTACTGCCAAAAAGTGCGGCGCTGGATGTGATGCAGGCAACTTGTCAAACACCTCAAATTAGCCTGAATCTGCATCACCAGATACTGCATTCAAACAAGCCGTCATGCTGTGCCTGTCCGTGTAGCGAACGTCGCAGCTTTGTGTCGCAGCTTTGCTGCGGTGAGCGGCGGACGGGCACAGCGTGTCGGCTTATCAGGGATGGCTTGACTTCGTTCGGCAAGACAGGTGTGGCCAAATGACGACGACTTAACGAGAGCCAAACACCGCCGTCCCCACTCTCACCATGGTGCTACCGGCCTTAACCGCCGCTTCCAAGTCAGCGCTCATGCCCATAGACAAAGTGTCAAACTGAGGCAACGCGAGAGCAGCATGCAAGTCATCAAACAAGCGCTTGGCTTGCACATGCACCGCCGCTTGTGCATCAAAATCATCCACAGGATCAGGAATCGTCATCAGGCCGCGCAGCACCAATCTCGGCAACTCAGACACAACCTGCGCCAGCGCCAGCGCATCGCTTGGTGACACACCGGCCTTGGTCGGGCCGCCGTCAATGTTCACTTGCAAACAAATATTCAGCGGCGGTAAATCTGCCGGTCGTTGCTCGCTCAAGCGCTGCGCGATTTTCAACCGATCGACGCTATGCACCCAATCGAAATGCTCGGCCACCGGTCGCGTCTTGTTGCTTTGCAAAGGACCTATGCAATGCCAGACCAAACCGGGCACGTCTTTGAGCGCGGCGATTTTGTCCACGCCTTCTTGCACATAGTTTTCACCAAAATCGCGTTGCCCTAAAGCTGCCACTTCGCGCACTTGCTCAGCCGCAAAGGTTTTGGACACCACCAGCAACTGCACTTGTGCCGCAGGTCGGCCTGCTTGCAACGCCGCTTGTGTGATGCGCTCACACACGGCTTGGTGACGCTGTTGTATCTGGCTCATGATGTGTGCAACTGTAACAACTGAGAACCGCATGCATGCTCAACTGCTGGAATGGCTTTCTCACACCCGCCACTTAGGTGCCTCCGATCTGCACTTAAGCGCAGGTCTGCCGCCCATGGTGCGCAGGCTCGGTCAATTGCAAGCGTTGGACGCTGCGCCTGTCAGTTCAGACAGCATGCACACGCTGCTTGCCGAAGCGCTGCCCGATTGGCCGCATTCATCCTCGGCGCTCACGGATACAAACATCACAAACCCGCACAACCAAGACCACGACACAGCGGTTTCAGTGCCCGGCCTCGGCCGCTTTCGTGTCAATGTGTTCGCTCAGCAGCGCGGCTGGTCGTCGGTCTGGCGCGCCATTCCCTCAAGTATTCCGGCCTTGGCCGACATAGGTGCACCAGCGTCGCTGACGCAATGGGTCCAACAACCACATGGTTTGCTGCTGGTCACCGGCGCCACCGGCTCGGGCAAGTCCACCACCCTGGCCGCGCTGCTGCACCACATCAATTGCACCCAAGCTTTGCACATACTCACGCTGGAAGACCCGATCGAGTTCGAACACCAAAGCAGCCGCAGTCTGGTGCAACAACGCGCCGTGCCCGGTCACAGCCAGAGTTTTGATACCGCTTTGCGCGCTGCGCTGCGCCAGGACCCGGACGTCATCATGGTCGGCGAGTTGCGCGACCTGGCCACCATACGCCTGGCGCTAAGCGCTGCCGAAACCGGCCATCTGGTGCTGGCCACTTTGCACACACGCTATGCCACGCAAGCGGTGGAGCGCTTGGTGGATGTGTTTCCGGCCGAAGAAAAAGCGCTGGTGCGCAGCCAGCTCAGTTTGTCGCTGTTAGCCGTTGTTACACAAAGCTTGTGTTTGCATAAGGATGGTCAGCGCCGCGTGGCAGCGCACGAGGTGTTGTACGCCACACCGGCGGTGCGCAACCTGATTCGAGAGAGCAAAACCGCGCAATTGCCCAATACTTTGCAAACCGGCGCACAGTTTGGTATGCAAACCATGGCGCAGTCCCTTGAGAAACTGGTGAAGTCAGGCTTGATCAGTGCTGAAGAGGCTGCCCGGCACCTGTGACACATTAAGATCAGAAAAACCACTCAGGAAATCAACCATGCCCCGCACCAACCCCAAAACCTACGAAGTCTCAACGCCCACCAAAGTCGCTTTCATCGGTCTGGGCGTCATGGGCTACCCCATGGCCGGTCACTTAGCGCTTGCCGGTCACCATGTCACTGTTTACAACCGCAACCCGGCCAAGGCCAAAGACTGGTGCGCCGAATTCCCCGGTCACGCCAGTGCTGCCACACCACGCGAAGCCGCGCAAGGCGCCGACATGGTGTTTTGCTGCGTCGGCAACGACCATGATTTACGCGCTGTCATGCTCGGTGCCGACGGCGCACTGGCCGGCACGAAAAGCGGCGCTTTGCTGGTAGACCACACCACCGCATCCGCCGATGTGGCTCGCGAGTTGTTTGCGGCGGCCATTGCCAAAGGCGTGCATTTTGTCGACGCCCCGGTCTCAGGCGGCGAGGCTGGTGCCATCAACGGCATGCTGACCGTCATGTGCGGCGGCGAATCAGCCGGCTTCGAGCGCGCCAAGCCCGTGGGCATGGCGTTTTCTAAAGCCTTTACCTTGATGGGCAACAGCGGTGCCGGTCAACTCACCAAAATGGTCAACCAGATTTGCATTGCCGGTCTGGTGCAAGGCTTGTCTGAAGGTGTGGCCTTCGGACAGAAAGCCGGTTTGAACATGGAGCAGGTGCTGGAAGTCATAGGCAAGGGCGCGGCCCAAAGCTGGCAAATGGACAACCGCGGCAAAACCATGGTCGCCGACAAATTCGATTTTGGCTTTGCCGTGGACTGGATGCGCAAAGACTTAGGGCTGGTCATGGACGAGGCCAAACGCAACGGCGCGCGCGTACCGGTGACCGCGTTGGTGGATCAGTTTTATGCGGATGTGCAAGCCATGGGCGGCAACCGCATGGATACGTCCAGCTTGATCAAACGCTTGCGTTGAGCATAAAAAAACCACGGCGCGCAGCCGTGGTTTTGATGGATAAAGAACAGCTTATTTCTGGGCTTTATCTGCGGGCGGTGGCGGCAACAGATTGCGTAACTCTTCCTCGCTGATGATTTCAATCAATCTCACCACTTTATTCACACCATTCACATTGCGGATGACGTTGGTGGCGCTGGTGGCTTCGCGTTGGGTGACACGACCCATCACATACACAGTGCCACGTTCGGTCACCACTTTGAAAGCATTGGCGAACAAATCCCGGCTGTCGACCAGCGCGGCCTTTACCTTGGCCGACAACAGAAGGTCGTTGGAACGCGAACTCAGCGATGCGGGCTGCATGATAGAGAGTTCGTTGACCACTGCTTTGACGTTTTCCAGCTTCTCCAGCAAGCCTTCGACAATTTGCTTGTCACGTTCAGTGGCCACTTCACCGCTGAGCAAAACCTGGCGGTTATAGCTGTTGATGTTCACATGGGCTCTTTCGCCCAAAGCGTCACGGATACGTGCAGAGCCGCGCAATTCAATGGTTTCGTCTTCCAGTTGTGCGCCGGAAGTTCGTCTGTCGCTGGCCACCATGGCGGTGCCAGCAAAACCGGCCAGCATGACCGGAGCGCATGCGCTCAAGCCCAGGCACATCAACATCACCAGACCGGTGGCCTTCATATATTTGGTATTCATTCGGTATTCTCCTGTTCACCTAATAACTGATTGTCCACGCCATCGCACAATCCGTGCAAGACCAGCAAATGAACTTCTTGAATGCGGGCTTTTCTGTCGTGCGGCACGCAAATATGCACATCGGTTTCGCGCAACAGCTGGCGGATTTTGCCGCCGGCTTGTCCGGTCAACGCCACCACACTGAGCTCGCGCTCGTGCGCTGCATCAATCGCACGCAACAAATTGCCGGCTTGGCCGCTGGCAGACACCACCAGCAACACATCGCCAGGTTGGCCAAGAGCGCGTATTTGTTTGGCAAACACCTGATCCACGCCGTTGTCCTGTTGCACTGAGGTCAGCAGCACATTGTCAGCACTCAAAGCGATGGCGCCAAGTTCAGGACGCTCGCGCTCAAAGCCTCCTACAAAGGTGGCGGCAAACATCTGTGTGAGCGCCGCCGAACCGCCGTTGCCGCAGGCCAGCACTTTGCCGCCGCCGGTGACACTGACCATGATCAACTGCACCGCCTCGGCCATGGGTTTGCTCAAAATCTGCGCCGACTGGTATTTCAAATCCGCGCTGTCGATGAACAGCTGTTCAATGTGTTGCTCTAGCATGGCTTCATCATACCTTTGCAGAGTGACATGTAAGTGATGTTCGGGAAAGACTTCAGGCATCGAACGCGGCCTGTATCCATTGCAACTCTCCGGCTTGCACCACCACCACGTCAAACCGGCAAGCCGGCCAGTGTCGCCATCCGCTCAAATACACCTTGGCGGCGAACACAATGCGCCGGCGTTTGACCGGGCCAATGCTGGCCAGTGCGCCGCCATGGCGCGCGTTGCTGCGGCTGCGAACTTCGACAAAAACCACCGTGCCCTGCGGGTCGCGCACAATCAGGTCAATCTCGCCGCCGCCACGTCCCGGCGTGCGGTAATTGCGCACCAGCAATTGCAGTCCGCGGTTTTGTAAAAACTCCAAGGCCTGCGCTTCGGCTTCATCGCCTTGGCGCTTGCTGTTGCGCGGTCTGCCTGACACCGAATGAGCTTTGTTTTGAGAGGTTTGCATTGAGTTCCCGCTATGAAGCCGCCTTGTCTGCGTCTCAACTGGCCTGCGAAGGCCAGGAGCATCCGGGCGGATGTTTGTATGTATTGGCCACGCCCATAGGCAACCTGGCCGACATCAGCCTGCGCGCACTGCATGTGCTGCAACTCGCCGACACCCTGGCCTGCGAAGACACGCGGCACAGCCAGTCGCTGTTGCGCCAATACGGTGTGGACAAACCCGGCGGCAGCTGGCTGGCGGTGCATCAGCACAACGAGGCCTCTGCTGCCGAACAAGTGATTCTGCGGCTGCAACAAGGCCAGCGGGTGGTTTATTTAAGTGATGCAGGCACACCGGGCATCAGTGACCCGGGGGCGCGGCTGGCGGCTCTGGTACAGCTGGCGGGTTTGCGGGTCATGCCCATACCCGGCGCCAGCAGCCTCACCACCTTGATGAGCGCCAGCGGCTGCACAGGGGATGACGGTTTTGTCTTCATCGGCTTTCTGCCTAGCAAAGCCATGGAGCGCCAGCACCGGGTGCAATTGATGGCGGCTGAGCCGCGCGCCCAAGTGTTTTTGGAAGCGCCGCACCGCATCGAAGCTGTGGCCCGCGACTTACAGGTCCTGGGCGACAGAACCTTGACCGTCGGGCGCGAACTCACCAAACAGTTTGAAGAGATTGCCAGCATGCCGGCCGCTGCGTTTAGCTCTTGGTTGAATGAGTCGGCGCAACGTGTCAAAGGCGAGTTTGCGCTGGTATTGCATGCACTGCCTCAGCAACTGGACCGCATGGCCGAAGCAGAACGCGTGCTGGATTTGCTGTTGGCAGAACTGCCGGTGAAAACCGCCGTGAAGCTGGCGGCAGACATCAGCGGCGCACCGCGCAATGCTTTGTACGCCTTGGCCTTGCAGAAAAAACCAGTAACCGACGCAGACTAAGCTAACAATTGTTAGGTCTGCCCGTTTGTGCAGCTACTGCCGAGCTAATCGCTTTATCTTTATGTCACCAGATGTTGCGGTTTGTTGGCGACAAATGCTTCGATGTTGTCTATCAACTGGTCGGCCAGAAACTGCATCGCCTGTTGCGAAGCCCAAGCCACATGTGGCGTGAGAATGAAATTCGGTGTGCGTATGTCCAGCAAAGGGTTGCCGTTGACCGGCGGCTCTTGCGTCAACACATCAAAGCCTGCGCCGGCAATCACGCCGGTTTCCAGCGCGGTTTTCAGCGCTTGTTCATCAACCAGACCACCACGCGACGTATTGATCAGCAAGGCGCTGCGCTTCATCTGCTGCAACTGCGGCATACCGATGAAATGCCGCGACTCGGGCGTGAGCGGGCAATGCAAGCTGATGATGTCGGATTCGGCAAACACACGGGCCGGGTCGACAAAATCCACGCCCGGGGCTTTGGGCGGCGCATGGTCGGCAAACAAGACATTCATGCCCAGAGCGCGCGCAATTTGCGCCGTGGCCTGGCCGAGCACGCCTTCGCCGAATATCCCCAAGGTGCTGCCGTGCAAGTCCTGTATCGGATGGTCAAAGAAACAGAATTGCTCTGCTTTTTGCCAGCGCCCGTTCAGCACATCGTCACGGTAGGCGATCAGGTTGCGCCGCAATGCGAATATCAGCGCAAACGCGTGTTCGGGCACGGTATGCACGGCGTAATTGCGGATATTGGCCACAGCGACGCCGCGTTCACGACAGGCATCCACATCGATCACGTCATAGCCGGTGGCGGCCATGGCAATCAGCTTGAGGTTTGGTAACTGGGCCAGTGTGTCACGGCGAATCGGCACTTTGTTGCTGATGGCAACGGTCGCATGTTGCAAACGCTCGACCACTTGATCAGGTCGGGTTTGCACATGCTCTGTCCATTCGTGCGCGAACGACGGCGTCCGCAGCTCAGCCCTTAACGATTGCCTGTCCAGAAATACGATTTTTTGCATGCTCATCCTTGCTGATCACAGGGGCGCCTAATCCCGATGGAACGGTATGCTGACGCCAGTAGTTACCTGCTGCTGCTGCGCCACTGCCAGGTTGCAATGGCACACCGCAATCTAGCATAGCCATTTCGGCACCGTTGATCGCAGCCATCAAATGCACTTCGTTCATGTCGCCCAAGTGGCCGATGCGAAACAACTTGCCAGCGACCTTGGACAATCCGCCGCCCAAAGACAGGTTGTAACGGCGATAGGCGCGGGCAATGACTTCGGTGCCTGCAATACCTGTGGGCAGCATGACTGCGGTGACTGTGTCTGAATGCCATTTGGCTTCAGCGGCACACAATTTGAGTTGCCAGCCTTGCGTCACCGCTGCACGCACACCTTCTGCCAAAAAGTGGTGGCGCGCAAACACATTGTCCAAACCTTCTTCTTGAATCATCTTCATGGATTCAATCAGGCCGTACATCAACGGCAATGCCGGTGTGTAGGGGAAGTAACCGGTGGCATTGCTTTGCAACATGTCTTGCAAATCAAAATAAGCGCGCTTGAGTGTGGCGGTTTTGTGCATATCGAGTGCTTTCGTGCTGGCACACAAAATACCCAGACCGGCTGGCAGCATCAATCCTTTTTGTGAGCCACTGACCGCCATGTCAACACCCCAATCGTCAAACCGGAAATCAATACATCCCAGAGAAGAGACGCAATCGACAAACAGCAATGCGGGGTGCGATGCATCGTCCAAGGCTTCGCGCACACCGGCGATGTCAGATGCCACACCGGTTGCGGTTTCGTTTTGGCAAGCCAGCACCGCTTTGAAGCTGTGCTGGGTATCGTTTTTCAAAATGTCTGCGAATTGCTGCAAGGGGACGCCAGTGCCCCATTCGCAGTCGACGATATGAACATCAAGCCCGAGACGCTGACACATATCAATCCACAAATGACTGAACTGTCCGAAACGCGCTGCCAGCACTTTGTCGCCAGGCGACAAGGTATTGGTCAACGCAGCTTCCCAGCATCCTGTGCCAGACGAGGGGAAGATAAAAGGCGTGCCATTTTTACTGCGGAAAATATCCTTCAAACCGGCCATGATGGCATGGGTCAGATGAGGGAAATTGGGCGAACGGTGATCCTCCATTGAAACCATCATGGCGCGTTGTATGCGTTCTGGCACGTTGGTGGGACCGGGTACAAACAAAAAATTACGACCAGCCATGTGAACTCCTTTTAAATGTCAAAAACCAATATGGAACTGTTTTGGTACAACAAAAAAATGACGCCCCAACCAAGTGAATCAAGGATGCAAAACCGCTTCTCCATACACAGGAAACGGGGCAACCAATTGAGCGACTTTGGAACGGATATGGGATATGTGCGCGGCGTCTTCAGGTGCTTCGAGCACATCAGCAATCAAATGCGCTGTCATGCGCGCTTGCTCTTGACCAAAACCACGCGTCGTCATGGCCGGTGTGCCTAAGCGGATGCCACTCGTCACCATGGGTTTTTCCGGGTCATTAGGAATGCCGTTTTTATTGCAGGTGATGTGTGCCTGACCCAATGCCAGTTCGGCAGCTTTGCCGGTGATGCCTTTGGCACGCAAATCAACCAGCATGACATGGCTTTCGGTGCGGCCGCTGACAATGCGAAAGCCACGCTCGACCAAGGTTTTGGCCAAGGTGTCAGCGTTCAGTAAAACCTGTTGCTGGTAGCTTTTGAATGCCGGTTGCAGGGCTTCATGAAACGCTGTCGCCTTGCCTGCGATCACATGCATCAAAGGACCGCCCTGCATACCCGGGAAGACTGCGCTGTTGATTTTTTTCGACATCTCTTCGCTGTTCGTCAAGATGATGCCGCCGCGCGGTCCGCGCAAACTTTTGTGGGTGGTTGAAGTGACCACATCGGCATAGGGCACTGGATTGGGATAGACGCCGCCGGCGATCAAGCCCGAGTAATGCGCCATGTCAACCATCAGGTATGCGCCAATGCTCTTGGCCACTTGAGCAAACCGCTGCCAGTCGATTTTGAGTGCGTACGCAGAAGCGCCTGCAATGATGAGTTTGGGCTTATGGGTGTGGGCCATGCGTTCCATGGCGTCGTAATCGATTTCCTCTGCGGCGTTCAAGCCATAGCTCACCACGTTGAACCATTTGCCGCTCATGTTCAGATGCATGCCGTGCGTCAAATGACCGCCTTCGGCCAAGCTCATGCCCATGATGGTGTCGCCTGGTTGCAGCAAGGCCAGAAATACAGCTTGGTTGGCTTGCGAACCGGAATTTGCTTGCACATTGACGAAATTCGCTCCGTAGAGTTGCTTGAGTCGATCAATACACAGTTGCTCGACCATGTCGACAAACTCACATCCGCCGTAGTAACGCTTGCCCGGGTAACCTTCAGCGTATTTGTTGGTCAGAATGGAGCCTTGCACCCGCATGACAGCCGGGCTGGTGTAGTTTTCAGATGCAATCAGCTCAATGTGTTGCTCCTGACGCTGCGCCTCTTGCAGCACCGCTGACCAGAGCTGCGGGTCGCTTTGAGAAATATCGCCGTGGTCAGGAAAGGCGGTCAATGGGCGGGTGGTTTTGTTCAACATATGCGAAGAAGGTGTTGCGGTTATTGAAAAATTGGGTCAGTTGTAGCGGCTGGCCATGGCATCCAAACTGACCGGCTTGATGTTTTGCGCATGACCTGCGCAACCGAAGGCTTCAAAACGGGCTTTGCAAATACCGCGTGCGGCTTTGCGCGCAGCGATCAAGGCTTTGCGCGGATCGAATTCGCTTTTGTCTTGCGCAAACGCCTGGCGCATGGCGCCGGTCATTGCCAGACGTATGTCTGTGTCAATATTGACTTTGCGCACCCCCGAGCGAATGCCGCGCTGAATTTCTTCCACCGGCACGCCATAGGTTTCTTTGATGTCGCCGCCGAACTCGCGAATGATGGCCAGCCATTCCTGCGGCACGCTGCTCGAACCGTGCATCACCAGGTGCGTGTTCGGCACCGATTGGTGGATAGCCACGATTTGTTCCATGGCCAGAATGTCGCCCGTGGGTTTGCGGGTGAATTTGTAAGCGCCGTGGCTGGTGCCGATGGCAATCGCCAAGGCGTCAACGCCGGTGAGCTTGACAAAATCTTTGGCCTGCACCGGGTCTGTCAGCAGCATGTCGTGGGTCAGTTTGCCCACTGCGCCTATGCCGTCTTCCTCACCGGCTTCACCGGTTTCCAATGAACCCAAACAACCGAGTTCGCCCTCGACCGACACGCCCACAGAATGCGCCATCTCGCAGACACGGCGGGTGACATCGACGTTGTAGTCGTAGCTGGCCGGTGTCTTGCCGTCCTGCATCAGCGAGCCGTCCATCATCACGCTGGAGAAACCGGAACGAATCGATTGTTGGCACACGGCAGGCGACACACCATGGTCTTGGTGCATGACCACGGGTATGTCCGGATGAGATTCGATGGCAGCCAACACCAGGTGACGCAGATACGCTTCACCCGCGTATTTGCGTGCACCTGCAGAGGCTTGCAGAATCACCGGGCTGTGGGTTTCTTGCGCAGCCTCCATGATGGCCTGGACTTGCTCTAAGTTGTTGACGTTGAATGCGGGTACGCCGTAACCGTGCTCGGCAGCGTGGTCCAGTACTTGGCGCAGTGAAACGAGAGCCATAAATAAATCTCCGGGTAAATTGATTAAAAGGACAGGCCTCAGGCCTTTTTCTTGCGTTCCATCATGCGCCAGACAAACGGCGTAAAGATCAGTTGCATGGCTAATTCCATCTTGCCGCCGGGCACCACCACGGTGTTGGCGCGCGACATGAATGAGTCTGGAATCATGTTGAGCAAATAAGGAAAGTCAATGCCTTTGGGATTGGCAAAGCGGATCACGACAAAGCTTTCATCAGGCGCCGGTATCTCGCGCGCAATGAAAGGGTTGGATGTGTCCACACAAGGCACGCGCTGAAAATTCACATGCGTGTGTGCAAACTGCGGGCAAATGTAATTCACGTAATCCGGCATGCGACGCAAAATCGTGTCAGTCACCGCTTCGGTGGAATAACCGCGTTTGGATTTGTCACGCCAGAGTTTTTGAATCCACTCTAAGTTGATGACCGGCACCACGCCAATCAGCAAGTCGGGGTGTTTGGCGATATTCACCTCGGGCGTCACCACCGCGCCGTGCAAGCCTTCGTAAAACAGCAAATCGGTGCCGCTGGGAACGTCTTCCCAGGGCGTGAAGGTACCCGGGTCTTGTTTGTACGGTGCGGCTTCTTCAAGGTCGTGCAAATACTTTCTGCGCTTGCCAGAGCCTGTTTCTGCATAGGTGCGAAACAAAGTTTCTAACTCGGCAAACAAGTTGGTTGTCGGGCCGAAATGGCTGAAATTTTTGTCGCCCTGCTTTTCGGCTTCGGCGGCTTTTTTGCGCATTTCCAAGCGGTCATAGCGGTGAAAGCTGTCGCCTTCGATGATGGCTGCTGTGACTTTTTCTCTGCGGAAAATATTCTCAAAGGTGCGCGTGACCGAGGTAGTGCCGGCTCCTGAAGAACCGGTGATGGCAATGACGGGGTGTTTGACTGACATGGCTTGGAGACCTTTTATTTTTTAAAAATTTCAGATCCGAAACAAACTGCGCTCGGCGAACAAGGGATTGTCATTTTCAGTTTCCGCCGGTTCGCTGTGGTAGCGCTCTATGCGTTCAACTTCATTTTTAGAACCGAACACCAGACCGATGCGCTGATGCAAACTTTCAGGGTTCACTGACAGCATAGGTTCGCGCCCGGTGCTGGCACGACCGCCTGCCTGCTCCATCACCATGCCGATAGGGTTGGCCTCGTACAGCAAACGCAAGCGACCTGCTTTGCTCGGGTCTTTGTTGTCGCGCGGGTACATAAACACGCCGCCGCGCATCAGAATGCGGTGCGCTTCTGCCACCATGGAAGCTATCCACCTCATATTGAAGTCTTTGCCGCGCACACCGGATTTACCTGCCAGACATTCATCGACATAGCGTGTGATAGGTGCTTCCCAAAAGCGGCTGTTGGAAGCGTTGATGGCAAATTCCTGCGTGTCTTCAGGCACCCGCAATTGCGGATGCGTCAACATGAACTCGCCCAAATTCGGGTCCAGCGTGAAACCGGCAGCGCCGTTACCGACAGTCAGCACCAACATGGTGGTTGGGCCGTACAAGGCGTAACCGGCAGCCATTTGCTGACTGCCCGGCTGCAGAAAATCTATTTCTGTCACATCCCGACCGCTGTCAATGACGTCTTGCGGTGCACGCAAAATAGAAAAAATACTGCCAACCGAAACGTTCACATCGATGTTGGATGAGCCATCCAAGGGGTCGAACACCAGCATATATTTGCCGCGCGGAAACTGCGTCTGAATCTGGTACGGTTCGTCCATTTCTTCGGACGCCATGCCTGCCAGGTGACCGGCCCATTCATTCATACGAATGAACAAATCATTGCTCAATACATCGAGTTTTTTCTGGGTTTCGCCTTGCACGTTGATGGATTTGCCGCCGTCAGCCGCTTGATCGCCGTACATGCCGCCGAGCTCACCCATGGCGACCGCGCGTGCAATCGCTTTGCAAGCCAGCGCCACATCCAGAATGAGCGCGTTGAAGTCGCCGCTGGAAGCGGGGAAACGCCTGCGCTCTTCGATCAGGTATTGGGTCAGTGTGGTGCGGTGGCGTAAAGGCATGGTTATCTTTCTCTTCAGGCGGCGTGCCAAACGCGCAATTGTTCAACAGTAGTGCCGCTCAGATCCGGCAGAAGCTTCAAGGCACCGGCAAAATCGTGGTGCGAAGTGAAGCTGTTGGGCGTGACGATCACCGGCAGACCGGCACTTACCGCTGCGTGCAAACCATTGGATGAATCTTCAAACGCCAGACAGTCAGCGCCAGTCAATGCCAGGCGCGTCAGCGTTTGCGTGTAAACCTGCGGATGCGGTTTTTTCTTAGGCGCAGTTGATGCGTCTTCGATCACAGCAAACAATTCTTTCCAGTCCGGGCCGATGGCGTTACGCAACAGCACGGCGATGTTGACCGGTGAGGTAGTCGTGGCAATCGCCAATCGCAAACCTGCTTGGTGCGCTTTTTGTATCAAATTCAGCACGCCCGGGCGCAATTGCACCGCGCCGGATTGCACGGCGTTTTCGTAGGCCGCGGTTTTCATGGAGTGTAAACGGTCTATGGTGTCTTTCAAACCGCCGCCGTCTATGTCTTTCACGTCCGGATGCACTTGCTTCCAGTAATGCAACATGCGCTCTTTGCCGCCTGATATCTCCAACAATTTGGTGTAGCCGGGTTCGTCCCAATGCCAATCCAGGCCTTCTTCGGCGAAGGCGTGGTTAAAAGCTGCCAAGTGCGCGCTTTCGGTGTCGGCCAAGGTGCCGTCAACATCAAATATCAGCGCTTTAAGCATCAGATCACTTCCAATATGTTTATTCATCCGGACGCACGTCCGCTTGCTGAAAGACCCGACTGGCGGCAAAGTCGGACGCAGTCAAGGTGCTTAAGTCATCGGCGCTCAGTTGCCGGTCTCGGTCGGCAAACAGCCGGCTGGCCTGGCGCAGTCGCGCCCGGTCCAATGCATTTCGCACGCTGCGAGCGTTGGCAAAATGGGGCTGCTGCACCCTCAAGCCCAGGTAGCGCTGAAACACCGTGTCGGCATCCGGCGCAAACACATAGTTTTGCTCTTCCAGCATTTTTTGCGAAATCTGCAGTAACTCATCAACCGAATAGTCGGGAAAGTCAATGTGGTGTGCGACACGCGAACTCATACCGGGGTTAGACTCGAAGAAGATATCCATTCGGTCTTTGTAGCCCGCCAGAATCACCACCAAATCGTCTCGCTGGTTTTCCATGACTTGCAACAATATTTCGATGGCCTCTTGACCATAGTCGCGTTCGTTTTCGGGGCGGTACAAATAGTAAGCCTCGTCAATGAACAGCACCCCGCCCATGGCTTTTTTCAAGACTTCTTTGGTTTTGGGCGCGGTGTGACCAATGTACTGACCCACCAAATCGTCGCGGGTCACTGCCACCAGGTGGCCCTTGCGAACATAGCCTAGGCGGTGCAGGATTTGCGCCATGCGCATGGCCACCGAGGTTTTACCAGTGCCCGGGTTGCCCACAAAGTTCATGTGCAAGCTAGGTGACTCGCTGACCAGACCTAGATTGGTGCGTAGCTTGTCAATCACCAGCAAGGCCGCAATGTCGCGGATGCGGGCCTTCACCGGAGCCAGCCCCACCAGATCACGGTCCAGCTCGGCGATGACCTCCTCCACCTGCGACTGGGCCAGCACCTCACCCACGCTACGCGCTTGGCCCAGGGTCACTGCCGGCGCCTCTGCGGTTTGTGCTGCGGTTGTCACGGGTGTCTCGGCGCGCACGCCAGGAATGGAGGAGTTGCTCATGGCTTTGTCGCAGTCTGGGCGCGCGCTTAGTAGCGCTCGCCTTCGGGTTTATCGGTGGCGTAGCTGTGTACGGTGTACTGGATCTGACGCCCGCCGATCTCTTGCCTCGTCAGGCCGAAGCCGGGTTCTTTCTTCGGCCGGTTGACGATGTATGACATTTGCACCGACTCAACGCCTTGTGTTGCATCGAACGCCGTGACACGAATGTAGTGATTAGGAAACGTCTTGCGGCAGGCATTTACCTCCGTCAAGATGGCTGACGCGTCCTTCAAGTCAAACATCGGGTTACCGTACATCTCCCAGTAGGTGTTGCGGGGATGCGGATCGTCGGTGTATTCAACGCCGAGTGCCCAGTTTTTGCTGAGCGCGTACTCGATCTGAGCGGTTATCTGCTTGTCAGTCAGGTCGGGCAGGAATGAGAACTGGCCTTGTGTGAGGCGATTGCCGTGGTTGGTCATCATGATGAGGTATCTCCTTAATTGGATGCCGTCGGCGTGACGGCGAAGTCGGCGGTGTCAGTGGATTCGTAATTAAAGCTGATGTCACCCCAGGTGTCGATGGCGGCCTTCAAAGGCGAGCACCACTTGGCGGCATCTTGCAGGATCTGCGGACCTTCGTTCCAAATGTCGCGGCCTTCATTGCGCGCCAGCACCATGGCTTCGAGGGCGACGCGATTCGCTGTGGCGCCGGCCTGGATGCCTTGCGGGTGGCCAATCGTGCCGCCGCCGAACTGCAGTACCACGTCGTCGCCGAGGTAGGTCAGCAACTGGTGCATTTGACCAGCATGGATGCCGCCAGAGGCGACCGGCATGACCTTGTTCAGTGAAGCCCAGTCCTGCTCGAAGAACAGACCCTTTTCAAGTTGCATAGGAGTGTGCGTGTCCAGCAGCGTATCGTAGAAACCGCGGATCATCATCGGGTCGCCTTCCAACTTGCCGACCACCGTACCGGCGTGGATGTGGTCCACACCCGCCATGCGCATCCATTTGCAGATGACGCGGAAGTTCATGCCGTGGTTCTTCTGGCGCGAGTAGGTGCTGTTGCCTGCGCGGTGCAGGTGCAGGATCATGTCGTTTTTACGCGCCCACAAGGCCATGCTCTGGATTGCCGTGTAGCCGATCACCAAGTCGATCATGATGATCACGCTGCCCAGGCTCTTGGCGAATTCGGCACGGGCGTACATTTCTTCCATCGTGCCGGCAGTGACGTTCAGGTAGTGGCCTTTGACCTCACCGGTTGCCGCGCTGGCTTTGTTGACGGCCTCCATGCAGTAGAGGAAACGATCGCGCCAATGCATGAAGGGCTGCGAATTGATGTTTTCGTCGTCCTTCATGAAATCGAGACCGCCTTTGAGGCCTTCGTAGACCACGCGGCCATAGTTACGGCCCGACAGGCCGAGTTTGGGCTTGGTGGTGGCGCCGAGCAGCGGGCGGCCGAACTTGTCCAAGCGCTCGCGCTCTACGACAACACCGGTAGCAGGACCTTGGAATGTTTTCAGGTAGGCGACGGGGATGCGCATGTCTTCCAAGCGCAGCGCCTTCACCGCCTTGAAGCCAAAGACGTTGCCGATGATGGACGCAGTCAGGTTGGCGATAGAGCCGCCTTCGAACAGGTCGATGTCATAAGCGATGTAGGCGAAGTACTGCTGTTCTGTCTTGGTGCCGGGACCGGTGTTTGGAACGGCATCGACGCGGTATGCTTTGGCGCGGTAGAGGTCGCAGGCGGTCAGGCGGTCGGTCCATACCACCGTCCAAGTGGCGGTAGAAGATTCGCCGGCCACGGCGGCTGCGCACTCTTCGGAATCAACACCTTCCTGAGGCGTCATGCGGAACATGGCGATCAAGTCGGTTTCCTTGGGCTGGTAGTCTGGATCCCAGTAGCCCATTTGTTTGTATCTCAAGACGCCGGCGCTGTAGCGCTTTTTGCCGTCGGTGATTTGACTGTCTTTGTCGCTCATGTAAAAACTCCACAGTGTTGAAAAGATGTATGAACTGTAAAAATTCCTGCACAATAAGTAAATTCATTAATTTTCGATTTTGAATTAAGGAAAACTTAATTGAAGAACGCCACCTTCAGACAACTCCGATTTTTCAACGCGGTAGCCAGACACCTGAGTTTTGCCAAAGCCGCCGAGCTTATGCATGTGTCTGCGCCTGCGGTCACCATGCAAATCAAGGAGTTAGAAGCCGAGGTCGGTATGCCACTGTTTGAGCGCCAGGGCCGTAAAGTCAGTCTGACCACCACCGGCGAGTACATGCTGGTCTACAGCCGCAAGATGCTGGCTTTGCTCAAAGACGCCGAGGATGCGGCGGCCAGACTGCAACGCATTGAAACCGGTACGCTGACTATTGGCATGGTGGGTACCGCCACGTATTTCATTCCTGCGCTGTTGAATAAATTTTTAAAAGAACACGAAGGTATTGAGCTCAAACTGCTGGTTGGCAACCGCAGCGAGCTGGTGCAATGGTTGCAAAACAGCGAGGTTGATATCTCCATCATGGGCAAAGCGCCGGATGAACTGCCGACACGCGCTGAACCTTTCGCCGCCAACCCGCTGGTGTTTGTCGCTTCGCCCGAGCACCCGCTGGCCGGTGAATCCGGACTGCGCGCCGAGGATTTGCGCCAGCAGTTATTTATCGTGCGCGAACCAGGTTCGGGAACGCGCAGCGCCATGGAAAGTTTTTTTACACAAGCACGGTTGCAACCGCGTTACAGCATGGAGTTGCAATCCAATGACGCCATCAAGCAAGCGGTGATGGCCAATTTAGGCCTTGGGTTTTTATCGCTGCACACGATTGCGCTGGAATTGCAAACCCGCAAACTGTGTGTGTTGCCGGTGAACGGTGCGCCGCTGGTGCGCGCCTGGAACGTGGTGCACACGCTCTCCAAATTGTTGTCGCCAGCTGCCGAGGCATTCAGGTATTTTGTGTTGGAGCACGCGGAGACCGATTTGGCTGCGCAGTTTGGGGAGTTCAGTCAGCCTAAGCCTTAGTGCGGCCTTAAGTCCGGCCTAATTTGTGACACATGGTGCGGCTGGCGGGGATCGAACCCACGACCCTTGGCTTCGGAGGCCAATACTCTATCCACTGAGCTACAGCCGCAATGTTTGCATTGTAAGTTGCCACAGCGTGTTCAATCAGCATGCGATCTTGTGAGCCATTCGGAAGAGGCGCACTGGCTATAATTTCAGACTGTTTTCACATCCACTGAAAGTCACCATGAGCGACCAGCACGAAGAGCCACATACCGGCCCCGTCCAAACCCCTAAACAATTTTTACTCTTGGTGAGCTTGTCTTTTATCTTGCCGATTTTCATCATCATCGGTTTGGTCTACTACGTCACTGCGCAAAACAAACCTGCTGCCGGTGCCAGCAATATGGCCGAGTCCACAGCCAGTCGCATTCAAAAAGTCGGCGCTGTACAAATCAAGGACGGCAACCGTCCCTTGAAGTCCGGTGAAGATGTGTACAAAGGCCAATGCGCTGCCTGTCACTCCTCGGGTGCAGCTGGTGCGCCCAAGTTCGGCGACTCTGCTTCCTGGAGCCCGCGTATCAAAACCGGCTATCCCGCTTTGCTCAATTCAGCCCTCAAAGGCAAAAATGCCATGGCCGCCCAAGCGGGAGGTGAGCACGAAGACGTTGAAATCGGTCGTGCCGTGGTTTACATGGCCAATGCTGCCGGCGCCAAATTTGCCGAGCCTGCTGCCCCGGCTAAGTGATGCGTGAAGCCCGCTGCTGCGGGCTTTTCACAAAACCATAAGTACTTTCCAGTTCGCTGGAAAGCACTTTTTTTTCGTCCCAGCGCTGTTCAGCCAACGCATCTGCAGCTATCACAACATCCTGCGTATGCACCAGGCCCAGTCCTTGTGAACTGTACAAATACACCATCCCTTGTTCGTTCACAGCGCAGTGCTGTATGTCCTGCAACACACCGTCAGCAGACCAGACGCTAAAGTCAGTTTGCATACGCCAGACAAACGGTGCCGCCAGCAGCTCGACGAAAACACGCTGTGGGCCGTTTTGAAAATACCATTGACCATGCTCATCAGACATGTAATTGCGCTGTATGAATTCAATCAGTTTTCCATGTGCCAGCTTGCTGCCCTTGGCGTGAGCAAACGAGCCTAGCGCCTGGGTCTGGTCATCTCGCATGTACCAATCGCCGCGTTGATCCAACCCCAGCCAGCCGAAACAATGCGGCACGTTAGGCCACTTTTGCATGGCTTGTCTGACCAAGTCATCCATTCATGATTCCTGTTGCTGCCGGTTTGCCGGACATACTGGCTGATTCACTTAATGCAAAACAGGCGGCAAGGCGTCCGAGCGGGCGTGTATTTCCTGCGGCGTGCCGGGACTGGCGTGGTGCGCCACCATGCGCCAGCCTTGGGGCGTGCGCACATACACATTGGTGGTCAGCACAAACGCAGTGGCCGGGGCATCCGGCAGGTTCAGGGAGATGCGTTCGACCAGATTGTGCATGGCGCTGGTGACGGTTTCTACCTTGCGCACATGTTCAGGATGGGCGTCGATGACGCCGTTGCTGAACATGTTTTCAAAGGATTGACGGATATTGTCTATGCCGACCAGGCGCGGGCCGCCGGGATGAACACACACCACATCTTCATCATCTGACCAGCAGGCCATGAGCCGCTCAATATCGCCTTTTTGCAAGGCTTCATAAAACGCGGCTTCGATCTCGTCGGCTGAACCGCCTACGGTGGCTGCCCGGAGCTTGGCCTTGGTCAAGGTGTTATTTTTTGCTGCGGAATCTGCGCAATGCTGACAGCTGTGCTGCAAACACAGCGAGTTCCGCCTGAGCCGCAGCGATATCGACGCTGGACTTGGCGTTTTTCATATGCTCTTCTGCGGCCTGTCTGGCAGCATTGGCGCGCTCTTCGTCCAAATCCTTGCCGCGCACAGCCGTGTCGGACAAGACTGTGACTGAATCGGGTTGAACTTCCAGAATACCGCCGGCAACAAAGACGAATTCTTCTTCGCCGTCAGGCTTTTGGATACGCACGGAACCGGCACGTATGCGCGAGATCAGCGGCGTGTGGCGCGGATAAATACCGAGTTCGCCGACTTCGCCAGGCAAGGCCACGAAAGTGGCTTGTCCGGAATAAATCAGCTCTTCGGCACTGACCACATCAACTTGCATGGTTTTCATGGGGCTTCCTTGTCAGGTGCGAATGCAGCCCGGATTAAATTTTCTTGGCCTTTTCAATGGCCTCGTCAATCGTGCCGACCATGTAGAAAGCCTGCTCGGGCATGTGGTCGCATTCACCGGCGACGATCATCTTGAAGCCGCGGATGGTTTCAGCCAAGGTGACGTATTTGCCGGGTGAGCCGGTAAACACTTCAGCCACGTGGAAAGGCTGGCTCAGGAAACGCTGAATCTTGCGGGCACGTGCCACGGCAAGTTTATCTTCGGGGGCGAGTTCGTCCATGCCCAGAATCGCAATGATGTCACGCAATTCCTTGTAACGCTGCAATGTGCCTTGCACAGCGCGCGCTGTTTCATAGTGGTCGGTGCCGACCACCAAGGGGTCAAGCTGACGGCTGGTCGAGTCCAGCGGATCGACCGCAGGGTAGATACCCAAAGAGGCAATATCACGCGACAGCACCACGGTGGAGTCCAAGTGGGCAAAGGTGGTGGCAGGAGACGGATCGGTCAAGTCATCCGCTGGCACATACACCGCCTGAATGGAAGTGATGGAGCCGACCTTGGTAGAAGTAATACGCTCTTGCAAACGGCCCATTTCTTCGGCCAATGTAGGTTGGTAACCCACGGCTGAAGGCATACGTCCCAACAGCGCGGACACTTCGGTACCGGCCAGTGTGTAGCGGTAAATATTGTCGACAAAGAACAGCACGTCTTTGCCTTCATCGCGGAAAGATTCCGCAATGGTCAAGCCTGTCAAAGCCACGCGCAAACGGTTGCCGGGAGGCTCGTTCATCTGACCGTAAACCATGGCCACTTTGGATTCTTCCAAGTTCTCCAAGTTCACGACACCGGAGTCGGCCATCTCGTGGTAAAAATCGTTACCTTCGCGGGTACGTTCGCCCACGCCGGCAAACACGGACAAGCCGCTGTGCGCCTTGGCGATGTTGTTGATGAGTTCCATCATGTTCACGGTCTTGCCGACACCGGCACCACCGAACAAACCGACCTTACCGCCCTTAGCGAAAGGACACACCAGGTCAATCACCTTGATGCCGGTTTCCAGCAATTCCTGTGACGGGCTGAGCTCGTCATACGCAGGTGCTTTGCGGTGTATGGAAGCGGTTCGGGTCTGGTCAACCGGGCCGCGCTCATCAATGGGCGCGCCGAGCACGTCCATGATGCGTCCCAGTGTGGCTTTACCGACGGGCACAGTGATGGCCGCGCCGGTGTTGGTCACCATCAGGCCGCGACGCAAGCCGTCGGAAGTGCCCAGCGCAATGGTACGAACGATGCCGTCGCCGAGTTGCTGCTGCACTTCCAATGTGAGGTTTGAGCCTTCGAGCTTGAGCGCATCGTAAATATGCGGCATGCTTTCGCGTGGGAACTCAA
The DNA here is from genome assembly GCA_945901125.1 of Bordetella parapertussis. GTDB lineage: Bacteria > Pseudomonadota > Gammaproteobacteria > Burkholderiales > Burkholderiaceae_C > Limnohabitans. Next base: position 78,982 of record CAMDKD010000008.1, read on the forward strand.
CGTCCACCACGGCGCCAATACATTGGACGATTTTTCCTTGAATTCCTGCGTGGGTCATTGCCTGAGCCATGATGTTTTGCTCCAAAAATGTTAGGGTTACACCGCCGCCGCACCAGCCACGATTTCGGACAATTCCTTCGTGATCGCTGCTTGACGGGTTTTGTTGTAAATGAGTTTGAGTTCGCCGATAACGCTGCCGGCGTTGTCGGTCGCAGCCTTCATGGCCACCATGCGTGCAGATTGCTCAGAGGCCATGTTCTCGGCGACCGCCTGGTAAACCAGCGACTCGATATACAACTCGAGCAAATCGTCGATCACAGCCGGTGCGTCAGGTTCGTACAAATAGTCCCAGGCAAAGCTGCCGGCCTTTTTTTCTTCGCCGTGCAGTTTGTCTGTCGACAAAGGCAGCAACTGTTCAATCACCGGCTCCTGCTTCATGGTGTTGATGAAGCGGGTGTAACAGATATAAACAGCGTCGATCTTGCCTTCGGTATAAGCGTCTAGCATGACCTTGACCGGGCCGATCAGCGTTTCCAGGTGCGGGGTGTCGCCCAACTGAGTCACTTGCGCCAGCACTTTGGCACCAACTCGGTTGATAAATCCCAGGCCTTTGTTGCCGATGGCAACGGTTTGCGGTTCAGCGCCAACAGCTTGCAAGTCTTTGAATTTTTGCGTCAAGGCGCGCAGTATGTTGGTGTTCATGCCGCCGCACAAACCTTTGTCTGTCGTGACCACGATAAAGCCGGTGGACTTGACCGTGTGTAATTTCATGAAAGGGTGTACATACTCGGGATTCGCCTGACCCAGATGGGCCGCGATGTTGCGCACCTTTTCACTGTAAGGCCGGGCCGCACGCATGCGCTCCTGCGCCTTGCGCATTTTGGAAGCGGCGACCATTTCCATGGCTTTGGTGATCTTCTTGGTGTTTTCCACCGATTTGATCTTGCCGCGTATTTCCTTGCCGACTGCCATTAAGTGCTCCTTGCTGCTTGACGGCGGTTAGACGAAAGATTTTTTGAAGGCTTCGATGGCTTTCACCAACTCGGCTTCTGCGTCTTTGTCCAGGGCTTTGTCTTTTTCCATCTTGGCCAACAACGCAGCGCATTTGTCTTTCAGGTAGTGATGCAAACCTGTTTCGAAATGCAGCACTTGGTTGACAGGGATATCGTCCAAAAAGCCTTTGTTGGCGGCATACAGCGTCGAGGCCATCAAGCTGATGGGCAAGGGGCTGTATTGCGCCTGCTTCAACAACTCGGTGACGCGCGCGCCACGGTCGAGTTGCTTGCGGGTGGCTTCGTCAAGGTCGGAGGCGAACTGTGCGAAAGCGGCCAATTCACGGTACTGCGCCAAGTCGGTACGGATACCGCCGGACAGGCCCTTTACCAGCTTGGTTTGCGCAGCACCACCGACGCGGGAAACGGAAATACCGGCGTTAATAGCGGGGCGGATACCGGCGTTGAACAGCGAGGTTTCCAAAAAGATCTGGCCGTCGGTAATAGAAATCACGTTGGTCGGCACGAAAGCAGACACGTCACCGGCCTGGGTTTCAATGATGGGCAGTGCAGTCAACGAACCGGTTTTGCCTTTGACCGCGCCTTTGGTGAAATGCTCGACATAGTCGGCGTTCACGCGTGCAGCACGCTCGAGCAAACGGCTGTGCAAATAAAACACGTCGCCGGGATAGGCTTCGCGACCAGGTGGACGGCGCAACAGCAAAGACACTTGACGGTAAGCCACGGCTTGCTTGGACAAATCGTCATACACGATGAGCGCGTCTTCGCCGCGATCGCGGAAGTATTCGCCCATGGTGCAACCAGAATACGCAGACACATACTGCATAGCGGCTGACTCGGAAGCGGAGGCCGCCACCACAATGGTGTAGGCCATGGCACCGGCTTGTTCAAGCGCACGCACCACGTTTTTGATCGATGACGCCTTTTGACCGATGGCGACATAAATACAGGTCATGTTCTGACCTTTTTGGTTGATGATGGCGTCAATCGCGACCGCGGTTTTGCCGGTCTGACGGTCGCCAATGATCAGTTCGCGCTGACCGCGACCGATAGGCACCATGGAGTCAATGGATTTCAAGCCGGTTTGCATGGGCTGGTCCACCGACTGGCGGGCGATCACGCCGGGCGCGACTTTTTCGATCACATCGGTCATCTTGGCGTTGATCGGGCCTTTGCCGTCTATGGGGTGACCCAAGGCATTGACCACGCGGCCGATCAGCTCGGGGCCGACAGGCACTTCCAGAATACGGCCGGTGCACTTGACCGTGTCGCCTTCAGAGATGTGTTCGTATTCACCCAAAATCACCGAGCCGACAGAGTCGCGCTCCAGGTTCAGCGCCAGGCCGAAGGTGTTGTTGGGGAACTCGAGCATTTCACCTTGCATCACGTCTGACAAACCGTGAATGCGGCAAATACCATCGGTCACGGAAATGACCGTGCCCTGGTTGCGCACATTGGCATTGCCGGTGGAACCCTCGATACGGGTTTTGATCAATTCAGAGATTTCTGCGGGATTGAGTTGCATGACTCTTTCCTTCTTCCTATGTGAGGCTGATGTGCAAGAGCGGGATTGCTCAGGCGGTCAGCGCAACTTTCATTTGTTCCAGACGGGCTTTGACGGAGGTATCAAGCACCTCGTCGCCGACCACCACACGTATACCCCCAATGAGCTCGGGCTGCAAAGCCACTTGAACACTGAGTTTGTGGCCAAAGCGTTTTTCAAACACTTTGGTCAATTCGTCGAGGGCATTGCCCTCGATGGGAAATGCACTGTGCACCACCGCCTTGCGCACGCCGCTTTGCGCGTCGAGCAGGGCGTGGAATTGCACGGCGATTTCAGGCAATACTTCCAGGCGACCGTTTTCCACCAGCATTTGCAAAAAATTCTGCGCAGCAGGCGGAAGATTTTTCGGGCCGACTTGAGCGATCAACTCCAGGGTCTGCCGGTGGCTGACCTTAGGGTCGCGGGCAAACTGCTGCAAGCCGGGGTCGGCAGCGACCACCGCGAGCGCGTCCAGCCATTCGACAGCAAGTGCGGCTTGCGCCTTGACCACCTGAAACAAGGCGTCGGCGTAAGGACGGGCAATGGTTGCGAGTTCAGCCATGAAATTGCTTCCTCAAAGTTCTGCTTTGAGCTGGTTCAGCAAATCAGCGTGAACACCGGCATTGATTTCCTTGCGCAGAATCTGCTCGGCACCCTTGACGGCCAGTTCGGCCACCTGGGAACGCAAGGCTTCACGCGCTTTCAATGTCTGCTGGTGTGCGTCTTCCTGAGCAGAAGCCAGTATCTTGGCGGCCTCCTCGCTGGCACGCAGCTTGGCTTCTTCAATGATCATCATGGCGCGACGCTCGGCGTCGGCAATGCGGGCAGCGGTTTCATTGCGGGTTTTAGCCAGTTCGATTTCCACATGCTGATGCGCATTGGTCAGCGCTACCTTGGCGTGCTCAGCCGCAGCCAGGCCTTCGGCGACTTTGTTTGTTCGCTCATCCAACGCCTTGGTTAAAGGCGGCCAAATGAACTTCATAGTGAAGACGACCAGAATCATGAAAACAATCATCTGGATGATCAGAGTACCGGTGATGCTCACTTTAATTCCTTTCGGTTGAGGCTTGTCCATGGCAACGGGCAGTCGCCCGATGCACACGGTTGAGCCAGGAATTTACTTAGGCAGGTTGGCGATCTGGCTCAGGAACGGGTTGGCCGTGGTGAACCACAGGGCAACGCCGGTACCGATAATGAAAGCCGCATCGATCAAACCGACCAGCAAGAACATCTTGGTTTGCAATTCGCCCATCAGCTCAGGCTGACGTGCTGCGGCTTCCAGGTATTTGCTGCCCATGATGCCGATGCCGATACATGCGCCGGCAGCGCCCAAACCGATGATGAGACCAGCCGCGATGGCCACAAGTCCGATGATTTCCATGATGACTCCTAGATGAAAAAAGATGAAAGTTGAAAAAGAATCAATGGTGATCGTGTGCCTGACCCAGATAAACCAGGGTCAGCATCATGAACACAAA
>CAMDKD010000009.1 GCA_945901125.1 Bordetella parapertussis
GTAAGCGGCTGGGCATCCCATATTGAATTTACCTTCGGCTAACCGGATCATGTCCATTTACAAACCAAATGGACATTTACATGGGTGCCACAAAGGGCGGAACGAGGCGTAGCCACAGTGATGATTTCAGGGCAGCGGTGCTGGCGGAATGTCGCCAGCTTGACAAGTCGATAGCAGGTGTTGCGTTGAAGCATGGCCTCAACGCAAACATGGTACGCACTTGGTTGAGCAAATCGAAGCAGCCCCCTGTTTGCCATTCAATTGTTGGCCCAGCTTCATCAGCAGCTTTAGGGCCGGTTCCACCGCAGTTTGTTCCTGTCAGCATTGACGCGCTGCCTGTGTTCGAGGACAAGTGCTACAAGCCTGCACCGGCCATACAACTTGAATTGCGTCGTGGCAATTCGACGGCAACCGTGACATGGCCAACCGAACTGGCGAGCGAATGCGGCGCCTGGCTGCGGGAGTGGTTGCGATGATCCGTATCGACGCGCTGTGGCTGGCAACCACCCCAATCGACATGCGCATGGGAACAGAGCGCTTGTTGGCCCGGGTGGTGCAGGTGTTCGGCTCAGCCCAGGCCCATCATGGTTACCTGTTTGCCAACGCACGCGGCAACCGCATCAAGCTGCTGTTGCACGACGGCTTTGGACTGTGGTGTGCGGCGCGCCGACTCAATCAAGGCGGGTTTGAATGGCCACGTGCCGGCGCGGATATGGGCGCTACCATCACGCTGACAAAGCCGCAATTCGATGCCCTGGTACTCGGGCTTCCATGGAGCAGACTGGAGCAAATGCAGTCCATTACGCGACTGTAGGAACTGTCCCTTAACGCTGTCAAAATGGCAATTAGAGGATGTCCTAATTCACATGTTTGTGTGGATTTAGCACAATACAAACATGCTCAGCGTGCACGAACTTAAGCCCCAAGACTTTGTCGGTCTGAGCCCCGCTGCCACTGCCCAATTGGCCGCAAAGGTGCTTGAGCACATCGGGCAACAGAGCCGACAAATCGACTCGCAAGCGCAGGCCATCCAGTTCAAGGACGCCAGGATCGAGAGCATCATGTTTGAGCTGCGCCGCCTCAAGGCCTGGCAGTTTGATGCCAAGACCGAGCGCATGAATGCCCAGCAGCGCCAGTTGTTTGAAGAAACGCTGGCCGCCGACCAGGCGGATCTTGAGGCCCAGCTTGCCGCCTTACTGGCTGCATCCAAAGATTCGAGCGACACCGCCGACACGACTGACTCCAACACCCGCCGTCAACCCAAGCGCCAAGCCCTGCCGGATCATCTCAAGCGGGTAGAACACCACCACGAGCCACAGAACACGACGTGCGGCTGCGGCCAAGCCATGGCGCGTATTGGCGAAGACGTAAGCGAGCGCCTGGACATCATTCCGGCGCAGTTCTTCGTACACCGCCACATCCGCGGCAAGTGGGCCTGCAAGTGCTGCCAGACCCTGGTGCAAGAGCCGGTTGAGCCGCATGTCATCGACAAAGGCATGCCCACTGCTGGCCTGGTGGCCCACACCACGGTGAGCCGCTTTGTTGACCACATTCCGTACTACCGCCAGGAACAAATCAATGCCCGCAGCGGCATTCACACGCCGCGCTCAACGCTGGCGTCCTGGTCTGGCCAGGCCGGTGCAGCCCTTGTGCCCTTGTATGACGCGCATCGCAAGTTCGTCCTCAGCTGCGCAGTGGTTCATGCCGATGAGACGCCGGTGGCCATGCTGGACCCCGGAGCTGGCAAGACCAAGCGGGCCTACATCTGGGCCTATGCAAGAAGCGGCCTTGATGTCTCACCCGGAGTGGTGTACGAGTTTTGCTTAGGGCGAGGGGCAAAGTATCCGCTTGAGTTCCTCAAGGGCTGGTCGGGAACGCTCGTTTGCGATGGCTATGGCGTGTACGACAAGGTGATGGAGGAAGACAGCCGCATTGGTGCGGGATGCTTTGCGCATGCGCGCAGGAAGTTTGATGAACTGGTCAAAGACAACCTGAGTCCAGTGGGCACGCAGGCCCTACAGCGCATTGCAACGCTGTACAAAATCGAGCGTCAAATCCAAGGCTTCTCGGTTGAAGACCGGCTGGCAGCGAGACAGTCAAGTTCAATGCCCCTGTGTGTGAATTTGCATGAGTGGTTGAAACTGGAGCGCCAACGCGTGCCCGAGGGCAGCGCAACAGCCAAGGCGATTGCGTACAGTCTGAACCGTTGGGATTCGCTGACGGCCTACCTGGACAACGGCGCTGTGCAGATCGATAACAACCATATTGAAAATCTGATGCGACCATGGGCGATGGGCAGGAAAGCATGGCTCTTCGCCGGCAGTGAGCTGGCTGGCCAACGTGCCGCCATTGTGATGAGCTTGTTGCAATCAGCAAAACTTCATGGCCATGATCCGTGGGCTTATCTCAAGGATGTGCTGACGAGACTGCCTGGCCACATGAACAGTCGCATAGACGAGCTGTTACCCCACCGCTGGGAAACGCAACCCTGAATTGGCGCAACGGTCAAGGTGCCGTGGCCAGCCGCTTACTGATGTTTGGAAGAACCGTTGACACATTGACTTTGGCAAGGAATGCGCGAACAAGTCCTGAAATGATTGATCGCTTCTACGCTGCTCCACTACAAGGCGAGATGAATGTTGGCGAGCTACAAAGCAAGCGCAGACCGCGGCCTTGGGAATAAAGTTAATTTGTAAAGCTGCTTGGGCAGCCATAGGGTAAAAATCACCACCCAGATTTGACAAGTACTGACCCATAATTTTTCGCAGCCCAATTTTTTACGGGCACAGGACCCAATCGGGCAACGCACGCGGGTATCAAAAAAGCCCTACAGCGCACTTTCACGCATGAGGGCTGGGCTGAGTAGCTGGGCAGCGAAACAGGCGCTTGTAGGTGCTTTAAAAAACCGCTGCGTTTTTCGGCGCATGAGATAGAAATTTGATTGATTAGAGATTGGAAAATCTATGAAAAGACATAGAAAAATCTATGATTTGTAGTATAAGACCACTATACTACAAATTTCTTAAAGTAAAGCGCTAATTAGAGCGCTTAAGTAGTTGAATATTAAGAGATTTTTTTGGTGCGTGGTGAGGGTTTCGAACCCCCGACCCCCGCCGTGTGAAGGCGATGCTCTACCACTGAGCTAACCACGCAATGCTAATTACTAAAGCGGTGTATTTTGGCACAAATCCATTCGCGTTCAGAAAACCGGCAGCCACACGTTTGCGCGAAGACAAACACCATCACGCGGTTTGATGTAAACGCCACAAGGTTTTGCCGCCGCTGGCCTTGTCAATTTGCACCAGCACCTGCTCGTGCAACTCAAGCTCTTTTGCGCTGGGCTGGATCACCGGCAAATTCAAACGGCTGTAATCCGCTTTGGCCGCACCCTGCCCCGCTTGCTTGGGGTCGTCGCCCTCCATCAGCAAAGCGTCCTGGCCGCGCGTGAGGTTGATGTACACATCGGCCAGCAGCTCAGCATCCAGCAGGCCGCCGTGCAGCGTGCGCGCTGCGTTGCTCACGCCCAGGCGTTCGCACAAGGCATCCAACGAATTACGTTTACCGGGGTACAGCTCTTTGGCCATGGCCAGCGTGTCCAGCACGCCGTTCACATGTTCTTTGAATATCGGCTTGCCGGCGCGTTGCAACTCCGCGTTCAAAAAACCGACGTCAAACGGCGCGTTGTGAATAATGATTTCGGCGTCTTGCACATAGGCCAGAAATTCTTCGACGACGTTTTCAAAGCGCGGTTTGTCGCTCAAAAATTCGGTGCTGATGCCATGTACCTTCATCGCGTCTTCGTGTATGTCGCGGTCCGGGTTCAGGTAGTGATGAAAATTGTTGCCAGTCAGTTTGCGGTGAAGCAATTCGACACAACCGATTTCAATGATGCGGTCACCTGCCTCGGGCGAGAGGCCGGTGGTTTCGGTGTCCAGCACAATTTGTCGCATGGTGTTCAGTGGTTTTCTTTGGCGTGGTTGATGGTGTAGCGCGGTATTTCAATCACCAGGTCAAGATGTGCCACCAGCGCCTGACAGCCCAGGCGCGAATTCGGCTCCAGGCCCCAGGCCTTGTCCAGCAAATCCTCTTCTTCTTCCAGCGCTTCGTTCAAACTGGCCATGCCTTGTCGCACGATGACGTGGCAGGTGGTGCAAGCGCAACTCATGTCGCAGGCGTGCTCGATGTTGATGCCGTTGTCCAGCAAGGCCTCGCAAATGCTGTTGCCCGGCAAGGTTTGAATCTCTTTGCCTTCAGGGCAAAGTTCGACGTGCGGAAGTATTTTTATAGTTGTCATCACATGGTCCCGATGTGTTTACCGGCCAGCGCTTTGCGTATGCCGTCGTTCATGCGTGCAGCGGCAAAGGCTTCTGTGCCTTTGGCCAATGCGTCTGTCGCAGCTTCAATGGCAGCGGGTGTTTCAAGTGATTTGGTCGTCAGTACGTCGGCCATCAAACCGCGAATCACAGCAGCTTCGTCTGCGGTCAGTAAATGTTCGTCTGCGTTCAAAGCGCTTTGCGCTGCCAGCCACATGCGGTCGGCTTCCAGCCGCGCTTCGGCCAATGCGCGTGCATTCTTGTCGTATTCGGCGGTGTGAAAACTGTCTTGCAGCATGGCGGCGATTTGATCATCCGACAAACCGTAACTCGGCTTGACGTCGATATGCGCTTGCACGCCACTGTTGGTCTCTATGGCATTCACGCTCAGCAAGCCGTCTGCGTCAACGGTGAAGGTCACGCGTATGCGCGCCGCGCCTGCGGCCATAGGCGGAATGCCGCGCAACTCAAAACGCGCGAGGCTACGGCAATCGACCACCAGATCGCGCTCGCCCTGCACCACATGCAAAGCCAATGCAGTTTGTCCATCCTGATAAGTAGTGAAGTCCTGCGCCATGGCGGTGGGAATGGTCTGGTTGCGCGGCACGATACGCTCGACCAGCCCGCCCATGGTTTCTATGCCCAGCGACAAGGGAATCACGTCCAGCAACAGCAGTTCGCCATTCGGGTTGTTGCCGCTCAATTGATTGGCTTGAATGGCCGCGCCCAGCGCCACCACTTCGTCGGGATTCACATTGTTCAAAGGCTGGCGTTGCAGCAGTTCGCCGACCGCCGTTTGCACATGCGGCATGCGGGTGGAACCGCCGACCATGACCACGCCTTGTATATCGGCGGCTTGCAGACCTGCATCGCGCAAAGCTTTTTTAACAGCTTGCAAAGTCTTGCGGGTCAGCGCCTGTGTGCATTCCTCAAACACGGCGCGCGTGACGCTGTGGCTGAGTGCGCCGTCACTCAGTTCGACTTGAAATACATGTTCTGTGCTGTCAGACAAGGCCTGTTTGCAAGCGCGTGCTGAGGTGAGCATGCGCGCCTTGTCGGCGGCGTTATGTAAGCTGCGACCGGTGGCGGCCAGCACGGCATCGGCCAGCGCGCGGTCGTAATCGTCGCCGCCCAAAGCCGAATCGCCGCCGGTGGCCATGACTTCAAACACACCTTGGCTCAGGCGAAGAATCGACACATCAAACGTGCCGCCGCCCAAGTCGTAAACCGCGTAAATGCCTTCGCTGCCGTTGTCCAGGCCGTAAGCAATCGCAGCGGCGGTGGGCTCGTTGATCAGACGCAGCACATTCAAGCCGGCCATTTGCGCCGCGTCTTTGGTGGCCTGGCGTTGGGCATCGTCAAAGTAGGCCGGCACGGTGATGACCGCGCCGTGTATGTCATCGTTGAACGTGTCTTCGGCGCGTTGGCGCAGTGTGGCTAATATTTCAGCGCTCACCTCGACCGGCGATTTCTCACCTTCAATGGTTTGCAAACTCAGCATGCCGGGTTTGTCGATCAGCGCATACGGGAGGCTGGCAGCGTTGGCAATATCGGCAACACCACGGCCCATGAAACGCTTGACCGAGACGATGGTGTTCTGCGGATCATCGGCTTGCGCGGCCAAGGCATCGTGGCCGATGGCGCGCTTGCCGTTGCCCAGATAACGCACAGCGGAAGGCAATATCACGCGCCCTTGATCGTCCGGCAGGCATTCGGCCACGCCGTTGCGCACGCTTGCCACCAGTGAATGCGTGGTGCCCAGGTCTATGCCAATGGCGATGCGTCTGGCGTGCGGATCGGGTGCCTGACCGGGTTCGGAAATTTGCAGCAATGCCATGGGGCGTGAAATCTTTTTTAAGTGTTGTCTAAACGCTCTAGGCGATTGTCCAGGTCGTATTCGAAGCGCTCGATGAACATCAGGGCGCGCACCGATAGTGCCGCTTGCGTCCAGTCCGAACGTATGTCTATCGCGTCCGCACATTGTTGCAGAAGCTGTTGCTTTTCTGCGCTCATCTGCTGCTGCAGAGATTCAATGGCGGGCGCGTCTGTGGCTTCGTCGAGTTCTTCGCGCCACTGCATTTGCTGTATCAAAAACGCGTGGGGCATGGCGGTGTTGTCTTCGGCGCGTATGGGTGCGCCGTTCAATTCGCACAAATAAGCGGCGCGGCGCAGCGGGTTTTTCAGGCGCTGGTAAGCCTCGTTGACCCGCACCGACCATTGCATGGCCAAGCGTTTATCGGCTGCGCCTTGCGAGGAGAAATGGTCGGGATGCACTTGGCGTTGCAGCTGTTTCCACAGTTGATCAAGTGCAACCGGGTCGATCTGAAAACGGGGCGGGATGTCAAACAATTCAAAGTCGCTGCACGCCAGCGTCAGCGCGCCTGAAACTATCCCGTCGCTCACCATCAAACCCGGAAAGATTCACCGCAGCCGCAACGGTCACGTTCGTTGGGATTGTTGAATTTAAAGCCTTCGTTCAAGCCCTCGCGCACAAAGTCGAGTTCGGTGCCTTCTAGGTAAGGCAGGCTTTTGGGGTCGATCAGGATTTTCAAACCATGGGCTTCAAACACCATGTCTTCAGGCGCCAGCTCATCCACGTATTCGAGCTTGTACGCCAGACCGGAACAACCGGTGGTCTTCACACCCAAACGCACGCCCACACCCTTGCCGCGTTTGCTTAGGTAGCGGTTCACGTGCCGTGCAGCGGCTTCGGTCATGGAGACTGACATATCAGTGGGCGTGTTTCTTTTTGTAATCGTCGACTGCTGCCTTGATGGCGTCTTCGGCCAGGATGGAGCAATGGATTTTCACCGGCGGCAGCGCCAGCTCTTGAGCGATTTCGCTGTTCTTGAGAGACGCGGCTTGGTCCAGGGTTTTGCCCTTGACCCATTCGGTGACCAGGGAAGAAGACGCAATGGCTGAACCGCAGCCATAGGTTTTGAAACGCGCGTCTTCGATGATGCCGGTGACAGGATTGACCTTGATTTGCAGCTTCATGACGTCGCCGCAAGCCGGTGCGCCGACCATGCCGGTGCCGACCGAATCGTCGCCCTTTTCAAACGAGCCCACGTTGCGCGGGTTTTCGTAATGATCGATTACTTTTTCTGAGTAAGCCATATTTTTCCTTTAGTGAGCAGCCCATTGGATGGTGCTGATGTCAATGCCTTCTTTGTACATATCCCACAGTGGGCTGAGGTCACGCAATTTGCTGACGTTCAGGCGAATGGTGGAAATGGCGAAGTCAATTTCTTCTTCGGTGGAATAACGCCCCACTGTCATGCGCAAACTGCTGTGCGCCAACTCGTCGCTGCGGCCCAAGGCGCGCAACACATAGCTGGGCTCCAGGCTGGCCGAGGTACAGGCCGAACCGGATGAAACCGCCAGGCCTTTGATGCCCATGATGAGGGACTCGCCTTCGACGTAGTTGAAGCTGATGTTCAGGTTGTGCGGCACACGCCGTGTGAGGTGACCGTTGATGAATACTTGCTCTATGTCTTTCAACCCGTTGAGCAGGCGCTGCGACAAATGTCTGGCCTTGGCAATGTCTTGCGCCATTTCCAGCTTGGCGATGCGAAAAGCCTCGCCCATGCCGACGCACTGGTGCGTGGGCAAGGTGCCGCTGCGCATGCCGCGCTCGTGACCGCCGCCGTGCATTTGCGCTTCCAGGCGCACGCGAGGTTTGCGGCGCACGTACAAAGCGCCAAGGCCTTTAGGGCCATAGGTTTTGTGCGAGGCCAGGCTCATCAAATCGACAGGAAGTTCAGCCAAATTGATGTCTACCTTGCCAGTGGATTGCGCGGCATCCACGTGAAAGATGATGCCTTTTTCACGACACATATTGCCGATGGCGACGATGTCTTGAATGACACCAATTTCATTGTTCACATGCATGACGCTGATCAGCGATGTGTCGGGGCGGATGGCGTCTTTCAGTTTGTTCAAGTCGAGCAAACCATCTTCCTGCACGTCCATGTAAGTGACTTCAAAACCCTGGCGCTCGAGTTCACGCATGGTGTCGAGCACGGCTTTGTGCTCGGTTTTCACGGTGATCAGGTGCTTGCCTTTGGTTTTGTAAAACTGCGCTGCGCCTTTGATGGCCAGGTTGTTGGACTCGGTAGCACCCGATGTCCAGACGATTTCGCGCGGGTCGGCGCCAATCAGATCAGCCACTTGCACACGCGCTTTTTCAACCGCTTCTTCGGCTTCCCAACCCCAGGCGTGACTGCGCGAAGCCGGATTACCGAAGTGTTCGCGCAACCAGGGAATCATGGCGTCGACCACGCGGTCGTCACACGGATTGGTGGAAGAGTAGTCCAGGTAAATCGGGAAATGCGGCGTCATGTCCATGGTGTCACTCAACCTTTGACGAATGCATTGCCTAAGGCGAACACAGAGTTCGGTGCGTTCACGCGTATAGGTTTGACCACCGGCCCGGTCGTGATGGATCGTTTCATCATGGGCTTGTCTTCAATTTGCAGGCCTTTGGCCAGTTGGTCGTCAACCAGTTTTTGCAGATTGACCGAGTTCAGGAAGTCGATCATGCGCTGGTTCAATGAGGTCCAAAGTTCGTGCGTCATGCAGCGACCGGTCTCGCCCAGGCAGTTTTCCTTGCCGGCGCAATGCGTGGCGTCGATGGGTTCGTCCACCGACAAAATGATGTCGGCGACAGAAATTTCATTGGCTTTGCGGCCAAGCGTGTAGCCGCCGCCGGGGCCACGGGTGGACTCGACCAGGTTGTGGCGGCGCAATTTGCCGAACAATTGCTCGAGGTAAGACAGGGAAATCTGCTGGCGCTGGCTGATGGCAGCCAGGGTGACCGGCCCGTTGTTCTGGCGCAAAGCCAGGTCAATCATGGCGGTGACAGCGAAACGGCCTTTGGTGGTGAGACGCATAAAAACTCCTGTAAAGCTGCTTTGTCGACTGGATTAGTCAACTATAACACAAGACCAAACGATTTAGTCAGGTAATAGCCCCAAACCGCCTGTACCTACAACCTATCTTGGGGTATAGCGCCAAAGGTCAAGCCACGTAACCTGCCCAATTGATCCCGCGTGGACGCCGCCTGCTCGAACTCCAGGTTGCGGGCGTGTTCCATCATTTGTTTTTCCAGGCGCTTAATCTCTTTGGCCACGTCTTTTTCGCTCATGTCCTGCAAACGCGCCTGCTCGAGTTCCATGCGCATGGATTCTTTGTCCGACTTGTCGCTGTAAACCCCGTCTATCAAATCGCGTATGCCCTTGACCACGCCGCGCGGCGTGATGTTGTTTTCCAAATTGAAAGCAATTTGCTTGTTGCGACGCCGTTCGGTCTCGCCGATGGCGCGCGACATCGAATCGGTGATGCGGTCGGCGTACAAAATCGCCCGCCCTTCCAGGTTACGCGCCGCACGGCCTATGGTTTGAATCAGGCTGCGTTCTGAGCGCAAAAAACCTTCCTTGTCGGCATCCAAAATGGCGACCAGCGACACCTCTGGCAAATCCAAACCTTCGCGCAGCAAGTTAATGCCGACCAGCACATCGAACACGCCAAGGCGTAAATCACGCAATATTTCCACCCGCTCGACGGTGTCGATATCGCTGTGCAAATAACGCACTTTGACGCCGTTGTCGCCCAGGTAATCGGTGAGTTGCTCGGCCATGCGCTTGGTCAAGGTGGTGATCAGCACGCGCTCGCTTTTGTCAGCGCGTATGCGGATTTCCTGCAATACATCGTCAACCTGATGAGTGGCCGGGCGCACCTCTACCTGAGGATCGACCAGCCCGGTGGGACGCACCACTTGCTCGACCACCTGGCCTGAATGCGTTTTTTCATAGTCTGACGGCGTGGCAGACACGAACACCAGCTGGCGCATGCGGCGCTCGAACTCTTCCAGCTTCAAGGGCCTGTTGTCCAGCGCGCTAGGCAAGCGAAAACCGTATTCAACCAGTGTGAGTTTGCGCGCTCTGTCGCCGTTGTACATGCCGGAGAACTGGCCCATCAGCACATGGCTTTCGTCAAAAAACATGATGGCGTCTTTGGGCAGGTAGTCGGTCAGGGTGCTCGGCGGCTCGCCCGGTGCTGCGCCTGACAAATGCCGGGTGTAGTTTTCAATGCCTTTGCAGTGGCCGATTTCGCTCAGCATTTCCAGATCAAACCGTGTCCGTTGCTCCAGGCGCTGCGCTTCCACCAATTTACCCATGCCGACCAGTTCTTTGAGCCGCTCGCCGAGTTCGAGTTTGATGGTTTCGACCGCCGCCAGCACCTTGTCGCGCGGCGTCACATAGTGGCTGGACGGATACACCGTGAAGCGCGGGATTTTTTGAATCACGCGACCGGTCAGCGGGTCTAGCAATTGCAGGCTTTCAATTTCGTCGTCGAACAATTCAATGCGAATCGCCAATTCACTGTGTTCGGCGGGAAACACGTCTATGGTGTCGCCACGCACACGAAAGCGCCCGCGCGAAAAATCCATGTCGTTGCGTTCGTACTGCATGCGTACCAGCTGCGCAATGATGTCGCGCTGCCCGGGTTTGTCGCCGACACGCAAAGTCATGACCATACGGTGGTAGCTCTCGGGCTCGCCGATACCGTAAATCGCCGACACCGAGGCCACGATGATGACGTCGCGCCGCTCCAGCAAACTTTTGGTGCAGGACAAACGCATTTGCTCGATGTGTTCGTTGATGGCGCTGTCTTTTTCAATGAACAAATCGCGCTGTGGCACGTACGCTTCCGGCTGGTAATAGTCGTAGTAGCTGACGAAATACTCGACCGCGTTTTTCGGAAAGAACTCGCGGAATTCGCTGTAGAGCTGCGCCGCCAGCGTTTTGTTCGGCGCATAAATGATGGCCGGGCGGCCCATTTGCGCGATCACATTCGCCATGGTGAAGGTTTTGCCCGAGCCGGTCACACCGAGCAGCGTCTGGAATATTTCGCCGTCGTGCATGCCTTCGACGAGTTTGGCTATCGCAGTCGGCTGGTCACCGGCAGGCGGGTAAGGCTGAAACAATTCATACGGCGAACCGGGGTAGGTTTTCCATTCGCCCGCTGGTGCTACAGCGGCTTCAAGGGTTTCATCAATGACTGCTAAGGGACTGCTCATGTACCGACTTTGAAAGGACGATCCGGCACGCACATGCGAACCGCTAAAATCGTTGCCAAACCGCTAAGCCTAACGCAGTCTGCGCTGTTTGATCCCGCCCCTGCTTTTTCCCCTTTCTTCAAGGACTGACGATGTCTCTTTTTTCTGCCGTAGAAATGGCACCCCGCGACCCTATTCTGGGCTTGAATGAACAATTTGCGGCGGATACAGCGCCGATCAAAGTCAACCTCGGTGTCGGCGTGTATTTCAACGACCAGGGCAAGCTGCCCCTGCTGGAATGTGTGCAACAAGCAGAACACACCATGATGGCCAAACCCGCTGCGCGCGGCTACCTGCCCATCGACGGTATCGCCGCCTACGACACCGCGGTCAAAGGTCTGGTGTTCGGCGCTGATTCCGAAGCCGTCAAGTCCAACCGGGTCGCCACCGTGCAAGCCTTGGGCGGCACCGGTGGTTTGAAAATCGGTGCAGACTTTTTAAAGAAACTCAACCCCGCAGCCAAGGTGTTGATCAGCGACCCGAGTTGGGAAAACCACCGCGCACTGTTCTCATCCGCCGGTTTCAACGTCGAGACTTATGCGTATTACGACGCTGCCGCGCGCGGAGTGAATTTCCAAGGCATGCTCGGCAGCCTGAACGCCGCCGCTCCGGGCACCATCATCGTGTTGCACGCTTGCTGCCACAACCCCACCGGCTACGACATCACGCCTGAGCAATGGGACAAAGTGGTCGATGCGGTGAAAGCGCGTGAACTCACCGCGTTTTTGGACATGGCTTACCAAGGCTTTGGCCACGGCATCGCGGAAGACGGCGCGGTCATAGACAAGTTCGTCAAAGCCGGTTTGAATTTTCTGGTCGCTACCTCGTTTTCTAAAAGCTTTAGCTTGTACGGCGAACGCGTAGGCGCGCTGTCTGTGCTGTGCCAGTCTGCGGACGAAGCGGCGCGCGTCTTGTCGCAACTCAAAATCGTCATCCGCACTAACTATTCCAACCCGCCAACTCACGGCGGCGCAGTGGTCGCAGCCGTGTTGCAAAGCCCGGAATTGCGCCAACTGTGGGAAAAAGAACTCGGTGAGATGCGGGTGCGCATCAAAACCATGCGCCAAAGCCTGGTTGATGGTTTGAAAGCTGCCGGCATCAAAGAAGACATGAGTTTCATCACCCGCCAGATCGGCATGTTCAGCTATTCAGGTTTGAGCAAAGACCAAATGCTGCGCCTGCGCTCGGAGTTCGGCGTCTACGGCACCGACACAGGCCGCATGTGTGTGGCCGCCTTGAACAGCCAGAACATCGGCCACGTGTGTCAAGCGATTGCCACCGTTTTGAAATAGGCGGACAACATGGCCACCAAAGCACTGATTTTTGACGTATTCGGCACCTTGGTCGACTGGCGCAGCAGCATTGCGCACGAGGCCCAAAGCCTGTTGTCGCCGCTTGGCCTGACAACCGACTGGCACGCCTTCGCAGACGACTGGCGCAACGAGTACCAGCCTGCCATGGAAAAAGTGCGCAGCGGTCAGCGCGGCTTTTGCAAGCTGGACGAATTGCACAGGGGCAATCTGGACATCGTGCTTGAACGCCTGGGCTGGCATCAGGTGAACGAAGCCACACGTCAACAACTGAACCTGGGCTGGCACCGCTTAGAGCAATGGGCGGATGTGGAACGGGGGCTGGCGCGGCTGCGGCAAAAGTTTGTGCTGGCGCCCTGCTCTAACGGCCACATCGGTTTGATGGTCAACCTGGCCCGACACAATCGCTGGCACTGGGACGCGATCACCGGCGCGGAAATCGCGCGCGACTACAAACCGCAAGCCATCGTCTACCAAGCTTCTGCCGCTGCGCTTGGCTTTTTGTCCGAAGAAACCATGATGGTGGCCGCGCATTCAGACGATTTGACCGCCGCAGCGCGCGCCGGTCTGAAAACCGCGTTCATCTCCCGACCCGACGAACACGGCCCGGGCTTGGGCGAATCTGTCGCTAAATCACCTATGGATTATTCAGCCGCTGACCTGATGGACTTGGCGACGCAACTGGGCTGCGCTTAAAGCCTTGTTGAGCTGCGCGGTTTGAATCCTCAGACACTGTCCCAGACCACCGAACGCATGGCAATCGAGCCTAGCTGAAAACCGGTGTTGAAATAACTCACCGTGTCTTTATCCGAGGCTGCACCCGCCGCGTAAAGCAAAGGCAAGAAATGCTCGAAGCTAGGGTGTGCCAAGCTTGCCTCCTGGCCGCGCTGCTGGAAATCCACCAGTGCTTCGCGCTCTCCCGCAGAAATGCGTGCAGCCACCCAGTCATCAAAACTTCGCGCCCAGTCCAGCGCCTCTTGGCTGCCCATGCGCATTTGCAGCGCGGGCAAGTTGTGCACTGTGTTGCCGCTGGTGACGATCAACACGCCTTGGCGTCTCAGGTTTTGCAATTGGCGTCCGACAGCAAAGTGATCGGCAATGGGGCGCGTATAGTCCATGCTGAGTTGCAGCACCGGAATCTGCGCCGACGGGAACATGGGTTTAAGCACCGACCAGCTGCCGTGGTCCAGCCCCCAATCGTTGCTTAAGCTCACCTCGGCGCCGTCAGGTGCAGGGCTGAGCAAACCGGCAATGGCTTGGGCGGCGGCGGGGTCGCCGGGCGCAGGGTACTGCTGGTCGAACAAAGCCTGAGGGAAACCGCCGAAATCGTGAATGGTGCGGGGGTTTTCATTGGCAGTGATCTGCCAGCCAGTGGTCAGCCAATGCGCCGACACACACACAATCAAGCGGGGCAAGGCCCAGCGCTGCCCAGGGCCGAACTGCAAGCCCATTTCCGCCCAACTGCGGTGAAATTCGTTGTCTTCGATGGCGTTCATAGGGCTGCCGTGGCCTAAAAACAGGACTGGCAGCGGTTTTTCGGCGTCAGCAGCGCCACTCAGTGACAAAGTTTGTTGATTCAATCAGTAACTCCCCGGGTTGCCGTCATTTTGTAGCCCAAGCCATACGGGCAGCTTGCACAAGTGACAGCGCGTCAGCAAGAAATGCATTTCAGCTGTTATATTGCACTGCAACAAACACATAGTGAGGTCACAGCCATGCTTTACCAATTCTATGAAGCCCAACGGGCAATGATGGAACCCTTCGCGGAGTTCGCGCTTGCCTCGTCCAAGATGCTGGCCAATCCAGTTTCTCCCTTGGCGCAAAACCCCTTGATGCAACGCATTTCAGCGTCTTACGACCTGATGTACCGCTTGGGCAAGGACTATGTCAAACCGGCCTTCGGCATCCACTCCGTGCACATACACGGCTCGGATGTGGCGGTGCAAGAGCACATCGAAGTCAGCAAACCGTTTTGCGATCTGCTGCGTTTCAAGCGCTTCAGCGATAACGCCGACACCCTCAATAGCTTGCATGAGATGCCGGCTGTTCTGGTGGTAGCACCCCTCTCCGGCCACTACGCCACGCTGTTGCGCGATACCGTGCGCCAGCTGTTGAAAGACCACAAGGTTTACATCACCGACTGGAAAAACGCCCGCCTGGTGCCTTTGAGCGAAGGTGAATTCCACCTGGACGACTACATCAACTATGTGCAGGAATTCATACGCCACATACAAGCTACGCAAGGCCATTGCCACGTGATCAGCGTCTGCCAGCCGACCGTGCCGGTGCTGGCTGCTGTGTCGCTGATGGCCAGCCGTGATGAAACATTGCCGCTCAGCATGACCATGATGGGCGGCCCGATCGACGCGACCAAATCGCCGACCGCCGTCAACAACCTGGCCATGAACAAAAGCTACGACTGGTTCGAGAACAACGTGATTTACCGGGTACCTGCCAATTTCCCCGGTGCGGGCCGTCGCGTTTACCCCGGCTTTTTGCAGCATTCGGGGTTTGTGGCGATGAACCCTGACCGGCACATGAACAGCCATTACGACTACTTCAAAGACCTGATCAAAGGTGACGACGCCAGCGCCGATCAACACCGCCAGTTCTACGACGAGTACAACGCTGTGCTGGACATGGATGCCGACTATTACCTGGAAACCATTGCCACGGTGTTTCAGGATTTCAAACTCGTGCACGGCACCTGGGACGTGCGCTCAGAGTCGGGCGAGATCGAGCGCGTGCGCCCGCAAGACATCACCGGTTGCGGTTTGTTGACTGTCGAAGGCGAGCTCGACGACATCTCCGGCTCGGGCCAGACCAAAGCGGCCTTGAAGCTTTGCTCAGGCATTCCAACCAGCGACAAACACCACTTTGAGGTCAAAGGTGCCGGCCACTACGGTATCTTCAGCGGTCGGCGTTGGCGCGATTTGGTTTATCCGGAAATCGTGGCTTTCATACAAGCGCATCACCCTAAGGCCAAAAAAGCAGCTGCGAAAAAACCTGCGGCCAAAGCCATAGGTAAAACCGTCAGCAAAAGCAAAACTGCAACTGTCGGCAGTCGACGCCGCGCGACTGCCTGAATGCAGTGACGCTTTCATTGCGCATTCTGGAGGTATTGCCGCAGACGCAATGCACGCGTTGCGGCTACCCGGATTGCGCGGCTTATGCGCACGCCATCGCCGATGGCAAAGCCTCCATCAACCAATGCCCGCCCGGCGGCGATGAAGGCATACACCGCCTGGCTGCGGTGACCTCTCAGGCCTATCTGCCTCTTAACCCGGATAACGGCGTGCAAGCCCCGCGCAGCGTGGTTTGGATAGACGAAAACTGGTGCATAGGCTGCACTTTGTGTATTGATGCCTGCCCGGTCGACGCCATCATTGGCACGCACAAACGCATGCATACCGTGATTGAGGCCGAATGCACAGGTTGCGAGCTGTGCCTGCCGGTGTGTCCGGTCGATTGCATGCTGCTTGAAAACGTCAGTGGCGAGGCTACTGGCTGGGATGCATGGAGTGCGGCATCAGCCGACAAAGCACGTAAGCGTTTTGCCGATAGACAAGCGCGTTTGGCTGCCCTTCCTTTAGCTGTCGCACCCGCACTGCCTGAGACGCACAAACAAAGCCGGGTACAGGCTGCGCTGGCACGGGCTAAGGCGCAAACGGCTAACTCAGAGGATTGAATAAGCTCACTGGCCGCTCATAGGCCATGGCTTTAATGGCTATCTGCTGCCAACGCCGCAAATGCATTGACCACTTCGGGCGGCGCTTGCACCAACTCAATCAACACCCCTTCGCCGCTGATAGGAAATTCGTCATTGCCTTTGGGGTGAACAAAACAAATATCAAAACCGGCAGCACCTGTGCGAATACCGCCCGGCGCAAAACGCAAACCTTGTGCACTCAGCCATTGCACCGCCTCGGGCAATTTGTCTATCCACAAACCGATGTGGTTCAAAGGCGTAGTGTGCACCGCCGGTTTTTTGTCTAAGTCCAGCGGTTGCATCAAATCGACTTCGACCTTGAACGGGCCGCTACCGATGGCGCAGATGTCTTCATCGACGTTTTCGCGTTCTGAAGTGAATTGGCCGGTAACTTGCAAACCGAACAAATCAACCCAGAGTTTTTGCAAGGCCTTTTTATCGGTCGCGCCGATGGCGATTTGCTGGATGCCTAAAACCTTAAATGGGCGGGAGCTGTGGCTGTTGTTGGTCATGTGTGTGTCCTTGGTTCATTCATTGGAAATGGCAAGCGTAAAAGTTTCATTTGGCGATTCCCAAAAATACAGCCAAGCCACGCTCGACCTGGGTCAACTGTTCTGCATTCACATGACCCAAAACAGATCCGATTTTTTCACGCTTGAGCGTCATGGCCTTGTCGATCATGATTTGGGAATTTTTTTCCAAGCCATTGATTGCAGAGGCTTGCACCGTTACCCGCAACAACGGCGCATCAACCAAGGTGCTGGTGGTGAGCAAGACGGTGACGCTGGTGTGATTAGCAAAAAGCGGCGACTGAATCACCAACGCTGCCCGAGGTTTGCCAAAATCACCCTGTATGGCAACTGCCACCAAATCCCCGCGCTGCATCAGGCCGTCCAGCCCTCTATGTCGGCCAAGCTTTCATTCATCAGCGCGTCCAGCGCTTCTGAATCAAACTGATCGGCTGCAGCCACCAAATTAACTTGGCGCTCGCACTCTTTTGCAAAATCTGCAGGCCGTGTATCGGGCACCCAAATTTGTACAGGACGAAGACCGGCCTGGCGTAAAGCTTCGCGGTGTTTTTGAACCCGAATGTTGACAGCAACCATGAAACCTCCTTGTTACATGCAACAGCTTATCAAAACTCAATGTTACATGCAACAAGTTTTCATCGCTTATTGGAACTCTACAATCACTTGCCAATGCCAAACGAGCCAAATTGATGCGTGCCTTTTCGATATGCCCACCGAGCCAATGACATCGTTCAGCGTTCTGCGACTGGTGTTCGTTTGCATTCTGAATTTCTTGCACTTTTAAATGCCCAGCATCGCTCGGTCATGGCTTGGCCTGATAACGCACCCCTGGCAACTGCGCCAAAGCGGCGTCTTGTGTGTAGAGCGTTGCGCTGTGGGTTTGGGCGGTTTGCCAGATGATGGCGTCTGCCATGTGGAGTTTGTAGGTTTGGGCTGTAAGCGCGGCTTGGGTATAGGCCGTGATGTCCAAGTGAACCAAGCGTCCCAGTTTGAGATAGGCCAAGCTCTTGTCCACCCATGCGGGTCCATGCAGTTGCGCCAGCCGTTTACTGACCTCGTAAACCACGATACCTGGCACCAAGAGCTGAGCGGTATCTTCAATCGCAGGCGCGAAAAAATCAGCGCCCGGGTCATCTAAAAAATAAGCCAGCCACCCGCACGAATCGACCACATTCATGATGTATTAACGCGCCGCGCTAGCCACTGAGCACCGTCCAAAGGGGCGCAGCCGCCCGGCCACTCAGGGCCTTCGGGGTCGTTTTCAATGTGCGCCACATCCACGTCGGCAATTTTTGGCAGAAAGCCGCGCGCAGAGCGGATGTCCAACTCAGGCTCTAGTACCGCCTGCCCCTGGTCATTCAAGCGGATGAACACCTTTTGACCTGTCTTGAGATTGAGCGCCTGACGAATATCTTTGGGTATAACAACTTGAAATTTAGGTGAAACCGTTAATGCCGTCATGCCGACCTCATTTCGTAAAACAATTTGAAAATTGTACGGCTGGCATTCAATCTAGGCAAATCACCCCAAGCGTTAAGCCGCGAACTCCACAATCACCTGATCAACCGTCAACGACTCGCCTTTGGCGGCCATCACGCTTTTGACCACGCCGTCTTGCGCCGCAAACAACACGTTTTCCATTTTCATGGCTTCGATGACGGCCACGCGTTCACCGGCTTGCACTTTTTGCCCGACGCTGACGGCCACATCGACCAGCAGACCGGGCATGGGCGACAACACGAAACGGCTGAGGTCCGGCGGCGCTTTGAACGGCATTTGACGGTACAACTCGGCCATGCGTGGCGACACCACCAAGGCATCGATGCGCCGTCCGTGGTGTTGTACTTGCAAGACCAGCGGATTCTTGGCGGATCCGCGTTCCACCTGAGCGGTGAAGGCTTGGCCGTTCACCGTACCCTCGATGGCAATATCGTTCAAGCGCGACGTGCTGTGTATGGCGTAGTTTTTGTCGTTGACTTTAATGACCGCGGTTCCGCGCCCACCTGCATCGTCGACTTCTACATCGCTGTACTGATGCTCGCCTTTGGCGTCGAGTGTGATCACCGCGTATTTTTGACCCACTTTGACATCATAACCGGGCAACTGTCCGCTGAGCGAGGCAGCGCGCTCGCGCGATTTGCGACGCACAAACGCCGCCAATGCCACCAGAAAATCATGGTCAGCGTGCGGCACGTCTTCGGCGTGAAAACCTTTGCCGAAATGCTCGGCGATGAAGCCGGTGTTGAAGTTGCCGGTGACAAAATCTGGATGCGCCAGCAGCGCGGCTTGAAACGGAATGTTCGAACTGATGCCGCGAATCACAAAGCCGTTCAGCGCTTCGCGCATTTTTTGAATCGCATCATTGCGGTCGCGTCCGTGCACGATCAGCTTGGCAATCATCGAGTCGTAGTGCATGGAGATTTCACCGCCCTCTTGCACGCCGGTGTCGACGCGCACACCCAGCAATTTGCTGGTGTCGGCTTGCACCATGGTTTGCTCAGGCGGCTTGAAGCGAGTCAAGCGACCAGTAGACGGCAGGAAATTGCGGAACGGGTCTTCAGCGTTGATGCGGCACTCTATGGCCCAGCCGTTGCGCTGTATATCGGCTTGCGCGAAAGGCAGTTTTTCACCGGCGGCAACGCGGATCATCCACTCGACCAGATCGAGTCCGGTGATGCATTCGGTCACAGGGTGTTCAACCTGTAAGCGCGTGTTCATCTCGAGGAAATAAAAACTCTGGTCTTTGCCGACCACGAACTCCACGGTGCCCGCACTCTGGTAATTCACTGCCTTGGCCAAGGCCACGGCTTGCGCACCCATGGCGGCGCGCGTCTCATCGCTGATGAATGGCGACGGCGCTTCTTCAATCACCTTTTGGTGACGGCGTTGAATCGAGCATTCACGTTCGTTCAAAAACACCACGTTGCCGTGCGCGTCGCCGAGCAACTGAATTTCAATGTGACGCGGCTCTTCAACAAATTTTTCAATGAACACCCGGTCGTCGCCGAAACTGTTGCGCGCTTCGTTACGGCAAGAGGTAAAGCCCTCGTGCGCTTCTTTGTCGTTATAGGCCACGCGCAAGCCTTTACCGCCGCCGCCGGCCGAGGCTTTGATCATCACCGGATAGCCGATGCTCTTGGCGATCTCCACCGCTTTCTCAGGCGTTTCTATGGCTTCGTTCACGCCGGGAATGGTGTTGACCTTGGCGAGTGCAGCCAGTTTTTTGGAGGCGATCTTGTCGCCCATGGCTGCGATGGCTTTGTGCTTGGGGCCGATGAAAACGATGCCTTGCTCTTCACACAAACGTGCGAACTCTTCGTTCTCGCTCAAAAAACCGTAGCCCGGGTGAATGGCTTGTGCGCCAGTCTGTTTGGCAGCCGCAATGATTTTGCCTGCCACCAAATAGCTTTCACGGCTGGCCGCCGGACCGATATGAACCGCTTCGTCAGCTAACGCCACAAAGCGCGCATTGCGGTCTGCTTCAGAGTAAACGGCTACCGTGGCAATGCCCATGCGGCGCGCAGTGGCGATGACGCGGCAGGCGATTTCACCTCGATTGGCAATCAGTATTTTGTTAAACATGGGTCATCTCCATCGACCTGAAATCGCCTGCATGCGCTACGCGCACCATGCAATTTAGCTGCGCTGCTGCGCCGCTTCGCGGCTGGTCACCTCGCTTGGCAATCAGTATTTTGTTAAACATATTTTTCTCCAACGCATTCTTCACAGCGGAATATTGCCGTGCTTACGCCACGGGTTCTCAACTTTTTTGTCTTTCAGCATGACCAGCGAACGGCAAATGCGTTTGCGGGTTTCGCTAGGCAATATCACGTCATCGATAAAGCCACGCGCACCGGCCACAAACGGATTGGCGAATCGGGCTTTGTATTCAGCTTCTTTGGCAGCGAGTTTTTCCGGGTTGCCTTTGTCTTCGCGGAAGATGATTTCCACTGCGCCCTTGGCGCCCATAACGGCAATCTCGGCGTGCGGCCAGGCGAAGTTCACGTCGCCGCGCAAATGCTTGGAGGCCATCACGTCATACGCGCCGCCGTAGGCCTTGCGCGTGATGACGGTGATTTTCGGCACAGTACATTCGGCGTAAGCGTAAAGCAGCTTGGCACCGTGTTTGATGATGCCGCCGAACTCTTGCGACGTACCCGGCATGAAACCCGGCACATCGACAAAGGTGATCACGGGGATATTGAAGGCATCGCAAAAGCGCACAAAGCGACCCGCTTTGATAGAGCTCTTGATGTCCAGACAACCGGCCAGCACCAGCGGCTGGTTGGCGACTATGCCCACGGTTTGTCCGGCCATGCGGGCAAAACCTATGAGTATGTTTTTCGCGTACTCGGGTTGCAGCTCAAAAAAATCGCCGTCGTCAACAGTCTTGAGGATCAACTCTTTCATGTCGTAAGGCGTGTTGGGGTTGTCCGGCACCAGCGTGTCCAGGCTCAGGTCCATACGCTCGGTCGGGTCACCGCTGGGGCGGATAGGCGGTTTCTCGCGGTTGTTCAAAGGCAGGTAGTTGTACAAACGGCGCAGCATCAACAAGGCTTCGACATCGTTGTTGAATGCCAGATCAGCGACACCGCTTTTGGTGGTGTGGGTCACAGCGCCGCCGAGTTCTTCTGCACTCACTTCTTCGTGGGTGACGGTTTTCACCACATCAGGACCGGTAACAAACATGTAAGAGCTGTCTTTCACCATGAAGATGAAATCGGTGAGTGCCGGCGAATACACGGCACCGCCGGCCGACGGTCCCATGATCATGCTGATTTGCGGCACCACACCGCTGGCCAGCACATTGCGCTGAAACACTTCGGCATAACCGCCCAGAGACGCCACGCCTTCTTGAATACGCGCGCCGCCCGAATCGTTCAAGCCTATGACAGGCGCGCCGACTTTCATGGCCTGGTCCATGATCTTGCAGATTTTTTCCGCATGGGTTTCGGACAAAGCGCCGCCGTAGACCGTGAAATCCTGGCTGTAAACAAACACTAGGCGACCGTTGATCATGCCGTAGCCGGTGACCACGCCGTCGCCCGGGATCTTGCTGTCTTGCATGCCGAAGTCGGTGCAGCGGTGCTCGACAAACATGTCCCATTCTTCAAACGTGCCTTCATCCAGCAGCACTTCCAGACGCTCACGCGCAGTCAGCTTGCCTTTGCTGTGCTGGGCGGCGATGCGCTTCTCGCCGCCACCCATGCGGGCAGCAGCTCTTTTTTCTTCCAGCTGATGAATGATTTCCTGCATATTCGATCCTCTTTGGTTTTCTTTTTAGCTTTCGGCTTCAGGGCGGGATGCTAACGCGAGCAATTGTCGTGCTGCCGTGGATGCGGCAATACGACCAGCGAGTACTTCCTGTTGCATGTGCGACAGCGCAGCGGCAACGCCTGCGTGTTGGGTGAAAGCGTCTTTCAAGCCTGACTGTATGCGTTCGTTCATCCATGTCAAAGCCTGCGACTGTCGCCTGTGTACCCATCGTCCGCCATCGGTTTGCAATTGTTGGAAACGCATGACCTTCTCCCACAATTCATTCAAACCCAAGCCGTTCAATGCGCTCAGTCGCATGACCTCGGCCTGCCACACCGGTGTTTCACCGGAAGCATGGTGGCCCAGCAAGTGCAGCGCACTTTGAATGAAAGACTGCGCGCGTGTAGCAGCATCCTCATCAATATCAGCTTTGTTGATAAGAATCAGGTCGGCCAGTTCCATCACGCCTTTTTTGATCGCCTGCAAATCGTCACCGGCATTGGGCAATTGCATCAACACAAACATGTCTGTCATGCCGGCCACGGCGGTTTCGCTTTGACCCACACCTACAGTTTCCACAATGACGATGTCGTAACCGGCGGCCTCGCACACCAGCATGCATTCGCGGGTTTTCTCAGCCACACCGCCTAGCGTTCCGCTGCTCGGACTGGGGCGGATAAAAGCAGACGGATGCACCGACAAATGCTCCATGCGGGTTTTATCGCCAAGTATGGATCCGCCGGACACGCTGGAAGACGGATCAATCGCCAGCACCGCGACTTTGTGGCCTTTGTCTATCAGCCACAAACCCAGTGTTTCTATCAAAGTGCTTTTGCCCACGCCGGGCACGCCGCTCAAGCCTATGCGCAAGCTCTTGCCCGTGTGCGGTAGCAATTGCGTCAACAAGGCATCAGCCTGTACACGGTGATCCGGCAGTGTCGACTCCAGCAGCGTGATGGCTTTGGCCATGGCTCGGCGCTGCACCGCAGGCGCAGTGCTGTGCAGGTCTGATAAGGATGGTGAGTTTGCTAGTGCCATCAGAGAATCTCAAAAGCGCGGCCATCGGCCAGGCGATAACGGGAAAAGTCGCGCACGTCCAGGGTCATGATGCGGTTAACACCGGTATCCGAAGCCAGATAGACCAAAGACGCATCTGCAAAGTCCATTTCGGTGCGTGGAGACTGGGTATAGCGGCGCATCAATTCGGCCATACCTTCTAAATTCCCTTGATCAAACGGAAAGATGGATAAGCCATCAGCTGCCACCCAGCGTAAAAACGCATAGCGTTGCGGCAAGCCCAATAAATGACTGGCCTCGGTGATGCAAGGCCAGGTGCTGGTCAGCAACCATTGCTCTTTGGCGGCCTGCGCAAACAACTGGCTGTAATGCGCACTCTCAAAATGCTCGCGCCCGAACAGTGCCACCATGGCGCTTGCATCAACGATCGCTGCGAATGCCATGCTTTGCCTGCAATTTCGCTACCAGCTGAGCGCGGGAGCGCTCCGTGTCATAAGGCTGTTCATAGCCCTCAAAGGCCTTGGCTACTGCCGCGTCAGCCGGGTTGGCATTTGGCCCGAAGGCTCTTTGCTCTTCCTCGGCCTTCAAAGCCAGCATCAGCTCATAGGGGTTTTTGCGGCCCAGGGCGCGCTCCACCGCGTCGATGATGAACTGAGATTTGGTAATGCCTTGGCGCTTTGCAGCTTGCTCAAGCTGCTTTTCCAGCAAAGGATCCATGCGCACAGAAACTGCCATGACTTGCTCCATTCGAAATACAGTAATACAGTATAACGAAGGCTTCAGGCTTGCAAAGTCTTGTTGATCTGTTCTAGCACATCCCGGGCGCTCACAGGAATCGGCGTACCGGGCCCGTAAATGCCCTTCACACCTGCCTGGTACAGGAAATCGTAGTCCTGGCGGGGAATGACGCCGCCGACAAACACAATGATGTCGTCAGCACCTTGTTTTTTGAGTTCGGCAATGATGGCCGGCACCAAGGTTTTGTGGCCGGCCGCCAGCGTGGACACGCCGACCGCATGCACATCGTTTTCAATCGCCTGGCGCGCGCATTCCTCGGGGGTTTGAAACAACGGTCCTATGTCCACGTCAAAGCCCAGGTCGGCAAACGCTGTCGCCACCACTTTGGCGCCCCGGTCGTGGCCGTCCTGACCTAATTTAGAAATCATGACGCGCGGACGACGGCCTTGCTTTTGTGCAAACGCGGCGATGTCGGCTTTGACGGCGTTCCAATATTCCATGGTGTCTCCAACGTGTTCGCCGCTGTCGTAGGCAGCCGCATAGACACCGCTGATTTTTTGCGTGTCTGCACGGTGACGGCCGAATACTTTTTCCAGCGCATCGCTGACCTCGCCTACCGTGGCGCGCAAACGCACGGCTTTGATCGACAAGTCCATCAGATTGCCGCTGCCGTCCTGCGCCGCTTGTGTCAAAGCCTCTAAAGCCTTGGCAACAGCAGTGTTGTCGCGTGCCGCCTTGATGCGGTGCAGTCTTTCGATTTGCGAGTCGCGCACTTTGACGTTGTCTATGTCGCGCACATCGACCGCGTCCTGGGTTTGCAGTTTGTACTTATTCACGCCGACGATCACGTCCTGGCCGGAATCTATGCGCGCCTGTTTGTCAGCGGCGGCTGCTTCAATTTTCAGCTTGGCCCAACCCGAACCCACCGCCTTGATCATGCCGCCCATGGCGTTGACTTCTTCGATGATTTTCCAGGCTTCGTCGGCCATGTCCTGGGTGAGTTTTTCCATCATGTAACTGCCGGCCCAGGGATCAATCACATTCGTGATATGGGTTTCTTCCTGAATGATGAGTTGCGTGTTGCGGGCAATGCGCGAGGAAAACTCGGTGGGCAGCGCAATCGCTTCGTCAAAACTGTTGGTGTGCAGACTTTGGGTGCCGCCGAACACCGCGGCCATGGCTTCGATGGTGGTGCGCACAATATTGTTGTACGGGTCTTGTTCGGTCAATGACCAGCCCGAGGTCTGGCAATGCGTGCGCAGCATCAGGCTCTTGGGATTTTTCGCGCCCACCTCTTGCATGATGCGGCACCACAGCAAACGCGCTGCACGCATCTTGGCGATTTCCAGATAGAAATTCATGCCTATGGCCCAGAAGAACGACAAACGCGGCGCAAACGCGTCCACATCCAGTCCTTGCTTCATGGCGGTACGCACGTACTCCTGACCATCGGCCAGTGTCAATGCAAGTTCCAGCGCCTGGTTGGCACCGGCTTCTTGCATGTGGTAGCCGCTGATGCTGATCGAGTTGAATTTGGGCATGTGCCCGGCGGTATACGCGATGATGTCGCCGACGATGCGCATGCTGGGCTCGGGTGGATAAATATAGGTGTTGCGCACCATGAATTCTTTGAGAATGTCGTTTTGTATGGTGCCGCTGAGCTGGTCTTGCGACACGCCCTGCTCATCGGCTGCCACCACATAACCGGCGAGCACCGGCAACACGGCGCCGTTCATGGTCATGGACACAGACACTTTGTCCAGCGGAATCTGGTCAAACAAAATCTTCATGTCTTCGACCGAGTCGATGGCCACACCTGCTTTGCCCACGTCACCCGTTACACGCGGATGGTCTGAGTCATACCCGCGATGTGTTGCCAAATCAAAAGCCACCGACACGCCTTGACCGCCTGCAGCCAGTGCTTTGCGGTAAAACGCATTGGATTCTTCAGCGGTAGAAAACCCGGCGTACTGTCTGATGGTCCACGGACGCACCGCATACATGCTGGCTTGCGGTCCGCGCAAAAACGGCGCAAAGCCAGGCAAGGTATCGGTATAGGGCAAGCTTGCAGTGTCTTGCGCCGTGTACAAAGGCTTGACGGTGATGCCGTCGGGTGTGACCCAGTTCAACTTGTTCAAGTCCCCGCCGGGGGCAGACTTGGCGGCCGCCTTCTCCCAATCTGTGATGCTGTGTTTGGCGAAATGTTGTTTGTCTTGACTCATAGCTGTTTAAAGTTTCACGCAATCTGCAAAATAATGGGTCACGCCCAGCTCATCTTTTTCCTCGACCAAACCGTGTATGTCGGTTTCAAAGCCGGGGCATTTCAGGTTGAACTCGCGGGCGAATTTCAAATAGTCGATGATTTTTTTATTGAACACTTCACCGGGAATCAACAACGGAATACCCGGCGGGTAAGGCGTGACCAGGCTGGTGGTGATGCGGCCGAGCAAATGATCAATTGGCACGCGCTCGGTGTTGCGGTGAGCGATTTGCGCATAAGCGTCACTAGGCTTCATGGCAGGCTTTAAATCGCTGAGGTACATCTCGGTGGTCAGGCGCGCCACATCGTGCTTGGCGTACAGCGTATGTATGTGGTGGCACAGGTCGCGCAATCCCATGCGCTCGTAATTGCGGTGCTTTTGACAGAACTCGGGCAGGATGCGCCACATGGGTTGGTTGCGGTCGTAGTCGTCCTTGAACTGCTGAAGCGCCGTCAGCAATGAGTTCCAACGGCCTTTGGTGATGCCGATGGTGAACATGATGAAGAAACTGTAGAGGCCGGTTTTCTCCACAATCACACCGTGCTCGGCCAGAAACTTGGTCACGATGCTGGCAGGAATACCACCGTCATCGAACTTGCCGTCCAGACGCAAACCCGGTGTGACGATGGTGGCCTTGATAGGGTCCAGCATATTGAAGCCGTCGGCCAGTTCGCCGAAACCATGCCAGTTGGGTGCATCGCTTTTTTTGACGCGGCCTTTTTTCTCGGCCTTGATCACCCAGTCATCCGCACGCCCGACGCCGTCTTCGACCAGGTTGTCCGGGCCCCAGACCTTGAACCACCAGTCCTTGCCGTATTCGGCATCGACTTTGCGCATGGCGCGGCGGAAATCCAAAGCTTCGGCAATGCTTTCTTCGACCAATGCGGTGCCGCCGGGCGGCTCCATCATGGCCGCCGCCACGTCGCAACTGGCGATGATGCTGTACTGCGGACTGGTGCTGGTATGCATCAAATAAGCTTCGTTGAACAAATGGCGGTCCAGCTTGTTTTCCT
Source organism: Bordetella parapertussis (assembly GCA_945901125.1). Classification (GTDB taxonomy): domain Bacteria; phylum Pseudomonadota; class Gammaproteobacteria; order Burkholderiales; family Burkholderiaceae_C; genus Limnohabitans. The sequence continues at coordinate 27,268 of CAMDKD010000009.1, forward strand.
GCGAATCCTGCACCAGCACATGGCTGGCCTGACTGATACCGGCCAGCAATTTGTGCACCGACTGCGTGGAATACACCATGGCTTCTTTAGGACGCATGCGCTTTTTGCCCATGGCGTGAAAGGTGCCGTAGAACGGATGAAAAGCAGCATGCGGCAACCAGGCTTCGTCGAAATGAAGATTTGGTATGTAGCCGTCCAGCATGTTCTTGATGGTTTCGGTGTTGTACAAAACACCGTCATAGGTCGACTGCGTCAAGGTCATGACCTTGGGTTTGATGGCTTTGACATCCAGCCCTTTGAGCAAAGGATTGGCCTTGATCTTGGCCTTGATGGTTTCGGGCTCGAACTCGCTTTTGGGGATAGGGCCGATGATGCCGAAATGGTTGCGTGTGGGTTTGAGAAACACCGGAATCGCGCCGGTCATGATGATGGCGTGCAGCACCGACTTGTGGCAATTGCGGTCAACCACCACCACGTCGCCGGGAGCCACCGTGTGGTGCCAAACGATTTTGTTGGAGGTGCTGGTGCCGTTGGTGACAAAGAAACAATGGTCGGCGTTGAAGATGCGAGCAGCGTTGCGCTCGCTTTCGCCGATGGCACCGTCGTGGTCCAGCAACTGGCCCAGTTCTTCAACCGCATTGCACACGTCGGCGCGCAACATGTTTTCGCCGAAGAACTGGTGAAACATCTGCCCGACCGGGCTTTTCAAAAACGCCACGCCGCCCGAGTGACCGGGGCAGTGCCAAGAATACGAACCATCTTCGGCGTAATCCAGCAAGGCCTTGAAGAACGGCGGTTGCACGCCTTCCAGATAACTTTTGGCTTCGCGGATGATGTGGCGCGCGACAAACTCGGGCGTGTCCTCAAACATGTGAATAAAGCCGTGCAACTCGCGCAAGATGTCGTTGGGCAGATGGCGCGAGGTTTTGGTTTCGCCATACACATAAATAGGCACATCGGCGTTTTTACGGCGCACTTCGTCAATGAAGTTACGCAAATTCAACACAGCCGGATCCAGATCCGGGCCGGGGGTGAATTCCTCGTCATCGATGGAAAGAATAAAAGCACTGGCGCGGGACTGTTGTTGCGCAAACTGGCTCAAGTCACCGTAACTGGTGACCCCCATGACCTCATAACCCTCGCCCTCAATCGCCTGCGCCAGGGCGCGAATGCCCAGGCCGGAGGTATTCTCAGAACGAAAATCTTCATCAATGATGACGATGGGAAAGCGAAATTTCATTAACTGCTCCGTTCGGGTTGCCGACTTCAGTGGTGCTAAACCTTAAAGTGTACCCTCCGACCTGACTGCTACAATGACACTCACAGGAGAGGTGGATGAGCGGTTTAAGTCGCACGCCTGGAAAGCGTGTGAGGGTTAATAGCCCTCCGCGGGTTCGAATCCCGCCCTCTCCGCCAGAAGCCCAATAAAAACGCCCCTTTCGGGGCGTTTTTGTTTTCTACCCACCAACTCACCCACCATCGATTTTGCTGCTCACTTTTAGGCTTGCAAGGTCAGCCCCGATTGGTCTTTGCTGTGAACCATGTCGATACATGGGCAATCAGGTCGTTGACGGGAACAATCATCCAAGCCAGTATCGAGATCAAGCGCGGCCAAGTTACCAATACAAAAAGCCAAATCTCCAGACCCCACCGTACCCCCACCCACGCTGTGTATAGAAATGCCCCCCACTTGTATCAATCACTATTTCCCACATGCAATTAAAAATTTATAAAAACGCATGTCAAACGTTGGACTTGGATCTAGTATCGGGGTCTTGGGCGGCAAAGCTGAACTGAGTTGCAGAGGGGGTATCACCCATCAATTTCCCACCAGACCCCGCCCCACCGTACCCCCACCCCCCTGTTTTGCAGATTGGTTCCATCCGGCATGTATGCATGTTGACGCCGACCGAAAACTGACCATTTATTGAGGGTAGTGCCGATTCAAAATTGACCAGGGTGTTCAATCACCTGCTTAACTATTAGGCAGGACAAGGAGATGATCACCATGGACATGTTAGGCAAGGTCAGGCGCATGAAGATGCGCGATAAGTTAACGATAAGTTCTACACATAAGACCCCCAATTGCTTGTAGGTCATTGTTCGCTTAGACGGCGAATAAAGAAATCACCTATTCGGGTGACCAGCATTGATATTTTTTTGATTACTTGAACAAATTCAATGAAAATCATGAAATTCAGCGGAAATGGCACACTTCCGATCTGGGGGAACAGGCCTTTTTGATCTTGTTGCCATTGGGTCCAGGCCCGAACCTTCGGTGAGGCCAACCCATGCCACTTCGGGGTCGAGGTCCGCTAGCAATGCGCTGACCGGTAGACTCCACCCATGCCAGTCGTTTTCCGCTACAAATCTTTCCGATTTTTCTTCTACTCAAACGAAGGAAATCCGAGAGAAGCTATGCATGTGCATTTACGCGGCGCTGATGGCGAGGCAAAATTCTGGCTGACCCCGACCGTGTATTTGGCAGACAGTGATGGGCTTGATGCGCGTACCTTGCGTGATCTGCGCAATGCGGTGATTACCAACAAAGAACTTATTGAAAGGACTTGGAATGAACATTTCACCTAAAGCCGTTCGCTTCGACGAAGACACATTGTGGGTAAGCCTCTCCGATGGACGCACCATTGCCGCACCCTTGGCATGGTTTCCGAGACTGCTGGAAGCAACCCCTGAGCAACTCGCCTTGGTGGAGCTTAGCCACGCGGGATTACATTGGGAGGCCTTGGACGAAGACATCTCGGTAGCTGGCCTTTTGGCAGGCCAGCCGGATATCACCCGTCGGAACACGCACTTAGCGGCTTAGATAGTTCTCAGGTTTACTTCTTCGCAGGCGGCAAATCCGTACAACTCCCATGCGCCACTTCCGCCGCCATGCCTATGCTTTCGCCCAGCGTCGGGTGCGGGTGAATCGTCTTACCGATATCCACCGCGTCAGCGCCCATCTCTATCGCTAAAGCAATCTCGCCGATCATGTCGCCGGCATGCGTACCGACGATGCCGCCACCCAAAATCTTGCCGTGGCCGTGCGCCTCAGGTGAATCATCAAACAGCAGCTTGGTGAAACCTTCGTCGCGGCCATTGGCAATCGCGCGTCCTGAAGCCGCCCACGGGAACATGCCTTTTTTCACTTTGATGCCTTGCGCTTTGGCCTGGTCTTCGGTCAGGCCCACCCATGCCACTTCGGGGTCGGTGTAGGCCACGCTTGGAATCACGCGAGCATTAAATGCGGCGCTGGCTAGCTCGTGGTTTTCTTGCAATTCCCCGGCGATGACTTCAGCCGCCACATGGCCTTCGTGCACCGCTTTGTGTGCCAGCATGGGTTGGCCCACGATGTCGCCGATGGCGAAGATGTGCGGCACGTTGGTGCGCATTTGAATGTCTACGTTGATGAAGCCGCGATCGGTCACATCCACACCGGCTTTGTCGGCAGCAATTTTTTTGCCATTCGGTGTGCGGCCCACGGCTTGCAACACCAAGTCATACACCTGAGGCGCAGGCGCGCCCTCGCCTTCAAACGTCACTTCAATGCCTTTGGCCATGGCGCGTGCTGACACGGTTTTGGTTTTCAGCATGATGTTGTCAAAGCGCGGCGCGTTCATTTTTTGCCAGACTTTCACCAGGTCTCGGTCCGCGCCTTGCATCAAACCGTCCATCATTTCCACCACGTCCAGGCGCGCGCCCAATGTGCTGTAGACGGTTCCCATCTCTAAACCGATGATGCCGCCGCCCAAGACCAGCATGCGCTTGGGCACCTTGGCGAGTTGCAATGCGCCGGTGCTGTCGACCACGCGCGGATCATCCGGCATGAACGGCAAATGCACCGCTTGGCTACCAGCGGCGATGATGCAGTTTTTAAAACCCACTACTTTGTTCACGCCTGTTTTCTCTTGCGCGGTGCCTGTAGTTTCTTCCACCACCAAGTGATGGCTGCCGATAAACGCGCCGTAACCGCGCAACACGGTGACCTTGCGCATTTTGGCCATGGCCGCCAAACCGCCGGTGAGTTTGTTGATGACTTTTTCTTTGTAGCCGCGCAAGCCGTCTATGCTGACCTTGGCTTTGCCGAACTCCACACCCATGCTGCTCAGGTGGCTGGCTTCATCGATCACTGCCGCCACATGCAGAAGCGCTTTGGAAGGAACGCAACCCACGTTCAAACACACGCCGCCAAGCTGCGCATAGCGTTCGACCAGCACCACATTCAAGCCGAGGTCTGCGGCGCGAAACGCCGCCGAGTAACCGCCGGGGCCGCCGCCCAATACCAACAGATCGCATTGCACATCTACCGCGCCCGAGTAACTGTCAGCGCTGGAAGCAGCGGGCTTGGCGGCTGGTGTTGTTGGCGTCAGCTCGGTCACTGGTGCAGGTGCGGCAAGCACTGGCGCACTTGTAACGGCAGCAGCCTCGGCAACACCAGCGGCTTCCACCGTCAACACCACCGAGCCTTGCTTGACCTTGTCACCGAGTTTGACTTTCAACGCAGTCACCACACCGGCGTGTGAGCAAGGAATCTCCATAGACGCTTTGTCGCTCTCAACCGTGATCAAACTTTGATCCACGCTGACTGTATCGCCGACTTTCACCAGCAATTCAATCACAGCGACTTCATCGAAATCGCCAATGTCCGGTACTTGTATGTCAATCTGTGCCATGTCTTGATCCAGAGGAGCAGCGTCTGCGCTGTATGTTTAACAGCGTCTGCGCTGTGTGTTTAAAGAATTACCCGGCGGAAGTCGGCCAGGATTTGACCGAGGTGTGCGTTGAACCGCGCTGCGGCCGCGCCGTCAATCACGCGGTGATCCCAGGCCAAAGACAAAGGCAGCATCAGGCGTGGCACAAATTCTTTGCCATTCCATTTGGGCTCCATCTGGCTTTTGCACACACCGAGGATGGCGACTTCAGGCGCATTGATGATGGGCGTGAAATAACGCCCGCCTATGCCGCCCAAACTGGAAATGGTGAATGTCGCACCACTCATTTCAGCGGGGCTTAACTTTCCTTCACGCGCTTTTTTGGCCAACTCGCCCATCTCTGCACTGATTTGCAAAATGCCTTTTTTGTCTGCGTCTTTGAGCACCGGTACCATCAAACCGTTTGGCGTGTCAGCCGCAAAACCTATGTGCCAGTAATGTTTGTACACCAGCGCATCGCCGTCCAGCGAGCTGTTGAACTGCGGGTATTTTTGCAAAGCATTGACGCAGGCTTTGATGAGGAAAGCCAGCATGGTCACTTTGACGCCGCTCTTTTCATTGTCTTTATTGGTCTGCACGCGAAACGCTTCAAGCTCTGTGATGTCAGCATCGTCATGGTTGGTGACGGCAGGAATCATCACCGCATTGCGCAGCAGATTGGCGCCACTTATTTTTTGAATCCGGCCCAACTCTTTGCGCTCGATCGGGCCGAATTTGGCGAAGTCCACTTTAGGCCAAGGTATCAATCCCAAACCTGCGCCGTCGCCTGCCGGCGCTTTGGCGGCTTGCGCCTGTGTGCGCGTTTCGCCCGTCATCACAGCGCGGCTGAAAGATTGGATATCTTCCTGAGAGATACGGCCTTTGGGTCCGCTGCCTTTGACTTCGTTCAATGGCACGCCGAGTTCACGGGCGAATTTGCGAACAGACGGAGACGCATGCGGTAAATCGCCGGACAGCGCAGCGGCGGGATGGTGCGCGGGTGCAGCAACGGCGACCACAGCAGCGTGTGCCACCACCGCAGCAACGCTGGCAGAGGCAACAGCAAGCGGCGGCGCGGCAACCACGGGCGCACTCGCAGCTGCCGGTGCAACAGCCGCAGCAGCAACAGGTGCAGCAACAGCGACATCCGTCGTTTCCAGCTTCAGCACCAACGAACCTTGCTTGACCTTGTCACCAAGCTTGACCAGCAATTCTTTGACCACACCTGCGTGCGAGGAAGGAATTTCCATCGAGGCTTTGTCGGACTCCACCGTGATCAGCGACTGCTCGGCGCGTACTTTGTCGCCGGCCTTGACCAGCAGTTCGATGACGGCGACTTCATCAAAGTCGCCGATGTCGGGAATAGTGACATCAATGATTGCCATGTTGTATGTGTCCTCTTGCTTTATGCGTTCAGCGGATTGATTTTGTCCGCTGACAGTTTGTATTGTTGGATCGCCTTGGCCACGGTAGCAACCGGCAGGATGCCTTCTTCGCTCAATGCTTTCAACGCGGCGACCACAATGTAATGCCGGTTGATTTCAAAATGCTCGCGCAATTTGCTGCGGAAATCCGATCGGCCAAAACCGTCGGTGCCCAGCACTTTGTAGCTGCGTCCTGCCGGTATGTAAGCGCGGATCTGGTCTGCGTAAGACTTCATGTAATCCGTGGATGCCACCACCGGGCCTTCGTGTGCGCCAAGTTGCTGCGCCACAAAAGACACGCGCGGCGTGTCGGTCGGGTGCATCAAATTCCAGCGCTCGGCCTCGGCACCGTTGCGCGCCAATTCGTTAAAGCTGGGGCAACTCCAAACGTTGGCGGCCACGCCCCAATCCGCAGCCAGCAGATCACGTGCGGCCATGGATTCTCGGAAGATACTGCCCGAACCCAACAAGTTCACGCGCGGCATTTTTTTCGCGCCCTCAGCCGCTTGCAACAAATACATGCCTTGAATGATTTGCTCTTCGGTGCCGGGTGTGAGTCCGGGCATGGCGTAGTTTTCGTTCAAGAGCGTCAGGTAATAAAACACGTTCTCTTGCTTTTCCACCATGCGCTTTAAACCGTGTTGCATGATGACCGCCACTTCGTGGGCAAACGTCGGGTCATAGCTGATGCAATTCGGAATGGTGCCGGCCAGGATATGGCTGTGACCGTCTTCATGTTGCAAGCCTTCACCGTTCAAGGTCGTGCGACCAGAGGTGCCGCCGAGCAAAAAGCCGCGTGCCTGCATGTCCCCCGCCGCCCAGGCCAGGTCGCCTACGCGCTGGAAACCGAACATGGAGTAATACACATAAAACGGAATCATGATGCGGTTGTTTGTCGAGTATGACGTCGCTGCCGCGATCCAACTGCTCATGCCACCAGCTTCATTAATGCCTTCTTGCAATATCTGACCGGCCTTGTCTTCCTTGTAAAACATCACCTGGTCTTTGTCTACCGGTGTGTAAAGCTGACCGTCAGGGTTGTAAATGCCGATCTGGCGAAACAAGCCTTCCATGCCGAAGGTACGCGCTTCGTCAACAAGAATAGGCACCACGCGTTTGCCCAAGGCCTGGTCGCGCAGCAATTGCGTGAGAAAACGCACATAGGCTTGCGTGGTCGAAATTTCACGGCCTTCAGCCGTGGCTTCGGTGATGGGCTTGAACACATCCAAACCGGGCACGGTGAAATGCTCATCCGCCTTGGTGCGGCGATGCGGCAAGTAGCCGCCGAGTGCCGCGCGGCGCTCGTGCAAATAACGCATTTCAGGCGTATCTTCCGCCGGTTTGTAAAACGGCAGCTTAGACAATTCGCTGTCGGGAATTGGAATATTGAAGCGGTCGCGAAACGCTTTGATGTCTTCGTCGGTCAACTTCTTGGTTTGGTGCACCGTGTTCTTGCCTTCGCCCGAGGTGCCCATGCCGAAACCCTTGACGGTCTTGATCAACAAGACGGTCGGTTGGCCTTTGTGTTTAACAGCAGCAGCGTAGGCCGCATACACCTTTTGCGGATCGTGGCCGCCCCGGCGTAAGTTCCAGATGTCATCGTCGCTCAATTTGGCGACCATCTCTAAAGTGCGCGGGTCGCGGCCAAAGAAATGTTTGCGCACATAAGCGCCGTCGTTGGCTTTGAACGCTTGGTAATCGCCGTCCACGGTTTCCATCATGATGCGGCGCAGCGCACCGTCTTTGTCGCGTGCAATCAGCGGGTCCCAATTACTGCCCCAAATCAGCTTGAGCACATTCCAACCGGCGCCTCTGAATTCACTCTCCAGCTCTTGAATGATTTTGCCGTTGCCGCGCACCGGGCCGTCGAGCCGCTGCAAATTGCAATTGATGACAAAAATCAGGTTGTCGAGTTTTTCGCGCGCGGCCAAACCGATGGCACCCAGCGACTCGACTTCGTCCATTTCACCGTCGCCGCAAAACACCCAGACCTTGCGGTTTTCAGTGTTGGCTATGCCGCGTGCATGCAGGTACTTTAAAAAGCGGGCTTGGTAAATAGCCATCAACGGGCCGAGGCCCATGGACACCGTGGGGAACTGCCAAAACTCGGGCATTAACTTGGGATGCGGATAACTGGACAAACCTTTGCCGTCGACTTCCTGGCGGAAATTCAACAATTGTTCTTCGGTCAAACGGCCTTCCAAATACGCACGCGCATACACGCCGGGCGACACATGGCCTTGTATGTAAAGCAGGTCGCCGCCGTGGTTTTCGTTTTCGGCGTGCCAGAAATGGTTAAAGCCTGCGCCGAACATGTGTGCCAGTGACGCGAATGATCCGATATGCCCGCCGAGGTCGCCGCCGTCAGCCGGGTTATGCCTATTGGCCTTGACCACCATGGCCATGGCGTTCCAGCGCATGTAAGCGCGCAAGCGTTCTTCTATTTCTATATTGCCCGGGCAGCGTTCTTCCTGGTCAGGCTCTAAGGTGTTGACGTAACCGGTATTGGCCGAAAACGGCATGTCTATGCTGTTTTCTCTGGCGTGCTCCAGCAGTTGCTCTAATAAGAAATGCGCTCTTTCCGGTCCTTCGGAGGCGATGACAGCAGACAGCGCATCCATCCATTCGCGGGTTTCCTGGGAGTCGCTGTCATTGGATGCAAACGTATGCAAATTGTCGGGCAATGCTGACATAGTGGTCTCCTCAAAATAGCCAAGTTTCGAATCATGACAAGGTCTTGATATTTTGACACAATTTCAAATAGCGCCATCGTGTTTCATATTATGAAATTACATAAACACCGCTTGCTATTCGCCTAAACTCGGCAGACATGAAAAGCAAACTGCTAAGCGCACTTACCGCCCAATGGCTCAGCTGGTGGAAACAGCAAAGCCCCAGCCGACAGGACCGGTTTGCTTTGCTGGCTCCCATTGCAGCCGTCGGTATTTTTTTACTGACCATCATCAGCAGCGTTGGTTACTTACGCATTGAGGAAATGGAACGTGAACAGGAAAGCGTGCAGCGCGACCTGGAATATGCCCAGCAGAAATTGCGTTTGCACCTGCTGGAGCAGCAGGAACAAATGCTGCGTCTGGCACGCGATTTGAGCAACGACAAATTTACCGTCATCGAATTTGCCAATGCAGCCATGGACCTGGCCAACCAATACCCTGAAGTGACCAGCATCAGCTGGGTAGATCCTTTGCGACATGTGCGCTCGCATTACGCTTCCAGCGCCGCAGACTTGCAAGCTTTCTCCCGACAAGGCAACTGGCTGCTTTACCCGCAAACTGAAGATTCATTTTTGCTTTCGCGGGAAATAAGGCGCTCGATTTATTCAACGCCTATTTTGATCAAATCCGAAGACGGCGCCAGCTTACAGGAAGCACATATTCAGTTGCACATTCCCATGTTCAACAAAGACAATTTCAAGGGTGTGGTGCTGGTTGAATATTCGCTGGACAATTTGTTGCGTTACGCCGTTCCCGCTGAAGTCTCAGCCAGGCACGCTGTCTCGCTGGTAGATGCCAACAACATTTTATTGGCAGGTCAAAGCATCAAACCCCGCAGCGGCTTGTTTGATTACGCGCCTTTGGAAGCCAAGGCTTATGAATACAGCGTCCCCGTGTCTACGGTTGGCAACAGCCTGCAATTGCGCGCCCAGGCCTACCGCACTTCACAGGTACTGATAGGCAGCGGTTTGTTCTGGCTGGTGTTGCTGCTCAGCGGCATGACCACCTGGATGTTGATCGGTACCTGGCGGCATACGCGCAGGCGTTTATACGCGCAACAAGCACTGGTGGCAGAAACCAATTTCCGCCGAGCCATGGAAAACTCCATTCTCACGGGCATGCGCGCGATGGACATGAACGGGCGCATTACCTATGTGAACGCGGCTTTTTGCCAGATGACCGGTTGGACCGATAAAGAATTGGTCGGATTGCGTTCGCCCTTCCCTTACTGGCCTGAAGAAGACCGACATTTGCTAAATGCAAAGCTCGAAGATCAGCTCAATGGCCGTACCACTTTGAGCGGTTTTCAGATCCGCGTGAAACGCAAAAACGGCACGCTGTTTGACGCGCGCTTGTATGTCTCGCCGCTGATTGATGCGCACGGTCAGCAAACCGGCTGGATGTCTTCCATGACCGACATCACCGAGCCTAATCGCATCCGTGAGCAGCTTTCAGCTTCCTACGAGCGTTTCACCACCGTTCTGGAAGCGCTGGATGCGTCTGTGTCAGTGACGCCATTGGGCAGCACAGAATTGCTGTTTGCCAACAAGCTTTACCGGCAATGGTTTGGCAACCAAAGCGAAGGCCATATAAACTTGGTGGCCCAAGCAGGCATGTCATCGCTCGATGCTTCAACAAACGACGAAACTGTGGACGATTTCTCCGGCATGCCGGGCGTGACACTGACGCAGGCAAAGTCCGAGAATTCTGAAATTTATTTACCCAACTTGAACAAATGGCTGGAGGTCAGGTCGCGCTACCTGAACTGGGTAGACGGTCGTCTGGCGCAAATGGTGATTTCAACCGACATCACCAGCCGGCGTCTTGCAGAGGAACAAGCAGCTTTGCAGGCCGAGCGGGCGCAATCGGCCAGCCGTTTGATCACCATGGGTGAAATGGCGTCCAGCGTGGCCCATGAACTCAACCAGCCGCTGACAGCGATTTCAAACTATTGCAACGGCATGGTCACGCGTATTCAAGGCAAACAAATCACCGAAGAAGAATTGCTTAAAGCATTGGAGAAAACCTCTCACCAGGCACAACGCGCCGGCCAAATCATTCAACGCATACGCAGTTTCATCCGGCGCAGTGAATCCAACCGCGTGCTGACATTGATTGCGCCCATGGTCAGCGAAGCGGTTGAACTCGCGGAACTGGAAATGCGCCGCCGCCAAGTGCGACTGAGCTTGTATGTATCGGACCGTATTTCCAAAATACTGGTCGACCCCATATTGATAGAGCAGGTGCTGATCAATCTTCTGAAAAATGCCGCCGAGGCCATTGACCATGCCAAACGCCCGATAGACGACAGACATGTTGAATTGCAAATCGTGCCCAAGGTCATCGAAGACCAGCAGGTGGTTGCGTTTTCGGTCACTGACAACGGCAACGGCATGACCGAAGAAGTGATGCATCGTGTATTCGAAGCTTTCTACACCACCAAAAAAGAAGGCATGGGCATAGGGCTGAATTTATGCCGTTCCATCATCGAGTCGCACCAGGGCAGGATGCTGGCAGAGAACATCTACAATGGAAATATGATCGTAGGATGTCGATTTTCTTTCTGGTTACCTGCCAATCCTGTGATGGTCAATGTTTGAGCATTTTTATCGATAGCAATCTGGAGTGACTGATGAGTTTGATTCCTAAAAAAGGCAATGTTTACGTGGTGGATGACGATGAAGCCGTCCGTGATTCATTGCAATGGTTGCTAGAAGGCAAAGACTACCGTGTGCGCTGCTTTGACTCGGCCGAAACTTTCCTCAGCCGTTACGACCCGCGCGAGGTCGCCTGTCTGCTGGTCGATATACGCATGCCCGGCATCTCCGGCCTTGAATTGCAAGACCGTTTGATCGAACGCAAATCACCCTTACCTATTGTGTTCATCACCGGTCACGGCGATGTGCCCATGGCGGTGACCACCATGAAAAAAGGCGCCATGGATTTCATCCCCAAGCCTTTCAAAGAAGAAGAATTGCTCAGCGTGGTCGAGCGCATGCTGGATCAGGCCCGCGAAGCCTTTGCCGATTTCCAGCACGCCGCCAACCGCGACGCCTTGATGGGCAAGCTCACCGCGCGCGAATCTCAGGTACTCGAGCGCATCGTCGCCGGTCGTTTGAACAAACAAATCGCCGACGACCTGGGCATCAGTATCAAAACCGTCGAAGCTCACCGTGCCAACATCATGGAAAAGCTGAATGCCAATACCGTGGCCGATCTGCTGAAAATTGCATTGGGCCCTAACTCCACCAAATCCTAAGTACCATGACTGCTTCCATCATTGACGGCAACGTGCTGTCAGCGCTGTTGCGCCAACAAGTCTCCGATCGTGTCAATGCATTGCAATCCCGGGGCATCAAAGCCGGACTGGCCGTCATACTGGTCGGCGATAACCAGGCCAGCCAGGTCTATGTGCGCAACAAGGTCAAGGCCTGTGAACAAACCGGCATCCGCTCGGTGCTGGAAAAACATGACGCCGCTTTAAGCGAAGCTGATTTGCTCGCGCGAGTGCATGCTTTGAATCATGACGACAGCATCCACGGCATTCTGGTGCAACTGCCTTTGCCGGCGCATATCGATGCGCAAAAAGTCATTGAAGCCATTGCCCCTGAAAAAGATGTAGACGGTTTTCATGTGGCCAGCGCCGGTGCATTAATGACCGGCCTGCCCGGCTTTTGGCCTTGCACGCCACACGGTTGTATGAAGATGCTGGAGCACATCGGTTATTCATTGCGCGGTAAACATGCAGTGGTCATCGGGCGCAGCAATATCGTCGGCAAACCCATGGCCATGATGCTGTTGCAACAAAACGCGACTGTCACCATTTGCCACAGCGCCACACCTGATTTGAAAGCACATACCTTGCAAGCTGACGTCATCGTCGCGGCTGTGGGCAAACGTAATGTATTAACCGCTGACATGGTCAAACCGGGCGCTGTTGTCCTTGATGTCGGCATGAACCGCGACGACGAAGGCAAGCTTTGCGGCGACGTCGACTTTGCCGGTGTCAGCCGGGTGGCTTCTTACATCACACCGGTGCCTGGCGGCGTCGGCCCCATGACCATCACCATGTTGCTGGTCAACACCCTTGAATCCGCCGAACGACACGCCACATAGACTGCATGAACAATCCTTTGCTCGAATTTTCCGGTCTGCCCTTGTTTGACCGCATCACCCCGGCTGACGTCAACCAGGCCATCACCGAACTTCTGAAAAATGCAGACGCCGCCCTGGCTGAAGTCACGCGCGCTGAATTTCCGGCTGACTGGACAAGCATTTCCCAAGTGCTAGACACAGCGACTGAAAAATTGGGTCGCGCCTGGGGTGCCGTCAGTCATCTCCAAGCCGTGGTTGACACGCCCGAGTTGCGCGCCGCCTACAACGCAGAACTGCCGCGCATCACCGAATTTTGGACGCGTTTAGGTGCCGACGAAGCCCTGTACGCCAAATACAAAGCCATAGACCCCGCCAAGCTGAACCACGAACAAAGACACGCCCGTGAGCTTGCATTGCGTAACTTTGTTTTGTCTGGCGCTGAACTCACTGGCGCGGCCAAAGAACGTTTCGCCGCCATTCAGGAACGCCAGGCCGAGATCAGCCAGTTGTTCAGCGAACACGTGCTTGATGCCACCGATGCCTGGTCGTTGATCGTCAGCAAAGACGAAACCGCAGGCATTCCAGACGACGTTCTTCAAACAGCGCATGCCGCCGCAGTAGCCGACGGCAAAGACGGTTACAAGCTGACATTGAAAATGCCTTGTTATTTGCCGGTGATGCAATACGCACACAGCAGTGACTTGCGGGAAAAACTCTACCGCGCCTACGCTACCCGCGCCTCTGACCAATCCCAACACTTGCAATTCGATAACAGCGCCGTTTTAAAGGAAATCCTGCAATTGCGCCGTGAAGAAGCCGCACTGCTGGGCTACGCCAACCACGCGCAGGTGTCACTGGCCAGCAAAATGGCCGAGTCCCCTGAACACGTCACCGGCTTTTTGCGCGATCTGGCTGCACGCGCTCGCCCTTATGCAGAAAAAGACCTGGCCGAGATGCGCGCATTTGCCGTTGAACAACTGCATATCGCCGACCCTAAAGCCTGGGACTGGACGTTCATCGGCGAAAAACTCAAGGAAGCGCGTTACGCCTTCAGCGACCAGGAAGTCAAACCTTATTTCACCGCGCCCAAGGTGCTGGACGGTTTATTCAAAATTGTTGAAACCTTGTTTGAGGTCAGCATACGCAAAGACCAAGCGTCTGTGTGGCATCCCGGCGTGTTGTTTTACCGGATAGAGCGACAAGGCGAATTGGTGGGTCAGTTTTACTTGGACCCCGGTGCCCGCCAAGGCAAACGCGGCGGTGCCTGGATGGACGATGTGCGCGCGCGCTGGTTGCGCCCGGACAACGAACAACTGCAAACCCCGGTGGCCCACATGGTGTGCAATTTCGCCGAAGGCGTGAACGGCCAGCCTCCGCTGCTCACGCACGACGACGTCATCACGCTGTTTCATGAATGCGGCCACGGCCTGCACCACATGTTGACGCAGGTGAATGAGCGCGACGTGTCAGGTATCAGCGGCGTGGAATGGGACGCGGTCGAGTTACCCAGCCAGTTCATGGAAAATTTTTGCTGGGAATGGGCTGTGCTCAAGCACATGACCGCACACGTAGATACGGGTGAACCGCTGCCACGGGCATTGTTTGACAAAATGCTGGCAGCGAAAAATTTCCAAAGCGGTTTGCAAACGCTGCGCCAGATTGAATTCTCATTGCTTGATATGTACCTGCATTCGCATGTCGCCGATGATGTCGATGTCATGGCCGTGTTGCAACAAGTCCGGGACGAAGTCTCGGTCATGCACCCGCCTGCTTTCAACCGCATGCCACATTCGTTCAGCCATATATTTGCCGGTGGTTATGCCGCCGGTTACTACAGTTACAAATGGGCCGAGGTGCTGAGCGCTGATGCTTATGCCGCTTTCGAAGAAACTGCTTCTGCAGACGGTGAACACAGCATAGAGACAGGTCGCCGCTACCGCCAATCCATTCTGGAGGCTGGCGGAAGCCGGCCTGCCATGGCCTCGTTCAAGGCCTTCAGGGGCCGCGAACCCACGCTTGACGCCCTACTGCGTCACCAGGGCATGGCCGTCGTTCAATAAAGAATGGTTTGCACGCCTTGTGCTGTGCCCAGCAGGCACACATGGGCGTGCTGGTGGGCGAACACGCCGACCGTGACCACACCGGGCCACTGACTGGCGGTGTTCTCGAAAGACAAAGCATCGGCAATCTGCAAACCTTTGACATCCAGTAAATACTGGCCGTTGTCAGTAACCAGGGTTTGACCGTTCACGGTGCGTAATAACGCCTGAGCCCCCATGGCCTTGAAACGACGCGTGATTTCAGGCGCTGCCATGGGAATGACTTCCACCGGCAAAGGAAAAGCGCCTAACACAGCCACATTCTTGGACGCATCAGCAATGCAAACAAACCGGTCAGCTTGGGCTGCGACAATTTTTTCGCGGGTTAAAGCCGCGCCACCGCCCTTGATCATGCAACCTTTGGGGTCGATCTCGTCGGCACCGTCTATGTACACCGACATGCGCTCGACCAAGGCCAAGTCGATCACCGGGATACCCAAAGACTGCATGCGGTTGGTAGAGGCCAGCGAGCTTGACACTGCGCCTTTGATAGCGATACCGCTGGCCGCCAACGCGTCTATGAACTTGTTCACGGTGGAGCCGGTGCCTACACCGAGGTATTCGCCGGGCACCACATACTTCAAGGCTGCCTGAGCAACAAGTATTTTTAATTCATCTTGGGTGGGGGCAGTCTGGCTCATCGGTGACAATTCCTGATTCATTAAACAGGGATTATCCATGTCAGCGCTGCCCTACTCATTGCTTAGACCGTTGCTGTTTGCCTTGGATGCCGAAGCCGTGCATGACCACACCATGGATATGCTGGCAGCGACACAGCACTCCGTCTTGCGTCAGTTGTACAGCCAAGCTCGCGTCAACGACCCGGTCCGTTTGTGCGGGCTGAGCTTTCCCAATCGCATAGGTTTGGCCGCAGGTTTGGACAAAAACGCGCGCTGCATAGACGCTTGGCAGGCCATGGGTTTCGGTTTTGTCGAGGTCGGCACGGTCACGCCCTTGGCCCAAGCCGGCAACCCCAAGCCACGCATGTTTCGCCTGCCGCAGGCGCAGGCACTCATCAACCGGCTTGGTTTCAACAACCAGGGGCTGGAGAGTTTTTTAAACAATGTCAGCCGGGCAACATTCCGGCAACACAGCGAGCAGCCCATGCTGCTGGGTTTGAACATAGGCAAAAACGCGGCCACCCCCATAGAACGCGCCAACGACGATTACCTGACTTGCTTGAACGCGGTTTACCCGCACGCCGACTATGTGACGGTGAATATCTCCAGCCCGAACACCAAAAATTTGCGCCAATTGCAAACCGATGAAGCCTTCACCAGCCTGCTACAAATGCTGCAGCAGCATCGCCGCGAACTGGCTGACATGCACGGCAAGCAGGTGCCGGTGTTCATCAAAATTGCCCCTGACTTGGACGATCTGCAATTACAGCAAGTCTGCGACAGCTTGCGCAGTGTTTGCATGCAAGGCGAGGAAATGACAGACCAAGCCTGGGGCGTGATCGCTACCAACACCACTTTGTCCAGAGACGCTGTTCAGGGGTTGGCGCACGCCGACCAAGCCGGTGGACTGTCAGGCGCACCGGTGCGCGAAGCCAGTAACCGTGTGATCCGCCATCTGCGTCGGGAGTTAGGTGTGGGGTTTCCCATCATCGGTGTGGGCGGCGTGATGACAGCAGCAGATGCGCTTGAAAAAATCCAGTCAGGCGCAGACTTGGTGCAAATTTACACGGGCTTGATTTACGCTGGTCCGGCCTTGATCACTGAATCCGCGTTGGCTATCAAACAACACGCTTGAGCATCACCGGCTGTGGTTCCAGTGGGTCTGCCAGTTGGCCTTGTAACTGTCAGCCAGTCCTATGGATTTCAACACCAGCAAATTTTCCGCGTTACGGGTTTGCGCTGAATTGGTGAAGTTAAAGCTCCCGGTGATCACCAGTTCCCCGTCAACCACAATGACTTTGTTATGCGCGATGGCATGGCTTGCATCCAGCTTTAATGGGATTTGCTGAGCCTGTAATAAATCGGTGACGTAGCGGTTGCTGGTGTCGGTTTTGGCGTCAAGCAAGACCTTGACCGTCACACCTCTGGCATGCGCTCTGAGCAAAGCCTGTGCAATACCGTTGTGGGTGAAACCGTAGGCTTGCACCAGCACCTCGGTTTTGCTTTGGTCTATGACTTCAATGACGGCGGCGGCCACATCGGCGGGCGGTGTGAAATATAGGCCCACCACTTCGGCCTGCGGCTGGGAAGGATTTGTCTTGGCAGGCGTTGGTGCTTGCGCCATTGCCGTCAGACTTGCACTGCACATGCACCAGAGCAAGATCAGCGGCAAACAAACCGCCGCCGGGTTGGTGCGCAAGGTTTTGCAAGCCGGGACAGGGCTTACACTGAGGCATTGAAGATATGAATTTTGCATACAAACCATTCTATGAACCACCCCATACCGTCAGACAGTCAAGCCGCAGAACTGGCGCGGCAACTGGAGCAACACCCCGGATACAAAGTGCTGCGTCGCTTGGTACCACGACAGCAATTTGAAGCGCCCAGACCCGGTTGCAGATTGCAAAAAGGCGTTGTGCTTGACACCGAAACCACAGGTTTGAGCGTTGACACTGACAAGGTGATTGAACTCGGCATGGTGTTCTTTGAATTTGACCCGGAAACCGGAACCATACACGGCGACACCACCGTTTTCGACCAACTCGAAGACCCAGGCCGCCCCATACCCGCTGAAACCATTGCCATTCACCATATCACCGACGAGATGGTCAGCGGCAAACGCATAGATGATGATGAAATCGAATCGCTACTCAAAAACGTGTCGGTGGTGATTGCCCACAATGCGGCCTTTGACCGGCCTTTTGTCGAGCAACGCTGGCCGCTGTTTGAAAACAAGCAATGGGCTTGCAGCATCAAAGACATAGACTGGAAAGCCGAGGGTGTGAGTTCTGCCAAATTGGAATACCTGCTGCAAACACAAGGCGTTTTTTATGAAGCGCACCGTGCTGAAACCGATTGCTGGGCGCTGCTGGAACTGTTGACCATGGTGCTGCCGCAAAGCCAGCAACCGGCGCTGTTGCAATTGCTGGAATCCTTGAACCAGCCGCAAGTCCGCTTGTACGCCATAGGCTCACCGTTTGACAGCAAAGACATGTTGAAAGCGCGCGGTTACCGTTGGGACGCTGAAAAGCGCAGCTGGCACCGGAATATGTCAACCGACAAAGCCATGGAAGAAGAGATCGACTGGTTAAAACGCAAGATTTATACGGCAAAGAAAAGCAATGTCGTTCAGATCGAAACCCTGGGCGGAACCATACGCCATTCCAGCCGCCAAGGTGAGATTGTTAACCGGGAAATCTGAGCTTAATAGTTGACCATTTGCCAAGGCATGGGACAGGTGGGCACCACGGGGTAGTACTGCTGACTGGCCGGGCAAAAATACGCGACCCGAACCGGTATGTACTGCACCACCGGCGGCGACACAATGACTGTGGCGGGCGGCGGGTTGGACAAGTTGTTGGCAATATAAAAAGTGGTGCCAATGACCGCCGCAGCTGCCAGTGGCGACCAGCCCCAGTCACCCCGGTAATGGTGATGACCACCGCCTCGGTGCCTCCAGCCTTCGTGCTTTGAAATACGAACCTCTGAATGACCGCGCGAATGCCAGCGCTCAGCGTCAGCACGGACCAGGCTGCTGGAAGTTATTAAGAGGATTAAAAGTGCAGGCAGCAAGCGGTTTTTCATGGATGTCCCCTTTTTTAAGCAAGCGTCCATCAAGGCGCTTTCTCATTCAACGCCGCTACCCCGCCGCCGGATGACAGCCAAATGGCATAAGATAGAAATCATGAACAAAGCAGTAAAAACAACATGGCTGGTGCTGGTCGCCGGTCTCGCCTTTGCGGCCTATGCCGAACCTTATGTCTATCCCGGTGTGCATTTGCACGATTTACCCGGAGCTCTGCAAGAGGCTTACCGGAATGAAAAACCCAATCTCGGCGACATAGGCCGTTGTGTGGTCAGCTATGACAGCAGCATGGACCAGGAAAAAATGATATTTACCTGCTCGATTTACGTGAAGATGTCAGCCGTGGCAGAACGCAAGGCCATGGAGCGCTGCGAACAAATGAAGGAAAAGCGCGGCGTCAAAGGCCCTTGCCGGGTGATCAAAGAATAAAGACCGGTTCCGCTCAGGGGATCAGCAATTGCATGTAAATGGCAATGCAACTGGCATAGCCCAGCACCCAGCACAGGGTTCTGAAAGTGGCGATGTCGGCCAGATAAGCAATCAGGTACAGCACCCGGGCGGCTACGAAAATCAGGCAATAACGATCCAGCACAGCGGCATCAAGTTGCAACACCAGTCCTAGCACCACCGCCGCGGCAAAAAACGGAAATGCCTCGAAAGCATTGTGTTGTGCGGCGTTGGCTCTGGCGCGAAAGCCGGTTTGGCGGGACAGCCATTCCCGGGGATTGTGGTTGTCAAATTGGGAAAAACCCCATTTGGCCACAGCGGTGCTGCAAATTGGCAGCAGGCCGGCAACCAGCAGTGAAAGCACGGGTATGTTCATGAGGCTCCTCCAACCAGGCCTTGAATGGCCAATGCGTAACCTTGAATACCGAGACCGACGACCACGCCCTTGGCCACCGGCGAAACATAAGAGTGATGACGGAAAGCCTCGCGCGCGTGCACATTGGAAATATGAATTTCAACCACCGGCAGACCGGTGCCCTTGATGGCGTCATGCAAGGCCACCGAGGTGTGAGTGAATGCGCCAGGATTGAAGACAGCGCCCAGTGCCTGACCGTCACGGTGCAGCCGACCATAGGCGTGTATCTTGTCTATCAACTCGCCTTCGTGGTTGCTTTGAAAACATTCGACCTCATGACCCAATGCCTTGGCGGTGAGCTCGCACAGGTGCTGCACATCGGCCAGCGTGGCATGGCCGTATTGCTCGGGTTCACGCGTGCCGAGCAGGTTTAAATTGGGACCGTTCAAGACGAGTATCTTCATGAAATGAGTATACGATGAGGCTATGCGGGCACGCATTCCAGCACACGGGCCGGCCAAGCAGATTGACTGTCAAGGAGTAGACGCATGATTCGACTGGTGGTGTTTGACGCCTACGGAACCTTATTTGACGTTTACTCCGTCGGTGCGCTGGCCGAAACGCTGTTTCCCGGCCAGGGATCCGCCTTGTCAGTGATGTGGCGCGACAAGCAAATCGAATACAGCCGCCTGGTGTCGCTCAGCGACCCGCTTAACCCCATGGGCAGCCGTCATTACCAGTCGTTCTGGGATCTCACGCGTTTGGCCTTGCAATATGCCTGTCAACGGCTGCAACTGGAACTGACCCCGGCCAGACAAAAGCAGTTGATGGACCAGTATTCCCACCTGGAAGCTTTCCCGGAAAACCTGGAAGTGCTACAAACTTTGCAAAGCAACGGCATGCGCTGCGCCATTTTGTCCAACGGCAGCCCTGACATGTTGCATTCAGCGGTCAGCAGCGCCGGCATGACCGGCTTGATTGACAAAGTGTTGTCAGTTGACGAGGTGCGTCAGTTCAAAACATCGCCGCAGAGTTACGGCATGGTGGCCGACCATTACCCGGTGGATGTGCGTGAAGTGCTGTTTGCCTCCAGCAACAGCTGGGACGCGCTGGGAGCGACCTGGTTCGGGTTCAAAAGCTTTTGGGTCAACCGCCAGGGCTTGCCGTTTGAAACACTGGGGCCACGCCCGAGCTACAGCGGCAGCAGCCTCAAGGACATCCTGCCCCTGCTTTGAATCATTAAAATCCGTTCCCATGCGGAAAAGCAGTATGCGTTTCAAGCACGCACTGACAGGGGGCTTGCGAAAAAAAAATCAATTAGCTTCTTTGCCCGGAATCGCAGCGGCCGGTTTTGGTGCAGCCATGGAGGTTGATCCAGCGGGATAAACAGGAGGAGCGCCTACTTGCTGCATTTCGCCACGGAATTCGCCGCCGCGCTCGATCTGGATTTGTGAGTATTCAAGCTTGCCGGATACCTTGCCGGATGCACGGATGTGCAAATGGTCACGGCAATGAATGACCTGGTGCAATTCGCCTTCGACTTCAATACTGCGGGCCGTGACTTTGCCGGTGATCTTGCCTGACTGGCCAATGAATATTTCCTCAGCGGTCAATTCGCCATCGACCGTGCCGTAAATCGTGGCTTTTTTGGGCACATTCAAGGTTCCCTTGAATGTCACGCCATTACCGATCACGAGGTTGTTGGATTGATCCATATTGGTTGCCATAAAAATCTTTCAGTAGGGAAGTTTCAGAAAAAGAGGAAATAACCGTTGAGCGTACACAAAGAGCCGACAATTCCCAAGAGGAATGATACATAAGCCATAGAGTGTCCATAGCGTTCTATGGTTTTTTTGTAAGCGGCCACTTTGTCCTGGAGTAACTGCTTGGACGCAGGGCTCAGTTTGTCTGCCGCCAATTGGATTTCAAGTTCATCGACCGCCAGTTTGTAATGGGTTTGGCGCACATTTTTGGCCTGGTAAAAAGAATACATGTTCGAGGCCAAGATGTTGTTCATCATGGAATCTTTACCTGTGTTGCTGCCACCGAGATTACACACCGCCAAAACCATGGCCAGCACAGACACCAGCAATGCACAATAGGTTTTAAATGGACTGTTCGATGCTTCGGCGAGTTCGGTGGGATCAGAGGTTTCCATAAAGCTTCAAAAAATGAATAACCTCTATTGTAGGTCAGCGCTTGACCGGTTTAGTCTCATACGGGGCGACGCTGACAGCTTCCAGCAAATAACCGCTGACGCCCTGCCCGGTGCTGACGCGGCCTTCTTTCAATTCGCCTTCCACCCACAACACGTCCATGGATTCGGGCATTTTTTTGATCTTACTTTGCGCGGTTGGGCGGACCAGAACGATTTGATTGGCGGGCGGCGGCGGTGTATGTATACAGGCACCAAAATAAGGCACCAGCAAAAATTCACGTTTGTCTGAGCGATCTGCATCCAAAGGCACGGCATAACCGGGAATACGCACCTTTTTATTGACCTGTGTTTTCACAATCGGCGCTTCATCCAGTTTTTTACGGATGGCGCTCATGGCCTTGGTGGCTTCGTCGCTTGAATCCTGCAAATAAGACAGCTTGCTCATGGCCGCCATGTCCTTGGTCATTTCCTTGACCCAGGGGTCGGGCATGAGGTCATTCCAATCGATGGTTTTGTAAACCTCGGTTTCAGCCCGAGATAAACCGGAACCGGCCAGCGCAGCCAGCATGAACAAGGCTTGACGGCGAGCCAGTAAAGCTTGAAAAGTGAACATGTGTATCTCCTGATTCAAAGTGCCGGCGGATGCAAACCATCCATCAGCGACAAGCGGTAAGCCCGCCAGGCGGGCATCAGACTGGCCAGCACGGCCACGCTGAACAATGCACCCAAACTGACCAGACTTTCGCCAGAGGGTAAGCCGGGTTGCACCATGACACCGAAACCGGTGCGCAGCACATCCTGAGCGCCCCACATCAACAATTGACTGACCGCGTATCCGCAGACTATACCCAGCAGACACACCAGCACCGACTCAAGCAAGACAAAACCCAACAAAGCGCGGGGGGCGGCACCCATGGCGCGCAAGATGGCGAGTTCTTTGCGACGCCCGCTCATGGCGACCAACAGCACGGCGGCCACGCTGAGCATGGCGCTGACCGCCACCAGCATGCCTATGAGCACCAGGCTGTTTTCCACCACTTTGACGACTTGCCAGAGTTCGTCCAGGGCAACACCCGGCAACACCGCCATCAAGGGGTCACGGTTAAAGCTTTCAATTTTGCGGCGTACCGAGAACACTTCAGCGCGGTTATGCAAACCCACCCAGACGGCAGACAAGCTGACCGGCTGCAAGTCCTTGGGATTGGCGACCTCGGGCAATGCCGCTGCCGCTGATTTCAATGATTTAGGTGAAATGCCCATGCCCCAGCCCTGGTGCATGGCTTCAAAGCCTTCCAGGTTGACCAACACAGTTCTATCTATAGGTGCACCTGTGGCGGCAAGAATGCCGACGATGACCAAGGGGTGATCGTCATGGTCCGTGTCCTCGGGGCCGCCGCCGGCACCGTGTGTCAGCACCAGTTTGTCGCCGACGCGATGAGCAAAACGTCTGGCAACCTCTGCCCCCAGCACCACTTCAGACATGGCGTCGCCATTGTCCGCAGGGTTAGCGAAAGCGCGCCCCTGGATCCATTGCAAGCCTTTGCCCTGGCTTTTGAATTCGGTAAACAAAGTGGCCGTGGTGCCCAGCACCGGATGCCCCTTGTAAGAGTCGCCAAGCTGAATAGGCACGGCCCAACGGACCTGCGGCATGCGACGGATTTCTTCATACCCGCTGATGCCCATGTTGCGCGACGGGCGTCCGATTTGAAACACGCTGTAGAGCATCAATTCGGTGGCGCTGCCGCGCGGGCCGACGATCAAATCAACGCCACTGAGTGCGTTGGAAAAACTGCGTCTCGCGTCTTCCCGCAATTGCTGCACACCGAGCAGAATCAGGACAGATACGCTGACAGATACTGTCACCAATGCCAAAGCAAAACGACGCGACCAGGCACTGTGCCAGGCCAGGGAGATCCACAAACTCATGAGCGGCCTCCGGCGTGCATTTCAAACACCTGGTCAAAACGATGGGCCAGACGTGCGTTGTGGCTCACCATGATGACGCTGGTGTTTTGCTTTTCAGCGGTGTGCAAAAGCAGATCCAGGAATTCGAGTTGCCGCGCATCATCCAGCGCTGAAGTCGGCTCGTCAGCAATCACCAGTTCCGGCGCACCCATCAACGCGCGCACGGCTGCCACGCGCTGCTGCTGACCAACCGACAACTGGTTGATAGGCTGACGCCACATTTTTTCTGCCAGCCCCAGGGCCTGAGCCAGCGCTTTGGCTTGGTCAGCCGGGCTGCCCCAGACGCGGGAGGATGCAGCTGCCCGGCTCGGGAAAAGACGCGTGGGCATCAACACATTGGCCTGCACGTCCAAATAAGACAATAAATTGAACTGCTGAAAAATCACACCCATGTGCTCGCCGCGCAAGCGGTCGCGTTGCACCGCAGTCAGCGCAGCCATGTCCTGACCCAGCACCTGACAGACACCGGTTTGCACCGCTTGCACACCGGCGAGCAAAGACAACAAAGTACTTTTACCGCAGCCGCTGGGGCCTTGAATGAACAAATGTTTGCCCTGAGGCACAGTCAGTTCTTCGATTTGGAACAACGGCGGCTGGCCGGTCCAGGCGTGAGATAAAGCACGAAGATGAATCGCTGACTTGCTCACCAGCGCAACACCGGGGCTTTGGCCTTGACGGAGAGTGACTTTTGCCCTTTGGGGCCGACCATATCGACTTTCAAGCTGCCCAGGCGCGGGTGTTTGGCAAACAGCGGAAATTCGATTTGGGTCAAAGCCTCAGGCTTGGCGCACTCAAATTCAAGCTCGGCATCCAAGTCGGCGTGCTCTGATTTCTTGCCTTCAAACATGGCCGATTCGGTTTTCACTGATTTTTCCTGGCACTGTGCAGCAGCTGGAAAGCCCATGAAATAAGCAGCCTTGGCCACGCCTGCCTTTAAATCGGCCACGGCCTTTTTTTCCGCAGCACTGCGCGGCAGGTATTCATGGCCGAGCAGGCTTTCCATGGGGATCTCAAACGTTGCTTTGACGGTCTTACCCTGAATAACGAGTTCAAGCACACCCAGTCCGTGGCTGTGGGCCGCATGGCCTTTGTGATCCGCTGCGTGAAGAAGCGCAGCAGACAAAAACAAGGGCAAACATAACAACAAAGAGCGAGCGGATTTCATCGATTTTGTATTCAAGAAGTTCATTTGATGGCTGGAATTATGCACTCGTGCAATGCTGAAAATGACCAGCATTTGCGAGAGTGACAAACCCACAATGGTGTGACAAGCGATTCAGCCGCCTGCCACTTTCAACATGATTTTTCCGATGTGCGTAGATGACTCCATCAATGCATGGGCTTGAGCAGCTTGGTCAAGATCAAACACCTGGTGAATCACAGGAAGACATTTGCCCTGCTCCATCATGGGCCAGACGTTTTGTTTGAGTTCAGCCGCCATTTGCGCCTTGTCGGCAAAGCTGCGCGGTCGCAAAGTGGAGCCCGTGAAAGTGAGACGCTTGACCATCAAGGCTATCCAGTCAACCTCGGTTTTAGAAGGTTGCAAAAATGCAATTTGCACCAGCCGACCGTCAACCGACAAGGCCTTGAGATTGCGTTGCATATAGTCGCCGCCGACCATGTCCAAAATGATGTTCACGCCTTGCTGTGCGGTTGCTGCCAGGGCTTCATCGACAAAGTCCTGGGTCCGGTAATTGATAGCCACATCCGCACCGGCTTTCAGACAAGCCTCGACTTTGTCTGCATTACCGACGGTACACAAAACACGCGCGCCAAAAGCCTTGGCCAGTTGAATCGCTGTCAAGCCTATGCCTGAGGATCCGCCGTGCACCAGGAATGTTTCGCCCGACTGCAAACGACCGCGCTGAAACACATTCGTCCAGACGGTGAAATAGTTTTCCGGCAGCGCGGCGGCTTGCAACAAGCTCAAACCTTTGGGCACAGGCAAAACCTGGCCTTGCGGTATGGCCACGTACTCGGCATACGCGCCGCCGTTGGCCAAGCCGCAGACTGCATCGCCGATGCGCCACTGCGTCACACCTTCACCCACGGCAACCACATGGCCTGAGGCTTCCAGACCCAAAATGGGGGAAGCACCAGGAGGCGGCGGATAGCGTCCGCTGCGTTGCAAACAATCCGGCCGGTTGACACCTGCATAAGCCACTTTGATCAGCACGTCGCCGGGGCCGGCCTGAGGTGCGGCGGTTTGCCCCGGGTGCATCACCTCGGGGGCACCGCCAGTGCCGTGTTCTATGTAGCGCATGGAAGATGTCATGGTCAGCCTTTATTCAAAGAATTTTGTTTAATGAATGAGGATAGCACCGCTTAAACGCAAGGCCTGCCAAGGAAGTGCTCATCATTTTTTGTTAAGAGGATCTCACAACCAGACAACTGGCTCGAAATGCACGCTGCCTCGATTGGAACTCAAGGTCATGCCGGCTTCCTGAATAGTGACCTGTAGTTGCATGCTGCGTTCAGCCATGGCGGCCATGTCTTGCGCGGCCTGATGCGGAATTCTCACCACGCCCAGTTTTTGCTGACGGTGCAATTTGTTTTCAATGCCACGCCACCAGATGTCGGCCGAGGATGAAAACGCATAGACCAGCACCCGATCCGATTTGCTGCCCGCGCGCTGCAAGACTTTGTCGTCAGGTTGACCGACCTCTATCCACAAACGTTTACGCCCGGTGAAATCGGTCAGCGAAACATCCGGGTCGTCGGGGTCGGACAAGCCAGCGCCAAAAGCAAGAACGCCGTCGCCATTGCAAACGCTTTGTAACTGGTAGGCGTTGAGCGACAAGGCGGCCAATCTGACCATCATGCGCTCGTCGGTTTCGCTGGGGTGCCTGGCCAGCGTCAGTGCGTGGTCGGCGTAATAGGAGTTGTCAATATCGGCAATTTGCAATTGCGCTTTGTAAACAGTAGATTTGAGTGCCATGGCGAATCATAGTCGCCGGCACCCGGTAAAGCGCTAACTTAAGGTTTAACCGCTCTCAAACTCGAGTACAGACGGGACACAGGACGGCTTTTTTGCTCGGCTTCCTGAGCCAACTGGGTACGGATACGTTCGAAGGTATTGCGAATCGGGGTGTGCTCAGAGGGTACATACTGGTAGCGACGGTCGATTTCGACGTTGCTGCTGTCAGTTTGCAGTTGAAGAGACTTGTACATGAAGTGATCCGTTAACAATCTTGTGACTGATAACGAACCAAGAGCAAAACCGGATGACAGGTTTTGCATAAAAAAAGAATTAAATTTGGTTTTTCAACGCAAAAAGCCAAAAATGTATTTAATAGTATTATTTCTTGACAGGTTGTGAGTCAAGTGGTTTATTCGTCGATTTGGCGTTGGCATGTTGAACCATGTTGCCCTTGAACTGACCACCGCGCTCGATTTCTATATCGGAATAATCCAATTGACCGGACACACTGCCCGTACGGTGAATCAAAATATGGTCATGACAGAGGATATTGTCGGACAGCAGCCCATGTACATCGATGACTTTGGCTTCTATCTTGCCGGCCACATTGCCCTTGGGTCCGATTTGCAAATCAGACACATGGACTTCGCCGTTGACTGTGCCATTGATGCTGGCAGTACCAGGGGCGTATATGGTGCCCGTGAACACCACGCCTTCTCCAATGATCAAACTGCTTTGGGTGACTTGGTCGGCCATGTTATTCCTCAAATTTATATATTCAATCTAAGGTACCTATTCTAGAGCATTGTTGGTAATTTTTTATTTTTATCATTTACACCATATATTGAATTCAAGAAAGTTTCATTACTTCAATAAACTCCGGATTGCAGCTTTAGTCGAACAGAGCTGCTCAAGTACGGGCATGATCAGCCGATCCAAGTAGTGCAAGAATGGCTTGCAAACCGTGGTCAATATTGACTATTTCACCCTCCCCCTATGTCCAGCCTGAATAAATACCTGATCATGGCCATATTGATGACAGCCATCAATGTGCCTATGTATTTTTATTCGAAAGCGCTCCTGAAAGGACCGCAGCTTGATGCTGCGCCGCAACAAAATATGGCAAATCCGCCACAGGACGCACACGGCAGCGACCACGAAGCATCCACAGAACACGGTTCCGACCATGCCGCCGCCCCGGCGGAAAAGTCGAACTTGCAAGAGGAGCTTGCCGCTCAGGAGAGACCTGAGCGCTTTCAGCCTTTGGCCGGTCTTTACAAACCGCCATTGCTTGGCAAATGCAAAAAACTGTTCGAAAGATTCAACCGTAAAAATTTCCCGGACAAGCCCTACAAGGCTTTTGTCTACAGCTTTGATGGCGAAGCCGCTTACTGCGCAGATGCATACACCGACAAAAGTCAGGAAGCCGCAGAAGAAATCGTGATCAGAGATTGTGAAGAACACCACGCAGGCTCAGGTAAATACTCCCCGTGCCGAATTTATTCATCTGAATGAAAGACACAGGTAACACCATGGAATGCGGCGCTTGCGGAAAACCCATCTCACTGACTGCGAAATTTTGCGGCAAATGCGGCGCGCCCGTGAAACGTCCCGCGCCTGTCGCAGCAGAAGAAACCGCGAATGCGCCTTTGCTTCAAGCCGCGTTAGCAGACATTCCTTCGGATACAGAGAACAATGAGAAAAAATCAGCCGCTGAGGTTGAAGACTTGGTGTTGACATTGGATATTCCTCAACCCGCTTCAGAGCACGCCTCTATGTTGAAAATCGACCTGGACTTGGCGCTTGAGGCGCAGGACGACACAAGCAAACCTGTGGATGCGGCCAAGCCGGTAGTGGTTGAACACGAAACAGTCAATCCTGCACAAGCCTTGTCAACCGATTCTTCAGCCGCACACGGTTCAGTGGTGTCTGCTGAATGGCTGGCAGCACGAGAAAAGTCTGAAAGCGACATCAAACAGTTGCTGGAAAAAAATTCGCAACTGCTGGATTTCATCTCCTTAAATTCCCAGCAGCTGAGTCATTTCCAATCCTTACCTAATCCAACAGAACAACTGCTGCGCGAGATGATGGAGCGGCAAACACAACTCGCTGAGCAACTTCACTCATTGCAACAACATTTAGCTAAACCAGCTGAGCCGGTTGTCATCAAATTACCTGACGAGTTCAAACTGACGCTGGAAAAGCAAAGAATCGAATTGCAAAAATCATTCGGCCAGAACATTGCGCAAAACACCGCCAATGTAGAGGCTGCCAACCAGCAGACGCTGGCGCGCATTGAAGAATTGATGGCAGAGAACACGCAAGCTGCCAAAACCCTGGAAAGCAATCTGGCTCCCTTGAGTACGTCGGTCAATGAACTCAAAACCAAGCTGCAAGCCATAGGCAAAAAAGTCGATGAAACAGCTGCCAAAACAGCCAAAGCCTCCAACCTTAAACAAGAAGACAGCACCGAAGGCAGCGGAGGATTCATTATTTTCATCATCGGTTTGCTCTGCGGTCTGACCGTGGTGCTGAGTTCATTGGCGATTTACAACTTCCTAAGCCGGGAAGTTGCCCCCGCGGCCAAAGACGGTCACGAGGCTTCCGCGGCTGATGCCGGTCACGATAAACCTGCGCACAGCGAAGCGGCACATGACTCACCGGTCAAAGACGATGCCGGCCACGGTTCAACTTCATCGCACGACAAACCCGCCTCAGACAGCAGCAGCAAAGCCAAGAGTCATTGACAGTGATGGACATCGAAAGCCAGCCATGATTTGCACCAGCTGCTATTTCATCAATCCCAGCGAAAATGTGTTTTGCCAAAACTGCGGCTCACATTTGCCGCACGTGCAGAGCCAGAAACCAAGCATTTCACCGCTGATTCTGGCCAACACGCTGGACAACAGTTCATTGTTGATTTCACGCGGTCCCTGGCAAATGCGCATGGACTTGTGGATGCCGTTCATATGGCTGACCATGTTGGTGTTTGTCCTCACGCTGAACAACAGCTACGCGCTGGGTATTCTGGGTGTTGGACTGGCTTTTGCTCTGTACAAATCTCATGACACTCAGCAAATCATTCAGCAAAACATACCGGTCGAGTTGATCAACAAGACCATCATCGCCTATGGACCGGCTAACACCACCAGCCGTTTTTCCTTGCCCACCGGAGTGTTGTACCTGCTGTCTGATGGCTTGTATTTCAAGTCCTTTGACAGCAACGAGGAGATCTCATTTATTCACATTGAAATCTCATTCACCGACACTGCTGTCAGAAAAGGCGGTTTGTCCATTTTCTCAAACTGGCATGAAATAGAAATGAACAACGGTATGAATGAACGCTTCACTTTCACCGTGCAAAACGGCGGCGAATGGATGCTGTTGATGAAAGTGGTTCGCAGCGAACTCAACAAACGCTAAAGCGGCGTTTGTCAGGTCTTGAACAGGCTTTCCATTTCGCGGCGAACCTTATAAGCCGGTAAACCGGTGTCCATGGCGACATCGTCCCAACACAAAGACTGTCCTTTTTTCACCGGTCGTATAAGTTTGACCTGGTGCGCCAAGCCCAGCGGCAAACCGCCCATGCGTGCCGAGGTTTGTGCAGGCAGCAATTTGCCCCAAACCGTGTAACCACCCTCGCCGTCCAGCATTTCACCGGCTTGCAAATCGCGTTTGGCCGTCGCCACCACATCGGCGTGCCAGCCCTGGGCCACGCCTGTCGCCTCGCCGCGCAAAGCGACGCTGGCAACCGACATACCGACTTCCAGTCCGATCAAGTGCCAGCGCTTGTACAAAGTGAAATAACGACCGCTGGGGTCGGTGTGCGCGTTGTATTCCTCGAAGCAGTGTTTGATGTAATCGGTCTCGGCTTCCACCGTCACCCACACGCCCATGCGTATGTCATATGGAATGACGCGGCCATCGGCTTCAAGCGAAGAAATCACTTCGACCATGCCTTTGCGCTCAAGCACGCCACCTTCGCTCATGGGGCGGGTGACGAACGGAATGTCTTCGACACTGGCCGGCGGGTACAACAAACCGTTAGACGGTACGTGCAAACCGGTGGCGTTAGACACAGCCGTGCATTCGATGGAAGGCTTAGAGCCATCCAAAAAACTGTTGAACATTTTTGGGTTCAAACCACCGCGTGCGGCTTGCTCGGGCGTCAAACCGTAATTGCCCCAGACTGTTTCAGGCGTTGACTCGCTGAAATGCGGCAGCCATTTGTGGCCGCGACCGGCCGCTGTGACCGGGAAACCGCAAGTGCGCGCCCAGTCCACCAGATCGCAAATAAGCGCAGGCTGGTCGCCGAAAGCCAACGAATAAACCAAACCAGCATCAGCCGCCTTGCGAGCCAGCAAAGGGCCGCAAAACGCATCGGCTTCCACGGTGACATTCACCACGTGTTTGCCATGGGCAAACGCCGACAGGCAATGCTCTACCGCAGCAATCGGGTTGCCTGTGCATTCGACCACCACATCGACCAAGGGGTGGGACACCAGCGACTGCCAGTCCTCGGTTAAAAAAGTCAGGCCTTGCTTAAATGCATTGTCCAGACTTTGGGCCGAGGCCTGGTGCGCTGGCCAGCCCACGCGGGCGAGATTAGCACGCGCGTTGTCAATCGATAAATCGGCAATGCCGACCAGATGCACACCGGGGGTGCGCGGCACTTGCGCCAGGTACATGGCACCGAATTTCCCGGCACCTATGAGCGCGACACGGATGGGTTTATTGTCAGCGGCGCGTTGTTGAAGTTGCTGGTACAGGCTCATGCGGCGGTTTTGGTCTGGTCAACAGGTACATCGGTGGTCACCAGCGCACTGGCGGGCAGGCCTTTGGCCCAGGGAAGATCAACCGGGTAGGACTTGGTCAGGCAATCGTCGGGCAGGCATTCGATGGGCGTGAAATCGCGGTGCGCGATGTACTCGGGGCGTTTGTGGCGACGGATGTGGTTGGAGACAGCGCACAAACTCAGGTAGACGCTGACCCGGTTCCAGGGCGACAAGTTGCTGGCCGAGGCATGCACCAGGCAGCTGTGGAACAAAATCATGGAACCGGCCGGGCCGGTCGGGCTGACAATGCCGCCTTGTTTGCCACCGGCACGATCCACCAGTTGGGCGATCAGATCGTTGTCCACGGTCCACAGCGGGTAGCTGGTGGTGGTCAGGTCATGCTTGGCGTCGACCACGCCTTTTTTGTGGCTGCCGGGAATAAACATCAGCGGGCCGTTGAATTCGTTGACATCGTCCAGAAAAATGGCCACGTTCATGGCGCGCTCGGTGGGCATCATGTCGTCGTTCAGCCAGGTGCCGTAATCCTGGTGCCACTGCCAGACATCGCCTTCAAAAGCCATCTTGCCGTTGATCTTGAACTGGTGCATGTACAGCTTTTCACCGAACAACTCCTCAACGGGTTCGATCATGCGCGGATGGCGGGCCAGCTTGGCAAACGGCTCGGAATACATGTGAGCGGCGAAATTGGTGCGTACCGCATCCTTGCCTTTTTCACGCACGTTGAAGGCTTCCCGACGGCTGTACAAATTGGGGACTTCATCAACCAGGTTTTTGGTTTCCTCGGGGGTAAACAAGCCGGGGAAGAACAAATAACCTTCTCGGTCGAATTCGGCGTGTTGTTCAGGCGTCAATTTCATGGGAACTCCAGTTGCAAATCTAACAATATCCAGCCATTATCCAACCAACTGACATCCCCTACTGTCAACTTGGTGCCATCTCTGCATAATGCAGGCAATTCCGCTTCTCAGCCTTTGGAAAGAAAATCATGAACAAACACCTGTTAATTGCGGCCTTGCTAGGCTTTAATCTTCACTTCGCCCAAGCTGCCGACGTGTCCGGACCTTCTGCCGCCGGCTCAGACCTGGGTAACGCCAAGGCGCAGATCGAGAAAAAAGACTGGCCCGGGGCCATCTCCACACTGGAGAAATTCGTCAAGGCCAACCCTAATGATGCCGACGGCTACAACCTGCTCGGCTACAGCCTGCGCAATGCCAAACGCTACCCTGAGGCCGTCTTCAATTACAAGGAAGCCTTGCGCATAGACCCGCAGCACCGGGGCGCGCATGAATACCTGGGCATGGCCTATGTGCAGACCAAAGAGATCGCCAAAGCAAAAGAGTTGCTGGTCTCATTGGAAAAAATCTGCGGCCTCAAGTGCGAGGAATACGTGGATTTGAAAAAGGCGATCGACAAAGGCAAGTAATTTTTTTCCTGCTTATTCACCACCGCAAGCAGGCGGATTGATTCAGCGTTTAAATGCCAGGCGTGAAATCAATCAAGCTGTGACTCAACATTTCAATGGCAAAGCAGTTTTGTAACGCACTTGTTTTAACGCAAAACTGCTGCGGATTTTTTCCACGCCCGGTATGGGTGTCAGTTGTTCCAGAATAAATTTTTCCAGTGCCGCCATGTCGGCAATCGCCACGCGGATTAAATAGTCCGAGTCGCCGGTCATCAAATAACATTCCATCACCTCGTCGTGCTCAGCAATGCGCTGCTCAAACTCGGCCAGCGCCGCCTTGGATTGCTCTTTCAGGCTGATGGAAATAAACACGTTCAATCCCAGGCCCAGGGCTTGCGGTTGGGTCAGCGCGACATAGCGCTGAATCACGCCTGCGGCCTCCAGCGCCTTGACCCTTTGCAAACACGGCGAAGGCGATAAGTGCACGCGTCTGGCCAGCTCTACATTGGTCAGGGACGAATCTTCCTGCAACTGGGCTAATATTTTGTAATCTACGGCATCTAAAAGCATAAATCACCTTAAAAACACTGATATACAGTATTTTATGCCAATTAAGTAGACTACAACATGTTTTATCAACAGCACATTTCGCAGGAAATTCTCTATATTCAACGCCATAGAAAACCCAACCTTGACTCAGAAAAATGCTGCAAAAAACCACTGACATAGACCCGACAGAAACGGCTGAATGGCGTCAGGCCTTCCAGGCTGTGGTCGGCGCTTACGGCCCCGAACGCGCCCGTTACCTGCTGGACCAAATGGTGGCCTTGGCGCACCAAAGCCAGATCGAATGGTCGCCCGAACTCGTCACGCCCTATGTCAACACCATTCCCGTGCAAGCGCAGCAGCCTTACCCCGGCGATTTGGCCATCGAAGAAAAACTCGCTTCGCTGATGCGCTGGAATGCGTTGGCCATGGTGGCCAAAGCCAACGGTGCCTACGGCGAACTCGGCGGGCATATCGCCAGTTACGCCAGCGCCGCCGATTTGTTCGAGGTCGGCTACAACCATTTTTTCCATGCACGTGACGTCAAACACCAAGGCGATCTGGTTTTTTTCCAGCCGCACAGCGCGCCCGGCGTGTATGCCCGCGCTTACCTTGAAGGCCGCTTGAGCGAAGCCGATTTGTCGCATTACCGCCAGGAACTCAAAGCTCCGCGCGAAGGCGCTCGCGGCTTGTCCAGCTACCCGCATCCCTGGCTGATGCCGGACTTTTGGCAGTTCCCCACCGGCTCCATGGGCATAGGTCCGATCAGCTCGATTTACCACGCCCGTTTCATGCGCTATTTGACGCACCGAGGCTTGGTCAACTGCCAAAAACGCAAAGTCTGGGGCGTGTTCGGCGACGGCGAAATGGACGAACCGGAAAGCATGAGCGCGCTCACCCTGGCCTCGCGCGAACGCCTGGACAACCTGGTCTGGGTGGTGAACTGCAATTTGCAACGCTTGGATGGCCCGGTGCGCGGCAACGGCCGCATCATCGATGAGCTGGAAAAACTGTTTCGCGGCGCCGGTTGGAACGTGATCAAACTGATTTGGGGCAGCGACTGGGACGGCTTGTTCGCTCGCGACACGCACGGCGCCTTGGTCAAAGCATTCGCCAACACGGTGGATGGTCAGATGCAAACCTTTGCTGCCAAAGATGGGCGCTTCAACCGCGAAACCTTCTTCGGCCAAAACCCTGAACTCGCGCAACTCGCACAAGGCCTGAGTGACGAGCAAATCGACAGACTCAAACGCGGCGGTCACGACCTGGTGAAAATTCATGCCGCTTATGCAGCCGCCGCCGCCCACCCCGGCCAGCCCACCGTCATCTTGGCGCACACCAAAAAAGGCTACGGCATGGGCCAAGCCGGTCAAGGCAAGATGACCACGCACAGCCAGAAAAAATTCGACGAGTCCGCGCTACTGGCATTTCGCAACCGCTTTAACCTGCCCTTGTCGGACGAGCAAGCCGCCAACATGGATTTTTTCAAACCGGCGGCGGATTCACCCGAAATGCAATACCTGCATGCCAAACGTACAGCGCTGGGCGGCTACCTGCCCAAGCGCGATACCGCGTGTGCCGTGGTGCCGGTACCTGCACTCTCAAGCTACGCAAGCTTTGCCTTGCAGGCCGATAACAAAGAAATGTCGACCACCATGGCCTTTGTGCGCATCTTGGGACAGTTGATGAAAGACCCGCAACTTGGGGCCCGCGTAGTACCCATCGTCGCCGACGAGGCACGCACTTTCGGCATGGCCAATTTGTTCAAGCAGGTCGGTATTTATTCCAGCGTTGGCCAACAGTATGAGCCCGAAGACATAGGCTCGGTGCTGAGTTACCGCGAAGCCATGGACGGACAAATTCTTGAAGAAGGCATAAGCGAAGCCGGTGCCATCGCCAGTTGGACGGCAGCCGCCACCAGCTACAGCGTGCACGGTCTGGCTATGTTGCCGTTCTACATTTACTACTCGATGTTCGGCTTTCAGCGCGTCGGCGACGCCATCTGGGCCGCAGCCGATCAACGCGCACGCGGCTTCTTACTCGGCGCAACATCGGGCAGAACCACGCTGGGCGGCGAAGGTTTGCAACACCAGGACGGCAGCAGCCATTTGGTGGCAGCCACCATTCCGAATTGCAAAGCCTATGACCCGGCGTTTGCCGGTGAAATGGCGGTCATCATCGACCAGGGCATGCGCGAGATGCTGGTCGAGCAACAGGACGTGTTTTATTACGTTACTTTGATGAACGAAAACTACGCGCAACCCGATTTGCCCGAAGGCGTGAATGAGCAATTGCTCAAAGGCTGTTACCGCTTGTCAGCAGCGCCTGCCTCATTGAAAACCAAAGCGGCGCAGGTGACATTGATGGGCTCGGGCGCGATTCTGGGCGAAGTGATCAAAGCCGCTTCACTGCTGGCCGAACAAGGTGTTGCAGCTGAAATATTCAGTGTGACGAGTTGGAGCGAGCTCGCGCGCGACGGTGTGCGCTGCGAACAGTCGGCCATTGACGGACTTGGCAACACAGCGCCTTTTGTGCAACAGCAACTGCAAAGCAGCAGCGGTCCGGTGATTGCTGCCACCGACTATGTGCGCGCGGTTCCTGAGAGCATTCGTGCTTACCTGCCTGCGGGCCGTCGCTACCTGACGCTGGGCACAGACGGTTTTGGCCGCAGCGACACGCGCCAGGAGTTGCGTCAATTTTTCCGGGTAGACGCAGCAAGCATTGTCAAAGCTGCGTTGCATGCCTTAGGCAAAACCTAAACCTGAGTCTCAGGCGTTGTCCTTTTCAAAGCGGTGCAGGTAGTCGCGCAAACGCTGCACGCTGTCCAAAGACATGGCGTTGTAAATGGACGCGCGCATGCCGCCGGCCGAGCGGTGGCCGCGCAATTGCACCATGCCTTCTTTTTCCGCGCCTTGTAAAAACGCAGCGTTCAAAGATTCGTCTTTCAAAAAGAAGGTCACGTTCATGCGCGAGCGGTCTTCGCGCGCCACGCGGTTGCTGAACATGCTGCTATGGTCTAAAAATTCATACAGCAAATCTGCTTTGCGATGGTTATGTATTTGCATAGCCGACAAACCGCCCTGCTCTTGTATGTGCTGCAACACCAAACCCATGATGTAAATCGCATAGGTCGGCGGCGTGTTGTACATAGAGCTTTGTTCGTCCTGCAACTGGTAATTAAAGGCTGAAGGCGTGATGTCCAAGGCATTGCCGAACAAATCACGCCGCACTATGACCAGCGTCACGCCTGAAGGGCCCATGTTTTTTTGCGCCCCGGCGTAAATCAGGCCGTAACGACTGACGTCCAGCGGCGCAGACATGATGTTGGACGACATGTCTGCCACCAGCGGCACGCTGCCTGTGTCTGGCGTCCAATGGCATTCCACGCCGCCTATGGTTTCGTTGCTGCACATGTGCACATAAGACGCTTGTGCCGACAAGCGCCAGTCCGCTTGTTTAGGCATGGACAAAAAACCGCTGTCTTTGCTGCTGGCCGCCAGATGAATCTGTCCGTATTTGGCGGCTTCGCCCATAGACTTTTCCGACCAGACACCACTGAGCACATAGTCAGCCTGGCCTGTTTTGCCGATCAGGTTCAAGGGAACGATAGCGTTTTCTGCAATCGCCCCGCCTTGCATCAACAGCACCGCGTAATTTTCAGGCACGCCCAGCAGACTGCGAATCAAGGTTTGTGTGTGGGCCAGGATTTCGGTGAATTCGGGGCCGCGGTGGCTCATCTCCATGACAGACATGCCACTGCCCTGCCAGTCCAACATATCGGCGGCGGCACGCTTGAGCACTGCTTCGGGCAAGGTGGCGGGGCCGGAACTGAAGTTGATCACACGGGACATTCTTATCTACTTTCAAAAACGTTGTTAAGTCTATGTCAAGCATAGATTATTTTTCTAAATTCCTGCATAATAATGGCATCCGGGCAACCGAAATTCGTGCTTCCTATGCTTTATTTGCGTTATCCACTGCTATGTATTCTGACCTGTGTGCTACTTGGCTGCGCCAGTCAATCGGCCAAAACCATAGGCAGCCTGGACAACGAAAGCCCCGAATACGCCAGCGCAGCTTGCCAAAACGCCAGGAGTAACGCCTGGATACATGAAGAAACCCAAAATGCCAAACTCTGGGCCGGACCTTCGGCCATGTTGCTGCTCGGCCCTGTTGCCCTTGCCCCTGTGTTTTTCACGAGTCTCGGCGTGAATACCGCAGACCATTTAAAAGCGAATGACATTGCAGCCAACTGCGGCGGCAAAGTGAAATCGCAGCAAGAGGTCAACAACACCATTGCCCTGGACGCCACTCTGTCGCTGGCGGTCGGCACGGTGGTGCCGGTGGCATCGGCGTCAAAATAAATCTGCGTCAACCGCGCTGGCCGGCCGCTTCATTCAAGTCAATGTTTTCGTGCGCAGCCACGCGTTCAAGCGCTTGCTCAAACATCGCTCTGGCCGAACCCGATACCGCCGTCAAATAAGCGTGCAAGCGCGCGTCTTCACCGCTTTTGCTCAAACAATCCTGGCTGTAGGTTTCAAAACTGTTGAGCGTGCTGATCAGATCGGCCACGTGCCTGGGGCATTCACACAGCACGCTGGTGGAAATCTCGGCCATGCGTCGCAACACTGCGTCGCTGTACTTGCGCGGCGGAATCGTGTCCGGGTTACCGGGCGGCGGCAGCGCCAAGGTGTTGTCCACGTACACAATCGATTGAATGATCTGACTTAATTCTTCGTCCGACACCGGCTCACGCCGGCCTATCACCCCGGAAGAATGCAGGTACTGCAATACCGCCACCGTGGCAAAGTGGTAAACCAGCACACAACGGCGCACCCCGGCGCGGCGGCGCAACAGGTTTAAATCCTGTTGAACAGAGGCTTGTACCGAACCCATGTGTATCAGCAACACGTCCGGGGGCTCAGCCATATTGGCGGACAAGGCTTCTTGCACGTCGGCAAATACATTCACCACCTTCAACGTGGTCTGACCGAATGTCAGCATGAATCGCTGCGTTTCTATGCGACTGGCCATGGAATAACCCACTACCGCCAAACGTATCACCGCAGGTCTGCCGTCAGTTTTCTGTCGCCCGGCGAGGGCTGAACGGTGGTCGTTGAGCATGGCTTGCAAGTCCGCCACAGTCACACTAGCAAGGCTGCTGATGGCGTGCCCTTGCTGGGTCAAGGTTTTCAGCAATGTGAGTTTGAGCACATCAAGCTTGCTGTAGAGGCGATGACCGCCTTCAGACTTGGGCGGGGCCACCAAACCGTAGCGGCGCTCCCAGACACGCAGCGTGGCCACAGGCACACCTGACAAATTAGCCACAGCACCGATTCGGTAAATACCGGCGTCGACAGAAGAACTTTCCTCAGATTTATACATGTTTGCCTTTGCGTGAATAGCTATTGTCTAATTATTTTAGTGAATTATCGTGTAAAAATAAGATTTTGAACAGATATTTTTAATTCAAGTCTACATTTCGTCATCAGAACCTTTTACGCAAGCTTTTCTTTTTCGACCGGAGTTTTGAATCAGGAGATAGCCATGTTTTCCAGTTTGACCCGAAATGCCGTTAACACCTTGCTCTGGGTATGTAAAAACCAAGAGCACGGGCCGGTGACCACCGATTCCATCAGCAAACGCCTAGGTTTGTCGATTTCTTACCTCGAGTCTCTGTTATCCAAATTGAAGAAGCTCGGGTTTCTGGTGTCCTACCGTGGCCCGGGCGGCGGCTATTGCAGCAATGGAAAACCGGGTAGTCTGCTGCTGATAGACCTGTTGCGAGCACTCGATTTCAGTCAGCCCCAGTCCACAGCACCCGATACACTTTCGCGAGGCAGCATTGACAAAGAATTGTCCGACTGGATGATGCAAGAGTTTTTAGAACAAAACCTGGTCAACATGAGCTTTGCCGACATCATGGACATGGTTAACGAAGACACCTGGGGCGCGGAACCGCTCAAGCCTATCAACTCACCGGAGTTGCGCAAATTCAAGCCGCTGCAAATTCACAAACTGCCTTCAGGGCCTAATTCGGTGTTCAATCTGGCTGCGAGCATGTCCATCTGATCTGTTCATCTGATTGATAAAAAGTAAAAACTGACACATGAAACCCGGCTTGCTGTTGTCGCCACAGGCGCTGTGTAGCAAGCTGCGGTCTGGTCAATTACCACCGCCGCCTTTGCCGCTGCGTCAATGGATAGGCGGGCGTATCAAGCAGTTGACCGGCTCCACCGGAACGCCAGACGCCTTTGCCCATCCTGTGGGCGATGTCGGCTTGTTCGGGCCGCACGCCATGACTTGGCGTGTGCATGCGCATTTCGTCGGCATGCTGGTCGGCGGCCTGTCTTCTTTGCTGCTGCAAGCCTTGCATCCGCGCGCACTCGCCGCTGTTTGGGATCATTCGAATTTCCGCCACAACCTCAAAGGACGGCTGGGACGCACCGCGTATTTTGTGGCCATCACCACCTACGGCGGACGCGACGACGCCATCAAGGCCATAGAACGCGTCAACCGTATTCACGCCAATGTTCACGGACACATGCCCGACGCCTCTCCCTATGTCGCAAACGAACCGGACTTGCTGCGCTGGGTGCACCTGGGCGAGGTCAGCAGCTTTTTGCGCGGTTACCAGCATTTGTCATTGCAGGCTTTGTCTGCGCAACAAGCCGATGACTATGTCAAAGAAATGGCTCTCATCGGTGACTTGCTGGGCGCGCTTGATCTGCCGATGACGGTCAACGCCTGCGACCAGGCTTTGCAGTCTTACCGGGGGCAACTGGTTTGCAATGAACGCACGCGCGAGATCGTGCACGTGATTGAAAACTATCCCGTGGACTTCTGGGACAAGCCCTTTATGCAACTGGTGATCAAAGCCGCATTCCACACCCTGCCCGACTGGGCTTTGCATATGCTGGATAAACCGGCTGCTTCTGAAGCAGAGAAACAACTGGTGCGTCACGCGCTCAGGCTGGCTGGTTTACCGGTGCAGGCGACGCTGGATGAAGATGGGGTTGCCGCTCAGGCGCGCAGGCGTGTTGCGGCCTGAGTTCAAGCCGACTGCCCCCAAGCCTGCTGGCATTTAGGGCATTTGATCTCCATGTGCTTAAACAGCTTGACCCGGCATTTCTGCGCACATGAAGGGCAACTGACAACCGCCTTGCCGTCGCTGATCAGCGGTCGTTCCACTTGTGTATCGCTCAGTGTGACAGGCATGCGCAAGTCATACATCTGACTGGCTTTGAACGTGATCTGGTAGCCCGGACGCGGCAAATCGACGCGTGCAAAGTCGCCCTTTTGCACGCTCAGATTATTCAGTTTGTCGCCTATCAGGTTTTCACCGGTGTACCAGTGTGTTGAATTCGGAGGGTTCAGCAGCGCTTGTATGCGCGGGTCTTCGCTTGTTTTGCTGCTTTCATCGACCAGAAAGCGCACGGCATCCAATTGGCTTTTCACTTCGTGTTCGGCCGCGCTTTTGTGCGTATAAAAATAGTAGCCGAAGTACAGACAGGCTTTAAGGTCGTTGCCGAAGGAATACCACTTCAGCACCAGCACACGCAAAGCATCGACAAAACCCGTGGTGCCGGCTTGAATACCGATCACCTTGTCGTTCACCATGGCCACCAGCAACAAGTTGAGCGAACTGGTCAAACCATTGCTTTGGCGTATGCCTTGCGGCTGGTTGAACATGTTTTTTTGTTCAATGCTCTGGTAGGCCACAGCCAAGGCGCGAAAAAACTCCGGCATGGCCGCGCTGACCTGAGGCAGCAATTGCAGAAAAGCCGTTTTGTCTTTTTGCGTGGAGCGGTATTTCTCAAACGGGTATTCCATATCGGCTCCTAACTTTCTGACAGCTTGTCAATGATGCGCTTTTTCAGTTCTGTGAAGTTGTAGGTGATGGTTTTGCCGTCCACCTTGATGGCGTAATGGTTGGTCCAGCCTTCCTGAATTTGCACTTCTACGCCGAACAAGTCGCGGTAGATTTGCATCAACTGAAATTCATCGAGCTTGTTGCCCGCTATGTGCTTCAACACAGCGTCATGTCTACCGCGTTTAGGAGGAGCCGGTGGAGGCGGTTTGGCGCTGGCCGGCTTGTGCCCTGCCTCTTTGGCAGTAGCGGTCTTTGCCGCGGTCTCGGGGTGCTTACCGCTGAATTTTTTCCAAGCAAGGTCATAGTCCTTGCGCCGCTTGGCGCTGCTCAAGACCTCGTGCGCCTCGTTCAACTCGGTCATGATCTCGGTGAACAGTATTTTTTTTTCCGGGTGTTTGTCGGGGTGGTATTTTTGTGCCAAAGCCTTGTAAGAAGCCTTGATCACCTCGGGCTCTGCCTGAGGCAGCAAACCCAGCACTTTGTACAAATCCTTCATGGCTTAACCCGCCAACGCATGAAAACTGACTTCACCGGCTCCGGCTTTTTCAAAATACGCTTTCCAGAAATCAAACAACGAGGGGTTTAAAGTGCGCGGGCTGCTGTTGAGCAGATGAATTTCCACCTTGACATGGCTGAAATCGACAAACAATTTGCTGGCTGCGTAACCGGCGGTATAGGACTCAAAGGTCACCGGTTTGCCGTACATGGTCAAGGCTTTGCTGTTTTGCAGCATGTCTGACAGCACATACAAAACCACTTCGCCTTTGACATTGTTTTTTTGTATCGAGTTCAGGTTCACCAGTTGCAGCATTTCAAGTATGGGCGACTCTTTGGCCGGTTGCGATTCCATCATGCCTTGGGTGACAGACAACATAGGCTCGATAAAGTGCTTCACGTATTGCTGCTTCAAAGCTTTGAGGTTGTCGGTGAGTTGGCTTTTTTCTTGTCCATCACCCGGGTTGCACAACTCGAACAAAGGCTTGGTGTTAGCCTGGAAATCATCGCCCAGCACGTACACAGAAAGCAGGTAACCCGGTGGTGTGTTTTCCACCATGTGCTTGACAAAAATATCCAGCGAGGTTTTTTGCGCCAGATTGAAAGGATCGGTGCGGTCTATCAGCAAAACCCGCTGTCCGAGTGCGCCTTCGGCCGGACACAAAGTGACAGGGTCAAGACCAGGCTTGTGCTGGGTAGACCATACATAGACAGAGCCTAATCCTGCGATCACCAGTGCAATAAAAAAAACACTCAGCAGAATATTGACGCGGGTTTTGCGTTTTTGCGATCTGGTTTGTCGTGCCATGGCAAGCGTGTCAGTGGTACTTCAAATGGTTTAAGCGCGAAATGCATTGCTCGTAAAGGTTGTAGACCTTTTCACGCTGCTCGTTCACAGTGTTTTCATACACGCGTATGTCTTGTTCCAGCTTGGTGATCAAAGCCTGCTCGCTGTCGTTGCTGACGCGCGGTACGTTAACCGGGTCAAGCGCGGGCAAGTGGTCAAAGTAACCCGGGCGCAAACCATCATCCCGGGCGATTTCGTTTTCCATGCGGAACTTACGCAGCACCGCATACACCACCACCTCAGATTGGGTGAGCTTGTCGGCAAATTCACGCTGCAAAGCTTCTTTTTCCAACACCAGTTTGCGCAATGAAGCGATCAGTTCGTGCAGCGTTTTAAAACCCTGGTTGATCAGATCGAGTTTTTCCTGTTTCAAATCTTCCAGCTCTTCGCGTATTTCTTCAAACTCGGCTTCGAATTCATCGCGGGTGCTGTTGCAACGGCGAACCACTGCGCCGTAACCCGGGTACATATCGTCTATGGTCAAACCGTCGAACACCGAGGCAATGCCAAAGCCCATGGACATGGCCACCAGAAACCAGGACACCAAATCGCTCAAGCCCCAGAAATGGATTTGCATCATTTCCCAGGCATCGCGTGTCGGACTGGCAGACGCCGCCATCAACTGCTCGCGTATATGGCCTATGGACATGGCCACCAGCAGCATGAAACACGCGGTGAACAGCAGAGAAAAAATACCAAAAGCTTTACCCGCCACCGGTTTGCTGACCAGCCAGGGCAAGGCGTATTTGCCCAGGAAAAAACAGCCCACCACATTGATGGCGGCCAGCAAGGCGGCATAAACAAAACCGCCTATCAGTCCGGAGCTCAGCCCTTCGGCGAAAAAATTCGCATTCAATATGCCTTCTACAACCACCAGAAACACCAGCATCGAATAGCGCAAGACCAGACCGGAGGTGCTGGGGTAATTGGCCTCTCGCTCGAGACCGTTTGTCTTTTTAAAAGCTTCCAGTTCTTTGAACCGGGTCATGGCGCTGTAGGCCAGCTTTTTCAACCAGGCGCCCTGCTCGTCCATGATCTTGCGCGCCTGTCGTTCAAATTCGGCGTTCAACACATCCGATTGCATGGACTGATGCTTGATCTCAAAGCTGAGTACGCGCGAGTTGATGTCTTCCTGCTTGCGTAAAAAATCGCGCTGAGCTTCTTCACGCAACTGGTTGACGTGCTCGACCACACTGAGTTCCAGGCTGGTCGGTTTTTTCTCGTGAAAGGCCGGCAAGCCCATGTTGGCCAGGCGTTTGGCTTCCTTGACCAATTGAAATTTCTCAACGATGGAATCGATTTCTATGGACAGGTTTTCCGTTTGACCGGCACTTCCTGAGAAGAACCTCTTGAACCAATCCATGACCCGCATGCCGTAACCTCAATTCATACTTGTCATTTGACATGCCGGACAGGCTTGCAACCTGTTCCTGCGCCGTATTGCCCGACTTCACTTGAACACCCCGAGCTAACTGCTTGTCACTTCAGCCCAAGGGGT
This sequence comes from Bordetella parapertussis, assembly GCA_945901125.1. GTDB lineage: Bacteria > Pseudomonadota > Gammaproteobacteria > Burkholderiales > Burkholderiaceae_C > Limnohabitans. The sequence goes on from CAMDKD010000009.1 coordinate 71,316, forward strand.
TTTATTGATTCTACTGAATTTGGTGTTTCTGGCGGCTTGTAAACTAAATTAAAAAGTATGCAGTTGCTCTGCATACCGGGCTTTTTTACAACGCCGGGGAGTGATCAGTTGAAAAATGCGGGAGGGCGAGCGTTTTACTCGGGATAGAAATAAGGGTTGAGCTAAATTGCACTTTTATCGTGCATAAAGCTCCCAAACCGGTGCGCGCCACGGTGGTCGCGGTGCTGCGCGCGCGCATTCTGCAAGCAGCAAGGTGGCATGAACCGTGCATTGACTGACTGCAAACCGCAGACAGCGCAGGTACACCATGAGCAGCAAACCCATCTTCAATGAAATGAGCGACGACAGCGGTTATGCGCGTCCTCACTACGAAGCCTTTGACACCTGGCTCAAAGGCGTGTCGGCTGACACGGTGCAAGTCAAGCAAACCGAAGCTGACCTGATCTTTAGGCGCACCGGCATCACGTTTTCATTGAATGGCGACGAAGGCGGCACCGAGCGGCTGATCCCCTCGGACTTGATACCGCGCATCATCCACGGCAAAGAATGGGCGCATTTAGAGAAAGGCCTGATTCAGCGGGTCAAAGCCATCAATATGTTTTTGCACGACGTCTACCACGAGCAACACATATTGAAAGCAGGCTTGATACCCGCCGAACAAATTCTTGCCAACGCGCAGTTCATGCCCGTCATGCTGGGCTTGGATTTACCGCATCAAATTTACGCGCACATCGCGGGTGTGGACATCGTGCGGCACTCAGACGGCGATTTTTATGTGTTGGAAGACAACTTGCGCGTGCCCTCGGGCGTGTCTTATATGTTGAGCAACCGCTTATTGATGATGCGCTTATTCCCCGATTTGTTCCGCCGCTACGCGGTGCGTCCGGTCGAGCATTACCCGGCGCTGCTCTTGCAAACTTTGCGCTCGGCCAGTTGGGTGGAGCAGCCCACCGTCGTGCTGCACACGCCGGGGCGTTTCAACAGCGCTTATTTCGAGCACGCGTTTTTGGCTAAGCAAATGGGCATAGAGCTGGTTGAAGGCTCGGACCTGTTTGTGCGCGGCGGCCATGTGTACATGCAAACCACTGAAGGGCCGCAACAAGTCGATGTGATTTACCGGCGTGTGGATGATGTGTACATGGACCCCTTGAGTTTTGCGCCGGATTCTTTGATTGGCGTGCCGGGGTTGGCATCGGTGTACCGCCAGGGCAATGTGGTCATCTCCAACGCGCTGGGCACAGGCGTGGCGGATGACAAATCCATTTACCCCTATGTGCCCGACATGATCCGCTTTTACCTGAATGAAACGCCTATTTTGAACAACGTGCAAACCTGGCAATGCCGCAAGCCCGACGAGTTGTCTTATGTGTTGGCGAATCTGTCGCAACTGGTGGTCAAAGAAGTGCACGGTGCCGGCGGCTACGGCATGCTGGTCGGCCCCACCGCCAGCAAATCGGAAATAGAGAGTTTTGCCAAACGCTTGAAAGCGCAGCCGGACAACTACATCGCCCAGCCTACGCTGAGTTTGTCGGCGTGTCCGATATTTGTGGACCAAGGCATTGCGCCGCGTCACATCGATTTGCGACCGTTTGTGCTCATGGGCAAGGATACGCGCATCGTGCCCGGCGGCCTCACGCGCGTGGCTTTGCGCGAAGGCTCGCTGGTGGTCAATTCGTCGCAAGGCGGCGGCACCAAAGACACCTGGGTGCTGGAAGACGAGGAGGCGCTCTGATGCTGTCACGTGTCGCTGCTCAACTGTATTGGCTATCGCGCTACCTGGAGCGCGCCGAAAACATGGCGCGTATTTTGGAGGTGGGTCAATCATTCGCCTTGCTGTCCACGTCAGACAGCAGCCGCGCCGCGCCGGACACGGTGAGCGAGCCGCTGGTCATCACCGACACACTGGCTGCATTCCAAGCCACAGGCCGACCCATGCGCTCAGACCAGGTGGCGCAGTTTCTGGCCTGGGACCCGGACCATCCTTCGTCTATCTTCAACTGCATACAGTCGTGCCGTGAAAACGCGCGCTCGGTGCGCGGTGCTATGACGGTGGAAATGTGGGAGTGCATCAACGACACCTGGCTGGAACTGTTGGCTCGCAAAAAGAAAATCAAAGGCCCGGACCACCCGGTGGACTCGTCGCTGTTTGAATGGATCAAGCAACGCTCGCATTTGTTCCGGGGCGTGACCTTTGCCACGATTCAACGCGACCAGCCTTATCACTTCATACGCTTGGGCACTTACCTGGAACGCGCCGACAACACCGCGCGCATACTGAGCGTCAAAACCCAAGTGGAACAAGCCGAAAGCAACGATTTGGTGGACGACTATTACCGCCTTGGCGCGGTGCTGCGCTCGGTGAGTGCGCTGGAGGCTTACCGCGACACCTACCGGGACGCCATAGACGCAGACCGCGTATCCGAGTTGCTGATCTTCAACTCTCGCGTGCCGCGTTCGCTGCATTTTTGTTTGGATGAAACCGCTTACATACTGAACCAGTTGCCGCAGCAAACCGGGCGTGAGGCGCGCAAGCGTTGCGCCAACTTGTTGACCAATTTGAAATTCGGCAGCTTGAGCGAGGTCTACGACAGCGGTCTGGAAAATTACCTGGAACTGTTTGTCAAAGAAAACATCGCGCTGGCCGAAGCGGTGCAAACCGATTACCTGGAGTCCATCGCATGAAGCTACAGGTATTTCACGAAACCAGTTATCGCTACGAGCAGCCGGTGCGCCGCAGCATACAAATGCTGCGCATGACCCCGGCCAAAACCCAACGTCAAAACGTGTTGCACTGGCAACTGGACTTACCCGGCAAAGCCACTCAATGGACAGACGCTTACGGCAACCTCTGCCATTGCCTGGTGCTGGAAAACGCCAGCCAAGACATTGTGTTGCGCGCTCGCGGCAGCGTGGACTTGATCGAATCGGACCAGGGCGAGCCCGAGGGCCCGGTGCCGCACGCCGTGTATTTGCGCGCCACCACCTTGACCCGTGTGGATGCGTCTATGCAAAGCTTTATCGAACCGTTTCGCGCCACGGTCAAGTCGCGCCCTTACATGGCTTTGCACGATGTGATGTTGGCTTTGCTGGAACGCATGCCATATGAAACAGGCATCACACACGTCGGTGATTCGGCGGCGCAGTCCTTCGCCAAAGGCAAAGGCGTGTGCCAAGACCACACGCATGTGTTTCTGGCCTGCGCCCGTTTTCTGGGCGTGCCGTCGCGCTACGTCAGCGGCTATTTGCATTCGGCGCAAAACGAGCAAGTCGCCAGCCACGCTTGGGCCGAGGCCTGGGTGGGCGGGCGCTGGATAGGTTATGACGTCAGCAATTCCAGCGACGCCGACAGTGGCCACATACGACTGGCGCACGGCCTGGACTACGAAGACGCCAGCCCGGTGCGCGGCATGCGCATAGGCGGCGGCAATGAAACCATGCACAGCTATGCAAAAGTAGAATCCGGCATCTACGAACAGCAATAAGGCGCAAGGCATGACTTACTGTGTTGGCATGGTGCTCGACGAAGGACTGGTGTTCGCCTCGGACTCGCGAACCAACGCGGGTGTGGACCATGTGTCTACGTTTTGCAAAATGACGGTGGTCGAAACGCCGGGCCAAGGCGTCATCGTCATGCTCAACAGCGGCAACCTGGCCACCACGCAACAGGTGATCAGCCGCATCAAACAGCACGCCATAGACGCTGAAAAACTTTTAACTTCGCATGCGTCCATGTTCACCGTGGCTGAACTGGTGGGCCGCGAATTGCGCAAAACCATACACACCACCATGAACGAAGCGCCCGAGCAAAGCGATGTGGATTTCACCGCCACGTTTCTGGTCGGCGGCCAGGTCAAAGGCGAAGCGCCGCGTTTGTTCATGGTGTATCCGCAAGGCAACTTCATCGAGTCAACAGCCGACACACCGTTTTTCCAGATCGGCGAAAGCAAATACGGCAAACCGATTTTGGACCGCGTCATTCAGCCTGGCATCAGCATGTCGCAAGCCATCAAATGCGCGTTGGTGTCGTTTGATTCGACCATCAAAAGTAATTTATCCGTCGGTCTTCCCATAGACGTCGCCATGGTCAAAACCGATGACTTGCGCGTCACCAAGCGGCACCGCATAGACGCCGAAGACAGCTACTTCAGAGATTTGCGCTCCAGCTGGAGCCAAGGACTGCGCCAGGTGTTCGGGCAATTGCCGGACCCGCAGTGGCTGAAATAAACCCGGCTTACATAGCCGCGCCGCCGTCTATGGCCAGTTCGGCGCCGGTCATGTAGCGGCTGGCGTCCCTCAGTAAAAACATCACCAACCCGGCTATGTCGTCGACGGTGCCCATGCGCTTGAACGGCAGTTGCTGCAGGCGTTTCATCATGTCTTCGCGGCTGCGGATTTTCAGCATGTCGGTGTCTATGGGACCGGGGTGTACCGAGTTCACGCGTATGTTCAAGTCAGCGAGTTCAAGCGCTGCTGATTTGCTCATGCCGCGCACCGCCCATTTGCTGGCGGTATAAGCAATCGCGTTCGGCGCGCTGCGCAAACCGACAGTGGACGACAAATTGATGATGGAGCCTTCGCCGTTCTCCCCCATGGCCTTGGCCACCGACTTCATACCCAGAAACGTGCCGAGCTGGTTCACCCGCATATGGAGTTCGAACAATTCCGTGTCGGTGTCCAGCATGGGTGACGGCAGGTAAACGCCGGCGTTATTCACCAGACCGAACAGCGGGCCGAGCTTCAAGGCTTCGGCCACCGCAGCTTGCCATTGGCTTTCAATCGTCACATCCAACGGCTGGTACACACAAGCCGCACCGAGTTCTGCGGCCAGGGCCCTGCCCTGTTCGTGCAATATGTCGCCCAGCAACACTTTGCCACCGGCTTGCACGATCAATCTGGCTTGCGCCTCGCCCATGCCGCGTGCGCCGCCTGAAATCAAAACCACTTTGCCGTTCATGCTGCTCATAGATTCACCTGTTGGAGTAAACGGCATGCGCGTGCGTATGGCAAAGCCAGCGCCGGGGCCGTGACGCATGCATTGTCAGGGATGTCAAGACATGTGGCGACGAGAGATGCATGGACTTACTTGTTTGTTAAGGCTTGAACGTATTTCGGCTTTGAATTTGCTCCAAAGCGGTACGTGCGTTGATGATGGGAATCCCTTGATAGGTACCCAAAGAAAGCAGATCACGTTGATCCCCTGTGGCAATAAAGTCAGCCTCGGCCGCCAATGCAGCAGCCAATACATGATCGTCATCGGGGTCCGTTAAAACCACAGGAACAACTGACTTCGGCGCGACCACAATGGATATGGTTCTCAAATCATCAACAATGGCTGCAGGAGATATTCGAGCTAGAGAAAGACGAGTGGCAAACTTGCCGCGAGAAAGAACTGTTTGCAGCTCAGTCAACAAAGTTTCGCTGGTGCAAATTTCAAACTCACCTGCTTTTGCTGATTCAAGTAACTGCCTGGGAACACCTGAAGAAATGACACCTGACACAAGCAGATTGGTATCAATAACTATGCGCATACTTAAAACAGTGAGGTATCAGCTGTCAGAACCTGACTGATGTAATTGACGACGCTCGCGCCTGATGGCTTGTATTTCTGCATTAATTTCATCATCCGACATAGGGGGGAGATTTAATTTGCGTAGCTCTGCAAAAGCTTCAGTCATACGCTGAATAGCTGCTTCACGTTTCACTTTTGCGGCAAGAAACTCCACGAAATCGAGAACCTCGGAGACTCGCTCCGGGGGCAAAGATTTAAGGCCTTGCATTAAACGGAATTCCAGTGCTGTCATGGCATCCTCTGCTAAGGGTTTGACTGATTATCTGGCCGGGAAATAACGATATCACAGAAAAAATGCTTCTAGGCACTCAATACGATCGGCTTACTAGCTCAAAATCCAAACATTTTTCATTCAAGTCTGCAACAACACCTTGAGCATGCGCTGCGGATTCAGCAAAAAATCAAGCGTCACTTGAAAGTGTTCGGTGTCCTCATAGGCCACAGGCGAAATGCCCTCTTGGCTACATTGGTAAATACAAGCATCCGGGTAGGCCATGAGCAGGGGCGAATGCGTGGCGATGATGAACTGCGAACCGTCCAGCACCAATTCATGAATACGCGACAACACCGCCAACTGGCGCTGCGGCGACAAGGCCGCCTCGGGTTCGTCCAGTATGTACAAGCCCTGGCCTGTGAAGCGTTGCGTCATCAGCGCTAAAAAAGATTCACCGTGGGATTGATGGTGCAGCGACACACCGCCGTAGCCTTCGATGATGCGCGGCGCGTTCACAGGCTCTGCGTCTAGCTTGTCAATTTCGCTGGCGACGTTGTAAAAACTTTCAGCGCGCAAAAAATAGCCGGTACGCGGCCTGCGAAAACCTTTGGCAATGCGCAAATACCGGTGCAAGTCTGAGTGCGAGCGGTGCGTGCCGAAATTGAAATGCTTGGAGCCGCCCTCGGCGTTAAAGCCCATAGACACTGCAATGGCCTCTAGCAAAGTAGATTTGCCCGAGCCGTTTTCGCCAACGACATAAGTGACTTTGGGGTGCATGTCCAAGTGCTCGAAGGTGCGAACCGAGGGCAAGCAGAACGGGTATGCGTCGAAGGATTCGACGATGTCGCGGCGCAGGGTGACGCGGCTGATGAATTGGGGGGAGATCATGAGTACGAAGATTGATTCAAGAAGGTTCAGCTTAGCGCTGTGAAGAGATTCTGTTGTTTCCTTCAAGAGTTGTATACAAAAGACACGAGTTCAAATGAGAATGAATTCGCAAGTATTATGTATATACAATCTTCAGAATGGATAACTTATTTATATCTGATGCTATTTTTGAAAAAATTCAGACCAAGCACTTAGTCAGTCGATCTGAAATAATTCAATGCTTTATCAATAGGAATGGAAAATTACTTTTCGATAATCGCGAAAAACACAAAACAAAACCACCAACACTGTGGTTTATTGCCAAAACCAACAAAAACAGAGCATTGAAAATTGTGTATATACAATCAGGTAGTAAAGTACTTTTAAAGTCCGCTTTTGAGCCCAATGAGATTGAATCTGAGATTTATCGCAAATTCGGCGGACAGTTTTGAGAAAAGCCAAGGAGAGCAAATTGAAGACATCACACAAAAAATCTGATCCATGGGATGAAAGACAACTAGGCGCAGAGGCCGAGTTTGTTGGAGTTGCAGATGAAAGCCATGAAAAAGCCTTGAATGATGCGCTGGAATTGCAGTCCATATCCATTCGCTTGCCTGTAGAGTTGATTAAGAACTACAAGTTGATCGCTGGTTTTCACGGTATTGGTTATCAGCCACTGATGAGAGATATCCTCCACCGCTTCGTGCCTGAGGGTCTAAAGGAGATCGCGCAACAGCAAAGCCTACGAGAAATAAAGCGTGCTAAAACTGAGCTGGTCAAGCCTTTAGTGAAAGATAAAAAAGCAGCTTAGCTTGCTACACATTAAGCCTGTGGACATCATGGTTCGCTTTTTATCGATGGCGCTTCTTGTGCAGAAATTGGCGGGAGATCATGAATACAAGCCTTGCATGGCAGTCACAAAGCCCTTGGCGTTAACAACCAAGCCGGACGCATCGGCAAGCGTGACGGACTCCGCGTTGTAGTCAGCAATCAAACGCATCTCTTCGGCACGCTTTAGCTGTCGCCCCAGTTCTTTGCTGACCGATCCATCCTTGACCAGGTAAGCGCTGAATGCATTGATCAAGCCACGGTGTGTCTTGCCTGTTGCATCAGGCGCAGGAACACCTGACATCAGCAGCGCTGCCTGTGCTGAATCAAACATGGCGTAATAAGCGCGGTTGCAGGCACCATCGACATCACCCTGCTCCAGCAACACGCGTGCTGACACCACGGCCCTGGCGGCTTTGGCCATCAGCGCGGCGGCGGATTTGGAGGGCATCACAGCCGAATACCTTCGCGCGCAATATTTGCCAGCAAAGCAGGATTGACATAGTTACCCGGGTGCTCCCACTCGTCTATCCACACTGGCAGCGGTGAAATATTGATGCCTGTGTCAAGCAGTACGTCATAAGCTGCATCGGCCATTTGCAGCTTGGTATCCAAAAAACGCAAAGGTGTACCTGCCAGCAAAACCGCTACATCGGCATCGCTGTCCGGGCGGTGATCGCCACGCGCCCTGCTGCCAAACACAATAAATTCTTTGGCGGGAAAGTCCGCTTCAATCCGTTGACGAAACTGTTCAACAGCTCGCGCCGTGGCGGCATCCAGTGTGTGCGTGTGACCGGTAACAGCTTCGGGCGGCTGCGTCAAAGTGTCCATAATGAACTTGCGCAAACGGTTAAACCGCCCCAAGCGAATCATGTCCTTGGGGGAAGCATCGCCCAGCAGCGGGTTGCGGGTTTGGAACCAGGCAACGGTTTGGTCCACATCACCCTCAAACACCTTGGCCACCAGGTTGATGGTGATGGCGATTTCTTGCAAACGCTGGCGCACCTTCTCGGGCATGGCATGGTCAAAGCGGACGGACTTGGGCGAGACATCAGCCAATCGCGAGACATCTTCCTTACTCAGGCCCAGAAACGTTTGAACCGCCTTGGCGTTCAATAAAGCGCCCAGCCCGAAACCCATGACATCGGTAGGTACGGTGTCAAACAAAGAAAACCGGGGGCGGGGCTTTGAATTTAGGGTGTTCAAGAGAATTTTTCAAAACTCAAAACCATTATTTAACCACGATTGAGCCACATTTAGACCCTGAAAGAGATTGCAAAGAAAGCACTTGAATGTTATATTTTGATATAACTTATGGAGTGCACTGTGTTTACAAGCAATTTACGCAAAGTCGGGGGCTCAGTGATGCTCGTAGTGCCACCGGTCATGCTTGAGCAACTGCAATTAGAGGCAGGGAACTCTGTGGGATTATTTATTTCTGAAGGCAATTTGGTGATCAACCCCAGACCCAAACCCGAATACACCTTGGATGCTTTACTGGCTGCCTCAGACTACACAGTTGACACTGCGGCCAGCGATGACCGTGAATGGCTGGATTCTCCTGCTGTTGGCGGTGAATTATTGTGAACAGGGGCGACATTTACTTGGTTTCACTTGACCCGACCCAGGGACGTGAGCAACGCGGCAACAGGCCTGTGCTGGTGGTCTCTGCTACCGCATTCAATGCGGCCACCCGATTGCCCGTGGTCTGCCCTATCACCACGGGCGGGGAATTCGCTAAGCGCATAGGTTTTGCTGTGCCGATCACAGGCATCACAACCACCGGCGTTGTGCGATGCGATCAACCACGGGTTCTTGATTTGTCCACACGACAGGCGCGCAAGGTTGACACGCTGCCGTCACACATCTTGGACGAAGTGCTGGCCAGGATGGTGACAATATTTAAATAGTGGATGGCTTGATATCCCATTCATTCTCCGCCGTGTTTTTCAGGGATAAAAGCAGCCAGAATTTCTTTTATGGTCGTTATCGCAAACGCTGATTTGACTGTCGATAGAAATCATTTATTTACTCCTAGTTACTGAAACAATTGCACCAATAATTTGAACCAGCTTCAACAATCGCAATTGCGCCCCAATACATGGTTGATTTTGATTGAAGACTACATCAAGCCCATGGGTATAGACAAACACCAAGACAATGATTTCGGGCTGGATGATACGGTTTTGAGTTCTGAGGAATACAAGTAGATGTTTGTGAATTAATCGTATTCGCAGTAGTTGAGAATTATTAAATTTTTTATTAATTCTCAACTCGTAAATTTATTTAAAGTAAATCAAGACAGTCGTGATAATCATCATAAATTTCTTTTAGTGATTTACCTTGAAAGCGCCAGTAAGGGCTTGGTTGTAGTGCGTAATCAGAAGACAGTCCAAGTAATGATCGAGTAGCTGAGGATAATGAACAAATAACATCCATAAAAAGAACTTGTCTGTTATTCATTACTATTACTTGCATGCTGCCGTCCTTAAAATCAAGGACTGAGCCATCAGGAATACCCAAAGCGTGAAAATCCATGCGTTGACGTCTAGCATCTTTCATTGCCTGAGCTGATTGTTTATCTGATGCAGTTGTATCTTTTTCTATATCATGCTCAAACTGCGCGGTTATATCCTGCACTTTTAGTAGTTTTAATATCGCAATGACTCTTTCAGCGTCAAGTTTAAAAAATTCGCGATTAGGATTTATGCGATGCGGGGTAAAAGCGTCGTGAAGTGCTTTTTCCACCTCTGTAGCATCCTTGACTTGACATGCAAATTCACAATCAAAGGGGACGGGAACACCAGTGCTGAATAGTTGCTTCATTCGGCTTTCGACTTCTTGCTGTGTAGTTTTTCCAATTTTGATCGTAAGCGGCTGGCCACGGCACCTTGACCGTTGCGCCAATTCAGGGTTGCGTTTCCCAGCGGTGGGGTAACAGCTCGTCTATGCGACTGTTCATGTGGCCAGGCAGTCTCGTCAGCACATCCTTGAGATAAGCCCACGGATCATGGCC
>CAMDKD010000010.1 GCA_945901125.1 Bordetella parapertussis
TGCAATCTGATCGACCGCTTCAGCACGCTGTACGCCGGTCAGGTGCTGGATTTGCGCGCCATCCCGTCCAACCTCTTGCCCAAGGGCTTGATACCGTTGCAAATCGAATTGCTTGAACGCAGCGGCCCGGCAAAGACGCAGGAAATGACCATGCCGCCCGAAGTGCTGGCTGAAATGCAAAACGACAGCGGCTTGAGCGTGGATCAGCCCGAACCGCAGGACAACGAAGTCGAGAGCATCATCATGCTGGCCCAGGGCATGCCGCATTTACCGGTGGAAGGCATGTCGCTCAAAGACCGTCTGGCGGAAATAGAACGCAACATCATCGAGCAAGCGCTGGAGCGCTCGCAAGGCAATGTGTCGCGCACCGCCAAACTGCTGAACCTGCAACGCACCACGTTGATTGAGAAGATCAACAAATACGAGTTGCGCAGCGCCTAAACTAAAAGCTTATTTCGGATCCTGGTTCAACACCGTGATACTCATGCGGCGGTTGCGCGGATCGAACTTGTCCTTGGGATTGAACGGGTCGGTATCGGCCACGCCTTCGATGCGCGTGAAACGTTCTTCCTTGATGCCTTTTTTCTGCAACAGCTGACGCGTGGCTTCGGCACGGTCGGCTGACAGCGACCAGTTGTTTTTACCCTCAGGGTTTTGGAATGGCACCGCGTCGGTGTGACCGCGAATAGCCACCTTGTTGGGCATGTCGGCCAGCGAGGCTGCGACTTCGCCTATGAGCGCGGCCGCCTTGCCTTGCATACCGTTGCCGCCGCTTGGGAACATCGCAAAATCGGCCTTGTCGATGATTTCTATGCGCAAGCCGTCTTTGTCGCGGGTGATGGAGACCTGGTCTTTGATCTGTTCGAACTTTTTGTTTTCAGACAGTTTTTCATTGATCTCTTTTTCCAGCTTTTCGAAGTTTTCCTTGTCCTGCTGTTCGGCGATTTCTTTTTTCTGCGCTTTGGTCAGCTTGTCAGGGTCGTTGCCGCCCTCGCCATCGCTTTTACCCTCGCCCTTTCCAGAGCTAGGATCATTGGCTTCGTTTTCATTTTCCGGCGCCGGTTCGGTGTCCGGATTAGGACCACCTTCAGATTTGGGGGTCAAGCGCTCGAGCAAACCGGTCTGACGCATGGCATAAGGAAACGCGTCCGGGTCGATGATGGAGCGGCCGCCCAACACGCCGTTAGAGCCTGCGAGTTGACCCACCGGTGTCAGACTGTGAGAAGTGGGTTTGAAATAGTCGGCAATGCTTTTGCGCTGGTCGGCGTTGGAGGCGCCGAGCAACCACATCAACAAGAAAAAGGCCATCATGGCGGTCATCATGTCGGCCAGCGCAATTTTCCAGGCGCCGCCGTGGGCACCGGCATGCGCATCGGGCATTTTCTTGATGATGATGACCGGCGCGAGTGCCTCGGCAGCCTCGGGTGCCGGCGCTGCATCAGCAGGCATATCGGCCGGGGCTGCGTCCTCGGCGTCGGTAGGCTTGGCTTCTTCGTCAGCCATGTTTACTTGCCTCGCATGCCGTCAAAAATTTCACCGAACGACGGCTGGTTATGGTGGTTGATCACCGATCGTGCGGCTTCAATCACCAGTGGCATGGGGTGACCATGCAAGTTAGCAACGATGAGTTGCTGCACACACTTCATCATTTCGCCGTCTTCATCAATCACCTGTGCAATACGCACAGCAAAAGGGCCGGCAATACCGTAAGCCAAAAACACACCCATGAACGTACCAACCAGCGCACTACCGATCAAAGCACCCAGCACAGGCGGGGGTTGGTCAATCGCACCCATGGTTTTCACCACACCGAGCACGCAAGCCACAATGCCCAGCGCAGGCAAGGCACCTTCCATGTTGGTCCAGACAGCTGCGTTCATCATCTCGTGGTGATGGTGATTTTTAATCGAAGCCGTCATCACGTCTTCCACTGCGTAAGGGCTTAAGTTGCCTGAAGACACCACCATCAAACGGATGGTGTCGCAAATCAGCGCCAGCAAAGCATGGTCATGCAACAACGGCGGGTACTCTGCAAAAATGGCACTCGACTCCGGGTTTTCAATATGCGGCTCTAGTGCCACTGCGCCTTCGGCTTTGAGTGTTTTCAATATTTTGGAGACCACCAAAATCACTGCCAGGTAATCTTCCTTGTGGTAGGTGGGTCCCTTGAACACTTTGCCGGCCGAGCCGTAACCGGCTTTGACAGTGGCTGTACTGTTACTAATGAGTGAAGCCGCCACAGCTGCGCCACCAATCTGTGCGATTTCCCAAGGCGCTGCCTTGATCACAGGCGTCATATCGCCGCCGTGCGCGACGAACACGCCAAACACCGCGATCATCAAAACTACCAGACCTACTGCTGCCATGTTCTTACTCCACTGTTAAGACGAACGGGGTCGCATGACCCCATTGCCTCGAATACTGATCGCTAGAGTAACTGAAAAACAGTACCCAGCGACAGCACTTAAGTTCAATTCACCGTCATTCCCGCCTGCGGTGCACGCGGGATCAAAGCAGGCACGGTCTCCCATGCACTGCGGATTTCCATCATCAAGCCATGGACTTCTTCCAGAGCTTCTAAATCGTTATGAGCATTCACGTGCAACAAACGGCGCGTAACGTAGTCATAAAGTTCATTTAAATTTTTTGCCAGGTCGCCGCCCTTTTCAAAGTCAAGCGCGCCTTGCAGGCCCAGCACAATGCGGCTGGCACGGGCAATCGATTTGCCCTTGTCTTCCAGGTTTTTATGAAGAATGTGGCCTTTGGCGGCAGACATGCTCTCAATCAAACCGTCAAACAACATTTGTATCAGCTCAACACTGTTGGCCTTGGACACGCCGGTACTGATCTTGACTTGTCCGTAAGATTCGATGGCTCGGTGATTGGCTCTCATGACTTCTGCTCCTGTGATTCAATGTTTGACAATGAATGATTCGGAGTCATGGGCTCGAACTTGAGAATGATTCTGCAATTGCATATGAAAGTCATGCGGCAACAGGTCTGGCTTCCTGCTCAGACGTTTGCGTGATACCGGCTGCCTGTGGGGCTGCATTCAAACCGGAGAGATCGGGTTGCAACATATTCATGTCAGCGGGCGCAGCTTCGGCCACCGGCAAGGCTGGCATTTCGGCCGGCGGTAACTGCGCATCGTCTGCTTCACCATCCGGGTGAATCAACAAGGTTGCCGAATAAGCTTCTGTCAAACCTATACCGATGCGCGCATAAATCATGGAGGTCACCTGGTCGAGTGACTGCTGTATGCGCAAAACGTCGTCGGCTTTATTTGCTGCGAAATCAACACCGGCCTGGTAAATGCTGGCCAGGTGGTGCATAGGCAGCCAGGACTCGAGCGAGCCGCGCGGCGTAGGAATCATGCGGTTATTGGTTGGCACGCCGGCGGTGCCGGCCTTGCCGTGCGCATAGCCTTCCATGAACACTTGTTCAATATGCTGACGCAATACGGGTTCGTAATGCGGTTTGAGGTTGCCGACAAATTTAGCGTCAACGCCGGGCACAGGAATGCCGCTCATGGCGTCCCACAAACTTTTGCCGGACAACTCGCCGAACAAACCGTCGTTATAGGTTTGTGGAATGTCTGATTTGGCATAGCTTTGGTAAATCACGTTCACCTTATCGATGATGTAGAGCACCAGAATGAAAACCAGCAATAAGCCCCAGGCGAAAAAAAGTTGGAAAAAGCTGTTCATGCCACCCTCCTTCCGGGTTTGCTGACCTGATCCTCACCTACTTGCAAAGTGCCGCGTAATTTTTTCACCACGGAGGAAAGAATCTGGCTGACGCGTGATTCGCTGACCTCCAGCACTTCGCCGATTTCTTTCAAATTCAGTTCTTCGACGTAATAAAGCTGCATGACCAGTTGTTCACGCTCAGGCAGCTGAGCAATAGCGTCGGTCACCGCTTCCATGAATTCGGCTTCTTCGACCATCACATCCGGCTGGTGCGAGGCATCGTCGGCAATGCTCATCACTTCTTCAGTGACGACTTCAAGCGAATAAGTTTCAAAACGTCTGGCCTTGCCGCGTTCTTTTTGAAAGTCTTCCAAATCCTTGCCCATGTACTCGGCAATCTCGGCCTGGGTCGGTGCTCGACCGAGTTCAGAAGACAGTGCGTGCAAGGTTTCGTTATGCGATTTATTAAAGGCAACGGCCGAGCGCGGCAAAAACGACAAGCGCCGCACTTCATCGAGCATGGCACCGCGCACACGGCTGTGGGCGAAGTTTTCAAAGTCCACGCCTTTGCTGGCGTCAAACACCCGCGAAGCCTCGAGCAGTCCCATCATGCCGACTTGTATCAATTCGTCGAGTTCCATGTAAGCAGGAACCCGCGCCTTCAAATGCAAGGCCACGCGTTTGACCAGACCGAGGTGGGCCAGCACCAGTTCCTCGCCTTGCGGGCGGGCCTGGCTGTACATCTTCATTGGTGACATTGTGCGCATCATTGATCCGAGCTGCTTTTAAGCAACCGCTCCATGAAAAATTGCAAACCGCCCGAAGGCTGGTCAATAGGTCGTAACTGCGTGCATAACTCCGCCAGACGGCGAAAGTCACGCGCTGCCGCGGTACCCGGGGCCAGTTCCATGACGGACTGGTATTTTTTGAGTGCTGCCAACACCATTTCATCGCGTTCGATGGCGGTCAGGTAGTGCACTGATTCATTCAAAAATCTCACACACACATCATTCAGGCGTTGGTAAAGCTTCCAGCCTTGGGTTTGTGTGTCGACCAGATTGGGCAGTAAATAAATTTCATCCAAATGCATTTCCTGCGACATCACTTTGATAGTGCCGTAGGCGTCCGCAATCGATGAAGGATCATCCTGCACCACCACAAAGCGGCGGTGACAAGCTGCCAGAAACGCCAGCACCGACGGTGCAATACCGGCGGCCACATCGACGATCAGGTAATCCACATGCTTGCCCAGATTGCTGAACGACTGCACGATGCTGGCCGCTTGAATTTGGCTCAAGGCAGCCAGTTCCTGCATACCTGAGGCGCCGGGTATCAGTTGTATGCCCTGGCGTGTTTTGATGACGATTTCTTCCAGCGTTTTCTGGCCGGCCAGGAAATGACTGAGGTTGTATTCGGCGCGAGCGCCCAAGGCGATTTGTGCGTTGGCCAGGCCTAGGTCGGCGTCAAACAACATGACGTCGTGACCGCGCTGCGCCAGCGCCACCGCCAGGTTGATAGACACCGTGGTTTTACCCACGCCGCCTTTACCGCTGGCAATGCCTATGACTTCGGTGGTTTTTGTTTTACTCATGTGCTGCCCCTGCGTGTTGTGCCGCCAGTCGGCTGATCCTGGCAGACGCCATGGCCATGGTGCTGCGCAAATCTTCGTGGGCAGCCTCCAGGTTGTTCAATGAGAGTTGGTTCAATGCCAAGGACACCAGTTCTTCGATCTGCAGCTGACGGCCCCAGTCGGCGATGCGTTCGCCGCGGCTGACGCTGCTCACGCCCACATGGCCTTCGGTCAAGACCTGAATCAAAGACCAGGGCTGGGTCGCTTCGTCCAGCTTGCTGACCATCAGGCTTTGCCACTGGATTTGCGGTGTAGACAAGAGGCGGCGCAACAGCGACTGCGATGCGTCGGCCGGCATGACCAGATGGAACTGGGCGGTTGAGTTGATGGCCGCGATTTCCGCAACGCGTTCGGCCATTTGCACCCCGGGCGTGTCTATGACTATGCATTTGCGCTGACCGTGTTCTTCCAGCAGCAGCTTCAACATGGTGATGTTGGTGGCGCGGAAACAATCCACACCGGATTGGGCACTGAGCAACTGGGTCTGGTTCCAGGCGCCAGCGCGCTGGTCGCTGAAACTGATCACCGCCACTTGTTCGCTGCCCAGGGTCACGCTGGCTTGTTGCGCCATGCGCGCGACCATCAAGGATTTACCTGAGCCGGAAGGGCCGGCCAGCACATGTATGCCGCTGTCTTGCACAGTCACATGGGTTTGTTGCATAGAGTGACACAGTTGACGACGGATCTCGTCCATGGCCGGTTCAATCTCTTCAAAGCTTTGTATGCTGTCTATCAGCAAGGCGCGCAAGGCCACCGGAATCGCGGCTTCTTGCAAGGCATTGCGCAGCGGGTGCAGATTGCGTGACAAGCCGGCACCCTGCCAGGCCATTTGCTGGCTGAGCTTGAATTCCTTGCGCAGCACAGACAGTTCTTCGCGCACCATTTCCACAATTTCACGACCGCGTTGTTTGTCGCGCTCTTCCTGGGCGGCCAGTATTTTTTCAGCGGCCACGGTATCGACCACGGCGGCTTGCACGGGTGGCTGTTCAATCACAGGCGCAGCGGCGACCGGTGTTTTGTCTTCCACCGCTTTGGTTTTCAAACTGGCAGCGGGCACAAAGCCCTCGGTCATACTTGTCTTGGCTGATTTAGTGCCGCGTTTCTGGCGCGTTATGGTGTCGTCCAGCACTTGCCCAAAGCTCGCTGTTGTTTCTTCCACCAGCGGTTGATCGGACAAGGCATAGGTTTTGTCGGTAGGTACAAAATTTTCTGCTACTGCGGTTTCCGCATCCAAGGGAGCCAGGTCCACCGCCACAATCAATTCAGTCTGACCGCGCACTTTGCTGCTGGAGATGACGAGCACGTCAGGGCCGAACATCGCCACCGCTTTTTCATTGGCGGCCCGGGTATCGCGTGCCAGGATTCGTTTGAGTTCCATGTTGTTTCTCGCAGGTCAGTGTTTTATTTATTTCAATCAATTGCGGTTCATTGCGTTCACGGTGTGAATAACCTTGACAGCCTGGTCGTCCGGGATTTCGCTGTAAGACAGCACAGTCAAATCGTTCACGCGAAAGCGCACAGCCTTGGACAGCCAGCCACGGATCAGCGGCGACACCACCAACACGGCGGCGTGTCCTTCTTCTTCCATGTCTCGGGCTGCCTGGCGCAGCGAATTGAACAGGTTTTCTGCCAGATTGGGTTCAAGCACCACGGGCTGGCCGGGCTGGCTTTGTTGCAATACGTTGTGCAACAGTTGTTCAAGACCGGGTTCCAGCGTCATGACCGACAGGTTGCTGGATTCATCGACCAGCGCCTGCATGATCATGCGGCCGAGTTTGGGGCGCACGGAGGCGGCGAGTTGTTCGGGGTCGGTGCTGCGGGCAGCGGCTTCGGTCAGTGTTTCGACAATCGAGCGCATGTCGCGGATGGACACACCTTCGCCGAGCAACTGTTGTAACACGCGGGTGACCACGCCCAGACTGAGTTTGCCCGGCACCAGTTCTTCCACCAGCTTTGGCGATTTGGCCGACAGCTTGTCAAGCAATTGCTGGACTTCGTCGTGGCTTAACAGGTCAGCCGAGTTTTCACGCAGCACTTTGTTCAAATGGGTGGCAATCGCGGTACTGGCATCGACCACGGTGTAACCCAGGGTGCGCGCCACATCGCGTTGCGACGGCTCAATCCACACGGCTTCCAGACCGAAGGCAGGTTCACGCGTCGGCGTGCCTTGCAATTCACCGTAAACCTGACCCGGGTTGATCGCCAGTTCGCGACCGACCTTGATCTCGCCCTTGCCGCGTACCACGCCTTTTAAGACGATGTTGTAACTGTCGGGGTCTATATTTAAATCGTCGCGGATACGCACAGGCTGCACCAGAAAGCCGAGTTCGGCAGACAGTTTTTTGCGCACGCCTTTGACCCGGCTCATGAGTTCGCCGCCGGTGTCCGGGTTGACCAGCGGAATCAAGCCGTAGCCGATTTCCAGACCGATCAAATCAACCTGGTCTACATCGTCCCAGTCCAGGTCTTTGGTGGCTTCGGTGGTGGCCGCAGCTTGCGCGACAGCCTCCTGCGTGGCTTCTTCTTCGACTTCGTTTTTCACCACCAGCAAGCCCAGACCGGCGGTGGCTGCAGCCAAGCCGATGAACATCAAATGCGGCATGCCGGGCACCAGACCCAGCATGGTCAGAATGATGGCGGAAATAAACATGGCAGACGGATTGGCCAGCTGTGAGCCGGCCTGCTCGGAAATCGATTCAGTGGTGGTGACCCGGGTCACGATGATGGCGGTGGCCAATGACAACAGCAGCGAAGGAATTTGAGCGACCAGGCCGTCGCCGATGGTCAGCAAGGTATATATCTTGCCGGCTTCAGAGACTGACAAACCGTGTTGAAGCACACCGATGGCCAGACCGCCGATCAAGTTGATCAACAGAATCAGCAAACCGGCGATAGCGTCGCCGCTGACAAATTTGGAGGCACCGTCCATGGCACCGAAAAAGTCCGATTCTTGCGCCAGTTCTTCACGGCGTTTTTTGGCGGTGGCTTGATCGATCACACCGGCGTTCAAATCAGCGTCGATAGACATTTGTTTACCAGGCATGGCATCCAAAGTGAAACGCGCGTTCACTTCAGACACGCGACCGGCACCTTTGGTCACCACAATGAAGTTGATGATCATCAAAATTGCAAAAATGATAAAGCCAACTACGTAATTGCCAGCAATCACGAATTCGCCAAAAGCGGCCACTACTTTACCTGCTGCGTCATGCCCGGTATGGCCTTCGACCAGGATGATGCGGGTGGAGGCCACGTTCAACGCCAGGCGCAACATGGTGGCAAACAGCAAAACTGTAGGAAAGGACGAGAAATCCAGCGGTTTGCGGGTGCTGATGGAGATCATGATGATCACCAAGCTAATAATGATGTTGAAAGTAAATAAAAAGTCCAATAAAAGCGCTGGCAAAGGCAGCACCAGCATGGCCATGATCACTAACACCAGTATGGGTATACCCAGACCGGCGAGATCAAACTTTGCAAAGTTCTGTCGAATCGTTGACAGGCTCAAGGTGCTCATTGTGACTTTTCTCTTGTTTTTGAAACGTTAAGAATTCAATTTCGGAATGCTTTTCAGCGCAGACAGTCTGATGAAGCAATCGATGTGCCAACTTGTTTCTGTGTATACCTTTGATGCTTGGTGACACCGGAACTAGCTTCCAGTAGCGGCAAGCCATTTCCAGTCACGTTTCTTGCTTAGTTACTCTTATCTTTTAGGAACACACTGAACGGATATGAACTTATCTTCATTGAACAAGCTCCCGGCCAACAGCCTGGGCATCAGCAATACCGAGGCTTCTGCGCCTGACAATGCCTTGTCACGCCTGTCATCATCAGCATTAAGAGGGGCTGATTTCGCCAGCTTCTTGCATAACCAGGTGCAGGCTTTGAAAAACCCGCAACGGCAACAACTGGCCGCTGACAAAGGCAAATTGCCGCAAGCCGACGCTGAGCGGTCAAGCCGCTCCACCGAAAAGCACAGTCAACCTCCGCATGCCAAAGCGGCGTCTCGCCAAGCCACGCAAGAAACCGGCCGGGACGCACCGGCCAAGCACAGCACTGCCGGTGAAGCAGCCGCAGACGGGCAAACCCGGCCGACACAAGATAACGCCGCTCAGGTTGAATCAGGCTCACAAGCTGACACAGCAACTCAAACCGGCAATCAGGCTGACGCCACCGCGCAAACCACCGCCAACAATGAGCAGGCCATGCAAGACAAACAAGCCGCTGATGCTGATAAAGCTGCTGCGCAGGCTGACAAAGCAAGCGTGGCTGCGCAGGCTGTGAACAGCGCAAATCAAAAGTTAGTGTCCACAGACATTAATTTGACTGAAACCAGCCAGGCCAAGGCAACTGACAACGAAAACAGCGATGAACTGTTCGAAACAGCGCCTGACTTGTCCAGCCAGGCAGGCGCGTTGACCACGATTGCACTCAGCGACAAATTACAAATCATCACAGCTGCGCAAACCCAACCGAGTGAAAAAAGCGTGGCCGACTTTGCCTTGGCCATGGGGCTTGACCCGGGACAGATCGAAGAACTGTTCGGCAGTTCCAGCGCCAGCGCCGCCAACGCCACCATGAAACCTGGTTTGTCGACCAAAGACATGCTTGGGCTCAACACCATGCCCGCGTACACACCGGCAAATGCTTTTGCCGATAGCCCCGACAGCGCCGGCGCTGTCATGCAAACGCTTGCATTGAATACCCCCGTCAGCAGCGCCGATTTCCAGGCCTTGCAACAGGCAAGCCTTGCCACAGAGAACAAGCCGGGCGCAGACATGCTGGCCAAACTAGACAATTTGCAAATTCAATTGGGCATGGCCCAAGCCCAGCAAATCGCAGTCGCGCCGCCGCCCAGCACTTTGTCAGTCCTGTCCATGATGGACGCGCAATTGCGCGCCGAGGACATTGAAAGTCTGAAAAACGAGTTTGACGCCTTGCAGCCGGCACCGTCTTCCGATGTATCCAGTCTGAACCTGCCCGGTGCACCTAGCGCGCTAGGCCAACGCAGCGGCCACAACCTGAGCACACCAGCCGCCACTGTGTTTGCAAATAACCCTGATATGGCGCAGACTTACGAGAATTTGAGCCAGAAACTCACCACCGAGCTGGCCGCTCGCATGCATGAAAAGCTGAACGCCGGCGAATGGAAAATGAAATTCGCCTTGAAACCGGCCAGCCTGGGCCTGGTCGATGTGCAACTGGAAATGCGTGACGGCAAATTGACCGCCCAATTCCATTCTGATACTGCACTCACCCAGGACTTGATACAAAACGGCAGCCAACGTTTGAAAGACGCCCTGGCCGACTTGGGTATGAACAACGCTTCGGTGCTGGTGGGTCAAGGTCAAAGCCAGTCAGCCGGTCAGTCCGGTCAGGGCAACCCACAAGGCCAAACCGGCTTACCGGCAAAAAGAGAAGAAAATCGTGCGAAACTGACGGATCAGCCTGGCCCGAAAATTGCAGAAGATTCAGGACCCAGGCGCGGCAAGCGTTCGCAATTTGACAGTTACGCCTGAACATTGAGATTTAGAGGAGTATTCCATGGCAACAGCAGCACCCGAAGCAGCACCTGAAGAAGGCGCAGAAGCGCCAAAAAAGAAAAAACCGATATTGTTAATTGTTGGTATTGCCGTTTTAGCTATCGTCTTGATGGTCGGCGTCGCTTTTGGCACTTTGTATTTCTCGGGTTTTTACGAGAAAAAAGCGGAGCTTGCAGCGATGGACAAACTCGAGGAGCTCGAAGCCGCCGCCACCAAGGCCAAGGACGAGGCGCCTGCCAAATTGAAGAAGGAAGCACCCGAAGCCACCCGCTTCGAGAAAAACTACTTCCAGATCGAAAAAGAACTGATGACCAACATCACCGGCTCGAAAAAAGTCATGGTGGTGCAAATGGCCGTGATGACGCATTACGACTCGCGGGTGTTTGACAACATCAAAAAGCATGAATTCGCTTTGCGCTCTGCCATGCTCGACCTGATGCGCCAGACCACCGAAGCTGAAGCCAGCAAACCTGAATTCCGCAAGGAACTCGCTGTCAAGCTCAAGGACATCATGAATGCATTGCTTGAAGAGTACGAAGACTTCGGCGGTATTGAAGAAGTCATGTTCACTTCCTTTGTGATGCAGTAAAGGCCCATGGCAACACGTCAAAACTTACTCAGTCCGGAAGAACTGTCTGCCCTGTCAGAAGGGCTGAAGGACGGCTCGCTGGAATCGGACACCGGTTTCAATACCGGTGTGCGGGTGCGCAAGCACGACCTGGCCAGCGAAAACAGCAGCCTGGGCGTGAATGTGTCGTCGATCGACATGATCAACGAGCGCTTTATCCGCATGTTCCGTCTGGGTTTGCTTGAAGTGTTGCGCACCACGCCGCGCGTCAATCCCACGCGCGTGCAAATCATGAAGTTCGGCGACTACGTCGGCATGCTCAAGCCGCCGTTGTCGGTCAACACCATTCGCATCAACCCCATGCGCGGCAACTCGGTCATCATGATCGACCCGAACGTGGTGTTCAGCTCGCTCGACAGTTTTTTTGGCGGCTTTGGCAAAGGCGTGTCCGACCTGCCGCCAGGCCGCTTATTCACAGCGACTGAAACCCGCATCATTCATATCATTCTTGAAGTATTTTTCCGCTCGCTCAAAGAAGCCTGGGGGCCGGTACTTGAAATTGAGTGCGAGCAAGTCAGCTCGGAAATCAACCCGCAATTCGCGCAGATTGCCGACGAAAACGACTTGATCGTGCTGAGCCGCTTTGAAGCCGAAGCGACTGCCTCGGGCGGGCGCGGTTTCATTGACCTGGTCTACCCGTATGCCACGCTCAAACCCATGCGCGATCTGTTGCGCAACCGGGTGGCCTCGGGCGACGGCAACGAAGAATCCGACAAGATATGGCGCGAGGATCTGGCTGTTGCGGTCGGCGACTCCGAACTCGATGTGCGTGTGGTGATGGGACAAATCAAAACCACGTTGCACCACTTGCAAACCATGAAGGAAGGCGACATGCTGTTCTTCAAAAAACCCGAACTCGCGCATTTCATGGCCAATGGCGTGCCCTCTTTCGGGGTCAATATTGGAACGCGCGGCTCAAATGTGGCGGTTCGCATTGAGAAACAGCTGATTCCCGGACACAATTAAGAAGGCAGGATGACACCATGAACGACACCACCAACGAGACACCGGAGATGAACCCTGAAGACGATTCAGCTTCGCCAACCTCTGAAGAGTTTCAGGTTTCACAACCCGGCAACATCAATCCCGAAGTGTTGCAAAACATATCGGTCAACCTGTCGATTGAAGTTGGCCGCACTAACATCAAGATCAAAGACTTGATGCGACTGACACAAGGCAGCGTGGTGGAACTCGACCGGATTGCAGGTGAGCCACTGGACCTGCTGGTCAACGATACCGTGGTCGCGCAAGGTGAAGTGGTATTGGTCAACGACCGCTACGGCATTCGCCTGACGCGTGTGGTGCCGTCGACCGACCGTTTAAAGTCCCTCTGATCATTTTTTGCCGGCAGCTACCGGCCTCAGCTTTAACCGGCAGTCAGCACTTCGCCGCGCAATGAATGCGGCAAGGCCTGGGTGATACGCACATCCATCATTTGACCAACTAAGCGGGCCGACTGCGGTCCGCCATCAAAATTAACAATGCGGTTGCACTCGGTGCGTCCCATCAATTCGGCTGCGCTTTTGCGCGACGGCCCTTCCACCAGAATACGTTGCACCGTGCCCATGCGGCTTTCGCTGATGCGTCTGACGTTGTCTTCGACCGTGGCTTGCAAATGCTGCAAGCGTTTGAGCTTGACTTCATGCGGCGTGTCGTCCGCCAGATTGGCCGCCGGTGTGCCCGGGCGCGGGCTGAAGATGAAACTGAAGGATGCGTCAAAACCGATGTCGGTGATCAGCTTCATCAGCTTGTCAAAGTCTTCTTCGGTCTCACCGGGGAAACCGACGATGAAATCCGAGCTCATGGAGATGTCCGGTCGCACGGCGCGCAGTTTGCGGATCGTGCTTTTGTATTCCATGGCGGT
The DNA here is from genome assembly GCA_945901125.1 of Bordetella parapertussis. GTDB lineage: Bacteria > Pseudomonadota > Gammaproteobacteria > Burkholderiales > Burkholderiaceae_C > Limnohabitans. The sequence goes on from CAMDKD010000010.1 coordinate 13,355, forward strand.
GTAACCGCGCTTCATGGCCATCAAAATACGGTCGCTGCCGTGTTGCACCGGCAAATGCAAATGGCTGACGAGTTGCGGCACCTTGGCATACACATCCACCAATCGCTGCGTGAATTCATTCGGGTGGCTGGTGGTGTAACGGATGCGCTCGACACCGGGAATCTCTGCAATGTATTCAATCAACAAAGCGAAATCGGCGATCTCGGCGGTGCCGCCCATGCTGCCCCGGTAAGCGTTCACGTTTTGGCCGAGCAAGGTGATTTCTTTCACGCCCTGGGCGCACAAACCGGCGACCTCGGTCATCACATCGTCTAACGGGCGGTTGATTTCTTCGCCACGTGTGTAAGGCACCACGCAATAACTGCAATATTTGGAGCAGCCTTCCATGATGGACACAAACGCCGACGCGCCATCAACACGCGCAGGCGGCAAGTGGTCGAACTTTTCAATCTCGGGAAAGCTGATGTCGACCTGCGGTTTGTTCAAGGCTTTGCGCTGGTTAAGCAACTCGGGTAAGCGGTGCAGAGTTTGCGGGCCGAACACCACATCGACAAATGGCGCACGCGCAATAATGGCCGCGCCCTCCTGGCTGGCGACGCAGCCGCCGACTGCGATTTGCACGCCTTTTTTCTTCAAGTGCCGCACGCGTCCCAAATCGGAGAAGACTTTCTCCTGGGCTTTTTCGCGCACCGAGCAAGTGTTAAACACCACCAGATCGGCTTGGTCAATGTCAGTGGTTTGTTCGTAGCCCTGGGCTGCGCCCAGTACATCGGCCATCTTGTCCGAGTCGTACTCGTTCATCTGACAGCCGAAGGTTTTAATGAAAACTTTGCGGCTCATGGCAAAGCCTTTCTAGAAATGCAGCGGGTCATGGTGTAGATCCAGAGGCTGTGAATGAAGCTGCGATTGTATCGACTGCCTTCTTTATGATGAGCGCATGGAAAAATTCACACGCACTGTTTTATTCACCGACACTGATGGGCGCGCGCGCTTTCGCGAAGAAGACATTCCGCTTGATCAAGGCACGCCGCAATCGCGCTTGAGTGAACTGCTGCCCGTGCAAGGCCTGCAACTGCGCCACAGCCCGATCGGCTTTCAAAGCAGTTTTCACGTCACCACCACGCCGCAATGGGTGTTTATTCTGCAAGGTCAAATGGAAATCGGTTTGCAAGACGGCAGCACCCGCGTGTTCAAAGCAGGCCAGCATTTTTTCTCTGCCGATGTGTTGCCCGAAGGCGCGGCATTCAATGACAAATTACACGGTCATTGCAGCCGTCAGGCAGGGGATCAGGCCTTGGTGACAGCGTTTGTGCGTGCGTGAAAAAGCTGAAAACAAAGATTTTTTCACTGCGACTATGCGATTTACTTTGTAAATTAACCGGAAAGAATCTATTTGCTGTCAATTGACTAAAGAGACAGCCGGAACAAGCCGATACCATCGGACATCCCGGTGTTCATCCCATATGCACACCGCCTCTCCCTGTCTTTTTCATTCAGAGCAGTCATGAAAAAATACCTACGTTTGATATTGGAAATCCTCTTGGGGGTTTGCCTGGTGGCCGCATCCACCCTGGCTTATTTGAATTACTCAGCGAAAAAACACCTGGTGGCTGAGGTGGGTGAACTCACCGAGCAACTCGGCGAAGCCAAGGAGGCGCTGGAAAAAGCGCACGAGAGCGAGCCGGCAGTTGATGAAAACGCGGCTGATGCCGGTGGCACCAGTGCCCAGGAGCTTGATGCACTCAAAGCCGCGTTCTCCAACGGCATTGTGTTGCAAGACATAGAAAGCTTATACAAAGTTCAGAAAGCTTTGAGCGCTGAGCGACAAGTCGGCATGGCGTCTATCCGTTTGCTGACCAAAGGCGCGCAGGACGAAGGCACGGTAGCCGCATTCCAGAAAGCACTGGAAATGGCCGAATGGAGCAACCGTTTGCAAACCGTGTGTGCAGCGCAAAATGCGCTGGCGGCTGCCGGTCAAAAAATCAAGGTTTTACAAGATTGCAAAAAATCCACCGAGAAAGAAGACCCGGCCAAGGACGCACACGGCAAAAAAGACGACAAAGCGCATGCAGTCCACTGGGGTTATGAAGGCGACAACGGCCCTGAGCACTGGGGCGACAATTTCCCTGTCTGCGGCACCGGCAAAAAACAATCGCCGCTGAACATCATCGGCCCGTTTGAAAAATCCAAGGACATGCTGAGCGTGGACTACAAGGAAGGCCCGCTCAAGATATTCAACAACGGCCACACCATACAAGTGAATGTGGAACCCGGCAGCACGCTGACCATCAACAAGGAAAGCTACGACTTGCTGCAATTTCACTTTCATCGCCCCTCTGAAGAACAGGTCGACGGCAAGAATTCCTCCATGGTGGCGCACTTTGTGCACAAGAGCAAAGACGGCAAGCTCGCCGTCATCGGTGTGCTGCTGAACGAAGGCAAAGACAACGCCGGCATCAAAACCCTGTGGGCCAATCTGCCGCCCAAAGAAGGCGAAGAGTATTTGCCTGAGAAAGTCAGTTTCAACCCCGGCAGCATGCTGCCCAAAGAACTCGGTTTTTACAACTACGAGGGTTCACTGACCACACCGCCGTGTACGGAAGGCGTGCAGTTCTACATCCTGAAAAAACCCATGGATATTTCCAAGGACCAGGTCGGCAAATTTCCTTACAAGCTGAATGCGCGTCCGGTGCAAAGCCTGAACGGCCGCAAGATCAACGCCGGCGGTTAAATCAACGCGGCATGCCGGGAAACCCGCCCATGCCTTTCATGCCGCCTAGCTTTTTCATCATCTTCATCAAACCGCCGCCGCGCATTTTTTTCATCATGTCTTGCATTTGACTGAATTCATTCAGCAGCCGGTTGACATCGTGTACTTGCACCCCGGCACCGGCGGCGATGCGGCGCTTGCGAGTGGCCTTGATGATGTCGGGTTTGGTACGTTCCTGCAGCGTCATGCTGTGGATGATGCCCTGCTTTTTCACCATTTCTTTTTCGGCGCGGTTCAAATCCACATCCTTGGCCTTGGCCGCGATCTGGCCGGGCATTTTGTCCATCAGGCTGGACAAGCCGCCCATTTGCTTCATCTGCTGTATTTGCGACAAAAAATCATTCAGGTCAAAGCCGTCGCCGCTTTTGAGCTTGGCCGCCATTTTTTGCGCGGCTTCTATGTCCACGTTGGCAGTGACTTGCTCGACCAGGGCGACGATATCGCCCATGCCCAGCATGCGCCCGGCGTGACGCTCGGCGTCAAAGGCTTCCAGGCCGTCAATTTTTTCACTGGTGCCGGAAAACTTAATCGGCGCACCGGTGATTTGCCGCACCGACAGCGCCGCACCGCCGCGTGAATCACCGTCGGTTTTGGTCAGCACAATGCCGGTCAAGGGCAGCGCCTCCTTGAACGCCTTGGCGGTATTGATCGCGTCCTGACCCAGCATGGCGTCGACCACAAACAAAGTTTCCACCGGATGCACCGCCGCGTGCAAAGCGCGTATCTCGTTCATCAAGGCTTCGTCAATCGCCAGTCGACCGGCCGTGTCAATCAGCAGCACATCAAAGTAATGGTTGCGCGCATAGTCAAGCGCGGCCAGGGCAATCTGCACTGGTTTTTGCGACGGGTCGCTGGGAAACCATTCGGCGCCTGCTTGCGCCGTCACGCTTTTCAATTGTTCTATCGCCGCCGGCCGGTAGACGTCAGCCGACACTGTCAAAACTTTTTTCTTGCGTTTGGTGATCAGGTGCTTGGCCAACTTGGCCGTGGTAGTGGTTTTACCGGCGCCTTGCAAACCCGCCATCAGGATGACCGCCGGGGGTTGCGCCGCCAGATTGATGTCAGACACGCCCTCGCCCATGGTGGCGCTGAGTTCGCGCTGCACGATGCTCACCAGCACTTGCCCCGGTGTCAATGAACCAATGACCTCCTGACCCAGCGCCTTGTCCTTGACGCGGGCAATGAAATCGCGCACCACCGGCAACGCCACATCGGCTTCCAGCAAAGCCATGCGCACCTCGCGCAACATATCGGCCACATTGGCTTCGGTGATGCGGGCCTGGCCGCTGATCTGGCGAACCAGGCGCGAGAGTTTGTCGCTGAGTGTGCTTGCCATCGTCAATGCCTTGCCATGAAACTTGCAAAAGAAAAAACCGGATCCCCGGCGAAACGCTAAACTGTTTGCATGATTGTATTCAGCGCATCTCACTTCAGCCTGGTCTGGGGCCTGTTGGCCGCGTCGGCTTATGCATTGGGGGCCTTGTTCGGCGGACGTTTGTCGGCGCAGCAAAGCCGCAATTACCTGTGGCTGATTTCCCTGTTCCATGGGCTGAGCGTGATTGCCAGCCTGATTCCTTCCGACGATGAGCTCACGCATTTCGGCTTTGCCGCAGCACTGTCTGCCACGGCCTGGCTGGTTCTGCTGGTCTACACCATAGAACACCACTGGTTTCCGCAAATGCAAACCCGCTGGCTGATGTCCGCTGTCGGCATGGTGGCCGTCATACTGCCTTTGCTGTTTCCCGGTCATGCGCTGCACAGCACATCTTCAGCCTGGCTGCCGTTTCACTGGATGCTGGGCATGGCCTCTTATGCCTTGTTTGCCGCAGCGGTGGTACACGCCAGTCTGATGAACCGCGCTGAACGGCAAATCCGCCTAGGCGCTATCGATCCCAGCGGACTTCCTTTGTTGACACTCGAGCGCCTGACCTTTCGCTTTGTCAATATAGGCTTTGGCCTGCTGACAGCCACGTTATTGGCCGGTTGGTTTTTCGGTGAACAACTTTACGAACCTGGCAAGGCCTTTCGGCTTGACCATAAAACCTTGTTCGCCATCCTGGCCTGGCTGGTGTTTTTGTTGCTGATCTGGGGCCGCCGCTACCGAGGCTGGCGCGGGGCACTGGCTGTACGCACGCTGTACACAGGCGCGGCCATGCTGTTTTTGTCTTACGCCGGCTCGCGTTTTGTCACGGAAGTTTTCTTGCATCGCACCCAATGAAATACTTGCTTTTGCTGGGCGTGGTGTTCGGGCTGATCTGGTGGATCAAGCTCAGTCGTCCTGCATCAACCGATAAGAAATCATCCGGCAGCAGCGAAGGGCCACAAAACATGCTGCGCTGCGCGCACTGCGGATTGCACCTGCCAGACAACGAGGCCGTGATGTCAGGCAACACAGCTTATTGCAGCGATGCCCACCGAGCGCTGGCCGAGTCCTGAGGCATGAGCAGCCTTCCTGTCTGGAACCGCGGCTGGTACCGCTTTGCCCATGCAATGGCGTCTCCTAACTTCGGCCCGCGCCCGCCAGACACCGGCATTGATCTGGTGGTGGTACACGCCATCAGCCTGCCTCCGGGCACTTATGGCGGCGCGCGTGTGCAGGATTTTTTCACCAACCGACTGGATCACAGCGCGCACCCTTACTTTGAGACATTGCGGGACCTGAAGGTATCGGCTCACTTTTTTATAAAACGCGGCGGCGAGTTGATGCAGTTTGTCAGCTGTGATGACCGCGCCTGGCATGCGGGCGAATCCAGCCATGCAGGACGCAGCAATTGCAATGACTTCTCTATCGGTATCGAACTCGAAGGATTAGACGGTGACAGCTTCACTGATGATCAATACGAAAGTTTAAATGCACTGTTGCCCATGCTCGCGCAACAATACCCGCTCAAACATATCTGCGGTCACGAACATATTGCGCCCGGCAGAAAAAAAGACCCGGGAGACGGTTTTTCCTGGGCTCTTTTAAAGACATCGACGGGTTGGAGCGATGAATTTTTTTCTGTCAAGTGACAAAATTCAACATTCATAGCAAAAAAAATTAACGCTAAATGCAGCAGATTTCCGGTGAATTGCACAATACCTCTCATATTTTGAAAAAATTCACCAAACACTACGCGTAGTGTGTTGAAAAGAGTTTCGACCCCATATATAGTGTGGGCTGTGCACATACGGAACGCGTCGGCGTTCATGCTTGCAAGCCAATCATTAGAAGTTAACCAAAGCATTCACGCCCCACAGGATCACAATAAGATGCAAATTGCTGCCAACCCGACGAATGTCGCCGCATTCCTCAAACCTGCTGATGCCCAAATCTCCAGCGCCTCATCACTGAACTCGATTCTCAGCCAATACCAGATCATCCGCCGCAACGGTGCCGTGGTTCCCTTCGAACCCGCCAAGATCGCCGTAGCCATGATGAAAGCTTTTCTGGCAGTCCATGGTGCCCAGGGCGCTGCTTCTTCCAGTGTGCGCGAAACCGTGGACCAACTCACCCAGGCCGTGGTGCGCGCACTCATGCGCTCGCGTCCCGGCGGCGGCACCTTCCATATTGAAGACGTGCAAGACCAGGTCGAACTCGGTCTCATGCGCGGCAGCCACCACGAAGTGGCACGCGCCTATGTGCTGTACCGCGAACGCCGTTCGCAAGAACGCGCCGCTCAAAAGGAAACACTGGTCAGCAACGACCCGGTGTTGCATGTGCTGCTCGATGGCGCGCGCGTCGCGCTTGACACCGCGCGCCTGCGTCAATTGATAGAAGCCGCCTGCGAAAACCTGGGACCCGATGTATCAGCCGCGCCTATTCTGAACGAAACCATGCGCAACCTGTACGACGGCATCCCCATGGAAGAAGTGCACAAGGCTTCGGTGCTGGCAGCGCGCACCATGATTGAAAAAGAACCGGGCTACACCTTTGCCACTGCACGTTTGCTGATGTATTCCATCACCAAGGAAGTGCTGGGTCAGGAAGCCACACATGCCGAAATGGGCCAGCATTACCTGAATACCTTCTCCGGTTTTATGAAAAAAGGCGTAGACCATGAATTGCTGGACCCCAAGCTGCTGCAATTTGATTTGGCGCGTCTGGCCAAAGCCATCAAACCCGAAAGAGATTTCCAGTTCGATTACCTCGGCCTGCAAACCTTGTACGACCGCTATTTCCTGCACGTGAACAAGCAGCGCATTGAAATGCCGCAGTCGTTCTTCATGCGCGTGGCCATGGGCCTGTCACTCAATGAAGTCAACCGCGAAGAACGCGCTATCGAGTTCTACGAGGTGCTGTCCTCTTTCGACTTTATGTCCAGCACGCCCACGCTGTTCAACAGCGGCACCACGCGTCCGCAACTCTCGAGTTGCTACCTGACCACCGTGCCCGACGACCTGGACGGCATTTACGAATCCATCAAAGAAAACGCTTTGCTGTCCAAATTTGCCGGCGGGCTGGGCAACGACTGGACACGCGTGCGCGCACTGGGCAGCCATATCAAAGGCACCAACGGCGAATCACAAGGTGTGGTGCCTTTTCTCAAAGTGGTCAACGACACGGCTGTCGCGGTCAACCAAGGCGGTAAGCGCAAGGGCGCGGTTTGCACTTATCTGGAAACCTGGCACCTGGACATAGAAGAATTCCTGGAGCTGCGCAAAAACACCGGCGACGACCGCCGCCGCACCCACGACATGAACACGGCCAACTGGATCCCCGATTTGTTCATGCGCCGCGTCATGGAAAAAGGCGAATGGACTTTGTTCTCGCCTTCCAACACACCCGATTTGCACGACAAGTTCGGTGCCGATTTTGAAAAGGCCTACAGCGCTTACGAAGCGCAAGCGCGCCAAGGCCTGATCAAACCGAGCAAAACCGTGCAGGCCACCGACCTGTGGCGCAAGATGCTGACCATGTTGTTCGAAACCGGCCATCCCTGGATCACCTTCAAGGATGCCTGCAATGTGCGTTCACCGCAGCAGCACTCTGGCGTGGTGCACTCTTCCAATCTGTGTACTGAAATCACGCTCAACACCAGCGACACCGAAACCGCCGTTTGTAACCTTGGTTCGGTCAATCTGGTACGCCACCTCAAAGACGGCGTCGCCGGCAAAGAACTCGACCATGACAAACTCAAGCGCACCATCACCACGGCCATGCGCATGCTGGACAACGTGATCGACATCAACTATTACGCTGTCAAAAAAGCACGCGACTCCAACCTGCGACATCGCCCGGTGGGTCTGGGCATCATGGCCTTTCAAGACAGTTTGTACGAGCAGCAAATTCCTTATGCCTCGCAAGCGGCGGTGGAATTTGCCGACCGCTCCATGGAAGCGATTTGCTATTACGCCTACTGGGCCTCGACCGAACTGGCGCGCGAACGCGGCCGTTATTCCACCTACAAAGGCTCGCTGTGGGAGCAAGGCATTCTGCCGTTGGACACGCTCAATCTGCTGGAGAAATCACGCGGCGGCTATATTGAAGTCGATCGCAGCGCCACCTTGGATTGGGAGGCTTTGCGCCGCAAAATCACCACCGACGGCATGCGCAACTCCAATTGCGTGGCCATCGCGCCCACTGCCACCATCTCCAATATCGTCGGCGTGGACGCATCCATCGAACCTTGCTTTGGCAACCTGTCGGTCAAATCCAACCTGTCCGGCGAATTCACCATCATCAATGCCTACCTGGTGCGCGACCTCAAGCGCCTCGGTTTGTGGGACGACGTCATGGTCATGGACCTCAAGCATTTCGACGGTTCACTGCGCCCTATCGACCGCGTGCCGCAAGACCTCAAGGCCATGTACGCCACCGCCTTCGAAGTCGAAACACATTGGCTGGTAGAAGCCGCAGCACGTCGCCAGAAATGGATAGACCAGGCGCAGTCTCTCAACATCTACATGGCAGGTGCGTCCGGCAAAAAGCTTGACGAGACCTACAAGCTCGCCTGGCTGCGCGGTCTGAAAACCACTTACTACCTGCGCACCAGCAGCGCCACACAAGCCGAGAAGTCCACCGTGAATGCAGGCTCGCACAACGCAGTGTCATCCGGCAGCGCGGGCGGCGGACTGAGCGCCATGGAATTGGCTGCAGCTGCTGCGCGTGCGCAAATGTTGTCTGACACACCGGCTACCGATGTGAAGTTTTGCGGTGTCGATGACCCGACCTGCGAAGCCTGTCAATAAAAATCCGCACAGACAGCCATGCGTGCTGTCTGTGTATTCGATGCAATTCAACAACAATCAAAGGCTTGCTTGTGAATGAACACTTTGCGTTTCACTCGCAAGCGACCATAATCGGAAGAATGGAATTAACTATATGTTGACCTGGGAAGAAGAAACCAAACCCCAAGCGCCAGCCAGCGTAAGCCTCGGTGACCTACAGAGTCACCTGCCCCCGTCACCCCCATCACACACCACTGCGACGCGCATGCTCAACGACGGCGCTGTACTCGCCGCCGCCACGCCCGCCGACTCGCGCGCCTTCACCTCAGGCACAGGCCGCCGCGTCAATGCTGCTGACAAGCGCATCATCAACGGACAGACCGACGTCAACCAACTGGTGCCGTTCAAATACAAATGGGCCTGGGAAAAATACCTGGCCACCTGCGCCAACCACTGGATGCCGCAGGAAGTGAATATGACCCGCGACATCGCGCTGTGGAAAGACCCCAACGGTCTGACCGAAGACGAGCGCCGCATCGTCAAGCGCAACCTCGGCTTTTTCGTGACAGCAGATTCACTCGCAGCCAACAACATCGTGCTGGGCACTTACCGCCACATCACCGCGCCCGAGTGCCGCCAGTTCTTATTGCGCCAGGCGTTTGAAGAAGCCATCCACACCCACGCCTACCAGTACATCGTTGAATCACTGGGACTGGATGAAGGTGAAATTTTCAGCGCCTACAACGAAGTCAAGTCGATCCGTGACAAGGATGAGTTTCTGATTCCGTTTATCGAAGCCATCATGGATCCGCACTTCCATACCGGCACGCCAGAAACTGATCAGACCTTGCTCAAGTCGCTGATCGTGTTCGCCTGTTTGATGGAAGGTTTGTTCTTCTACGTCGGCTTTACCCAGATTTTGGCGCTGGGTCGCCAGAACAAAATGACTGGCGCCGCTGAACAGTACCAGTACATATTGCGCGACGAGTCCATGCATTGCAACTTCGGCATCGACCTGATCAACCAGCTCAAGCTTGAAAACCCGCACCTGTGGACAGCCGAGTTCAAGGCTGAAATCAAAGCTTTGTTCGAAAAAGCTGTTGAGCTCGAATACCGTTATGCCGAAGACACCATGCCGCGCGGCGTGCTCGGCATGAACGCTTCCATGTTCAAAGGCTATTTGCGCTACATCGCCAACCGCCGTGCCACGCAAATTGGTTTGGAGGCCCTTTTCCCTCATGAAGAGAACCCTTTCCCCTGGATGAGCGAAATGATTGATCTGAAGAAAGAGCGCAATTTCTTTGAAACCCGCGTCATCGAATACCAGACCGGCGGCGCGCTGTCCTGGGATTGATATTCAGATGACCTGCATTTGTTCCTCTCCCGCGCGGTCATTGCCATCTGCAATGACCGGCCTGAGCGGAACACACCGTGTTCATGGTGTTGAACCCCGGTTCAGCACCATGAATCACTTGGGCTGCAAAGACCAAGTGTTTTTGAACCAACGATCTAAGATCTTGATCTAGGAGAGTATCTAATGGCAACTGCAAAAAAATCCGCTGCAAAAAAACCAGCAGCAAAAAAACCGGCAGCTAAAAAAGCAGCCGCCAAGAAACCTGTAGCTAAAAAAGCAGCAGCTAAAAAGCCCGTAGCTAAGAAAGCCGCAGCCAAAAAGCCTGTCGCTAAAAAAGCAGCAGCTAAAAAGCCCGTCGCTAAGAAAGCCGCAGCCAAAAAGCCAGTCGCTAAAAAAGCAGCAGCTAAAAAGCCCGCAGCCAAGAAAGCCGCAGCCAAAAAGCCTGTCGCCAAAAAAGCAGCAGCTAAAAAGCCCGCAGCCAAGAAAGCTGTAGCCAAAAAGCCTGCCGCCAAAAAAGCAGCAGCTAAAAAGCCAGCGGCTAAAAAAAAAGTAGTTAGTGCCCCGGCAACAGCAACAAAACCGGCAGCCAAGCCGGTTGCTAAAAAACCTGCCAGCAAACCTGCGGCCAAACCGCACACAAGCGTGTCTGCTCCAGCGGCATCTCATGTGGCTCAAACCACATTGAATCCTCAGGCAGCATGGCCGTTCCCCACGGGCTCCAAGCCCTGAGCGAACAACCTGCGTTTGTCTCAAACCCGGTGTCTTAACGCACCGGGTTTTTTTTATGTCAGCGCGTAATTTTGCGGGCCGCGACTGGCAATTTTGATGGCACCGATTTTGTTGCCCAGCTCAGCACAGCGCACCAAGTCCCAGCCCTGATCCAAACCAAATAACAAGGCGCTGCGCCAGGCGTCGCCGCAACCGGTAGGGTCGACGACTGCCTCTGCTTTGACCGGTGCCACCACTTGTTTGCTGCCTTGTTGCCAGACTTCACAACCGTGCTCGCCCAGTGTCACCACCAGTCCTTGCACCTTGGCGGAAATCGCTGCACTGTCCATGCCGGTACGGTCTGACAGCATTTTTCCTTCGTAGTCATTGACCGTCACCCAGGTGGCCAGTTCAATGAAATGGCGCAAATCAGCGCCGTCAAACATGGGCAAGCCCTGACCCGGATCAAACACAAACGGAATGCCTGCGGCGGCAAACTGTTCGGCGTGCTGCAACATGGCGTCACGGCCATCCGGCGACACAATGCCCAGCGTGATGTCAGCGCGTTTTTCGACACGGATGGTGTGCGCCTGCATCATGGCACCGGGGTGAAATGCAGTGATCTGGTTATTGTCCAGATCGGTCATGATCATGGCTTGCGCCGTGTAATCATCGTCGACCATCTTCACAAAATCGGTAGGTATGCCCAGGTGCTTGAGCCGGTTGAAATAATTTTCACCGTCATTGCCCAGCGTGGCCATGGGCAAGGCGTGTCCGCCGAGCAGCTTCAATCCATAAGCGATATTGCCGGCGCAGCCGCCGAATTCACGCTGCAAACGCGGCACCAAAAACGACACATTCAGAATGTGCAATTGCTCGGGCAGGATTTGCTCTTTAAAGCGCCCCTCAAAATGCATGATGGTGTCAAACGCCAGCGAACCGCAAATTACTACTGCCATGGTCTTTCCAATCTTTTAAAAAATAATTCAAGGGTAAAAAAGCAAGGCTTTGAAGCCGTCTATGTCAACAGACACAGCAGGCTCAAGGCTGAAGGTGAAGGAGAAATTCTGGTTGCGCCGGGCCGGCAAAATATCAGTCAAGCCCAGTTGAGCGGCAGTGATCACCTTGCGCACTCTGACTTCACCGTGGCTGGTCAAACTCAGCTCCAGCGAGGGTGCAGCCAACTCTGCGTCCCCGAGGTTGCGCACCACGCCTTCAAACACAAGGCGGTTATCCGCCAGTCGTTTGAAACTGCTGGACTCTATAGATACTTGTTCCGGATCTTTAAAGGGCAGCACATCACAGGCGAGTGGCTGACACAGACAAAGCAATACGGGTCTGAGTTCTGGCACGCGCGCAGCCAGCCAATGTCGCTGAAACAAGATGAGTTGAAGTAAAAAAACCCCGGCAAATACGCATTGCATCCACAGCCACAGGGAGAATGGTTTTTTTCTGACAGGCGTTGCGCTTTGGCGATTCTGAGAAGGACGCGACAGCGGTTGTGTGAATTCCTGCACCGGCCTGGGATCGTCCATTTCATACAAATGCTGATCGACGGCGAACATGTGTGCACAACGCCCGCAGCGTACCCATCCGTCAGCCACACTCAAATGTTCAGGCAGCACAGTGAAGCCGGTTTGGCATTGCGGGCAAAGAGTGACGATGGCCATGCGCTATGCCTTTTAATACAACGGCTGCCGTTTCATGCCGCCGCTACGCCGTGCATCAGCACCCAACCGTCTTGGCGGTCAGCCACTTGCAGCCTCATATGCGCTTGGTACGCGGCTTGAATCTCATCCACCTGCCGCTCCAAAATACCGGCCAGCAGTAATTGTCCGCCTTGTTGTACATGGGCACACAAGAGCGGCGCCAGCACTTTCAACGGTGCCGCCAGTATGTTGGCAAGCACCAGCGCATACAAGCCCTGCGCCATGTCTGGCAAGCCGGTGTTCACGCTGACCTGGTTGTCTGTTGCATTGGCAAGCGTCGCCTTGACAGCATCAGCATCGATGTCGACAGCGTCTACATGGGCCGCGCCCATCATTGCGGCGCCTATGGCCAGAATGCCGGAGCCGCAACCGTAATCCAACACGCGCTGACCTGACGGCGGGTGTGTGGCGATCCAGCGCAAACACATGCGCGTGGTGGGGTGTGTGCCGGTGCCAAAGGCCAGTCCGGGATCGAGTCGCAACACCCACTTAGCTTGCGCGGGTGGCTGGTGCCAGCTGGGCACCACCCAGAATTCGTCTGTGATGGGCACAGGTTCAAACTGCGATTGCGTCAAGCGCACCCAGTCCTGCTCTTCAACAGTATGTATACCAAGCAGGCTGGAGTCAGCGAAAAAATCCTGCAATGCAAGCAATTGACTGGCGTCAAGCGCAGCGGCTTCGTTATCAAACAAAGCCACGACTTGTGAGCGCAACCAACCGGTGGCGGGTGGCGGCATGCCGGGTTCACCGAACAAAGCCTGCTCCTGATCGGTGTGTGCGTCAGCGTCTTCCACCGAGACACTGAGCGCATCCAATGCGATCAAGGCATCGCTGATCTGCTCGACCTGGTCTTGCGGACATTGCAGGCGCAACTCAACCATTAACTGCGCCGCACTGCCAGCCATTCTTCCAGGTAGTGGATATTGGTACCACCACCGACGAAGCCGGGATCGTTCATCAACTCGCGGTGTAAAGCGATGTTGGTGCTGATGCCCTCGACCACGGTTTCACCCAGCGCCGTGCGCATGCGCGCCAGGGCGTGTTCGCGCGAGTCGCCGTGCACAATGATTTTGCCAATCATCGAGTCGTAATTCGAAGGGACGAAGTAATTGGTATAGACATGCGAATCGACGCGCACGCCCGGACCACCCGGCGGGTGCCACATGGTGATGCGACCGGGTGAAGGCGTGAACTTGAACGGGTCTTCGGCATTCACGCGGCATTCAATGGCGTGGCCTTTGATCTCAATCTGCCGCTGGGTGTAAGGCAGTTTCATGCCGGACGCAGTCATGATCTGGGTTTTGACAATGTCCACACCGGTGATGAATTCGGTGACCGGATGTTCCACCTGAACCCGGGTGTTCATTTCAATGAAATAAAACTCGCCGTTTTCGTACAAAAACTCAAACGTACCGGCGCCGCGGTAACCCATTTTTTTACAGGCTGCTACACAGCGTTCGCCGATGCGCTCTATCAGCTTGCGCGCAATACCCGGGGCCGGCGCTTCTTCAATCACCTTTTGGTGACGCCGCTGCATAGAGCAGTCGCGCTCGCCCAGGTAAATGGCATTCTTGAAGTTGTCCGCCATGATTTGAATTTCAATGTGCCTGGGGTTTTGCAGGTATTTCTCCATGTAAACCGCAGGGTTGCCAAAGGCTGCACCGGCCTCGGCCTTGGTGGTTTGCACCGCATGAATCAGTGCGGCTTCGTTATGGACAACGCGCATGCCGCGACCGCCGCCGCCGCCCGCCGCCTTGATGATGACCGGATAACCAACGGCTTTGCCGATACGCCGGATTTGCGCCGGGTCGTCGGGCAACTCGCCTTCGGAGCCGGGCACACAAGGCACACCGGCCTTGATCATGGCCTGCTTGGCTGAGACTTTGTCGCCCATCATGCGGATGGACTCGGGCGTAGGCCCGATGAACACAAAACCGCTTTTCTCGACACGTTCGGCGAAGTCGGCGTTTTCGCTCAAAAAACCGTAGCCGGGGTGAATCGCCTGGGCATCGGTAACTTCAGCCGCCGAAATAATGGCCGGCATGTTCAGATAGCTTTGGGCGGAAGGCGCCGGGCCTATGCATACGGCCTCCTCGGCCAGCTTGACGTACTTGGCCTCGCGATCGGCTTCGGAATACACCACCACAGCTTCAACGCCGAGTTCCTTGCAAGCGCGCTGAATGCGCAGTGCAATTTCGCCCCGGTTGGCGATCAGAATCTTTTTAAACATGTCCGGGGATCACTCAATCAAGAACATGGGTTGGCCGTATTCAACCGCCTGTCCGTTGTCCACCAGAATGCGGGAGACGGTGCCGCTTTTGTCTGCTTCGATTTCATTAAGGATTTTCATGGCCTCGATGATGCAAATGGTTTCGCCTTCCTTGACCACGCTGCCGACCTGCACAAAAGGCTTGGAATCAGGGCTGGACGAGGTGTAGAAAGTGCCGACCATGGGCGACTTGACCACATGACCGCTAGGCACCGGGGCTTCGACAGCTGCATCCGGGGTAGCAGCAGCAACGCTCGCGGGCGCAGCCACCGGGGTGGCTACCATGACCGGGGCGGCCATCGCCACCGGCGCGCCGACCGGACCTTTGACAATGCGGACCTTGCCTTCAGCCTCGGTGATTTCCAACTCCGACACATTGGACTCGGAGACCAGATCGATCAGGGTTTTGAGTTTTCTTAAATCCATGTAGTTGCAGTCAATTGCTGTTAACAAGCAGGTAATTTACACCATTTGCAGAAAGTAGCCAAATACGACCAAGGCCCTCAAAAGCTCAAAGCCAGTCGCTGATATCGCCCTCAGTCAGTTTACCGAGCTTGCGAAAGCGTAAACCGCCTTGTGCATCTATCACCAAAGTAAAGGGCAAACCACCAGCCTGGTTGCCCAGCGCAGTCATCAAATCGGTACCGTTCAAACCAGCCATGGCTATGGAATATTCTACCGGATGCTGAGTCAGAAAACGCTTGACAGCGCTCGGCTGATCTATGGCCAAACCCAGAACTTGCCAGCTTTTAGCCTTATTTTGCTGATAAAAGGCGTTCAATAAAGGCATTTCTTCGACACAAGGGGTACACCAGGTAGCCCAGAAATTAACCACCAGCGGACGACCCTTGAAATCTGCCAAGCGCAAGGGCGGACCTTCAATCGAGTCAAATTCTGCACTCCACAAAGCATCGATGGAAGCGCTTTTTGCACTCTTGAGCCCAAGCCTCCACCAGGCGAAGCCCGCGCCTGCGGCCAATGCACCGGCGGCCACGGCCAGCAAACTGCGCCTGCCGTGACTGGCATTAACGGGTAAAGGGTTTTCCTGAGTCATGTCACATTGTCTATCAACTGGCGCAGTCCAGCGATATCCCCTCGCATCGGTCGGCCCCGGCTGTCCGGCAGCAAAGCGCCGCGCAAATCGTCGTAGTCATACACCATGAGATGAACGCCTATGTCTTCGTTCAGTTCCGGGCAGTGGCTGTGTATGCTGAGTGCGTCTACGGTCTCACCGCGAAAACCGCTGACAGCACTGACGTCAAAACGCACCTCTTTGTCCAGCAGCGCCAACTCGGCCTGTTTGCTGTCATCGCAAAACAATTGAATGTAAATATCTGACAAACGCGTGGCGGTACCGCGCCAGACTGCGCCGCTCAAGTGCGGCCTGAATGCCTGCAAGCGCTGCATCCACACCAAAGCCAGGCGGCGCAAGGCCAGCAATTCCTGCGGCTGGCTATCTGCGCAAAACAGCTGCACATAGTCCATGACCTCGTTTTCCAGCGTCTCGTTGTCCGGCAAGGCTTGGCGCGCAGGCAAGCCCAGTTCGCGCAAAGCGCGGCGTTTCGCGGGGCCGTATTCCAGACCTTCCTCGACCACCAGCCGCGCGGCGGTGGCGGCAATTTCCTGTTTGATATCGTTTGACATGCGAGAGATTGTGACCTGAACAGGCAAGCCCGCAGCGGCATTCCGGTCTTGCTCATGCCTGTCAAGCGGCGACTTCTACAATGCACGTCCATGCACATACATATATTAGGCATTTGCGGCACTTTCATGGGTGGTCTGGCCGCCTTGGCCCGCGAAGCCGGTCACCGGGTCACCGGTTGCGACACCGGCGTTTACCCCCCGATGAGCGACCAATTGCGCGCCCTGGGCATTGAATTGATCGAAGGCTACGACGCGGCTCAACTGTCGCTGAAGCCCGATATGTTTGTGGTCGGCAACGTGGTGTCACGAGCGCGCACCGCAGACGGTTCGCCACGCTATCCCTTGATGGAAGCGATTTTGGAAGCCGGTCTGCCCTATACCAGCGGCCCGCAATGGTTGAGCGACCATGTCTTACACGCGCCCGGCCAGACCCGGCATGTGCTGGCAGTCGCCGGTACGCACGGCAAAACCACCACCACCGCCATGCTGAGTTGGATTTTGGATCAAGCCGGTTTGACGCCCGGTTTTTTGATTGGCGGCGTACCGCTGAATTTCGGCGTGTCTGCGCGCCTCGGGCAACTGGCTGCAGGACAAACACGACCTTTGTTTGTCATCGAGGCCGATGAATACGACACCGCGTTTTTCGACAAGCGCAGCAAGTTTGTGCATTACCGCCCGCGCACCGCCGTGCTGAACAATCTGGAGTTTGATCACGCGGATATTTTTGACAACCTCGCGGCCATTGAGCGTCAGTTCCACCATTTGGTGCGCACCGTGCCGGGCAGCGGCTGTCTGGTGGTAAACGCAGAACAAGACAGCTTGCAACGTGTGCTGGGCATGGGTCACTGGAGCCCGGTCGCCGGTTTCGGCCAAGGCGGTGAATGGCAGGCTCAGGGTGAGCCGCATGATTTCGCGGTGCTACAAGCCGGCAAGCCGGTGGCGCAGGTTCGTTGGAATTTGACTGGCGTGCATAACCAAATGAATGCACTCGCGGCCATAGCCGCAGCCGCGCATGTAGGCGTCACGCCTGCGCAGGCGGGCGCGGCATTGGCGGGTTTTGAGAATGTGCGACGCCGCATGGAATTGCGCGGCAGCATAGGCAGCGGTGTTCAAGCCATTCAAGTGTTTGACGATTTCGCCCATCACCCGACGGCGATTCGCACCACCTTGGATGGCTTGCGCCGACGCGTTGGCCAGGCCCGCATCCTGGCGGTGTTTGAGCCGCGCAGCAACACCATGAAACTCGGCGCCATGAAATCGCAATTGCCGTGGAGTCTGGAGCAAGCCGATCTGGCGTTTTGTCATACCGCCGGTTTGGATTGGGATGCGGCAGAAGCGCTGTCGTCCATGGGCGCGCGCGCCAGTGTGGCCGCCAACATTGATACGCTGGTGGCGCAGGTCAAAGCCGCCGCACGGCCCGGCGATCAGATAGTCTGCATGAGCAACGGCGGATTCGGCGGCGTCCACCAAAAACTACTGGATGCCTTGAAGCACTGACCAACGGACGCACATCATTCACCCCATAAAAAAACGGACTGCATGCAGTCCGTTTCCACAGTTAGGTTTATTTTTTCGCTTTGCGCCGCGCCTTGATGCCTGCGTCCAGCGCTTGCAAGGCTTGCAGCGAATCTTCCCAAGATAGACAAGCGTCGGTGATGCTTTGGCCGTAGACCAAGCCCTCAACTTTGTCTTTACCGGGCGTGAATTTTTGCGCGCCGGGTTGTAAATGGCTTTCCACCATCACACCGAACACCTGGTGCGAGCCACCGGCGAGTTGCGCGGCTATGTCTTTGGCGACCACCAACTGGCGCTCGTGTTGTTTGCTGCTGTTGGCATGGCTGCAATCGACCATCAAACTGGCTGGTAACTTGGCGGCTTCAAGCTCTTTGCAGGCCGCGGCCACACTGGCTGCGTCATAGTTTGGCGCTTTGCCGCCGCGCAAAATCACATGGCAATCCGGGTTGCCTTGGGTTTGCACAATCGCCACCTGGCCGTTTTTATGCACTGACAAAAAGTGGTGGCCGCGTGCGGCGGCTTGTATCGCGTCGGTGGCGATTTTGATGTTGCCGTCGGTACCGTTTTTAAAACCAATCGGTGCTGACAAGCCCGAAGCCAATTCTCTGTGTACCTGGCTTTCGGTAGTGCGCGCGCCGATAGCACCCCAGCTGATCAGGTCGCCTATGTACTGCGGGGAAATCACGTCCAGAAATTCGCTGCCGGCCGGTACGCCGGCGCGGTTGATCTCGATCAGCAATTGACGCGCAATGCGAAGGCCTTCATCGATGCGAAAACTCTCATCCAGGTAAGGATCGTTGATCAAGCCTTTCCAGCCTACCGTGGTGCGCGGTTTTTCAAAGTAAACGCGCATGACGATTTCCAGTGTGTCTTTGTACTTTTCGCGCTCGGTTTGCAAACGGCGCGCATAGTCAAGCGCAGCAGCCGGGTCGTGGATAGAGCAAGGGCCCATCACCACCAGCAGGCGGTCGTCCTTACCGGCCATGATTTTCGCAATGCGCTGGCGCGTATCACTGATCAGTTTTTCAACGGCAGTTCCGGCAATGGGAAAGAAGCGGATCAAATGTTCGGGTGGCGGCAACACGGTGATGTCCTTGATGCGTTGGTCGTCGGTCTGGCTGGTCTGGTCATCGATGGACGCATACGCATCTTTGGGATGGGATTTCATGAAAGACTCCTGGAAAACTGCAACTGTGTGAAAGACAAGTTTGGGAACAAAAAAAAACCGCCGGAAGCCGGCGGTAGGTTGGGGAGTTCAGAGCGTTGTTTGCGTTCAGACCTCTCGACCGCCGGTGGGGCGTGAGAAATAAAAATAAGCAAAGTGAAACGGGACTAAATTCATGATTTGAAATGTAGCACAGGCGATGGGATCGTTTTCAGGCCGTACCGCCGACGGTCAAGCCGTCAATCCGCAACGTGGGCTGGCCGACGCCAACCGGCACGCTTTGGCCTTCTTTGCCGCAAGTGCCGACGCCGGGGTCTAAGGCCATGTCGTTGCCAATCATGCTGACTCGGGTGAGCGCGTCAGGGCCGTTGCCCACCAAAGTCGCGCCTTTGACTGGGTATTTGATTTTTCCTTTTTCCACCCAATACGCCTGGCTGGCGGAAAACACAAACTTGCCTGAAGTGATGTCTACTTGTCCGCCACCGAAATTGGTGGCATACAAACCTTTTTTGATGCTGGCGACGATTTCTTCGGGGTGTTTGTCACCGCCCAACATATAAGTGTTGGTCATGCGCGGCATGGGCACATGGGCGTAGCTTTCGCGCCGCCCGTTGCCGGTGGGCACCACGCCCATGAGGCGCGCATTCATGCTGTCTTGAATGTAAGCTTTCAATATGCCGTCTTCAATCAGCACATTGCGCTGGCTGGCGTTGCCTTCGTCGTCCACATTTAACGAACCGCGACGGTCGGCAATCGTGCCGTCGTCAAGCACGGTCACGCCTTTGGCGGCCACGCGTTGTCCAATGCGTCCGCTGAAGGCGCTCGAGCCTTTGCGGTTGAAGTCACCCTCCAAGCCGTGTCCTATGGCTTCGTGCAACAAAATCCCGGGCCAGCCCGAGCCCAGCACCACGGTCATTTCACCTGCGGGCGCGGCTTGCGCCTGTAAATTGGTCAAGGCAGCGCCGACGGCCTCGTCCACATAACGGGTTAAGCAATCGGCATCGAAATGCGCCAACCCGAAGCGGCCGCCACCGCCGGCCGATCCGCTTTCACGCCGGCCTTTTTCTTCCACGATGACGTTCAAGGACAAACGCACCAAGGGACGCACATCGGCAGCCAAGGTGCCGTCAGCACGAGCGACCAGCACCACGTCGTATTCGCTGGCCAGACCAGCCATGACTTGCACCACGCGCGGGTCTTTGGCGCGCGCCTGCTGCTCCAGTCGTTCGAGCAAATTGACTTTGGCGGTGCTGTCCAAGCTGGCGATCGGGTCGTCGTCGCGGTACAGGCTGCGCGCCCCGGCGATGCGACGGCCGGGCACCTTGGTGCTGGCGTTGTTCCCCGATGCGGCAATGCTGCGCACCGTGTGGGCTGCGTCCATCAGCGAGGCCATGGAAATATCGTCTGAGTATGCAAATGCAGTTTTTTCACCACTCACCGCGCGCACGCCCACACCCTGGTCTATGCTGAACGAACCGGTTTTGACTATGCCCTCTTCCAGGCTCCAGCCCTCAGAGCGGGTGTACTGAAAATACAAATCAGCATCGTCTATGCGGTGGGCGCGTATGGCCGACAAAGCTTGGGTCAAATGGCTCTCATTCAGGCCGTAAGGCGTGAGCAACAGGCTTTGCGCGATGGCCAAGCGTTCGAGGGTAGGTTCGTGTGCAATCATTTGGCCATTGTAGAAGCCGGATCACAGCCTTGAAACTCTCAGGGCATTGCCTGTAAACAACAGCAAAACCCGGGCATTTTCACGGGCGCTCAAGCCTGGGCAGCTTATGAACGCTCGCTATGGCGTATGAATTCCAGCATCTTGCTGTCGTCCATCACGCCCATGCCTTGTTGACAAGCCATGGCAAATGCCTGGGCAGCTGCCGCACCCAGCCAGCCGCTGTAGCCGACTTGCTGCGCCGCCTCGACGGCCAGGCGCGTGTCCTTGGCCAGCAAACGCATGTGTGAGCCTGCGCTGGTGTCGCCGGCAAACACCCGGCGCAAGCGGTCAGTGCCTATCCAGTTCTGACCGCTGGAGCGCTCAATCAAAGACAGCGTGACTTCTTTGTCAAGACCGAGTTTTTCTGCCAGCACCATGGCTTCGCAAGCGCCGACCAGGTTGATACCGGCCAGCATGTTGTTGACCAGTTTGACCCGGGTACCGTCACCGACCTTGTGGCTGATGAAAACACATTGCTCGGACAGCGTGTTGAGCAATTCGTTTTGCGCCGCCAATACCTCAGCAGGCGCGGCCGTCATCAAACTCATGCTGCCGTTGGCGGCGCGTATCGGCCCGCCGGACATGGGCGCGTCGACCATGTGCACGCCTATGGCCTGCAACTGACGGGCGAAATCTTCGGTTTGCGCCGGTGCCAAGGTCGGGCACATGATGACCGTCTGCCCGGCTTGCAAATGGGCCAGCAAACCGGTCGGCCCGTCCAACACCTCTTGCACCTGCACCGCATCAATCACGCACACTATCACCGAGTCAGCAGCCTTGGCGACAGCCGCGGCACTGTCGCAGCCGTGCGCACCTGCATCCTGTAAAACTTGCTGTGTGGCCGCGTCTTTGTCGTGCACATGCACCGGCCAGCCCATGCTCAGCAAGCGCCTGGCCATGCCGCCGCCCATGTTGCCGGTTCCTACGATTCCTGTGTGTTTGCTCATGATTGCACCAACTGTTTGGCTTTCGCTATCGACAGCAATATACCGATGCCGAAACCCAGCGTGACCATGGCCGTTCCTCCGTAACTAATGAACGGCAGGGGCACACCGACCACCGGCAAGATGCCACTGACCATGCCCATGTTGACGAAGGCATAGGTAAAAAAGATCAAGGTCACGCTACCGGCGAGCAGGCGCGCAAACAGCGTCGGCCCCTCCAATGAAATCGCCAGACCACGCAGCACCAAAAACACAAAGCCTCCCATCAGCAACAGATTGCCGAGTAAGCCGAACTCTTCGCCGTATGCCGCAAAAATGAAATCGGTGGTGCGCTCAGGAATGAAGTCCAGATGGGTTTGCGTGCCCTGCATGAAACCCTTACCGAAAAAACCGCCGGAACCTATGGCAATCATGCCCTGGATGATGTGAAAACCCTTGCCCAAGGGATCGCGCCAGGGGTCGAGCAAAGTGCAAACGCGCTGGCGCTGGTACTCGCGCATCAGCGGCCATTTCATACCATCCGTGCACAAAGTCGGTTCAAACACCACCAGCAAAACAGCACCAACCAGCCCCAGTACCAAAGGCGGAACTATCCATTTCCAGCCAAGGCCGGCAAAGAACAACACATACAGACCGGCGGCCAGCACCAGAATGGCTGTACCCAGGTCGGGTTGCTTGGCGATCAAGCCAACCGGCATGGCCAGCAACACCGTGGCGACCAGGAAATCCAGCGGTCGCAACTGCCCTTCGCGTTTTTGAAACCACCAGGCCAGCATCAGCGGCATGCCTATCTTCATGATTTCGCTGGGTTGAATCACGATGCCAATGTTCAACCAACGCCTGGCGCCGTTTTTGGTCAAACCGAACAAGGCCACCGCCACCAGCAAAGCCAGCCCTACCGTATACAAAGGCACGGCCAATGTCATCAAGCGCTGGGGCGGAATTTGCGCCACCACAAACATGATGCCGAAAGCCAGCGTCAGATTGCGCGTGTGGTCCCAAAAACGCATGCCGTTGGCGTAGCCGGAAGCAAACATGGTGATCAAACCGGCGGTGGCCAGCAAGGCCACAGCCAGCGTCAGTTGTCCGTCAAAGCCGCGCAGCACGTGCATGAACTGGCGCAGGACATAGGGTTTTTCAAAGCTGATAGCCATGCAGGAATTATCAACGCATTCTTCACGGTGCTCTGCAACTGATGTCTGCATGGGAGAATCGCGTCCATGTACGCATTATTTGAAGAAGCCGGCAAACTCCAGAGTGGCCGGGTGCTGTCCGAAGCAGACACATCGGCGCAAATGGAGCTGGCATCCGGCAAACGGGTGAAAGTGAAAACCGCGCAGGTTTTGCTGCGTTTTGACAAACCCCAACCGCCCGAGCTGCTGCAAGCCGCCGCCGCATTGGCCGACACCATGGAACTGGAGTTGGCATGGGAGTTTGCGCCGCCGGATGAATTTTCTTTCGGTGAACTGGCGGTTGAATATTTCAGCGACAAAGCCACGCTGACCGAACAAGTCGCTTGTCTGCTCAAGCTTTCCGAAGCGCCGCATTATTTCCGTCGCGCCGGCAAAGGCCGGTTCAAAAAAGCACCGGCCGACATCATCGCGCAAGCGCTGGCAGCGATTGAAAAGAAAAAAGAATTGCAAGCGCAAATTGAAAGCTGGGCGCAACACCTGGTCGACGGCCAATGTCCGGCGCCTGTGCAAACCCAGCTTTACAAAATTCTGTTCAAGCCGGACAAAAATGCGCCCGAGTACAAAGCCGTGGTGCTGGCCGCCAAGCAAAGCCAGCGCCCGCCGCTGACACTGTTGCAGCAAGCCGGTGCCATCCAAAGCGCTTACGACTTTCATTGGCAGCGTTTTTTGTTCGAGCATTTCCCCAAGGGCACCGGCTTTCCCGCCTTGCAAGCCCCGGCGCTGCCGCAAGACCTGCCACTGGCTGAGGTGCAAGCCTATTCCATAGACGATTCACAAACCACCGAAATCGACGACGCCTTGTCGGTGCAAGGCCTGGGCAGCGGCACAGTGGTCATGGGCATTCACATCGCCGCGCCTGCGCTGGCTTTGCAACCGGGCGACGCCATCGATCAGGTCGCGCGTCAGCGTTTGTCCACGGTCTACATGCCGGGCCACAAAATCACCATGCTGCCCGACAGCGTGGTGCAAACCTATACGCTGGATGCGGGCAAGGCTTGTCCGGCGCTCTCCTTGTATGTCAGCTTCGACGAGGACACGCTGGAAGTACAAAGCACAGTGACCCGCTTGGAGCAAGTGCCCATTGCCGCCAATTTGCGCCACGACAAACTCGACCATATCGTCACCGAGGCCTGGCTGAGCGATGCAGCCTTCTCGCACGAAGACACCGCACTGGATGCCGGACTGCCGCGTGCAGAACTGCGCTTCATGCACCGTCTGGCGCGACACCTTAAAGCAAAGCGCGAACTGGTGCGCGGTAAGCCCGAGCAATTCAACCGCCCGGATTTCAATTTCCGCGTCGACGCTGTCGGCGAGCACGGGCCGCGCGGCGACGAGCCTGTGCACCTGAGCATTCGCCCGCGCGGCGCGGCGCTCGATTTGATCGTGGCCGAGGCCATGATTCTGGCCAACAGCAGCTGGGGCCAGTGGCTGGCCGATCTGGGTGTGCCGGGTCTGTACCGCAGCCAAGCCAGTCTGGCGCCCGGCATCAAGGTGCGCATGGGCACGCGTGCTTTGCCGCACGCAGGCATTGGTGTTCCCTGTTATGCCTGGAGCACTTCCCCGCTGCGCCGTTACACCGATCTGGTGAATCAATGGCAACTGGTAGCCTGTGTGCGTAACGGTGCCACCGCAGCATTGGTTGCGCCTTTTAAACCCAAAGACGCCGGTCTGATGTCCATCGTCTCGGCGTTTGAAGATGCTTACTCGGCGTACAACAGCAACCAAGGCACCATGGAGCGTTACTGGACATTGCAATACCTGCAACAACAGCAGTTGCAAGAGATTGACGCCACGGTCATCAAGTCTTTTCCCGGCGAAGCGCCGGTGGTGCGCGCCGTCGCCCTGCCGCTGGTGCTCAGCCTGCATGCGGCCCCGCCATTGGAAAGAGGCGCGCTGGTGCGCGTGCGACTCGGTCATGTAGACAGCATGGCGCTGGACGTGTCCGCCACCTTTTTGGCGCTGCTGGATGCACCGTCAGCAATGGAAGAAGACAGTGCCGACGAAGAAATCAGCGCCGGTCCGCTGACCATTGCCATGGATTTGGATGAAGCCACTGAAGGCGATGCGCCAGCAGCCACCGGCGGGTCTGAGTCTGCCGCTTGATGAAGATGGCCATCAGCATGCCGCTACGCTTGACGCCCATGCAGATAGCCATTGTTGTGTCCTTGCTATTGCATGCCGGTTTGCTGGTGTTTAGGTTGGCGGATCCGCAAGGCTTTGACCGCTTGATGACGCAAATGCCGCTGGACATTATTCTGGTGAATGCACGCAGCAGCGCCGCTGCACCCGACAAACCGCAAGCGCTGGCGCAAGCCAATTTGCAAGGCGGTGGCGATGTGGCCCAGGGCCGCGCCCAGTCGCCGCTGCCGCTGTCCGAGCGCAGTCAAAGCGGCCAGGCAGACGATGCGGCAACGGCCAAATTGCGCCAGTTGAAACAACAGCAAAGCGCGCTGCTGGCTCAGGTCAAACAACAACTGAGTATCAACAGCACGCGACAGTCGGCCAACGCGAGCGAGGCGGCGGCCATTGATCAACAGCGACGCCAGTTGCTCGACACGCTGGCCGAGATTGAGCAACGCATCAACGAACAAAACGCCAGACCGCGCACGCGTTACGTCAGCCCGTCCACACGCGAAGTCAGTTATGCGCTCTACCACGACCACATGCGGCGTTTGATTGAAGAACACGGCACGCGTTTTTTTCCACAAATCCAAGGCCGCAAGCTTTACGGCAGCCTGACCCTGATGCTGACGGTGAACGCGCAAGGCCGTGTCATTGCCTCGCAAGTGCTGAAAAGCTCGGGTCAGCCCGAGCTGGATAAACTGGCGCTGGCGCTGGCGCAAAACGCCGGGCCTTTCGGCACATTCAGCGCCGAGATGAAACGCGAATTCGATCAGCTGGCCATGGTCTCGCGCTATACCTTTAAGCGCAACCTGACGGTGCAAGCAGATAACCCGGAACAATGACATGGGCATGGATGTGAAACGCATGACCGGTTGGCGCGCATGGCGTCGCTTTGTGCTGTTGCTGTTGCTCGCCGGTGTGGGTTTGCAGTTGTATTTTCTGGCGCGTGTGTTCATGCTGCGCTATATCGACCCGGGCTCTACGGCATTCGAACGTTCGCAAATCACGCAAATGCTGCACAACGAACAAGGCTTGCGCTGGCGCCAGGAGTGGATGCCGGCCTCGCGCATCAACACCAGTCTCAGCCGCGCGGTGATTGCTTCCGAAGACGATATGTTTGCCAGCCACGACGGCGTGCAATGGCAGGCGATTGAAAAGGCCTGGCAGCGCAATGAAAAAGCACAGTCCCGTTCCTCTACCAATGGTAAGACGCCTAAAGTGGTGGGGGGCTCGACCATCACCCAGCAATTGGCGAAGAACCTGTTTTTATCCGGCGAACGCAATTTTTTACGCAAAGGCCAGGAGCTGTTGATCACGCTGGCGCTGGAGAGCTGTTTGAGCAAACAACGCATTCTGGAAATTTATTTGAACCATGTCGAATGGGGCAAAGGCGTGTTCGGCGCTGAAGCTGCTGCGCGGCATTATTTTTCTAAACGCGCTGCGCAATTGACGCCTTGGGAATCGGCGCGCCTGGCGGTGATGCTTCCGCGTCCCAAGTATTTTGAGAAGCTGCCCCAGTCGCCCTACCTGACAGATCGGTCTCAAGTGATCCTAGGGCGCATGGGCGCGGCGGTGCTGCCGTGAAAGTGCTGGGCATAGACCCGGGCTTGCAAACCACCGGTTTCGGCGTGGTTGATTTCAACAGCGGTCAGCTCAGTTACGTAGCCAGCGGCACCATCAGCACCACGCATTTACCGCGTGCAGATATCGCGGCCCGCATAGGCGTGCTGTTTGACGGCATCAGCGAGGTCGCGCAACGCTACCAACCGGATTGCGCGGCTTTGGAAATTGTGTTTGTCAACCTCAACCCGCAAGCCACGCTGCTGCTGGGTCAGGCCCGTGGCGCCTGTTTGGCGGCGCTGGTTCATCAACAATTAAGCGTGGCCGAATACACCGCATTGCAAATGAAAAAAGCCATAGCTGGCCATGGCAAAGCTGCCAAGGCTCAGGTACAGGAAATGGTCAAGCGTTTATTGAATCTGCCCGGGCTGCCAGGGCCGGATGCCGCCGACGCGCTCGGCCTGGCCATCACGCATGCGCATGCGGCGCGCGGCATGGCTTTGATGAAAGACGCGGGTATGGGACGCGCCAAATCCAGCGGCATGTTGCGCGGCGGGCGCGGGGGTTAGGTTTACGGGCAAATCAGCTTAGCGGCTTGCTCTATGACACAAGCAAAGTTATTGCCTGACTTTTACTTTAGGTTACGCACGTAGCGCACATACAAAGGGGTGATCAGGCTGCTTTGCGAGACCATCACAAGGCCGAAATTAACGACCCAAGGGTTGACGGCGTTACCCATTGTCGGAGTGGATGACAAATAGACATCTGTCTGACCTAAGTATGTTTGTGGAAAAACAAGCGAATCCCACTGTGTATTTCCCGGCCCGTAGGTGCTCAGTGAAAACAATTCCTTGATGTTAGGCAGACGCCAGCCCTGGCTTTTCATCTCTGCTGACTTGGCCAGCGCCTGGGCAAAAGTGAGTTTGGTGGCGGGTCCGGTGCAACTGCTGCCGTTCCATGTTTGACCATACGTGCAACGCTGCCAAACCAAACCGGTTTGTATGTCAGTCACTTCATCACCCGCCACGTTAAAACGGTTTGTCTCGCTCAACTCTGGGCTTCTGACCAAACGCACATAAATGCTGCTGTCCCTGTTGCCTGAGGAGATATAGCCGGCATAAAAATTTACGTTGAACGCTTGATCTATTCCCAGATTGTCTTGGTAAGAAGAAGACGTCCAGTATTCGTCATCAGTGCCCGGCGGGTTGATGAAAACTGTTGTATCGATGGCAATGTCTTTCAAACCGTAATTGACTATGCTGTGCAATTCACGCGCAGTGGGTAAGCGCCAGTCCGTAAAACCGCATAAATCTAATCTGTTCACCTCTTTGACATAGGTGGCCGCGTTGTATGGGGCATCAATCTCTGCTTGTGTGGCCTTTAAGCCATCGCTTTTTTGAGCCGCCGTGGTGCTGTCAAAGTGTGTATAGGTTTTTTGATAGTCTCGCAAACCGCCGTCTGCGGACTTGATCTCCCATAACAATCCTGTGAGTTTGTCCTTGACGCAGTCGCTGCTTGAATACGTGTTCGCACCTTGTGTGAGCGTGCCAAAGTCCATGGTATTGATACTGCTGCGGGTACCGTCTTGCTCGGCATTCAAAGCAGACACCTCGGCACTGTTGCAATCTACTAAAACATTGCTTGAACTTGTCACGCATTGCTTGCTTGTGATGCCCGAGGATGGAACGGGCGTGTAGCAACTCACACTGATGTCGCTCACGTTAGCCGTGGCTGTGCCGCTCGGTTTGGCAATCTCGCATTTCATGTTCTCGGGCAACTCTTGAATGCTGATGCTGTAAAGACTGCCTGCTTTCAATGTTTGTAAAAAATTGAACTTGCCATTGCTATTTAAGCTGAGTGTTTCTTCATTAGCGGCCAGCTTTAGCAGTTTGCCGTTTGTCAATCCGCTGACACTGCCGCCCAGGGAATACAAGGCTGTTTTGTCCAGCGACTGGCTGTTGTTGCTGTTGTCAGCACTGTCAGAATCATTGCAACCGCAGGCGGTTAAGCACAAGCCCAGCAAAACAACAAACACCTGAATGGGTTTAAGTTTAGCCATGAGACAAAAGGAAATAGTTGATGTTTTTTCAAATAACTATTTTCACTTTGAATAACCTGTTATCACTGCTATTTTCTGCAAACAGTCGGCTAAGTTGCCGTTAATATGCGCTGCTTTACCAGGCAGGCGCCAATTGCGCCAAACCTTTAGGCGCTAGCTTCTCATCATCGAAAGTCACCAGCTCATAGGCATCGGGGCGACTGAGCAATTCGCGCAGCAGCTGGTTGTTCATGGCGTGGCCCGAGCGGAATGCACGGTAATGCGCCAGCAAAGGCTTGCCCAGCAAATACAAATCGCCCATGGCGTCTAGGATTTTGTGTTTGACAAATTCATCGTCGTAGCGCAAGCCGTCGCTGTTGAGCACCTTGTAATCGTCCATGACGATGGCGTTGTCCAGACCGCCGCCCAGCGCCAGGCCGTTGGCGCGCAAATGTTCCACGTCGCGGGTAAAGCCGAAAGTGCGGGCGCGCGCAATATCGCGGCCGTAATGTCCGTTGTCCATGTCAAACGTGACTTCCTGACCGGTGGAATCCACCGCCGGGTGTTTGAAGTCAATTTCAAAACTCAGCTTGAAACCGTGGTGAGGAAACAAACCGGCCCATTTTTCCTTGTCGCCCTCGCCTTCACGCACCACCACCTCTTTGAGGATTCGCACAAAACGTTTGGGCGCGTTTTGCATGGCAATACCTGCGCTTTGCAATAAAAACACAAAGGATGAGGACGATCCGTCAAGAATAGGGACTTCTTCGGCCGTGATGTCTATGTACATATTGTCCAGACCGAGTCCGCTGCACGCCGACATGAGATGCTCGACCGTGTGCACCTTGACGCCATGGGCTTCGATGGTGGAAGCCATGCGCGTATCGGTGACGGCCAACGCACCCACGGGTATGTCCACCGGATGGGCCAGGTCAATCCGTCTAAACACGATGCCGGTGTCGGGCCCGGCGGGACGCAGTGTCAATTCAACACGCTGCCCGCTGTGCAAACCGACACCGACCGCGCGGGTCAGGGTTTGTAGCGTTCTTTGTTTCAGCACTGATTGATTTTAGTCAGCCTGCTTGCGCAGAAACGCCGGTATTTCGTAATTGTCCATTCCGCCAGAGGATAAGGCGTCCACTTTGGCAGCTGCCTGGGTGCGGTTGGTGCGCCAGACGCTGGGCACATTCACATTAGCCATGTCGCTGCCGGACATGCCGGGGCGGCTCATGCCTGCGTCCGGTGCGGTGGCAGTCGCTGCTTGCAGGGCCATGGGTTCGGTGGTCTGGGAGTAAGCCACGTTGTCGGTACCGGTGCGAATCACCGACAAAGGCGGTGCGACGCGGCGACCGGCCTGTGCCAGACCGGTGGCCACCACGGTGACGCGGATTTGCTCACCCAGGGTTTCGTCATAAGCGGTACCGTAAATCACATGCGCTTCAGGAGAAGCAAACGAGCGTATGGTGTTCATGGCTTCGCGCGACTCGGCCAGTTTCAAAGCACCCTTGGCAGCTGTGATCAATACCAGCACGCCTTTGGCACCGGTCATATCCACGCCCTCGAGCAGCGGGCAGGCCACGGCTTGTTCGGCGGCGATGCGCGCACGGTCCGGGCCGCTGGCAGTGGCCGTGCCCATCATGGCCTTGCCTTGTTCGCTCATCACGGTGCGCACGTCTTCAAAGTCGACGTTCACCAGTGCTTCGACATTGATGATTTCGGCAATGCCGCCGACCGAGTTTTTCAGCACATCGTTGGCAAAAGAAAACGCCTGGTCTTGGCTGACATCGTCGCCCAGCACTTCCAGCAGTTTCTCGTTCAGCACCACGATCAGTGAATCGACATTGGCTTCTAGCTCAGCCAAGCCTGCTTCGGCATTGGTCATGCGACGTCCACCTTCCCAGTCGAAAGGCTTGGTCACCACACCTACTGTGAGGATGCCCATTTCACGTGCGACGCGAGCCACCACCGGGGCTGCGCCGGTGCCGGTACCGCCGCCCATACCGGCGGTGATGAACACCATGTTGGCGCCTTGCAGCACTTCACGGATGCTGTCTACCGCGGCTTCAGCGGCTGCCTGTCCACGCTCGGGTTTGCTGCCTGCGCCAAGGCCACTGTCGCCCAATTGAATGACGCGGTTGGCGGAGCTGACCCGCAGGGCTTGCGCGTCGGTGTTGGCGCAAATGAATTCCACACCGCGCACGCCGCTTGTGATCATGTGCTCGACCGCGTTGCCACCGCCGCCACCGACACCGATGACACGGATTTGTGTCTCAGGGTTGAAATCGCTTTGTTCAATCATTTCTATCTTCATGTTTCTCTCCGAATGTTTTGTGCAGTTGCCTTGAATATGTGTTTTTGAAGCGTGTGATTTTTCAACTTGGCGGCGCTCCCCGTGAACAAGGTCGCCATCGACGGCTTTTGAATCGGCGCGGGGGTTCAACAGCTAACACGTGATGTAGTGATGTATGCATGGTCAGAAGTTCCCCACAAACCAGTCTTTGACACGCCCGACGGCGGTTTTGACTGAACCGTTTTTCTGCGCCACGCGAAAACCGCGCAGTCGCGCCATGCGCGCTTCTTCCAGCAAACCCATGACAGTGGCGGCACGCGGGTGCGACACCATGTCTGACAGCGCACTGCTGTAACGCGGCACGCCCCGGCGCACCGCTTTCAAAAATATGTCTTCGCCGAGTTCGATCATGCCCGGCATCATGGCGCTGCCGCCAGTCAGCACAATGCCGGAGGACAGCACTTCTTCAAATCCTGATTCACGCAACACCTGTTGCACCAGCGCATAAATTTCTTCGACACGCGGCTCGATCACACCGGCCAGCGCCTGGCGGCTGAGCATGCGCGGGCCGCGGTCGCCCAGACCGGGCACTTCAACTTGTATGTTCGGGTCAGCCAGCAATTGTTTGGCAAACCCAGACTCCACTTTGATTTCTTCTGCGTCCTTGGTCGGGGTGCGCAAAGCCATGGCAATGTCGCTGGTGATTAAATCCCCGGCGATGGGAATCACCGCCGTGTGGCGTATGGCGCCGCCGGTGAAGATGGCCACGTCGGTGCTGCCCGCTCCAATGTCGACCAGCGCCACACCGAGTTCTTTTTCATCTGCCGTCAACACCGAGTAGCTCGAGGCCAGCGGGTTGAGCATCAATTGCTCTACATCCAGGCCGCAGCGGCGCACGCATTTGATGATGTTTTCCGCTGCGCTTTGTGCACCGGTGACGATGTGTATCTTTGCTTCCAGCCGTATGCCGCTCATACCTATCGGCTCTTTCACGTCCTGGCCGTCGATGATGAATTCCTGCGGTTCGACCAGCAACAAACGCTGGTCGTTAGAGATGTTCACGGCCTTGGCGGTTTCGACCACACGCGCCACATCGGCGGCAGTGACTTCGCGGTCCTTGACCGCCACCATGCCGTGCGAATTCATGCCTCTGATGTGGCTGCCGGTGATGCCGGTATAGACCCGGGTGATCTTGCAGTCGGCCATCAATTCAGCTTCCTTCAAAGCCATTTGTATGCTTTGAACTGTCGCGTCTATGTTGACCACCACGCCGCGCTTGAGGCCGGTGCTGGGCGCAATGCCGAAGCCGGCCAGTTTGAGCTCGGCGCCAGGCAACACCTCGGCCACCACCACCATGACTTTGCTGGTGCCGATGTCTAGGCCTACGACCAGGTCTTTGTATTCTTTTGCCATGCCAACCTCTTTGTGCTTACCTTGTTGCCGTTGTATCCAATGTGCTGACACCGCGTAAACGCAGTGCATAGCCGTTCACATGCCGCAAATCCGCCGACTCCAGCGCCTGTGTCTGTCTGCCGTAACGCTGGCTGACCTGCGCCAGCGTTTGCGTCAGACGGCTGACACGCGCCATCACTTCCTCTTGTGAGCCACGCCCGAGTTCTATGCGCGCCCCGTTTTTGAATTGAGCGCGCCAACTGCCCCGGCCGGTCAATTCCAAACCATTGATGTTCAATTCCAGTTGACTGAACACCGGGCCCAAGGTGAGATACATCTGCCAGACTTTGGCGGACTCGTTGTCAGGTCCGGACAAATGCGGCAGGTTTTCGTTGTCGAGTTCACCGAAGTTGGCGCTGAACACCTCGCCTTGGGTATTGAGCAAACGCGAATCTGCTTCTGCGCCCCAATAAGCCACCGGCTCGTGTTCATCTATGTCCACCCGCAAACGGTCAGGGAACTCGCGCCGCACAGTGGCCTGACGCACCCAAGGCACGTTCTCGAACGATGCGCGCGCCTTGCCCAAATCCACCGTGAAGAAACTGCCTTGCAAACGCGGCACCACATTGGCCCGCAACGTCACTTCGTTGTTGTGCCGGATGTCCCCGTGCACGCTGATGCCGGTGATGGCAAACGCCGGATGCCGCACCGCCCACCACAGCGACATCACCACGCACAGCACCGCAACGCCGGTGAACATTAAAGCGCTGGTGATGTTCATCAAGCGCACATCCAGTGCGAGTTCGGGCTTTGTGTCGGTGCGCATGTGCATGGCATCGCGTGCTTTCATGACTGGCGCACCCCCATGCGTGTATCCAGCCGCGCAGTGCTGAGAATATGCAAACACAAATCGGCATACGACATGCCTGCGGCCTTGGCTGACATAGGTACCAGCGAGTGACCGGTCATGCCCGGGCTGGTGTTCATCTCCAGCAAGAAAGCTTTGCGGTCAGTGGCGCGGATCATCACATCGGCACGGCCCCAACCCCGGCAACCCAAGGCCCGGTAAGCCGCCACACTCATGGCCTGAATCGCTTGTTCTTCTGCCGCCGGTAAACCGCTAGGGCAGTGGTACTTCACTTCATCGGTGAAGTATTTGTTCTGGTAGTCATAAGCGCCGTCGGGTGCGGCGATCCGCACCACTGGCAAGGCTTTGGCGTTATCGCCTTCACCTAGCACCGGACAAGTGACTTCTTCGCCTTGAATGAATGCTTCGCACAACAAGTCCGGGTCGTAGCCGGTGGCCAGCTTGACAGCCGCTGGCAGTTGATCCGCTTGCGTGACTTTGCTCACGCCAATGGATGAACCTTCGTGCGGCGGTTTGACGATCAGCGGCAAACCGAGTTGCGCCGGAATGTCGGCCAGTGCTTGTGCGGTTTGTTGTGATGGTGTCAGCCACACCGACGCAGGTGTGGACAAACCCTCGGCCACCCAAATGCGTTTGGTCATGTGCTTGTCCATGGCAATGGCGGACGCCATCACGCCGGAACCGGTATAGGGAATACCCATCAATTCCAACGCGCCTTGCACGGTGCCGTCTTCGCCGTGTCGGCCATGCAAAGCAATGAACACATGGCTGAAGTGCTGATCACGCAAATTCAATAAAGGCTGCTCTGCCGGATCGAACGCATGCGCATTCACGCCCAGCGACTGCAAAGCCTCAAGCACGCCTTTGCCGGACAACAACGACACCTCGCGTTCTGCCGAGTGACCGCCCGTCAGCACAGCCACTTTGGCACTGTGTTTGTCCAACGTCATCATGACTTCACCACCTTGAGCACAGGTTTGTGGTCGCTGCTTGCGTTTTGCAAGCGCACAGGCAATTGGCCGATGGAGCCTGCGCCCATGCACATCACCACATCACCGTCCTGCGCTTGCTGACGCACCAGTTCTTCCAACTGAGTCAGGTCTTGGGCGAACACCAGTTCCTGCTGCCCGGCCACACGCAGCGCATGCGCCAATGCGCGACCGTCGGCGGCGGCAATCGGGGTTTCACCGGCGGCATACACCTCGGTCAACCAGACCACGTCGGCGAGTCGCAGCACTTGCACAAAATCTTCAAAACAGTCGCGCGTGCGGGTGTAACGGTGCGGCTGAAAGGCCAGCACCAGGCGACGCCCGGGGAAAGCACCGCGCGCAGCCTGGAGGGTGGCCGCCAGTTCCACCGGATGGTGTCCGTAATCTTCAATCAATGTGTAATGACCACCGCGGTGGTTTGTCATTTCACCGTGATTCTGGAAACGCCTGCCCACGCCTTTGAATCCGGCCAATGCCTGCACCACAGCGGCATCCGGGATATTCAACTCCACTGCAATCGAAATAGCGGCCAAGGCGTTGCGCACGTTGTGCAAACCTGGCAGGTTGAGGTCAATCTGCATATCAGGCAAGGTGATGCCGTTGCTGCGGGTCACGCGAAACTGCATGCGCGAACCAACAGCTTTGACACCGTGCGCTCTGACCTGTGCACCTTCTGACAAACCGTAACTGGTGATGGGCCGCGACACGTCGGGAAATATGCTGTGCAACACCGGGTCGTCGGCGCACAGCACCGCCGCGCCGTAAAACGGCATGCGGTGCAAAAACTCTATGAATGCGTTTTTCAGTTTGTTGAAATCGTGACCATAGGTTTCCATGTGGTCGGCGTCAATATTGGTGACCACCGACATGATGGGATTCAAATTCAGAAACGAAGCATCGGATTCATCGGCTTCGACCACGATGTAATCGCCGGATCCCAATTTGGCATTGGCACCTGCGCTGATGAGTCGCCCGCCGATGACAAAGGTCGGGTCCATGCCGGCTTGCGCCAACACACTGGCGACCAGGCTGGTGGTGGTGGTTTTGCCGTGCGTACCGGCGATGGCTATGCCTTGTTTCAAACGCATCAACTCGGCCAGCATGACGGCACGCGGCACCACCGGTATGAGTTTGCTGTGCGCGGCGACGACTTCCGGGTTGTCGGCTTGCACCGCTGTCGACGTGACCACGGCACCGGCGCCTGCAATATGCATGGCATCGTGGCCGACACTGGTGCGTATGCCCATGGCCTGCAAGCGGCGCAGCACCGGGCCATCAGCTATATCAGAACCTGAGACGGTATAGCCCAGGTTGTGCAAAATTTCGGCGATGCCGCTCATGCCCGAGCCGCCTATGCCGACGAAATGCACATGGCTGATGGC
Source organism: Bordetella parapertussis (assembly GCA_945901125.1). Lineage (GTDB taxonomy): Bacteria > Pseudomonadota > Gammaproteobacteria > Burkholderiales > Burkholderiaceae_C > Limnohabitans. The sequence continues at coordinate 49,130 of CAMDKD010000010.1, forward strand.
GTGCTTCATGCGCTCACCTCTTCGCAGGCTGTCACCACATCGTGTGCCGCACCGGTCTTGCGCAATGCGTAGGCGTTGATGGCAGCTCGCTGCAATTGCGCTCGGTCTGTGGTTTGCAAAAAGTTCGCCAACGCGGCAGCGGTCAAACTGTGTTGCGGCATCAACCAACCGGCTTGTTGTGACACCAGAAATTGAGCGTTCACTGTTTGATGGTCATCCACCGCGTGCGGAAACGGTACAAACAAAGCGGCAGCACCCACGGCAGCGATTTCGCTCACGGTGCTGGCCCCGGCGCGGCAAATCACCAAGTCAGCTTCGGCAAATGCAGACGCGGTATCGTCAATGAAAGCCAGCAACTCGGCTTGCACACCCACTTGTGAATAATTCGCTTGCAAGGTATTCAGGTGTTTGGCACCGCCTTGGTGAATGACTTGCGGGCGTTGGTCGGCAGGCATCAATGCCAATGCTTGCGGCACCACACTGTTCAAAGCCTGTGCACCCAGACTGCCGCCGATCACCAGCACACGCAATACGCCGCTGCGCCCTGCCAAACGTTGTTCAGGTGCGGCCTGGTCCAGAAATGCGGCTCGCATGGGGTTGCCCACCCATTGGGCTTTGGGCAATACGCCGGGAAATGCGGACAAGACTTTGTCTGCGATCTGTGCCAGCACTTTGTTGGCAAGACCTGCTACCGAGTTTTGTTCATGCAGCACCAGCGGTTTGCCGCAAAGCACGCCCATCAAGCCGCCGGGGAAACTGATGTAGCCGCCCATGCCTATCAATACATCGGGACGCAAACGCCGCACCACCCGCAGGCTTTGCCAAAATGCTTGCAGCAAACGCAGAGGCAATAAGGCCATGGTCACCAGGCCTTTGCCGCGCAGTCCGCCGAAACGCACAGCTTCCAACACAAAACCTTTGGCCGGCACCAGTTGGCTTTCCATGCTCGGCGGCGGCGCGCCCAGCCAGTGCACGTTCCAGCCGCGACTGCGCAACAACTCAGCCACAGCCAATCCAGGAAAAATATGCCCGCCGGTACCACCGGCCATGACCAATGCGGTGCGTGTCGTCATACACGGCCTCCGTGCATCAACAAACGGTTTTCATAGTCGACGCGCAACACAATGGCTAAGGCGATCAGGTTGAGCAAAATAGCTGAACCGCCGTAACTCATCAAAGGCAATGTCAGCCCTTTGGTCGGCAAGGCACCCAGGTTGACGCCCATGTTGATGAAGGCCTGAAACCCTATCCACACACCGACACCTTGCGCGACCAGGCCGGAGAACACGCGGTCCATGGCGATGGCTTGGCGGCCAATGAACATGATGCGCCGTGTCAACCACATAAACACCGCGATCACGGTGACCACGCCGACCAGTCCGAATTCTTCACCCAGCACTGCCAGCAAAAAGTCGGTATGTGCCTCGGGTAGCCAATGCAGTTTTTCTACGCTGCCGCCCAGACCAACACCAAAGATTTCGCCACGCCCGATAGCTATCAGTGAATGCGACAACTGGTAACCCTTGCCCAATGCATAGTCAGCACCGAACGGATCCAGGTAAGCAAAAATGCGTTCGCGCCGCCAGGGCGACAGCGCAATCATCAAACTGAAGGCAACAGCCAAAATACCTGTGATCAACAAAAACATGCGGGCATTGACGCCGCCTAAAAATAAGATGCCCATGGCGATGACCGCAATCACCAGGAATGCGCCCATGTCGGGTTCGGCCAGCAGTAACGAGCCGACGATGGCAATCGCCACCGCCATCGGCGTCACCGCAGCAAAGAATTTTTCCTTCACATCCATTTTTCGCACCATGTAATTGGCGGCGTACAACAGCGTGCCGAGTTTGGCCAGTTCGGACGGCTGAAAGTTCATCAGTCCCAGACCGATCCAGCGGCGCGCACCGTTGACGCTTTTGCCGATGAACGGCAACAACACGGCAATCAACAACACAATAGACACGATGAACACCCAAGGGGCAACTTTTTCCCAACGGTCCATGGACACTTGAAACACCAGCAGTGCGGCCACAAAACCGATGAACAAGGACAGGCAATGGCGCGCCAAAAACTGTGCCTGCCAGACGCTGCTGTCCTGTGCACCGTCGTTCAATGCGATTGACGCTGAGTACACCATCACCAGGCCCCATAACAACAAACCGGCAATCGCCCAGATCAAGGCCTGATCAAAACCTTTGATGCTGCCGGGCGCTGCGCCGGTGCGAGTGAATTCGCGTCCGTGCACCCGCACAGGCAATGCGTCCATGCCCTCTTTGGGCGGGTTGCCGAACCAGCGGCCTATGCGATCGCTGAGGGTGATCTGGCTCATGGTTGACCTTCCAGCACGGCCAACTGCTGCACCGCTTGCACAAAAGCGTCGGCCCTGGCGACATAGTTGGTGTACATGTCCAGACTGGCGCAAGCCGGTGACAGCAACACCGCATCGCCGGTGTGCGCCGCTTGCGTGGCCAGTTCGACGGCTTCTTCCATGTTCTTGGCGCGGTGCATGTCCAGACCTTGACTTTGCAAAGCCTCAGCCAGTAACTCTGCATCCCGGCCTATCAATACCAATGCGCGGGCATGACGCTTGAGCGGGTCGCCCAGCGGACCAAAGTCCTGTCCTTTGCCGTCGCCGCCCAAAATCACCACCAGCTTGCGCTCCGCACCCAGGCTGTTGACAGCGGCCACAGTGGCACCAACGTTCGTGCCTTTGCTGTCGTCAAAGTATTCGATGTCATTGAGCACAGCCACAGACGACAAGCGGTGTGGCTCGCCGGTGTATTCGCGCAAGCCGTGCAGCATTTGCGCCAGACCGTTGCTACACGTACCGGCCAACGCCAGCGCAGCCAGTGCATTCAAGGCGTTGTGTCGTCCGCGTATGCGCAGCGCATCGGCCGGCATCAGGCGCTGAATTTGTAGCTCTTCTTCCGCCACCCGGCCACGCTTACCGCCGTTGTCTTCAGCGGGATGTGCACGCACCAGCCAAGCCATGCCGTTGTCTGTGGTCAAGCCGAAGTCGCCGGGGTGTTGCGGCAAGTCTGCGCCGAAATGCAGGCGTGCACGCGGTACTTCTTTTTTGCGCCCGCTGTCGGCCGGCCACAAAGCCATGACTGCGTCATCATTGCGCGGCAGCACACCGACCGCGTGTTGTCCGTAAATATGTGCCTTGGCTTTACCGTAAGCCGCCATGTCGCCGTGCCAGTCCAGGTGGTCTTGTGTCAGATTAAGAACACAGGCGGCGGTGGCTTCAAAGTTGTCTACGCCGTCGAGTTGAAAACTCGACAACTCCAACACCCAGACTTGCGGCAAATCGTCCAAGCGCTGCGTCAACGTGTCGAGCAAAGTCGGACCGATATTGCCGGCGACGGCCACTTTCATGCCGGCACGCTCGAGCAGCAAACCGGTGAGTCGAGTCACCGTGGTTTTGCCGTTGGTGCCGGTGATGGCCAGCACTTTGGGCTGGTAAGACGCTTCGCTGTTTTTCAAATGCTCAAGTGCGTGGGCAAACAATGTCAGCTCGGTACCGCACCACAATCCCTTGGCTTGCGCCGCCTGCCAGATGCCTGCGACTTCAGCGGGTGACAAGCCCGGGCTTTTGAACACCGCGCGTATGTCATTGCCTTCCAGCAGCGCTGCTTCAAATGCAGAATGCACAAACTCAGCATGCAGTTTTTCTTCTTGCAACTTCTGCAAACCCGGCGGGTTTTCGCGCGTATCGACTACCGTGACGCGAGCGCCTTGACGCAAACACCAGCGCAGCATCGCCAGTCCGGAGTCGCCCAGACCCAGGATGAGAATGTGTTGGTCTTGCAGCAGGTTCATGGTCAGCGCAGCTTCAAAGTGGACAAACCGATCAGACAGAGCAACATGGTGATGATCCAAAAACGGACCACAACCTGTGTTTCTTTCCAACCGGATTTTTCAAAATGGTGGTGCAAAGGCGCCATCTTCAAAATGCGTCTGCCTTCGCCGTATTTGCGTTTGGTGTATTTGAAATACGTGACTTGCAACATCACCGACAAAGCCTCGGCGACAAAAATACCGCCCATGATGGCCAGCACGATTTCCTGGCGCACGATGACTGCGATGGTGCCCAAGGCCGCGCCCAAACCCAGCGCACCCACATCGCCCATGAACACCTGCGCCGGGTGCGTGTTAAACCACAAAAAGGCCAGACCGGCACCGGCGATGGCGGCGCAAAAAATCAATAACTCACCGGCGCCCGGAATATGCGGGAAAAACAAATACTTGGAATAAACAGCGCTGCCTGCCACATAGGCAAACACGCCCAGCGCAGAGCCGACCATGACCACCGGCATGATGGCCAGACCGTCCAGGCCATCGGTCAGATTGACCGCGTTGCTTGAACCGACGATGACCAGGTAGGTGAGGATGACAAAACCCAGCACGCCCAGCGGGTAGCTGATTTCCTTGAAAAACGGCAGCAGCAAACCGGCCTTGGGCGGCAGGTTCACATCAAAACCCGAACGCACCCAGCTGTAAAACAATTCAAGCACGCGCAAATTGCTGACCTCGGAAATACTGAACACCAGGTACAGAGCAGCCAGCAAACCGATGACGGATTGCCACAGGTATTTTTCGCGCGAGCGCATGCCTTCAGGGTCTTTGTTCACCACCTTGCGCCAATCGTCGACCCAGCCTATGGCGCCAAAGCCCAACGTGACTGCCAACACAATCCAGACAAAGCGGTTGGACAAGTCCACCCACATCAATGTGGAGAAAGCAATCGACAACAGTATCAATACACCGCCCATGGTGGGCGTGCCGGATTTGCTCAGGTGCGCTTCCACACCGTAGCCGCGTATGGGTTGGCCGATTTTCAATTCAGCGAGTTTGCGTATCACGGCCGGGCCGGCCATCAAGCCGATCAACAAAGCGGTGAGCGCAGCCATGACGGCACGGAAGGTCAGGTACTGGAACACGCGCAAATAGCCGTATTCCGGCGAAATGGATTGCAGCCATTGGGCCAGGGTCAGCAGCATGAAGCCTCCTTGCGTGGCAACGAGGCCGCCTGTCGTTCCGCGTCTTGCAATGCCTGCACCACACGCTCCATGCGCATAAAGCGCGATCCTTTGACCAGCACGGTCGAGAGTACGGGCAGCAAAGCGTTGACCCGCTGCAGCAATTCATCCATGCTGTGGCAATGCACAGCGTTTGCACACGCACTGGCGGTATGGCCGCTAAGTTCGCCCAGCGTCAGCACATGCTCTATGTGTTGTTGTTGCGCGTATTCGCCCGCCTCGGCGTGAAACGCTGCGCCTTGCGTGCCGACTTCACCCATGTCGCCTAACACCAGCAAACGCGGCGCAGCGGATTGCGCCAGCACTTCAATGGCGGCGCGCACTGAATCCGGGTTGGCGTTGTAACTGTCATCTATCAGCGTGATGCTGCGGCCCAAGTGTTGCAACAGATTGACTTTGGAGCGACCGTTGACCGGCTGGAACTGAGTCAAGCCTTGTTCAATCGCGATCAAGGGCGCACCGGCAACCAGCGCGGCGGCGACTGCCGCCATGGCGTTATGCACATTGTGTTGTCCGGGCAGATGCAGTTGTGTTGTTAGCTGGCCCTGAGGGGTTTGTAATTCGAGTTGCCAACGGGTGACAGACCACTCGGCTTTCAGCAGTTTGACTTGCGCACTCTGCCCCCCGAAATCGATAACGCGACGCGACCCGGCGTATTCACGCCAGAGCTGCTGGTACGCATCAAGGGCGGGGAACACAGCGGTACCGTTGTCTGACAAAGCCTTGATGACTGCACCGTTTTCTTCGGCCACGGCCTGCACGCTGTGCATGAACTCCTGGTGTTCACGCTGAGCGTTGTTCACCAGCGCCACCGAGGGCGCAGCGCAAGCGGCAAGCTGCGCAATCTCACCTGGGTGGTTCATACCTAATTCCAACACGGCGACACGGTGATGTGCACGCAACCTGAGCAGTGTCAATGGCACACCGATGTGGTTATTGAAATTGCCTTGCGTAGCCAGCGCGTCATCACCCTGCCATGCATGCAATATGGACGCCAGCATTTGCGTCACCGTGGTTTTGCCGTTGCTGCCGGTCACTGCAATCAATGGCAAGTCAAACTGCGCACGCCAGGCGCGCGCCAGTGTTTGCAAGGCTTGCAATGTGTCGTCCACCTCAAGACCGGACAAACCGGCTTGCGCCAAACCGTGGGTTGCGATGGCGGCGTGTACGCCGAGCGCAGGTAACTGCGCCAGAAAATCGTGCGCATCAAACCGCTCGCCTTGCAAAGCGACAAACAAGTCTTGTGTTTGCACGCTGCGGCTGTCGGTGTGCACTCTGGCTATCTCCAAGTTGCCGTCACCGACCAAGCGGCTGCCGGGCAGCCATTGCTGTATCTGTTGCAAGCTGAGGTTCATGCCTGCCCCCGACTTTGCAATGCCAGCAAGGCGTGGTCTGCATCTGAAAACGGCAGTTTCTGGCCTTTGACTTCCTGGTAGGTTTCATGGCCCTTACCGGCAATCAACACCACGTCTTTCACGTCAGCCTGGCTGATGCGCTCGGCAATCGCCAGGCCGCGGTCGAGTTGCTGCACGGCGCTTTGTGGTTGGCGCATGCCTTGCAACATCTGTTGCAGTATGTGTTGCGGGTCTTCGCTGCGCGGGTTGTCGCTGGTCAGGCACACCACATCGGCATAGTCTTCGGCGCAACGCGCCATGGGTGCGCGTTTGCTACTGTCGCGGTCGCCGCCGCAACCGAGCACACAGTGCAAACGACCGCCGCGCGCGTGCGCCCATGGGCGCAATGCCTGCAAAGCCTTGGCCACCGCATCCGGCGTGTGCGCATAGTCGACCACCACCGCCGGTGTGCCGTCATGGCCGAGTTGCTGCATGCGACCGGGCACGGCTTGCAAATCGTAGCAAGCGGCTACTGCATCTGCCAGGGCATGACCGGCCTGGCGCAAAGCAGCGATCACGCCCAGCAGATTCATCACATTAAAGTCGCCCAACGCAGCGGTGGTCAGGCTGACGCTTTGGGCGGCTTCGCACACCTCAAAAGTCATGCCTTGGGCGGTGGTGCGTACATGGCGAGCGTAAATATCGGCTGCACCTTCCATGGACACAGTCCATAACTTCAGCGTCGAGTGCTGCAAACGCTGCACCAGTTCGCGGCCTTTGGCATCGTCTATGTTGATGACAGCGGCTGTCAAGCCCGGCCATTCAAACAGGTATTGCTTGGCTTGCCAATAGGCTTGCATGCTGCCGTGGTAGTCCAGATGATCTTGGGTGAAATTGGTGAAGATGGCGGTACGGATATGACAACCGGACAAACGGTTTTCCACCAAGCCTATGGAGGAAGCTTCTAGCGCACAAACCTGTACACCGTCATTCACCCAGCGGCGCAACTGGGTTTGTAATTGCAAAGGATCCGGCGTGGTCAAACCGGTGCTGTGCATCTGTCCAGGCTCGCCCAAACCGAGGGTGCCGACCACGGTGCAGCGTTGCCCGAGGCGGCTGAAGGCCTGCGCCAGCCACCAGGCGGTAGATGTCTTGCCATTGGTACCCGTCACAGCCTGCAAGCTCAAAGCCGCGCTGGGTGAATCGAAATACGCATCGGCTATGGCACCGCTGGCGGCTTTCAAACCGGCGTAACTGCTGATGGGCGCATCATGCAAAGCCAGGTCATTGACCGCTTCAAAGGTCTCGAGCCCGATCGCTTCGACCAGACAGGCGCTCGCTCCTTGTTGCAAAGCCTGCACCACATGCTGTCTGGCATCAGTGCTTTGACCGACCCAGGCAAAAAATCCGTCACCGGCTTGCACGCGTCTGCTGTCCGAGGTGAGTTGCGCGGTCACATGGGCACGCAACCAACGCGCGGCTTCGACAGGCGTGTGCAAATGCTGCATCAAAACGACTCCGCCTCGGCCTTGGCCACCACTTGCGGTTTGACCGCCATGTCGGGCTGCACTTCAAGCATGCGCAAGGTTTGTTGAACGGTCTGGCTGAACACCGGTGCGGCTACATCGCCGCCGAAATAGCGTCCGTTGGTGGGTTCATCAATCATGACCGCCACCACGATGCGCGGGTTGTCTATAGGCGCCATGCCGACAAAAAAGCCCCGGTATTTTTTCTCGGCGTAACTTTTGCCATCGAGCTTGTGTGCGGTACCGGTTTTGCCGCCTACCGAATAACCCATGGTTTGCGCCTTGGGCGCGGTGCCGCCGGCACCTGTCACCATATGCAACATATTACGCACCTGTAGCGCATGCTCAGTGGAAATGACGCGCACACCGACGACCTTGTCCTGGCGTTTTAGCAGACTGACCGGTGCCATTTCACCGTCGCGCGCAAACATGCTGTAGGCCTGCGCCAGTTGAAACAAACTGGTCGACAAACCATAGCCGTAACTCATGGTGGCCTGCTCCATAGGCCGCCAGCTTTTATAAGGACGCAATCTGCCGGTGACAGCGCCGGGGAAAGGCACTTGCGGCTTCTGGCCGAAACCGACCTGTGTATACATTTCCCACATGTCCTTGGGCGGCATGCGCATGGCGATTTTGACGGTGCCGATGTTGCTGGACTTTTGAATCACCTCGGACACGCTCAGCGTTCCGTGCGGATGCGCGTCGGTGATGGTCATGCCGTACATATTCAGCTTGCCCGGAGCGGTATCTATCAAGGTCTCCGGCTTGATCAGGCCTTTTTCCATGGCAAGGCCGATGATGAACGGCTTCATGGTCGAGCCCGGCTCGAAGGTATCGGTCAAAGCGCGGTTACGCAATTGCGCGCCGCTCAGGTTGCTGCGCTTCTCGGGCGTGTAACTGGGGTAATTGGCCAGAGCCAAAATGTCACCGGTTTGCGCATCCAGCACCACCACGCTGCCGGCCACTGCTTTGTTCTCCAGCACGGCTTCGCGCAGACGCTGGTATGCGAAGTACTGCACCTTGCTGTCTATGCTGAGTTGCAAGTCTTTGCCTTCGACCGGTGGCACTATGTCGCCCACACCTTCAACCACCTGGCCTTGACCGTTTTTGATGACCCGGCGGGTGCCGTTCTTGCCGCCCAAGTGGTTGTTGAAAGTCAGCTCCACGCCTTCCTGGCCGAGGTTTTCCACATTGGTGAAACCCACCACATGGGCAGCAGCCTCACCCTGCGGGTACATACGCTTGTATTCCATGGTGGTGTAAATGCCATGGATACCGAGTTCCTTGATTTTTTTACCAGTGGCGTCGTCGAGTTGACGGCGCAGCCACACGTGTTTGCGGCGCGTGTCGCTGACCTTGGTTTGCAACTCGGTCAAAGGCATGTCCAGTAATTGCGCCAGCGCCTTGAGCTGCGAAACACCAGCTTCCATCTCTTCGGGACAGGCCCAGATGCTGGGCATGGGCACGCTGGACGCGAGTATCAAGCCGTTGCGGTCGAGGATGCGGCCGCGGTTGGCCGGAATATCCAGCTGTCTTTCAAAACGCACAATGCCTTGTTTGCGGAAAAACGCATTGCCCACCACTTGGACATAAGCGGCACGCACCACCAGCCCGATGAAACCCAGCGCAATGCAAGCGACGATGAACTGGCTGCGCCAGATTGGCGTCTTGCTGGCCAGCAAGGGATTGGTTGAATATTGAACGCTGCGGCTGCTCACGGCTGAACCTTTTGTGGCGCTGCGGCAGCACTTTCCAGCGGGGTGTTGGCAGGCGCTGCGTACTGGGTGATGGCCGGTGAAATGGTGCGCATGTGCAATTGCTCGTGCGCGAGTTTTTCCACCCGCAAGGGCGTGGCCTGTGCGCCTCTTTCTATGTCCAGACGGTCGTATTCGTTTTCCAGACGCTGAGCCTGCGCTTTGGAGCGATCTAGCTCGGTGTACAAACGGCGCGATTCATACTGGGTACGCACCAGGTACAGCGCGCTCAGCATGACAGCGAGCAACAACAAGGCATTCACCCGTGTCATGCGAGCTCCTGTGCCAGGGGCAAACGCTCGGCCACCCGCATGATGGCGCTGCGGCTGCGCGGGTTGGCCTTGATTTCTTCAGCCGTGGGGCGCTGACGCCCGAGGGCGCGCAAAGGCAATTCGGGCGCGACTGCAAACGGCGTACGCCGGTCGTAGACCTCGCGCGAATGTTTGGCGATGAATTGTTTGACCATGCGGTCTTCGAGCGAATGAAAACTGATCACCACCAGACGGCCTCCCGGTTCAAGCACTTGCAAGCTGGCGTCCAAAGCCTGCTGCAATTCGTCGAGCTCGCCGTTGATGAAGATGCGAAACGCTTGAAAGGTGCGGGTCGCCGGGTTTTGCCCTGGCTCACGGGTTTTGACCACTTCAGCCACGAGTGAGGCCATGCCCAGCGTGGTGTCGGGCAATTGCCCGGCGTCACGCTTGGCAGTGATGGCTTTGGCAATGCCGTTGGCAAATCGTTCTTCGCCGAGTTCACGTATCACCTGTGCGATTTGTTCGGTTTTTGCCTCTGCCAGCCACTCGTGCACGCTTTGGCCTCGGCTGCTGTCCATCCGCATGTCCAGCGGGCCGTCGTTGCGAAACGAGAAGCCTCTTTCTGGGTTGTCGATTTGCGGCGAGCTCACTCCCAGATCCATCAACACCCCCCTCACACTGGCCGGCGGCAGCTGGCTCAGGGCCGAAAAGCCCTGGTGCCGAATCTGTAGGCGCGGGTCGTTCAGGGCTTGCGCACTGGCTACTGCTTGCGGGTCCTTGTCGAAGGCAATCAGTTGTCCCTGCGCCGACAGCTGCGCCAAGATGCGCTTTGCATGCCCGCCTCGGCCAAAGGTTGTGTCGACATAAGTGGCTTCGGCCTGGACGTCCAGCGCCTCGACCGCCTCCTTCAACATGACGGTGGTGTGTGCCCATTCAGTTGTTGCCATTCCACGTTAAATCGAAAAATCACGCAGCACATCAGGCATGTCGCCTTGCATGGCCTGGGCTTCCTGTGCGTCATAGGTGGCCTTGTCCCAGAGTTCAAAGTGGCTGCCCATGCCCAACAGAATCGTTTCTTTGCTGATGTGTGTGGCCGCCCGCAGTTCTGGCGATATCAAAATGCGGCCGGTGCTGTCCATGTCTACGTCCATGGCGTTGCCCAGAAAAATACGTTTCCACCAATGTGCGGTCATGGGCAAAGCGGCAACCCGCTCGCGGAACTTTTCCCATTCGCTGCGGGGAAACAGCATGAGACAGCCGTGCGGATGGCGCGTGATGGTGAGTTGCCCGGCCGCGGTCGCGCTCAGCACATCGCGGTGCCTAGTCGGCACCGACAAACGGCCTTTGACATCCAGACTCAGCGACGACGCACCTTGGAACACGGCAATCAACCCCTTTAAAAAACAAACAGCGGCAGAAAAACGGAGAATCTCACATTTTTCCACTAATTACCACTAGTTTGCACTTTACCAGAGATTTATGCGATTACCAACTGAAAATGAAGTTTTGTAAATAAAATCAACAACTTAGACCGCTATTTGAATTTGTCGCTGAGAAAAATTTCAATATGAAATAAGCACTTAGAAAAGTATCTGAAAGTGAAATATCAACTTTTTTGAAAAAAAAAAGCAGGCCTTGCGGCCTGCTTGTTGTGTGGCAAAGCAGACGATGCTCAGTCGCCGAACATTTTTTGCTTGAGCTCGCGACGCTGTTGCGCTTCGAGTGACAAGGTGGCAGTGGGACGGGCGATCAAGCGGGCCACACCTATGGGTTCGCCGGTTTCGTCGCAGTAACCGTAATCGCCGCTGTCTATGCGTCCTATCGATTGCTCGATTTTTTTCAGCAGCTTGCGTTCACGGTCACGGGTGCGCAATTCGAGAGCGTGTTCTTCCTCGATGGTGGCGCGGTCTGCGGGATCCGGCACGATGACCGTGTCTTCGCGCAAATGCTCGGTGGTTTCACCGGCGTTGACCAGGATTTCGGTCTTGAGTTGCACCAGCTTGTGACGAAAGAATGCCATTTGCAGGCTGTTCATGTACTCGTCGTCGGGCATGGCAATGATTTCAGCGTCGCTGATGGTGTCGGCGGTTTTGCTTTTCCAGTTATTGACCAGTTTGGGGTCTTTGACAGGAACCACAGGTACCACGGCGGGCAGTGAAGGTATGGCTATCGGGCCATAGCTGGATTTGGCAGTGGTCGAAGCCACGCTTTGTCCGGGCGGCGGCGGCATCATGGCCATGGCCTTGGCGGCGCGCGGGGACTTTTTGGCCACGTCGGCTGTTGCTGGTGCAGCAACAGCTTTGACGGGTGCAGATTTGGCAGAGGCAGTGGCAGATTTGCCGGGAGAGGTTTTGGTAGCGCTGGTCACGGATAGGGAAGCAGTTTTTGCGTTGGAAGGTTTTTTGGCGGAAGGCGGTGTCTTGACCGGGGTCTGGGACACCTTGCCTTGTCGGGAGGCTGTTGAAGTTGGGGTTACTGCTTTTTTGACGGGTACAACTTTTTTGCCGGCGGGTGAACTCGCTGATTTTTTAGCCGCTGGTTTTTTGACAGGGGCTGCTTTCTTGGTAGCAACCACCGGTTTTTTCAAGGCCACAGTTTTTTTAGCAACCGGTTTTTTAGCCACTGCTTTCTTCGCAGCAACTACCGGTTTTTTCACAGCAACAGGTTTTTTGGCAACCGTTTTTTTCACCGCCGGTTTGGCTGCAGGAGCGGTTTTTTTGACCGCTACTTTTTTGGCCGGTGCCTTGGCGCTGGTTTTCGACTTGGCTTTGGCACTGGCTTTATGTTGGGTAGATTTCACTGCACATCTCCTGTCAGCCGGGCCCGGGGAATCGATTGAAACTCCCCGACTGCTGTTATTTTTTTACATATTTGCCATCTTGTTCATGCCGGCAGGTGTTTTCACTTGCAGGCCTTTGGCGCGCGGATTGTACTCAGCATAAGCATTGTTCCAGCCCCTGCATGAAAATATCTCTGGGCAAATCGATACCAATGAATACCATTTTGCTCATTCGCTTCTCATTTTTCTCCCAAGGCTGGCCTAAATCGCTGCCCATGAGCTGGTGCACGCCCTGGAAAATCACTTTGCGCTCGGTGCCCTTCATGTGCAGCACGCCTTTGTAACGCAGCATGCGCGGGCCGTAAATGTTGACGATGGCACCCAGAAAATCTTCCAGCTTGGCCGGGTCCAAAGCACGGTCAGACTTGAAGACAAAGCTTTTCACGTCGTCGTCATGGTGGTGATGGTGTCCGTGGCCGTGACCCGGCACGTGGTCATGGTCGCCATGGTGGTCGTGCGCATGCGAAGGATGGTCGCAATGCTCGGCATCGTGCTGGTGATGGTCGTGGCCTTCGTTCAAAAAGTCCGGGTCAATCTCAAGTGTGGTGTTGAGGTTGAAGCCGCGCAGATCAAACACCTTGTCTATGCCGATCTCGCCGAAATGCACGATGCTTTGAGGTGCGCGCGGGTTCATGTGCTTGAGGCGGTGCTGCAAAGCGTCCAACTCGTCTTTGGAGACCAGCTCGCTTTTGCTGATGAAGATCTGGTCGGCAAAACCGATTTGGCGGCGCGCTTCCTGGCGGTCGTTCAAAGTTTGCGCCGCGTGCTTGGCATCGACCAGCGTCAACACTGAATCGAGCAAAAAGCTTTCGGCGATTTCGTCGTCCATGAAGAAGGTCTGCGCCACCGGGCCGGGATCGGCCAAGCCGGTGGTCTCGATCACGACACGGTCAAAGTCGAGTTCGCCTTTGCGTTTTTTCTCGGCCAGCTCCTGCAAGGTGGTGCGCAAGTCTTCGCGGATGGTGCAACACACGCAGCCGTTGCTCATTTGCACGATGTGTTCTTTGGTGTCGGACACCAGAATGTCGTTGTCTATGTTCTCTTCGCCAAACTCGTTTTCAATGATGGCGATTTTGTGGCCGTGGTCTTCGCTGAGCACGCGCTTGAGAAGTGTGGTTTTGCCGGCACCTAAAAAACCGGTCAATACAGTAGCAGGGATCAACATGAGACATCAACCTTAATCAAAACAATCTTCTAAGGTGGGGCAGTGTAGCCATGATTCAAGTCAGTGGCTCACTTCTTCATCAGAATAAGACCTTTTAAATACTCGCCCTCGGGGAAATTCACCGTCATCGGGTGGTCGGGCGCGGCCTGGACCCGCTCCAGTATGTAAGCGTCTACACCTGAATCAGTCCCTGCGGATGCGACGATCTTGTGGAACAACTCGGGCGGAATGCCGCCGGAACAGCTGTAAGTGAACAGCACGCCGCCGGGTGCCAGCAGCTTGAACGCCCAGCGGTTGATGTCTTTGTAGGCACGCGCGGCGCGTTCAGCATGGGCGGCGCTGGGCGCGAATTTGGGCGGATCCAACACGATACCGTCAAACTGCTTGCCTTCTTTGTGCAGGCTGCGCAAACTGGCGTTCACGTCCGCGTCCAAGAACACCTGACGCTCTGCATCAAAGCCGTTGCGCGTCACATTGGCCTGTGCCTTGGCAATCGCCGGTGCGGATGAATCAATCGACGTGACTTGCGCGCCATCGCTCAACGCACCGCTTTGCCGCATGCCGCTCAAAGCCGCCACGCTGAAGCCGCCGGTATAGCAATAACAGTTCAACACCTGGCGCAAATTCAAACGCTGCGCGTACTTGGCAAACTTCAAACGGCTGTCGCGCTGGTCCAGGTAAAAACCGGTTTTATGGCCTTCGATGATGTCCAGCGCCAACGACCATTGGTGTTCTTGGATGACGATCTGCGTGTCGTCGCTGCTGCCGTCGGCGCGGTACAACCAACCGGTGACCGGGCCCAAACCCTCGAGCGCACGCACGCCCGAGTCGGAGCGCTCGAACACGCGCTTGGCACCCGTGTGCAACACCAGCGCTTTGACGATGTCGGCTTTGAATCGCTCGGTGCCAGCCGACAAAAACTGCGCCACCAGCGTGTCGTCGTAACTGTCGACGATCAAACCTGGTAATCCGTCGGCTTCCCCGTGTATGAGTCGAACGCCGTTGCTAGGCACTTGCAAACGCGCGCGCATGGCCACAGCCGCCGCCACTTGTTTTTCAAAGTATGCAGCGTCTATCCGCTCATCGCTTTGAAAACTCCAAATGCGCGCGCGTATGCGCGAGCTCGGACTGAACGCAGCCCAACCTAAAAACTGTCCGGTTTGCGATTCGACCCGCACGGTTTCGCCCGGGTCGCCGCCGCCTTTGGCGATGGCGCTGTCAAACACCCAGGGGTGATAGCGCAAGGCAGAACGTTCTTTACCGGCTTTGAGTTGTATGGTTTTCATGTATTTTTTCGTCGGGCGCGCGGATGCGCTGCATCGTAGGCTTTGGCCAGATGCTGGTAATCGAGCCGTGTGTAAATTTGGGTGGTGCCTATGTTGGCGTGGCCCAGCATTTCCTGCACCGCGCGCAAGTCTCCGCTGGACTGCAACACATGGCTGGCAAACGAATGCCGCAACATGTGCGGGTGCACCGGCGTGCTGATACCGGCTTGCACACCGCGCGCGCGCAAACGCTGCCAAATGGCTTGCGAGGTCAAACGGGTGCCGCGTATGCCGACAAACAATGCGGTTTGCTCTTGCGCATGTTCGGGTAATTGTGTTGGGCGTATTTGCAGCCAATCGCGCAACGCAGCGATCGCTTTCTCACCGACGGGCACACTGCGGCGTTTCGATCCCTTGCCCAACACATGCGCCTCGGCGCTATCCATGTCTACCCATCCGCGTGCCGTGCTGCTGGCTTGCACATCCAGGCCGGTGAGTTCGGCCACGCGCAAACCGCTGCTGTAGAGCAACTCCACCATGGCGATGTCACGCGCTTGCAACCAAGGGTCTTGCTCATCGTTGTGGTGCGAGGCGAGTTGAACCGCGTCGTCCACATTCAAAGCTTTGGGCAAAGGCTTGGCGGCTTTGGGTGCACGCATACCAGCCAGCGGATTGGCACTGACCAGGCCTTCGCGTCCCAGCCAGGCGTAAAAACCGCGCCAACCGGAAGTGATCAAGGCAATGCCGCGCGGCGTGCGGCCGCTGCTGTGCATTTGCGCCATCCAGCGCCGCATGTGGTGCGCTTGCACTTCGGTCAAAGACACTTTGTCTTTGTCGGCCAAGGCTTTTAAGCGCTGCAAGTCAGCGGTGTACAAAGCCAAGGTGCGTGCAGCCAGACGTTTTTCAAACTGCGCATGCGCCAGATAACGTTGCACCAGTTCCGCGTCTTCAGACATGTGTTGTGTGCGCGCCGTTTATTGCAAACGCGTGAGCGCTGCCGCCGCCAGTTCGGCGATGCGGCTCAATACATCCGTGCCCATGGACGGGTGAAAACGCTGCGGGTCTGGCGAGGCCAGCACCAGCAAACCTATGCAGTCGCCGACCGGCGTGCTGTCAGCGGCATCGGTCCACGGTGTCGCGTTGTTGCGCAAGGGCAGCAATGCCACAGACTTGGCTTCGTGCGGATGCGCCAGCCATTGCACGGCTTCAAACTCGTTATTGCTGCCGCAATAAGGCGCGGCCAAACCGGCGGTAAAGCTTTTCACGTCTTCGCTGATGTTTTGCGCAAAAGCTTTTTTCTGAAATTTGTCAGCGACACGCCAGACCCGCAACGCCACTTGCGGCACCATGAAATGGTGCTGGATTTCGGTGACGATGGCGACAGGTAAATCGGCCGGCTGCTGAAGAATCATCAAGCTTTGCGCCCAACGGTGCAAACGGTCGGCCAGCACCGCGTTGTCGCTGCCATTGCGGATCATCTCCATCATGCGTTGTTCCAGCGCGCGGATTTTTTCGCGCAGCATGTCCGCCTGGCGTTCTTGCAAACTGACGGCGCGCTGGCCGTGCGGGTTGACGATGCGCACCGTGGCCAGCAACTGTGCGTGGCGGTCGAAAAAGTCCGGCGTGTTCACCAGGAAATTGGCGATGTCGTCTTCGGTGATCGGGTTAATCGGGTTGTTCATCTTGTTATCTCCATCTCGCCGGTAAAAACTGTGGTGGCTGGTCCGGTCATCCATACAGAATGCCCCGAGCCTTGCCATTCAATCGTCAACACGCCGCCGCGTGTTTGCACATCTACTTTGCTGTCTAACAATCCCTGGCGTATGCCTGCGACCACCGCCGCGCATGCGCCGGTGCCGCAAGCCAGCGTCTCACCCGCGCCGCGCTCAAACACGCGCAACTTGATGTGAGCGCGTGACACCACTTGCATAAAGCCTGCGTTCACCCGGTTGGGAAACGCGGCGTGGTGTTCAATCAACGGGCCAAGGCTTGATACCGGCGCGTGTTCAACATCTGCGACCGTCATCACCGCATGCGGATTGCCCATGGACACCACCGCCACATCTGCGCTGGTTTCACCAAGCAGCAATCGCCAGAGCAAGCCATTTTCATTGACTGCGGATGAATGCGTCGGGTTGAAAGGAATGCGCGGCAAATCCAGCACCGGTTCGCCCATGTCCACTTTCACTTGTCCGTCAGGCAATTCATGCAAGGTGATGACGCCGCCGTGTACTTTGACGCGCACTGTATTTTTGGAAGTCAGCCCTTGTTCGCGCACAAAGCGCACAAAGCAACGCGAACCATTGCCGCATTGCTCGACCTCGACGCCATCCGCGTTGTGAATCACGTATTCAAAATCCACGTCGGGGGTAGGCGCGGCGCGCACGCTCAATATTTGATCGGCACCGACGCCGAAATGCCTGTCGGCCAGAAAACGGTAATCGGCGGCAGTCAGGCCGAGCAAGCCCCGGGTTTCATCGAGCACGACGAAATCATTGCCCGCGCCTTGCATTTTGGTAAATCGGATACGCATGCGCCGATTATCATGCCTGACCCACTACTTATCTCCGCCATGGTCCGCCCTCATTTACAACTGCATACCCAACGCCCCCCCGCCACGCCGCTACCCGCTGCCACTGTTTTGCTGCTGCGCGACGGTGCGCAAGGCATTGAAGTGCTGATGACACGGCGCTCGATGAGCGCGAGTTTTGCGCCCGGCGCGTATGTGTTTCCGGGCGGCGGCATAGAAGCTGCGGACGCCGAGGTACATGCTTTGGCGAAACGACGCAGCACCCAAGCGGATCTGCGATTGACGCAAGCCATAGCCGCCATCCGCGAAAGTTTTGAAGAACTCGGCGTGCTGCTGGCCACGCACCCGGACGGCCGCATGGCTGACATGAACGACATTCAAAGCTTTGACCGCTTGCAATCACTGCCGCCGCAAATTCAAGCGCGCGGCATGCAATTAGCTGCAGATCAGGTGTATGTGCTGGCGCACTGGGTGACCGACCGCGATTTGAAACGCCGCTTTGATGTGCCGTTTCTGGTGGCGCGCATGCCCGAGGGACAAACCCCTGTCGCCGACGACAAAGAACAGTTTGAACCGCTGTGGATACGCCCGCAAGATGCATTGCAACGTCACCGCGACAACGATTTTTTCATCATTTTCCCGACCATACGTACACTGGAGCGCATGCAGGCGTTTGACAGCGTGGACGCGGTGCTGGCTGCGTGTGCGAATGAGCAACCCTGGTTTCACAGTTGCCCGCGCGCCGGTTGGCTGAAGGGCCAAGATTCGCGCCACATGGAACATGAACCGCCTTTCGGTGAACTGGCTTTGACCTGCCGCGACGGGCAAATATTGCATCACCTGGACTGGCAATCCGACACACCGGTGCGCTTGCTGGCCCATGTGCAACGCCTGACCGCGCCCAATCCCGGCATGATGACCGGCCCCGGCACCAACAGCTATTTGATTGGCGACGCCGCCAGCGGTTTCATCGTCATCGATCCGGGCCCACCGGATCGCGAACACATTCAACGCTTGTGGCAAGCCTGCGGCGGCGATCTGCGATTCATCGTCTGCACGCATTCACACCCAGACCATTCACCGGGTGCGGCATTGTTGAAACAACTGTGCGCTGACCACGGCGTGAAGGTGCGCACCATGGGCATGGCTTCGGCAGACACGGCGCGCGCGCACAGCCGTTTCGTGCCCGACCATGCGCTGCATGACGGCGATATGTTGGTGCTACACAGCGGCTCTGACACGCACACGCTGCGCGTGGTGCACACGCCCGGGCATGCAGCGAATCATTTGTGTTTTATTTTGGAAGAAGACGGCTTGCTGATCAGCGGTGACCACATACTGAACGGCAGCACCACGGTGGTAGACCCGCCCGACGGCCACATGGGCGACTACCTGGCTTCATTGGACAAATTGTCTGCGCTTTGCAATGCGTATCAAGTGGAATTCATTCTTCCCGCGCACGGTTATGTGTTGGGGAATGTTTGGGGCGAGGCTTACAGCGCACTCGATTGCATTGCGCGTTTGAAAGCACACCGTTTGACGCGTGACGCCAAGGTGCGCCGCGTCATGCAAACCAACCCGCAAGGTAACCCGGACAGCTGGTTGCCGCTGGCTTATGACGATGTGCCTCAGCAGTTGTGGCCGGTGGCCATGCGCTCGCTGTTGGCGCATGTGGCGTATATCAGGGGCGAATAGTTTTCTGAAATTCTCAAACAAAAAATGATTTGTTTGAAGGATAATTATCTTTCTCATATTCATGGAGGCCCGCCATGGTTCAAGTCATTGTTGGTGAAAACCACCAAATCACTCTTCCTTTGTCTATCGTGTCTGCGGCAGATATTCATGAAAATGATCGGCTTGCTGTGACATACAGCAATGGCATCATCACACTTCAGACTACATCAGCACCCTCTAAGCAGCGTGAATCTCTGATGTCATTTGCAGGTATTTCCCATGGTCTTTATGGGAAAACCACAGCCGATGTTCATGCTTATATCCTGCAAGAGCGAGATACATGGACAAGATAGAAAATGCCTTGGCTCTTTTGGAAGGGCAAGACGTTTATTTCGATACCAGCCCTTTAATCTACTTTCTTGACAGAGTAGAATTTTTTTTCGATATCAGTCTTCCATTTTTTCAAGCGATTGAATCAAATTTATTTCAACCATTTTCCAGTGACTTATGCATGGCTGAAATGCTTGTTAAACCTTTGCGACTTAAAGATAACCAGCGAACGACTATCATCAAAAACTTTTTTGATAGCGGTTACTTTCGAGTGCTCTCACACGACAAGCAGGTTTTTGAACTTGCAGCACATATTCGGGCGACACAGCAATTGAAGATGGTTGATGCTCTTCATGCTGCCACAGCCATACACCACGGGTGCCAATTCTTTCTTACCTCAGATATTGAAATAGCAAGAAAACTCAATGGTATGAATGTGATTGACTTGAACGCATTTTTGTAAACGCATTTACTCATTAAAAAATGTGAAGCTCACCGATACGCCGGATTCTGTGCACGCCGGTTGCCCGGCGCGTGACCGTCATTCCTCTGGGCCGGGAGTCGCCTGCCCGGCTCGGTGCTACCTACCCGCCAACTCAGCGGACCGCCTCAACGTTGGCCTACTTGGTATTGCTGCGCGCAGAGATTGCCCGTTTCACCCACTTTGGAACTCGTACCTCAGACTTACGCCTTCGGTGCGGCCCCAAAGTGACTCGTCTCTGTTGCTCTGATCCTCACCTCACGGTGGAGAGGTATTACCTCCTGCGCTGTCCTGTGCAGTCCGGACGTTCCTCCAGTGCCTGGTTTCCCAGATTGCACCAGCGACGGCCTAGCGAGCTTCACATACCCATTATCTGCTTATGTTTCAAAAGGATTGATCAACGCAACCCCTGTATTTTCAAAATCCGCCACATTGCGCGTGACCAGCGCCATGCGGTGCTGCAAGGCGGTGGCGGCAATCATGGCGTCGCGCTCGGGCTTGGGGTCAGGGAAATGCAGACCTGCGCACAAAACCGCAGTGTCTTGGGTGAACGGCAGTATGCGATCTGCAAATGCAAACTTCACGCGGTCTAGCCAATCGCGCAACGCACTGCCTTGCGGTGGCTGTTTTCTCTCCAACGCTTGAACGCCTTTTTCCAACTCGAGCACCGTGATGGCCGACAAGTACAAGCGGTTCATTTCTTTATCTGCCGACCAAGCGCGCACCGCTTGCGATTGTTTAGGTTTGCCGTGACGCAATTCTGAAATGACGTTGGTATCCAGCAAGTACACGGTGCATCAACCCAGGTCTGCGTCCGGCGTGCGAATGTCAACCCGCGTTGGCTCAAAGTCCAAACCCTCACTGCCTTGAATGGCGTCCATGCAGGTCAGCAAAGTCACGTCCTGCGTTCCGCACAACTGGTAATAATCACGGATATTTAACAAGGCGTAAGACGGTTTGCCCCGGTCGGTGATGATGACCGGGCTGCGCTCGGCGGCGCGTTTGGCGGCGCTGACGTCGCGGGTGAATTCGCGGCTGGAATAGGTGTTCAGGCTCATGGTGAGTCTCCTGAAATAGCAATGCTTGTATGTTATGACATTGAAGCGTTTTTTTCAAGCCCATGAGGTCAATAAACGCATGACAGCCGTTTTAGAAGTCGGGACAGCCCGGCCCGCCTAAAATCTTAAATTCACACCGCCACTGCCCGATAACCACGGGCCCCGCAAATGATCCGCTTATCCGAACTCAAGCTGCCTTTGTCGGCCCTGCCACTGCAACTGCCTCGCCCAGCTGATGCCCCCGCCGAAACCGATGCCGACCGGCATCTGCCACCGCACCCTGATGCTGTGTTGCACGAATTGGCCGCACATGCTTTGAACATCGCCACCCAAGACATCGCCACGCTGTCGGTGTTCAAACGCAGTTTCGACGCGCGCAAGCAAAACCTACTGGTGGTTTACATCGTCGATATCTCGCTGCAAAGTGCAGCGCAAGAAACACAACTGCTGCTGCAGCACGCCGCGAATACGCAGATACAAGCCACGCCCGACATGGTGTGGCGCGCGCCGGTGCAAGCGCCTGCCGATTGGAGCCCGGTTGACGGCCAGCGCCCGGTGGTGGTCGGCTTCGGGCCTTGCGGCATGTTTGCCGCGTTGGTGCTGGCGCAAATGGGGCTCAAACCTATCGTCATTGAGCGCGGCCCGCCGGTGCGCCAACGCACGCAAGACACCTGGGGTTTGTGGCGCAAGTCAGTGCTCAAGCCCGAGAGCAATGTGCAATTCGGCGAAGGCGGCGCAGGCATGTTTTCCGACGGCAAGCTCTATAGCCAAATCAAAGACCCGCGCCATCTGGGTCGCAAGGTGATGCAAGAGTTTGTGAATTTCGGCGCACCCGAGGAAATACTGTGGGCGGCGCATCCGCACATAGGCACGTTCAAACTGGTCAAGGTGGTTGAAGGTTTGCGCGAACACATCATCAGGCTCGGTGGTGAAGTGCGGTTCAACCAGCGCGTGGTCGATATTTCATATGAAACGCAAGACGTGCAACGGCAAATGCAAGCGCTGCACGTACTGCAACAAGACAGCGGCGAGCGTTACAGCTTGCAAGCGCAACACGTGGTGATGGCGCTTGGGCACAGCGCGCGCGACAGCTTCACCATGTTGCACAGACATGGCGTGGCGATGAGAGCCAAAGCGTTTTCCATAGGCGTGCGCATCGAACACCCGCAAGGTTTGATCGACAAAGCGCGCTGGGGCATGCACGCCGGTCACCCCATGCTGGGCGCGGCTGATTACAAACTGGTACACCACGCGGCCAACGGTCGCGCGGTGTACAGCTTTTGCATGTGCCCAGGCGGCACCGTGGTGGCGGCCACCAGCGAAGCCGGACGCGTGGTCACCAACGGCATGAGCCAATACTCACGCAACGAACGAAATGCCAACGCAGGCATCGTCGTCGGTATTGACCCAAGTGATTACCCGACAGATGCAGCGTCTTTTGAAGCCACGCTGGGGCAGGAACTGGGCAACGCAGTTCGCCTGGACACACACGATACCGCCGACGGTTTTCATCCGCTGGCCGGCATGGTGTTGCAACGTCAGTTGGAATCTGCGGCTTATGTGGCGGGTGGCAGCAATTACAAAGCACCGACGCAACTGGTGGGCGATTTACTGGCGGGCAAGCCGTCAACGGCTTTAGGCAATGTCGAACCTTCTTACAAACCCGGCGTGCACATGACAAGTTTTCACAACGTGCTGCCCGCTTATGCGACAGACGCCATGCGCGAAGCTTTGCCTGTGTTCGGGCGAAAAATCAAAGGCTTTGACCGCGCAGATGCGGTGTTGACGGGCGTGGAAACGCGCACTTCATCGCCATTGCGCATAGAACGCGACGCCGGTTTGCAAAGCCCGAACCTGCGCGGCCTCTACCCGGGCGGCGAAGGCGCAGGCTATGCAGGCGGCATACTTTCTGCTGCTGTTGACGGCATTAAGCTCGGCGAAGCGCTGGCTTTGCAACTGTTGCAAAATCCCTCACACTGAACAAGGAGTAAATCAATGAAAGCCAACAATATCCTGGAGACCATAGGCCACACACCGCATATACGCATGAACCGTTTGTTCGGTGCGAATCACAACGTGTGGATCAAGTCAGAACGCAGCAACCCCGGGGGCTCCATCAAAGACCGTATCGCTTTGTCCATGATCGAAGACGCCGAAAAGTCCGGCATCTTAAAACCCGGCGGCACCATCATTGAACCCACCTCAGGCAACACCGGCGTCGGTCTGGCCATGGTGGCCGCGGTCAAAGGCTATCAATTGATTTTGGTCATGCCCGACAGCATGAGTATCGAGCGCCGTCGTTTGATGTTGGCCTATGGCGCAACATTCGATTTGACGCCGCGCGAAAAAGGCATGAAGGGTGCCATCGCCCGCGCCCAGGAACTGGTAGACGGCACGCCCGGCGCGTGGATGCCGCAGCAGTTTGAAAACCCGGCCAATATCGCCGTGCATTTGCGCACAACAGCCCAGGAAATTCTGGCTGACTTCCCCGATGGACTGGACGCCATCATCACCGGTGTCGGCACCGGTGGCCACTTGACCGGCTGCGCACAAATACTGAAAGAGAAATGGCCGCAGTTGCAAGTGTTTGCGGTTGAACCTAAGGCCTCGCCGGTGATCTCAGGCGGCGCACCCTCGCCTCACCCCATACAAGGCATAGGCGCAGGCTTTATTCCGAAAAATCTGCACACAGCTTTGCTCGACGGCGTGATTCAAGTCGACGCCGAAGACGCGCGTGAATACGGCCGGCGTGCGGCGCGCGAAGAAGGCATGCTGGTCGGTATTTCCAGCGGCGCTACGCTGGCTGCGATTGCACAAAAGCTGCCCGAGTTGCCAGCCGGCGCCAAGGTGCTGGGCTTTAACTACGACACCGGCGAGCGCTATTTGTCGGTTGAAGGCTATTTGCCTGCATGATATTTTTTGATGTTTGTCTGACCGTCTGACTTTGCACGCCGCCTCTGCTGTAACGCCCGCACAGGTGCGCGTGCTCAGCGTCATCCCGCCGATGACGCAACTCAATACGCCCTACCCGTCCACCGCATACCTCACGGGTTTTTTGCGTGAGCGTGGCATCGAAGCGCAGCAAGTCGATTTAGCGCTGGCTTTGGTGTTGCAGTTGTTGACGCCCGGTTGTCTGGCGCAAGTACGGGACGTTGCAATGGCTTTGCCCGAAGCCGAACGCAGCGCCAGCGTGAACGCGTTTCTAGACCATTTCCCGCGTTACCAGCAAAGCATTGCACCGACGATTGCGTTTTTGCAAGGGCGCGACGCCACGTTGTGTCACCGCATCGCCGGGCGTGGTTTTCTGCCTGAAGGCCCGCGCTTTGCCTCGCTTGATGCATTTGATGATGAGAGTGGCGACGCACTCGGCTGGGCCTTCGGTGCTTTGGGTCAACAAGACAGAGCGCGGCATCTGGCCACGCTGTACTTGAATGACATTGCCGATGTGTTGCGTGACGCGGTAGATACGCGTTTTGAATTCGTGCGCTACGGCGAATCGCTGGCCGGTAGCCAGGCGAGTTTTGATGCGCTCGCCAATGCACTGGCCGCGCCGCCGAATTTGATTGATACGCTGTTGCAGCAACTCACGCTGCAAGCCATGCAAGAACATCAGCCCACGCTGGTCTTGTTGTCTGTGCCGTTTCCGGGCGCGGTGTATGCCGCTCTTCGTATCGCACAAACCATCAAACTGCATCACCCTGAAGTAAAGGTTTGTCTGGGCGGCGGTTATGTGAATACGGAACTGCGTTCTTTGCAAGAACCGCGCTTGTTTGACTTTGTCGACGTGGTGACTTTAGACGCGGGTGAACGCCCACTGTTGTCATTGATTGAACACGTGCAAGGTCAGCGTTCACAACAACGCTTAGTGCGGAGTTTTGTCCGCGTGGATGGCGCGGTGAAATACATCAACTGGTCAGAACCGGATGTGGCGTTTGACGATGTGGGCACGCCGACCTGGGACGGCTTACCGTTGCACTCGTATTTGTCTTTGCTCGACATGCTCAATCCCATGCACAGACTGTGGAGCGACGGACGCTGGAACAAATTGACCGTGGCTCATGGGTGCTATTGGAAGAAATGCAGTTTTTGCGATGTGTCGCTGGACTACATCTCGCGCTACGACGCAGCCACAGCGACCACGCTGGTCGATCGTATAGAGCGTGTCATAGCAGAAACCGGCCAAACCGGATTTCATTTTGTCGATGAGGCAGCGCCGCCCAAAGCACTGAAAGCCATGGCAGAAGAAATACTGCGGCGTCAGTTGCAACTCACTTGGTGGGGCAATATCCGCTTCGAGAAAACCTTCACCCCGGACTTGTGCGAGTTACTGGCCGAGAGCGGTTGCATTGCCATGTCGGGCGGCCTGGAAGTGGCTTCCAACCGCTTGCTCTCGCTGATGCAAAAAGGCGTGACCGTGGCGCAAGTAGCGCGCGTGACGCAAGGCTTTGCGCGTGCCGGTGTGCTGGTGCACGCTTACCTGATGTACGGCTTTCCTACACAAACCGTGCAAGACACGGTGGACTCGCTGGAGTATGTGCGCCAATTGTTTGAAAACGGCTGCATACACAGCGGTTTTTTTCACCGCTTTGCTTGCACTGTGCATTCGCCTGTGGGCATGAACCCGTCTGCTTATGGTGTGAGTTTGTTGCCATTACCAGCGGGTGGTTTTGCGCAAAACGATGTGGGCTTTGTCGACCCCAGCGGTACCGACCACGACTTGCTGGGGCGCGGCCTGAAGAAAGCGATTTACAACTACATGCACGGCGTAGGCTTGGAAGAAGATGTGCGCAGCTGGTTTGATCTGCCTAAGTGCCCTAAACCTAAGGTGGCGCGTCACGCCATTCAGCAAGCATTAGCGATAAACACTGTCAGTTAAACAGCTTGTAAGCCTATGACCAGACGTCTGTCCAATGCGGCAATGGCCTGGGCAATGCGAGGCAGTTTGGAGCCGTAGTGAGGATCAAGCAATCTTCTGACCGCTTTTTCATCAATGCCCAATCGGTTGGCCAATTCAACATTGGTTATGCCAGCTTCGGTCATGGCGACATACAAAGCGGCCTTAGCTACCGTATCCGCAGGAGGCGAAACCAAGTGCTCACTGCGTCGCGCTTTGCTCGGTGACGGAAAAATCAAACCGGCTTTCATGTAGGTAGCAAAAACTTCATCCATGGCATCCACAGCTTCAGCCAAGGCTTGAGATAAGTCATCCCCTTGCGTGATCAATTGAGGCAAATCGCGGCAAGTCACCACCCAACCACCCTCATCACTGACAGTAAGTTTGACCGCATACTCGAATTGATTCATATCGAAGGCCTTTTACAAATCATTTATTTTGATGCCTAGTTGGCTACACATTGCATGCAAGGTTCCGGTTTTCAACTCATCTTTGGGATTGCGAAGGACACTGAACCTTTGACCAAAATAAACCGTTTCATGGCTACCCTTGCCCCGGGAAGCGTCACGCAGAACCGGAATTCCGCGTGCCTTTCCCAGCGCTTTCAATCGTCGGAAGAATTCGTTTCCAGTCATGAATCGAAAGCATATTATCGGTCAAAAACGTCCGAATTTCAATTCGCCTGCAAAGCCGCAATCCGCTCTTCCAACGGCGGATGTGAAGAAAACATCTTGCCTAAGCCGCCGCTGATACCCATGGCTTGCAAACTCGGAGGCAGGCCTTCAGACTGCATGTACTGCAAACGTGTCAAAGCATTGACCATGGGTTGTTTGCGGCCCATCAATGCGGCTGCACCTGCGTCAGCGCGGAATTCACGCTGGCGGCTGAACCAGGCCACCACGATGCTGGCTGCGATACCGAGCACAATATCGAGAACTATGCTGGTCACGTAATAAGCGATGCCGGGACCGGTGTTTTGCTCGTCGTTTTTGCGAAGAAAGCTATCCACCGCATAACCGATGACGCGGCTGAGGAACACCACAAAGGTATTGAGTACGCCTTGCACCAATGTCAGCGTGACCATGTCGCCGTTTTGTATGTGCGCGACTTCGTGCGCCAACACCGCTTCGACCTCTTCGCGTGTCATGCCTTGTAGCAAACCGGTGGACACTGCGACCAAAGCCGAATTACGGAAAGCGCCGGTGGCAAACGCATTCGGTTCGCCTTCGTAAATAGCGACCTCGGGCATTTCCAAGCCCGCGCGTTGCGACAGTTGTTTCACCGTGTCAACCAACCATGCTTCATCAGCACTTTGCGGCTGAGTGATGACTTGCGCGCCTGTGGTCCACTTGGCCATGGGCTTGCTGATCAACAAAGAAATGAATGCCCCGCCAAAGCCCATGATGGCGGCAAAGCCGAGCAAGGCGGTGAGGTTCAAGCCATTGGCCGTCAAAAATCGATTCACGCCCAGCAGGCTGGCGACTATGCCCAGCACCAGCATGACGGCAAGGTTGGTGGCGATCAAAAGAAAAATGCGTTTCATGAAGTCCTTTTAAACCGGCCCACACAATCAGGCCAGATGCGGTGAATGTAAGGGTGTTCCCTTGTTTTTCAATCTCTGAACACTTTTTTGTCCTCAAAAAAAGCAGGGGTTTCATTCTGCGGCCACCAACCGGGAACCCCTGCCAGCGGCATGGGCAAAAAGGGTTTGGTTTGCAAAAAAGTTGCTGTCAGTTGTTGACACAACCAGGCGTCAACTTCTTCATCACTGATCAACACAGGCATGGGCAAACACAACACGTGCGCGGTAATGCCTTTGTACGGTTGTAAAAACTTTTCCAACAGTGCGTGACCGAATAAAACAAGTTTCACTTGTTGCCAAGCATCCCGGTTTGTGACAAAAAGTTCAAGCCACTGTTTGTTTTTCAACGCCTCCCACAATGACGCAGGCGCGCACAACAAGGCAGTGTTTTCATCAAACAACGTGAGTGCATCCCGCAATGCGCCGCGATGTGCGCCCACACCTTGTGTGGCGATAGTCTGGGCTTGCAAGAAGTTCAGTTGCGCTTTGGTTTGCGGAAAACGCAGCCAGCACAAGCCGTTGAAGAAGTCGTGGGCATTGTTACGCGTGGGAATTTTCCGGTGCTGAAAAACAAAGGACTCGTACGCAGTGTCCGCTGGAAAATCTTGTTGCGGCACAAAACTGAATGCAGTTGAAACAGATGCGTCCGGCGTTTTTTTTTGCGTGTCGTTCAGCTTGCTTGAAATATGCGGTTCAAGCCCATGCGGCAATGACAGGTTCAAAGCCAGGTGCAATTGCTCAGGCTGCGCTTGCCAATGCAGTTGCACTTTCTCACCGTACGGCGCCCACGGCATAAACCAGGGTTGCTGCCAGTCTATGTGAAACACAGAGTCAGTCGACGGCCAGCTGCCAGGCCAGTGTTTCACCGCCACACAAGGGCTTGATGCTAGCCTGGCCCAGCGGTAATTCCTCTGGCAATGTCCAAGCCTCGCGCTTCAAAGTGACTGTGCCGGTATTGCGTGGCAGACCGTAAAAGTCCGGGCCGTGAAAGCTGGCAAAGCCTTCAAGCTTGTCCAAAGCGTTGATGCTGTCAAACGCTTGCGCATACAACTCCAGCGCCGACAAAGCGGTGTAACAACCGGCGCAGCCGCTGGCGTGTTCTTTCAAATGCGTGGCGTGCGGCGCGCTGTCTGTGCCTAAAAAGAAGCGGTCGCTGCCTGAACCCACGGCTTTTAACAAGGCCTGTCTGTGCACTTCACGTTTGAGCACCGGCAAACAGTAATAGTGCGGACGTACGCCACCGAGAAACAAGGCATTGCGATTGAACAGCAAATGGTGAGCCGTGATGGTGGCAGCGGTATGCGCACCGGCTTGCGCCACATACTGCGCGGCTTCGCGCGTGGTGATGTGCTCGAAGACGATTTTCAGCTCAGGAAAATCTTTGCGCAAAGGCACCAGGTGTTTGTCTATAAATACCGCCTCGCGGTCGAACAAATCAATCTCCGGATCGGTGACTTCGCCGTGCACCAGCAAAGGCATACCTGCGCGCTGCATGGCCTCAAGCGCGGCGCGCGTGTGGCGCAAATCGGTGACGCCTGCGCTGCTGTTGGTGGTGGCACCCGCGGGGTATAGCTTGACGGCAACCACACCGGCCTCGTACGCCTTGGCAATTTCCTCCGCCGGGGTTTGGTCTGTCAGGTACAGCGTCATCAGCGGTTGAAAGTCACTGCCAGCCGGCAGTGCTGCAAGTATGCGTTCGCGGTAAGCCATGGCCTGTGCGGTGGTGGTGACCGGCGGCTTGAGGTTTGGCATGACGATGGCGCGGGCAAATTGCGCGGCAGTGTGCGGGACAACAGCGGCGAGTGCGTCGCCGTCTCGCAGGTGTACGTGCCAGTCGTCGGGGTGGGTGAGAGTCAGCGTATTTGTCATATCCAAGAATATAAATAGTTGCCTCTATTGTCTTGCAAGTGAACAACCAGGTTCACTGAGACGAACAACACGCTATTTAAACGTACATAAACTGAAATTGAAGCTTGCCAATGATTTACCTAAACGCGTGGTTTGCATGCTTTCCAGCGGCTCACACGACTCGAAGTCAGCCGCTTGGTCATCATCGGCAAATTCAGACCATTGGATAAACACCACACGCTGCCCCGGCGCCGGTCGACCGAACCAGATTTCAAACTGGTCGTGGTGGTTGTCAATCACATAAACCGTAGTGGGGTAAGCGTACCAAGCCACGCGGCTGGCCAGGCTCCAGTTTTTGACTGCAACAGCATCAGTTCCATGGCTTTGGGCGAGTTCTTTGGCCCGTAAGCCTGCGTTTTCCCACCCATACACATCAGCAAAAGGATTGGGCTTGAGGTGGGTGAAAGGTACGCCACCCGAGAACACCACAACTACCCCGGCAGAGAACAAGAGGGCTTGCAACGCTGCCAGAGTTTGAATGACACGTGAATTTGTCTTTTCCCAGACAAATGCCAAACCCACGCCTGCAAACGGCGCCAGGCAAAACCATGCCGGCGTGGTCCAGTGCGGCAATCCACCCGAACCGGACAATGCAGCGAACACGCCAAAGGGCAGCAAGAAAAAACCAAGCAGCGCGATCAACACGGGTGAGGCGTATGTTTTATAGCGTTTCACAAAAACATAAGCTCCGTAAATCATCAACGGGCCGAAGCAAATAGCTTGAACTACACAAAACGCCAGTAATTTGTGGAATTGCCACGCGTCACCTTTGCCGTGCGCCAATTGGTATTTGAAAGACATCCAGTCGT
Source organism: Bordetella parapertussis (assembly GCA_945901125.1). Classification (GTDB taxonomy): domain Bacteria; phylum Pseudomonadota; class Gammaproteobacteria; order Burkholderiales; family Burkholderiaceae_C; genus Limnohabitans. The sequence goes on from CAMDKD010000010.1 coordinate 79,575, forward strand.
TGACGGCATTCCAATAAAAAACCGGACTGACAAGCACCATGGCAATGGCTATCGTTGTCCAAGGCCAGACGCTGTCAAAAGGTATTTTTCTATCGCTGAGAGCAAACACCAGTGCGACAGCCAACGCCGCAAACACCGCGGTGTACTTGCTTAATCCAGCCAATCCCAACAACACGCCCAGCAACAGCCAATGCCAGCCGTTAAATTCCTGCTGATTGACCCAGCGAAATGACAGCAGCATCAAACCCAGACTGAGCGTGGTCAACAGCGTGTCAGGCAATAAACTGATGGCCAGCAAATGCGGCAGCAAGGCCAGCGAGATGCCGACCGCCGCCAGCCACCCGCTGACTTGAGGGGAAGGCAATTCAACGCTGTTTGACTCAGCTTGAGCCTGCATCCAATCACGCAATGCTTTGGTGTTCAGGTACACCAGAAACAAAGATACCAACCATAAACATTCAGGCAATATCCTGATGAGGCCCGCCGTACTTGTCAGTTGAACAAATGGCCATTGCGCCCAGCCGACCAAAGGCGGGTGGTCAAAATAACTCCAGGCTAAGTGTTTTGCATACAAAACATAGTGCGCCTCATCCACCGACATTTCAATGGAAAATCCTATAAGCAAATGAATCAGTACTGCCAAGCACAGCCAAGCCGCTGAATATCTGATGACTGAAGATTGTTTCATTGTTGATGGAATTGTGCGCGGTCTCAGTATGTCAGTGTACTGACAGCAAAAAACCCGCTGTATTTCTACAGCGGGTTTAAAGTTTCAAAATCCTAACTGGCTTGACGCCAGCGAGAGATTAGAAGCTGTGGATAAGAATTAAACGAGTTGTACTATTGCTACTGGTACTGTTAAGGGTTGCAGTTGTAGCACCGTCACTACCGTCGTTTTTGTAATATGCGAGGTAAGCAGTGGTTCTTTTGC